>NZ_JAIUHH010000015.1:0-139693 GCF_020165015.1 Mesorhizobium sp. CA7
CGGCATGAGTCAGACGCCGAGACGCAGAGCGGACAGTGGCAACCGCCTCGTTCCTTCGCGCCGCCCTCTGTCCTGCCGGACATCTCCCCCTCTAGGGGGGAGATTAGCAGACCGCGTGCCGGTACTCCCCCAATAACGTCGGCGATTGGCGAAAGCTGGCGTGACAGCCAATCTCCCCCCTAGAGGGGGAGATGTCCGGCAGGACAGAGGGGGGTGCTGTCCCGCCAGCATCTCGGATTTTTCTACATCGATGCGGAGCAAGGGAGCGGGATCAATCGTCGGCGGCCGGCGTCAGCTCCAGCTCCGCCGGCGTCAGCCCTTGCCTCAGTTGCGAAAGCCGGAACTCGTCGACCCAGTAGGCCTCGCCGTCGACCAGCACGCGGGCGCTGTAGGAGCCGCCGGAAAAGCGCTGCGCAGTCACATAGATCTTGTGGCGCTCAAGTGCGGTCTTCACCGCGGCGCGGCGGGACTTTTCTCTGGCAACGGGACTGGCCATGGCCTCACTCGAGCACGCTGCCGCTCCGATAGCGGCTGCCCATAAGGATGGCGGAGAGCGGGATGTGAGTCAATTTGCCGGGTGAAGGCGGCCCATTCACCGCCCCGCACGCAGCCGTCGCCAGCGCTGCATCGCCTCCTGCGCGACCTTGAACAGGCGCGGGTTGGCGCGCACGAAAGCCACGCCCCAGCCACGGTATTTGATGGCCTCGCTCGCCGCCATGCCCTTCGGCGTGATGCCGTAGCAAAGTTCGGACAGAACCGACTTCACTGCGCCCATATGTTCCTTGTAGCTCTGGTTGCCGACCGACAGGTCGAAATAGTCGAACCCCTGCCCGCGCCCCCATCTGATCAGCTCGCCCATGATGCAAAGTCCCGGCGAGACATTGGGAACCGCACCCTGGTCGATCGCGACCAGCAGCGCGTGCAGGGTGCCCAGATGGACCGCCAGATATTGGACCGCGACCATCACGTCGCCAGCGCGCAGGCCAAAGATCCGCACCGAACCGTCGGTCAGGCCGCGATGCGCGGCCTTGCGGTAGAAATCGACGACCGGCGGCTGCGCCAGCAGATCGAAGCGGCCGAGCTCGCGAAAACGGCTGAGCCGCATCTCGACCAGCTTGTCGAAGGTGGAATCCACCAGGGCTGGCGTGTCGGCCTCGACCAGGGCCAGGCCGCCATTGCGATCGAGCCGGCGCAGGTCCTTGTTGAGCGCCTTGACGAAGGACGGGCGACAGATGCGCTTGACGACGGTTTCGGCATCGCCATCCATGGCGATGCCGTAGTGGGAATGTATGGAATCGCGCGCCGGAGAAAGCAGCGCCAGGGGATTGGCGATGCCGCCGATCTGTTTCGGGATACCGACGATGTGGATGCGGTCGGCCGGCGGCAGCACGGCAAGCACCGCCGCCCATGCGGCCTCGGCTGATTGCCTGGTCCAGGGCGTCGCGTCGGCGAGCAACGGCGCGGAATAATCGCACACCCCGCAGCTCAGCCACTCGATCACCCAATGCTGGAATGCGCGGCGCCGCATCAACGGCACCAGCATCCTCGGCTCGCCCGTGGCGGCGTCCCTCACCTCGACGATGGCGAGATCGGCTTTTGGCGGCACAAGCCCTTCGACGATCCCTTCGGCCCAGGCAAAATGCTGGTGGCCGGTGCACACGCCCTCTGTCTCGAGACGCCGCCAGAGCGGTTTGACCGCTTCGAGGCTGGTGTGCAGCTGCGCCACATAAGCGCCGCCGGCGGCGTGCACCGCGGCCTCATCGCCGGCCAAGCCGGTCGTCATCGCGGCCATCGGCATTGCCTGGCTTGCCACATCATTCTCCTATCGTCTCTGGACTGCCAGCGTGGCCGCACGGCGCCAGGCGCCGAACACGCTGGGGCGCTGCTCGTTCGGGTGCTTGGAATTCCACATACGGTGAGCAGCGAAATACCATGAGGCCACTAGCACGAAGATCTCGGAGACCGCGGCTCCGGCCAGCGACCATGTCGACGGGGCGACGGCCAACAGAATCCCAATCGTCGCCAGCCCGATAATCGCGCCGGCCATGGTGATGAAGGCGACGATGCGGAAATCGCCAAGGATCTCGAGGACCACGCGCGGCATGATATAGGCCATGATCGGCACGAAGTTGGCGATGGCGAAAAGCCCGATCAACCCGACCGAGGCATGCTGCAGCGCCTGGGATTTGATCATCGGCAAGATGAACAGGATGCCGCAACCATAGGCCAGGCTGCCGAGCCCCATGACGAGCGCCCAGATCTTGGCCTGCGTCCACACGCGGTCGAACTCCTTGTTGCGCACCAGCTTTGCGAGTTCCGGCTGGGTCATGTTTGAGAAGGCAAGGCTGGAGATGCGCAGCGGCGCAAACAGCACCAGCACCGCCGCCAGCGGCGCATAGGCCGCGGGTCCGGCGATGCCCGCGACCAGCAGGGCCAGGCATTGCCCCTGGATGTTGGTGGTTGTGGCGCTGAACCCCGACCAGCGAAGCTGCGGCCAGAGCTTTGCATAGCGCCGCAGGGTCGGCGCACGAAAGGAGATGCGCAGCCTGCGGCGCGCCAGTCTCACCAGCACGGCGATGCCGACCACATTGGCCACGGCAAGCGCGTAGAAGGTGACCTGAAGCGCGTCCGCAAAGAACCAGATCGCCGCTCCTGCGAGCCCAATGCCCGCGATCGTGAACGCCGCGTCGCTGATGGAGACGACGAGCTGCATGCGGCGCGCGAAGAAGGCGGTGCGCATATGGCTGCGCAGCGACCAGGCCCCGACGAAGCAGGCGGCGCCGATGCCGCTCGGGTCGCCCAGGAGGCGCATCAGCAGCCCGGTGCCCAATCCCATCAGCAGCGCCACCACAAGCGCCGCCGATCCGAAGGTCACGTCGTAGGCGTCGACGCCGGCGCTGTTGGCGCTTTTGCTCATCCATACCGTGGCGGGAACGGCGGTGAGCGAGCGGATATAGGACAAGCCGACGCCGCCCATCACCATGGCCAGCGCGAAGAGCCCATAACCTTCGGCCGACAAAAGATGCAGCAGCGCGATGTTCAGGGCGAAATGGAAACCGCTCTGCATCGCCTCGCCGCCGATCATCAATATGAGGCGCCGCACCAGATGGGCCGGGAAGGTGAACTTCACGGGCTTGTCTCCGCCTCGCGGGCGACACGCGCCCGCCCCTGCCGCGGCGGCGTCGCCTTCAGCTTGTCGGCCACGATCGCCACGATCGCGGCGGCGGCGATCGGCTCGCTGAAGAGCGCCTCGTAGCGCGCGCGACCGGCAGCGGCGAAGCCGCGCCACAGATCCGGCCGCAGGATGATCTCGCCGAGCTTGCCGGCGAGGGCGGCCGCGTCGCCCGGCGGCACATGCCAGCCGGTCTCGCCGTCGGCCACCACTTCCACCAGTCCGCCGATCGCCGAGACCAGCGGCGGCCGTCCCCAGCCCATCGCCTCGATGGCCACGCGGCCGAGCGATTCCGGGCGGCGCGACGGCACCGCGACGATGTCGGCCCAGCGATAATGGTTAGTTGGGTCGGAGACGAAAGGCAGCACCTCGACATGCCCTGTCAGGCCCATGCGCCCAACCAACTCGGCCAACGCCTGCTCGCGCTCGACGCTTTCGAAGGCGCCACCGACGAGGCGGACCTCGACACGGTCGCGCAACTCGGCGGGGAGCGAGGCGACGGCTTCGAGCAGCACCTCCTGCCCCTTTATGCGGTTGACGCGGCCAAGCAGCAGGACCTTGAGCGGCCGGTTGCCGTCATAAGTCATCGGCAGTGCCGCGACGGGACCGGCAACGCCGTTATAGACGACATGCGTGCGCCGCCCCTTGGCATCGAGGGCCGGCGGATCGCCGAAGGTGGCGCGCGTTGCGCGCGAGTTGAAGATGAGATCCGCCTTGCTCCAGCGCATCAGCGCGACAAGCACCTTGCGCAGGATGCCCTCGGGAATCTCATGGATGTGCAGCAGCGCCTTGCGCGGCAGGAGACGCGCGGCCAGCGCATAGTCGGCGATGATCGAGGTGTTGATGTAGGTCAGGTCGCTGCCCCGCATGCGCCGCCAGGCGCGCCAGAGCGCCGTCGGCAACCGCGCCATCTCGACGGTGGCGAGCTTGAGCATCGCCTGGCGCCTGAGCACCCAGAGCGGCTCGAACACGATGCGGCTGGCATGCGGCTTGAGGATATCGACAATCGGTCCCTCGCGCGGCAGCACGACCTCGATCTCGGCGGCCGGAAACGCGGCGCGCAGCGCAGCCACGCTCTCCGCGAAGCTGCGGTCCGAACCATAGAGCTCGTAGCCCTGATGAACGCAGGCTATGCGCATTGCTATCTTTCCACCTTGCACCCCGAGTCCGCTCAGCACCGGACCTTTCAAAGCGCGGAAGGAACTTCATGCCAAATCCGCACGCCGCTCTACCCGGCGATGGCCACTGCAGGCCGGGAGCAAGGATCATGCCGGGTCTCGAATGTCCGGCCGCGACCCACGAACCCCAGCCGTGCCCCATATCGATACAGATACGTCGCGAAAGTTGACCGATGATGAAGCAAGCCATGTAGCTTGAAGAGAAATTTTACACCTTCATGTGAATATTCGCCCTGGGGGTACCCTGGCACGGAAGTTGCTGGGCGTGTCATTGCCGTAACAACAACTATGACCGGACCCTGGGGATTCCTTTATTTTGAAACCGGAACGACCTTCCACCCTGATCGAAAAGCCTTCGATCCTGATCCTGGGGACGCGCGGCATTCCGGCTTCTCACGGCGGCTTCGAGACTTTCGCTGAGCGCCTGGCGCTTTTCCTGGCCGGACGCGGCTGGAAGGTCGGCGTCTACTGCCAGAAGGAGGTCGAGCGCGTCGGGCAAAGGGTGACGAGCGAGACCTGGCGCGGCATCGAGCTCATCACTATCGAGGTCGCCTCCAAGGGTCCCCGCGCGACACTGGAATTCGATTGGCAATGCGTGCTCGACGCCGCCAGGCGGCCGGGCGTGTGCCTGGTGCTCGGCTACAATGGCGCGGTGTTCCTGACCTGGCTCAGGCTCATGCGGCGCAAGATCTTCACCAATATGGACGGCATCGAGTGGCGGCGGCCGAAATGGGGGCCGGCGGCGCGCAGTTGGTTCTGGCTCAACGAATGGATCGGCGCCTGGCTCTCGCATCGGCTCATCGCCGACCACCCGGCGATCGCCGACCATCTGGCAACAAGGCGGCCGCGCGGCGCCATCGCCACGATCGCCTATGGCGCGGACCCGGTGACCTCAGCGCCGGAAGAACCCGTTCGCGCGCTCGGGCTCGAACCCGGTAAATACCTGATCTCGATCGCGCGGATCGAACCCGACAACAACATCCTGCCGATCATCGAAGCCTTCCGCAGCCGCGATCGCGGCGACATGAAGCTGGTGGTGCTCGGCACGCTCAACGACGACATTCCCTACCACCGCGCCGTGCGCGCGGCGGCAGGCAGCACGGTGATCATGCCGGGCGCGATCTACGATCAGGCGACGGTGCAGGCGCTGCGCTATCATGCGCGCGCCTATATGCACGGCCACACGGTGGGCGGCACCAACCCCTCGCTGGTCGAGGCGCTTGCCGCCGGCAACATGGTGATCGCGCATGACAACCGCTACAATCGCTGGGTCGCCGGCGAGGCGGCGATTTACTTCAGTGATACCGACAGCCTGAGCCAGCGGATCGACGAGGCGCTGGCCGACGACGCGCTGGTGGCGCGCTGCAGCAAGGCGGCGCGAACGCGGGCCCGCGAGGCTTTCCGCTGGGAAGACGTGCTCATTGCCTACGAGAAGGAAGCGCTGCGGCAACTCGGCGTCACCACCGCCGCGCCGGCGAAAGCCGACCGCGCCAAGCACGCATGACCGGCTGGTCGCGCCGCCGGCTCCTCGGCGCGGCGCTGGTCGCGGCAATAGCGCCGCTGGCGAGCGCGCTTCCGCCACTGTCATCTCCAGCGCGTGCCGCCGGGGCATGGCCTTTCAGGCGCGGCGTCAATACCTGGCCCTGGTTTGCGCTGACGCGCGAATTTCCTGCACCCCGCACCGACTATGACTGGCCGCCTTTCCAGTCGCAGCGGCCGGTGCCGACGCCGGCCGACCTTGCCCGCCTGCGCGCCAGCGGGCTCGACTTCATCCGCCTGCCTGTCGATCCGGGGCCGTTCCTGGCCGCCGACGCGGGCCAGCGCGCCGACCTCATGGCAATGCTGAGCGCGGCGGTCGAGGCAGCGCTCAGCGCCGATCTCGGCGTCATCGTCAATATACAAGCCAACGGCGCCATACAAGCCAACGGCGCCACGCATTACTGGAATCCCGACCGCATGTATTCGAGCACCGCGGCGCCGGAATTCGCGCGCTACCAGGTCTTTGTCGGCGAAGTGGCCGGCATGCTGGCAGACATGGCGCCCGGCAGGATAGCGCTGGAGCCGGTCAACGAGCCGCCGCAGGACTGCTCCTCCGGGCTGTGGCCCAAGGTGCAGGCGGCTCTGCTGAGCGCGGCTCGGGTCTCGGCGCGCAAGCTGCCGCTGCTCGCCACCGGCGGCTGCGGCTCGATGGTGCGGGGCCTCGCCGCGCTCGATCCGGCACCGCTGGCGGCCTTCGAGCCGATCCTGTTCACGTTCCACTTCTACGAGCCCTACCTGTTCAGCCATCAAGGCGCGCCGTGGATGCGCGAGCCGGTCTACCGGGCGCTGAACAATGTGCCGTGGCCAGCCTCCGCCGGGACGCTGGAAAGAACGCTGGCCTCTGTCAGGACAAGGATGGCGCAGGATTCCGAGAGGTCCAACGAAGCCAAGAAGGCCGCCTATGCCGAGACAGAGAAGGTGCTAAAGGTCTATTTCGATGCGCAGCCCGACCGCCGCTTCATCGACCGCTACCTCAAGCAGGTGAGTGACTGGGCGCAGACCCATCGCATCGCGCGCGAGCGCATCATCATGGGCGAGTTCGGCGCGTTGCGAACCGATGCACGATACACAGCCGCGCCCAACCCGGACCGCGCCCGCTACATCGGCGATGTCCGGCAGAGCGCCGAGGCATTCGGCTTTCCCTGGGCATTCTGGGACCTGTTCGACGGCATGGGCATGATGGACGACACCACGCGCGCGCTCGATCCCGCGATGGTCGAGGCGCTCGGGCTGAGGATGCCGCGCGCTTGACTTGCTGAATCACCAAACCGCGCTAAGGGTTTGGTTTCCATCTGGCGGCGAATGCGTAGCGAGACTCGCCGCGTTCCTTCGCCTGCGTCCTTTGACGCGCAACAGGCCTCGCCGGCCGATAAAGCGCCAGCGCGATGACCACGAATTTGGTCATCAGCGTCGTCTTGGAGGCGATGCTTTCGGAGGTGTTGAGCAGGATGAGCCAACCCAGCATAGGCAGCCAGATGCCCGAATGGCAGCGGCGCGCGACCTCGTGCATGAACAGCGCGAAGCCGAAGAAGATCAAAAGCGTGAAGAACGCTCCCTGGTAGAGCGTCAGGCGCAGGATCGGGTTCTCGATGCCTTGCTCAAGGCCGGTGATGCGGCGCATGCTGTCGAGCAGGTCGACATCGGGCCCGACGATCAGGTCGCGCAATTCCAGATGCCTGAAGAGATCGAACATCTCGACGCGGGCGTTGGCGCTGCCGCTGTCGGAGACGAAACGTTCGAGCAGCGCGTCGAAGAAGCCGTAATAGCCGGCAAGCGCGATGGCCAGCGGCAGCAGCGCGGCGAGCATGATCGCCAGCGCGGCGCCCAAGAGGTTGACGCGTCCGGTGCTGAGCTGCGCCAGGCCCTGGATCAGCAAATAAACGCCGCTGAGCAGGATCGTCAGCACCATGCCCGAGCGGCCGCCGAAGGCGACCAGTGCGCAGAACTGCAGGCCGACAAGCGCCAGCCTGAGCGGCGTCGACAGGGAACGCGAGCCGGATAGCAGCGACAGCACATAGATCGAGGTGACCGTGGCATTGGAGAGCGGGTGCCCCTGCAGCGCGGTGGAGCGCAGATCGTTGACGAACACCGCGCCGTCGAACCTGTAGGGGAACACCAGATGTTTGGTGCCGAACTCGAACAGCGCCAGCAGCGCGTTCGCCGTCATGACGACATGGATGACCGCCTGCAGCCAGGCAAAGGTTTTCTCGTCATCCTCGCTCAGCAGCAGCACGATCAGCGCCGGGGCGACGAAAGTGTCGATCATGCCGGCCATGCCGGGGCGCTGCCTGAGGATGACGACGAAGAGAAGCACGGTCGAGATCACCGCCATCAGCATCGTGGCCGGCCGCCTGTTCGTGACATGGATCACATAGCCGACCGGATTGCCGAAGATGCAGGAGCGCCAGACGAAGACGAGCACGAAGAGATAGGTGGAAGGGTGGATCTTGCTCAGCGGACTGCCTTGCAAGCCGTCGTAATTATAGCCTGCGAGCCACAGCATGCCGCCGGAGACGGAAAACAGAAGCAGCACCGCGATAGTCAGGCCAAGACGGGTCAGCGTGTCGACTGGGACAGTGCGCGGGCCCGCCATGCCATAGCCCGAAGCCGAAACAGGCCGGGCGGTACCAGCCAGGATCGAGGCCATGTCAGGCCGCCTCGTCGACCAGCATGGCGCCGGTCGGCAGCCGCCCCATGACGGAGACCGCTTCCGAGGTCGCGGCGACGTCGCGCATCGGCGTCGCATTCAGCCTGGCGACGAGTAGGATCTCGTCGGCCATGGCGACCAGCGGCAGGACGTTGAGGTCGTCCGCCAGCGCGCCGCCGTCGATGACGACGAGCTCGAAGCTGTGATTGGCCTCGGCCAACATCCGATGGGCGAAATAGAGCGCCTGCGCTTCCTGGAACACCGCGGTCGGCCGCCCCCGGCTGACCAGCGCCACGGAACTACCCGGTGCATAGCGGCTGACCGCGTCGAGCGGATATTCGCCGCGCAGCACGTCGAGCACGCCGGGCTGCGGGTCCTTCTGGCCCTTGCCGGCATTGATGTCGATGAACAGCACGCGGCGCCCCCTGGCCGCCGCCGCGTTGGCGAGCTGCCATGCCACCCTCGACCGCTCAGCCTTATCCTCAGGTGGCGACGCCACCAGGATGGAGGGTACCAGCGGCCAGTCCGGCGGGCGCCTGGTGGCGGCGGCGATGCGCTGCAGCGCGAGCCCGGCCACGGCGTCGGTTTTCTGGGCGGCAGCGCCGGAGCGGCGGCGCCCCCTGCCCGGCAGAACGCCCAGCACCGGCGCCTCGATGGCCGACTGCATCTGGTTGGCGGACAGCACGGTTGGCGACAGATATTCGGCGATCAGCGCCATGCCGATGCCCAGCGCCAGCCCGCCGAAGATGGCGCCGAAGATAAGCAGCCCCTTCGGCGGCCAGCTCTTCTTCAGCGCCGGCATAGCCTGCGAGATGATGCGGGCATTGGTGCTGTTGACGTTGGTCTGCTCGCGCGTTTCCTGGGCGCGCTGCAGGTAGTTGGCATAGACGGTGCGCACGGCGTCGAGATCGCGCTGTAGCTCGCGCAGCCTCACCGAGGCCTGGTCGGTGTCGAGCGACTTGCCTTTCAGGGATGCCACCTTGGCCTCCAGGGCCTTCTGGTTGGCCGACGCGCGCTCGTAATCGGTCTCGGCGGCAGTGACGAGGCGGCCGAGCTCACGCGAAATCAGCTTGCGCAGATCGCTGAGCTGCTGCTGCGCGGAGATCATCGAAGGATGGCGCGGCCCGAGCTCGGTGCCGAACTGCGATATCTGGTCGACCAGCGTCGCCTCCTGCGCCCTGAGACTCGCAATGACCGGCGAGCGCATCGCCTCCGATGTCGCGTCAGGCGCGCCGCCCTGCCGGCGCAGCTGGTCGACCTGTGCCTTGAGCTGGGCCGTACGGGTCTGGGCGGCTGTCAATTGTGTATTGAGATCGGTCAGTTCCTGATCGCTGACCAGGTTGCCGGCCGCCATCACCATGTTGTGCTCGGCCTTGTAGGTCTCGACCGCGTTGGCAGCCTGCTCGACGCGCTTGCGCTGGTCTTCCAGCCGGGCGCTGATCGCGTCGGAGGCGTCGGCCGCGGCCTTCGAGCGCGCTTCGGCCTGGTCGTCGAGATAGGCCTGCGCGATGGCGTTCGCGAGTTCGGCCGCCAGGTCGGCGCTCTTGGCCGTGATGATGATGTTGAGCACCAGCACCTTGTCGTCGCGCTTCACCGCCAGGCGACGGCGCAGCGCGTCGAGCGTTTCAGCTGTCCTGTCGCCGTCGCCCGAGCCGAAGAACATGCCCAGCCAGCCGCCGAGCCCGCCCTGCCCGTTGAAGTCCGGGTTCTCGGTCAGGTTGGTCGCCTTGATGGCGCGCAGCAGGACGCCGTTCGATTGCGCCACACTCACCTGGCTTTCGACCTGAGTGATGCCGCCATCGGGCGAGATGCGGCTGGGATTGACATCGTTGGTGACGACCTGGAGGTCTTGCGGATCGATGATGATCTGCGCCGTCGAGGAATAGAGCGCCGGTGTCAGGAACGCGTAGATCAGCGTCGCGATAGTGAGCAACGCGACGGTGGCGAAGATCAGCTTGCGGCGGCGCAGCAGGATGCGGCCGAGATCGCCAAGCTCGACCGTGGCGGGCGCGGGCGCAGGCGCGTGATAGGCCGGCGCCGGCGCGATCGCCTCCGGAGCGTTCTGCTGAGGCACCATGAGCAGGGGTGATTGCAAAGGTCGCTCCGAGAACGCTCCATCGGCCGGCAAACGAGAAATGCGGCGTTGGTCTAGCTATTCCCGGCAACGATTAAAACACTGTTAATTATGTTCATAAATTGAGGCCGCTCTGGCACGAAGTTTGCACCAACGCAGTAGAATCTAAGTGCAGCCTAAATTGGAGACATCGTGCGCATGCGGCGGGAATTTGATCTGGCCAGCCGGGTCGGCGGCACCGGATGTGCCCGGGGCTGGCGATGCGCCTGACCCTGCGCCTCGACGGCGATTGCGTGCGCGCTTTTCATGTGGCGCTGGCCGAGCGGTTGTCGCTGCTGCCCGGCGTGGAGCTTGCGGTCGACGGCCGTCCGGCGGCGGGCGGCGTGCCGCGCGAAGCCGAAGCGCTGTTCCAGCTTGAGACGCTGATCCATCGCCTGCCCGCCAATGGGACGGCCAGGCGTGTGCCGCTTTCGGCACTGGCCGGCCATGCGAGAGCGTCCGCGCCGGCCGACCTCACAATCGATCTCATCGGCGACGTCGAGCCGCAGGGCAGACGGGTCTGGCGGCTCGCCTATGATGGCGTCTGCGGCGAGGAGGCCCTCCTGGCGCTGATCCTTGCCGGCCGCACGCCGCTGGCCCGCCTGGAACAGAACGGCGCGACAGTCGCCGAGGGACGGCTCGGCACCGAATATCACGGGATCGCGCTGGCTTCCTTCCAGGACATGCTGGCGCGCAGCGCCAGCCTGATCGTCGCGGCGGTTAACGGCGCCGCCCGCTCATCGCTTCCGGTGCTCCCCGAACCATCCGAGACGGCGCCGTCAGCCATGCCGTCGGCCACGAAGCTCGGTGTGCGTGCGGCCAAGGCGACGGCACGCCGCATCGTCCAGCAGATCTATCATTTGTGCTACAACGCCCCACATTGGCGGGTCGGCTGGCGCGAGACCGGCGGCAAGGATCTCTACGAACTGCGCGCCCATCCGCAATCCGGCTGGCGCGATTTGCCGGACGACGGCAGCCGCTTCTACGCCGACCCGTTCCCGGTGCTTTACCGCGGCCAGGTGACGCTGTTCGTCGAGGACTACATCCACCGCACCGGCAAGGCGATCCTGTCGGCAGTGGCGTTTGGCCCGTCCGGCCCAGTCGGCACTCCGAAGCCGGTTCTGGAGCTGCCCTACCACCTCTCCTACCCCTTCGTGTTCGAGCGCGACGGCCAGATGTGGATGGTGCCGGAAAGCTCCGCCAACCGGACCGTCGACCTCTACCGCGCCACCGCCTTCCCGGGCGGCTGGGTCAAGGAAGCGACGCTCCTGTCGGACATCATCGCCAGCGACGCCACGCTTGTCGAGCATGGCGGGCGCTGGTGGATGTTCGCTACCGTACGCGACGGCGGCGGCGCCTTCTCGGACCAGCTGCATCTGTGGTCGGCGCCGGATTTCCGCGGGCCGTGGACGCCGCACCCGAAGAACCCCGTTATGATCGACATCGCCTCGGCGCGGCCGGCGGGCCGCATGGTCAGCCGCGGCGGCCAACTCCTTCGCCCGGTGCAGGACTGCCGCAGGAGCTATGGCGCCGCGCTCGGCATAGCGCGCGTCACTCAGCTTGACGAGAGCGGCTTTGGACAGGTCGTCGAAACGATCCTCAACCCCGGTGCCGGCTGGGCCGGCCGCAAGCTGCACACGCTCAACGAGGCGGGCGGGCTGGAATTCATAGATGGTTCGGCAATGGCGCCGCGCTGGAAACAGATCCAACGGGGCGACGCCCTGCCTGCGGGCCATGGAGACTATAAATGAGCATCGCAGAGGACCGCAAAGCGCCCGCCGTGCCGGCCGACCGGACCGAAGTCGAAGTGGCGATCGTCGGCGCGGGGCTCGCCGGAACCGTGCTGGCGCTGTCGCTCGCCAAGGCGGGCCGCAAGATCGCGCTGGTCGATCCGCATCGTATCCACCATGACGAATTCCGGGCCGAGAAAACCCGGGCGGAGCAGATGGGACTGTTCGAGAAACTCGGCCTCGGCCCGGTTTTCAGGTCTCTCGTCACCCCGATGACAGACGTCCATGTCTTCCGCTTCGGCCAGCTGTTCGAGCGCAAGCGAAACTGGGAGTACGCCTTTTCCTACACGCCGCTCGTCAACGGCCTGCGCGCGGCGCTGCCTCCGCAAGTGCCGCTGACGATCGGCAAAGTCGCGGAGGTCTCGACGGGACCGGACCGGCAGCGGCTGGTGCTCACCGACGGCTCCGTGATCGATGCCCGGCTGCTGGTCGTGGCCACCGGCTATAGCGAGGCGGTGCGGCGCGCGATCGGCGTCGAGCGCGTCGAGGAATCGAAGGCGCATTCGCTGACGTTGGGGTTCGATCTCGCGGTGACGCCGCAGGAATTCGGCTTGCCGTCCCTCACCTTCTACGGAAGGCGGATCGCCGATCGCATTGCCTTTCTTACCATCTTCCGGATTGGCGAGCGGATGCGCGCGAACATGTTCGTCTACCGGACCGTCGCCGATCCGTGGGTGCGGTCGTTCCGCGAGGACCCGCAAAAGATGCTCCTGGAGTTGATGCCGGAGATCGCGGCTCGATGCGGCAACTTCGTCGTCGCCAGCGAGGTCGAGGTGAGGCAGGTCGGCCTGACAACGACGCAGGGCCATCGGCGCGACGGTGTCGTCTTCATCGGCGATGCGTTCGCCACGACCTGCCCGGCGCAAGGCGACGGCATCCACCGGGTACTGACCGATGTCTATTGCCTCAGCTCGACGCATATCCCCGCCTGGCTCGAGACGCCCGGCATGGCGGCCGACAAGATCTGCGCCTTCTACGACGATCCTGCCAAGATCGCCGCCGACGCCAGGGCCATGCGCGCCAGCATCTATGCAAAGCGGATAACCACCGAGACGGGGGTTGAATGGCGGCTGCGCCGCCTGCGCAACAACACCGCGCGGCGCTTGATGATCTTTGCCCGTCGATTCCGCGAGGCGGGAAAATCGGGTGACGCCGGACCTGGCCCAGAGGGAACTGCTTTCGACCAAACCGGCAAGGCACCGGCCGGCCTGGGAACATGATCGTGAGCGATCTTACCAATCCGTAAGTCGCGGTCCCTGGCAAAGCCGGTTTAGATCGTGGCGAGCAGTGTCTCCTGCTCGGCGGGACAGCACGCCCGTCGCTCCAATGGCCCGCTGCCACCTTTATCGGTTCGGCGGCGGGCTATCGGATGGCGACTCTCACAAAGCGGATTATCCTACGAGGACCCGGTGAAGGTCGCGACCGGCAAAGCCAGCATGCGTTCCAGCATCTACGCCAGGCGCATCGCCATGGAAACAGGGCTCGAATGGCGGCTGGGCCGCCTGCGCAACAACACCGCGCGCGCCAGCTTGTGATTCTGGGCCGCAAGATAAGCCGTCGCGAAGAATTGCCGGCGCCGGGCGCGGCGTAAAGCGGAGATCCCAAGCGCGGATAGGCTGGCGGGACAGCACCCCCTCTGCCCTGCCGGGCATCTCTCCCACAAGGGGGAGATTGGCTGTACCCATCGCTTCGCCCTATCTTCAGACTCCAACAAGGATGGCGACCATGACCCGCATCCGGGCGATGACGAGAAACGACCTGGCCGATGTGTCGCGGCTGCTCGGCCAATCGTGGCGGCGGACCTATGCGCCGATCATGGGCGACGAGACCGTGGCCAGGCTCTCCGATGAAAGGCACGCGCCGGAAAGGCTCGCGGCTGAGCTCGATGACGAGGACAAGATGTCCTTCGTCGCCGAGCGCGCCGATGGCTCGATTGCCGGCTATGCGATGGCGGCAATGGACGGAAAAGGCGATGTGATGCTGCAGCGGCTCCACATCGAGCCGCAGGCCTTCGGCAGGGGTCTTGCGGTCGACCTTCTGCACGCGGTGCTTGCCGCGCATGCCGGCATCCCCAGCATCGCGCTGGAGGTGATAGAAGGC
Source organism: Mesorhizobium sp. CA7 (assembly GCF_020165015.1). Taxonomy (NCBI): domain Bacteria; kingdom Pseudomonadati; phylum Pseudomonadota; class Alphaproteobacteria; order Hyphomicrobiales; family Phyllobacteriaceae; genus Mesorhizobium; species Mesorhizobium sp. CA7. Next base: position 14,540 of record NZ_JAIUHH010000015.1, read on the forward strand.
AACGACCGCGCGATCGCCTTCTACCGCAAGCACGGCTTCGAAGTGGTCGAACGCCGGGAAGCGGCCCACGGCGTCGGCGGTCACGCCTCGCTGATCATGCGCCGCATGCTGCCGATGGCTTAGAGCTTATAAAGTTGATGAAAGCACCCCTTGCTGACCTGCCGGGCATTGCCTGCCTATGCGGTGGTGCTTGCGACGCAGCTGCCACGCTTGGGACAACAACTATCGGCTTTTTTGGCGGCCCTCGGCGGCAATGCCGATCGCGTCACAGCCAGGCGGCGCTCCGCCAGATTCGAGAAGGTCCAGGTGGTTCCGTCAGAGCTCCGAGGGAGTGCAGCCAGCCGGAACCACCCGCCCGCCTTGTGTCCTTCCCAAGACGCATGGACGATACGAGTCTGTGCCCGGCCCAGCTTTGATCCGGATCAAGCGAATGTGCCGGCTGGACGTCCCGCCTTAGGCCCCTATATTCGCGAGCGCTGATTTTCCTTCGGAGCAAGACGCATGAGCCTCGGCAAACAGAAACTCGGCAGCCAGGGACTCGAAGTCTCTGCCATCGGCCTCGGCTGCATGGGGATGAGCCAGGCCTATGGCCCGGCCGACGAGGCGGAGTCGATCGCGACGATCCACCGGGCGATCGAGCTCGGCTGCACCTTTCTCGACACGGCCGAGGTCTACGGCCCCTTCGCCAATGAGGAGCTGCTTGGACGCGCGCTGCAAGGCCGGCGCGATCAGGTGACGATCGCGACGAAGTTCGGCTTCCGCATCGCCGACGGCAAGCAGGCCGGGCTCGACAGCCGGCCCGAGCATATACGCGAGGTGGTCGACGCTTCGCTCTCGCGACTTGCCACCGACCGCATCGACCTCCTCTACCAGCACCGCGTCGACCCCGCCGTGCCGATGGAGGATGTCGCGGGCGCGGTCGGCGAACTGGTGGCGCAGGGCAAGGTGCGCTTCTTCGGCCTGTCGGAGGCGGGCATTGCCAACATCCGCCGCGCGCATGCCGCGCATCCGGTCTCGGCGCTGCAGAGCGAGTATTCGCTGTGGGAGCGCAACCTCGAGCCCGAGATCATCCCGGCGCTGAAGGAGCTCGGCATCGGCCTGGTGCCGTTCGCTCCGCTCGGCCGCGGCTTCCTCGCCGGCGACGTCAGGCGTGCGGAGGAGTATCCCGAAGGCGATTTCCGTCGCGGCGATCCGCGCTACCAAGGCGAGAATTTCGACCTGAATATCGCGGCGGCCGCCACGGTGCGCGACATCGCCGCGGCAAAGGGCGTCAAACCCGGCCAGATCGCGATCGCCTGGCTGCTCGCCAAAGGCCCGGATTTCGGCATCGACATCGTGCCGATCCCCGGCACCAAGCGCCGGGCCTATCTGGAAGAGAACGTCGCGGCGGCCGATATCGCGCTCGACGCCACCGAGATGCTGGGGCTCGACATGGCACTGACGCCCGACAAGGTGTCAGGGCCGCGCTACAACGAGCGGACGATGTCTCTGGTGGACCGGTAGAAGCTGGCTAATCTCCCTCGGGAGGATTGGGCAACGGCCCTATTTTTTCTTGCAGTCCGACATCGCCTCCATCGCCTTCCTCGCCTCACCCTCGCTGGCGTATTTCTTCTTGCCGAGATCGACGACAAGCGTGCCGTCGGGCTTCTTCGGCACGATCTCGCACTGCTTCGACACGGCGTCTCTGGCGACCCAGTATTGCTCGGCTGCCATGACCGGTAGGCTCATGATGCCGGTGGCGAGGATTGCGGCGAGGATGGTGCGAACCATTGCGGACCTCCATGGCTCTGGTTGGAACGCAACGCGAAACAGGCGGGCGCCGATTGGGCGACGCACGACACGCTGCCTTTGGAAAACGCCCTGTCCGCCGCTGTGTTCCGGCGGCTCAGGCGTGCGAATGCGGATCGATGCTGTAAGGATGCACAGGATAATCCGGGCCGATCGTCTCGCTGACGCGTCCCATCCAAGCATCGACAGCGGGATAGTCGGCGAGCGAGAAACCGCAGTCCTCGGCTCGGTGGCTGTAGGCGTAGACGGCGATGTCGGCGATGGTGAGCGCGTTGCCGACCAGGAATTGCGTGTCGGCCAGGCTGCGCTCCAGCGCGCCAAGCGCGCGCACGCCCGCCTCGCGCTTGCCGGCAACCATCGCCTGGTTACGCTCCAGCCGACCGGTCAGCGTCCAGTAGCGCAACGAGCCGATGACCGGCTCGATATGGTACTGCTCGAAGAACAGCCATTGCATCACCTTGGCGCGGGCAAAGCGGTCCGACGGAAGGTAGGGTGTGCCCTCGGCGAGATAGGCGAGGATCGCGTTCGACTCGGCGATCGCCTCGCCATTGTCCAGCCCGAGCACCGGAACTGCGCCTGCCGGGTTGAGCTTCAGGAACGTCTCGGTGCGGCACTCGCCCTCGAAGATCGAGATGATGCGGGTGTCGTAGGCGATGCCGAGCAGCCCGAGCAGGACGCGAACCTTCCAGGCATTTTGCGACGGGAGATAATCGTAGAGCGTGAGCATGGAGTGCATTCCTCGCTGGTGGATTGGCTTGCCATGCGGCGAATGACGGCGCCACCCGATTCAGGCGGGGCGCAGATCAACGCAGAAAGGTCTGCGCCGTGACGGAACTCGGCCGCGTGAACCCTCACCGTCTCGCAATATCCTTCGCCACCGCCTGCGCCTCGATGCCGATTTCGCGCAACAGGCCGGTGACCGGATTGTAGAAGCCGACGAGATAGACGCCGAGCTCCGTCGCGCGGGCGTTCACGCCGCTCTTGTCCGGCCTGAGCTCCGCCGGCAGGAAGCTGTCATAGGCCGGGCGGTAGCCGGTGGCGAAAATAGCCGCGTCGAATTTCTTCTCCAACCCGTCGGCGAATTTCACACCGTCCGGGGTGAAGCTTGCGATATCCGGTGCGATGCCGATCCGGCCGGCCTTGATCGCCGCCACCGTGCCGACGTCGATCACCGGAATGCGGCCGGCTTCGATCCCCTGGATGATGCCCTGCCGCGGCCGCACGATGCCGTATCTCTCCAGCCGGCCCAGCGCCAGATCGAGGATCTTTGGGAACACCCAGTCGTTCAGCGCCTGCGGCATTGCCCGGCTGGCGATCCCCACCATCTGGATCGGCACGCCGAACAGCTGGCGCGGCACGATGTGGACGCCCTTGCGCACCGAGATTGTGGGCCTGGCGCCGCTTTCAGCCAGGTCGAGCGCGATCTCCGCGCCCGTATTGCCCATGCCGACGACCAGCACGTCCTTGCCGACATAAGGCGCGGCCTCGGTATAGGCGGCGCTGTGCAGCACCTTGCCCTTGAAGGCTTCGATGCCCGGGAAGTTTGGTGTGATCGGCTCGGCATTGTTGCCGGTGGCCACCACCACTTTGCGGGCATTGAACAGCCCGGCATCGGTCTGGACCAGCAGACGCTCGCCTTCACGGCTGACCGATTTGACGGTGACGCCGAAGCGCGGCCTGAGCCCGAAACGCCCGGCATAGGCATCGAGATAAGCGACCACCTTCTCGCGCGGCACGTAGCGCGGGTGGCTTTTTGGGAACGGCACGAAGGGCAGCGACGAGAAGGATTTCACCGTGTGCAGGTGCAGCCGCCGGTAATGCCGCCGCCAGGCGGGCGCCACCTCATTGGCCCTTTCAAGGATGATGAAGTCCTGCCCCGCCTGTTTGAGGCAGGCAGCAACGGCGAGCCCGGCAGGACCGGCGCCGACGATGACGACATTGGTATCCAAATGGCTTTCCTCCCGCCAAAGCGGCAAAAACTATGACAGGAGGAGTTCGAGGGGCAAGTAGGGAGAAGCACCTACAGGCAGCCGCCCTACTCCATCGCGCCCGGTGCCTCGGGCTCATCCTCGGGCGGTTCGAGGATCTCGATCAGTTTCGCCACACGGGCGCCGGGCATGGCGCGGCCTTCATTGACCAGCGCCTCGTCGGCGCCGATCCAGGCGAAGGCCTCGCGCAATTCCTCGAGGCTGGCGCCGGTGAGCGCGATATCGGCGATGACGGCCTCGTCGACCGGTCCAAGCACGGAAATGATCTCGTTGCGGGTCATCTTGTCCTTCCCCATGGGTCGATTGCCCAGGAAAACGATCGACCGGTGAAGCCGGTTCCGAAAATCCGCGGGCCGGCTTCTACCAAACGAGGCCCAATGCTATGGCTCGCCCATGAAGCCCGCCCTCCTCCTCGCCGCCCTGCTTTCGTCCACGCCGGCGCTCGCCGATTGGAAACCTATCGAGAAAATCGAGACTTATGCCGTCTCGGGCGAAAGCGCGGAGCAGCTCTATCTCTCGATCGGCAAGAAAGGCCCAGTGATCGGCAAGGATTCGGCCGGCAACGAACGGCGCGTCATCGCGCATACTTTCTTCAAGCTGACCTGGCAGCGCGACTACCAGCCGCAAGGCGACGCCTGCGTGCTGAGGACGGCGCGGCCGAAGCTGATCATCACCTACACGCTGCCCAAGCCGGCGGGGAAACTTGGCTCAGCCTTGCAAACGCGCTGGGACGCCTTCGCCGCCGGGCTGATCGCGCATGAGAAGGTGCATGGCGCCGGCATCGTCGACATGGTGCACAAGATCGTCGCCTTCAGCACCGGCCTCACTGCCCAGAACGATCCCGGCTGCAAGAAGGTCCGGGCGGAGCTGACAGCCTATCTCGACCAGCTCTCCAAGGCGCAGCGCCAGGGCAGCCGCGATTTCGACAAGATCGAGTTCGGGCAGGAGGGCAACATGCTGAAGCTGATCGCGACGTTTCTGGGCGGAGGCTAGCCTAGCGGGAAGAGCTGCGGAGCCGGTACAGCGATTTCAACAAAGGAGCCGGAGCTAAGCCTTAGAAAACGCGAGCGCGAGATTTGCTTGGCAACTCTAAGTCTTCTTTCCGGCCCTCTGGTTGAACTTGGAACTCCGGTGTAGTCTGCCGACGGCGACAACTGTGGGGCTTCGGGGCAAGTGTCGAGATTTCTGCGCTATTTTTTGGGCATGCTGTTGGCCATTGTCGCCGGCGCTTCAGCCGTTCGGGCCGAGGAAATGCCGAAGCCAGACCCCTCCTGCGCCGACGTCGACAGGTTTTACGATCAGTTCAACCGGCCAATGTACTATTCCATCATGACATATCAACTGAAAGATGATGGATCGCTCAAGCTTTTCCAAGACCTCCGTGTCGTCAACGGCCATTACTACACGCGCTACTCTTTCTCAGAAAAATGGCTGGCGCATGGTTTGGCAGATTTTTCGTCCATGAGCCGCATGGGACCGGTCTTTACGTCCTGCAAGCTGACGGGCAAAGAGGACAACCTACTGCACTATTCAGCAACATGGCACGAGTTTCCCTATGCCGCCGATGCGGAACTGTGGGTCAGCGAAGACAGCCGTAGGCTTGCCAAGATAATACGTCGCTATCCAGATCGACTGTGGCAGTTTCCCTTTGCCACCGCGGTAGAGCTTTACGAATATGACGACGAAAGCGAGCGCGTGCCGGATCCATCGTGCGCCAATGTAAACAAGGCATATGATGGGGAAAACCGCCCCCGGCAATATTCAATTGCTGAATACGAACTGAAGGACGACGGATCGACCACGCCCCATGGCGAGTTTAGGATCGATGATGGTGAATATTACACCAAGCCTCCCGGGTCAGCCGGTTGGGTGAAAGGCGGTCCGATAATTTTTCGGACCGTTGACGGGCTCGGCCCGAGGTTTATCTCCTGCAAATTGGTCGCTGAAGAATCTTCCGCGTCTGGAAAGCTCCTTCACTACGCAGCGATCTGGCAAAAGGCTGGCTTCGGGGCGGCTAGTGATATCTGGGTAAGCCAGGACGGCTCCAGGCTGATCAAGCTGGTTCGACACTTTGCCGAAAACGGTCGACGGCCGCCCTATCCTGTCATCCTCGAGATCTATGACTACGCACCACTTCCTCATGGTGTGGATGTGAGGGATAAATCTGCCACCTCGGCGACCAAGCCGCACTAACGCCCAGACTGGGTGGCCGCCAGCGACTGGCTGGATCCACTTCGCTTCAGGGCGGCCTTCGCTCAACTGTCTTCAGCGACGAAAGTAAGCAAGGCGCGCCGCCGCTTTACAGGCGGATGTGGTAGCGCTACCGTTTCACAGTCGCGTGACCCGGGGGGAGCTGGGGCAAACGTCGCCGACGCCAGTGGTGGGTGCTTGCCGGCATCCGTTTCAGCCACACCTTGATTGGAACGGCTCCCCGCGAGATTCGCAGGGACCATCGGGAGGAGTTCGATGGCGTCTGTCGCGATTGGCGATGTATACAAATCGTTCGGGGCCACCCAGATCCTGCATGGCGTCAGCGTCGACATAGACGACGGCGAGTTCGTCACGCTGGTCGGACCCTCAGGCTGCGGAAAATCGACTCTCCTCAGGATGATAGCCGGCCTGGAAAAGATTTCGCGCGGCCATATCTCGATCGGCAGCCGTATCGTCAACGACGTTGCGCCGAAGGAGCGCGACGTCGCCATGGTCTTCCAGAACTACGCGCTCTATCCGCACATGACGGTTGCCGAGAACATGGCGTTCTCGCTCATGCTCAAGGGCGTCCCGAAGGCTGAAAGCGATGCCGGGGTGAAACGGGCGGCCGAAATCCTCGGGCTGGTGCCGCTTCTGTCGCGCTATCCCCGCCAGCTTTCGGGCGGCCAGCGCCAGCGCGTCGCCATGGGCCGGGCAATCGTGCGCAATCCGCAGGTGTTCCTGTTTGACGAGCCGCTCAGCAATCTCGACGCCAAGCTGAGGGTGCAGATGCGGGCCGAAATCAAGGAACTGCACCAGCGGCTGAAGACCACGACGGTCTATGTCACCCACGACCAGATCGAGGCTATGACCATGGCGGACAAGATCGTGGTCATGCATGACGGCCTCGTCGAGCAGATCGGACCGCCGCTCGAGCTCTACGACCGACCAAACAACCTGTTCGTGGCAAGCTTTATCGGCTCGCCCGCCATGAACCTGCTCAAGGGCGCATTCGCCAATGATGGCCCACCGTCGTTCAGGGGTGCAGGAGGCATTTCCGTGCCTTTGCGGAAGCCTCCCTCCATCGGCAACGGCGAAGCCATGGTGCTCGGAGTACGACCCGAGCATCTGCGGCTGGCCGACGATGGTATTCCAGTCAAGGTGGCGGTGATCGAGCCGACCGGGTCGGAAGTGCAGATCATCGGCCGCACGGTCGGCGGGGAGGACATCGTCGCCAATTTCCGCGAGCGCCATTCCTTCGCGCCGGGAGAAACCATTCGGCTGTCGGTCGACCCCGGTCCGATCCACCTGTTCCACGGCGAGACCGGCAAGCGAATCGAGACGGCGCGATAAAACCAGGCAACGGCAGAGCAACAGGAGGAAACGAGTATGAAGTTCACCAGACGCGATGTAATCCGCACGACCGCAGCCGCGGCGGCCGGAGCCCTGGGCAGCCGCTTCGTCGGCTCGAGCGCATTCGCCCAGGAAGGCGTGACCTACAAGCCCGAGGAAGGCGCCAAGCTCAGGCTGCTGCGCTGGTCGCCCTTCGTGCAGGGCGACGAGGACCAGTGGCTGAAGAATACCAAGCGGTTCACCGAGGCGACGGGCGTGGAGGTGCGCGTCGACAAGGAAAGCTGGGAAGACATCCGTCCCAAGGCGGCGGTCGCCGCCAATGTCGGCTCCGGCCCCGACCTGATGTTCGTCTGGTTCGACGACCCGCACCAGTATCCCGACAAGCTGCTCGATGTGACGGAACTGGGTGATTATCTCGGCAAGAAGTATGGCGGCTGGTACGACGGCCCGAAACAATATGCCACGCGCGAGGGCAAGTTCATCGGCTTGCCGCTGGCCACCATCGGCAACGCCATCGTCTACCGCGAAAGCTGGGTCAAGGAGGCAGGCTTCTCCGAATTCCCAAAGGACACGGCCAGTTTCCTGGAACTTTGCAAGGCGTTGAAGGCGAAAGGCCATCCCGCCGGCTTCACCCACGGCCACGGCGTCGGCGACGGCAACAATTACGCGCATTGGCTGCTGTGGAGCCACGGCGGCCAGATGGTCGACGAAGCCGGCAAGGTAACGATCAACAGTCCGGAGACGCTCAAGGCGATCCAGTATGCGCAGGAGCTCTACAAGACCTTCATCCCCGGCACCGAAAGCTGGCTCGACGTCAACAACAACCGCGCATTCCTGGCCGGGGAAGTGAGCGTGATCGCCAACGGCATCTCGGCCTACAACACAGCGAAGATCAACAAGGACAAGGACCCGAAGCTGGCCGAGATCGCCAAGGACATCCGCACGACCAACATGCCGATCGGGCCGGTCGGGAAATCGGTCGAGCTTTTCCAGGTGACCACGGCCGTCATCTTCAACTACACGCCCTACCCCAATGCCGCCAAAGCCTATCTGCAGTTCATGTTTGAGGACCCGCAAATGTCCGACTGGATCACTTCGTCGGCGGGCTATTGCTGCCAGACGCTGAAAGCCTTCGACAACAACCCGGTTTGGAAGGCCGACCCCAACAATGCAGCCTACGCGAAAGCCTCGGCGACGCTGCGCCCCAACGGCTACGCCGGGCCGCTCGGCTATGCATCCGCCGCGACAATGGCTGACTACGTGCTGGTGGACATGTTCGCCAAGGCGGTGACGGGCCAGGCGACGCCGCAGGAAGCGATGGAGGAGGCCGAAAAACGCGCCAATCGCTACTACCGCGTCTGATCCTGGCGCAGTTTGAAGCAGGATGACCGCGCTTTGCGGCTTACTCGAGCCAAGCGCGGTCAGCCACAGTTCCACCCGCATAAGAAGGAGCCCGCGCCATGGCCGTGCCGTCCGTTGCCGTTCAGACGCGCCCGTCGATCCGTTCGAGGCTCGCCGAGAGCAGGAACGTTCTCGGCTTCGGCTTCATGCTGCCGGCGGCGGCGCTGCTCCTGGTCTTTCTCACCTATCCGCTCGGGCTCGGTGTCTGGCTCGGCTTCACCGACACGCGCATCGGCCGGCCGGGCATCTTCATCGGCGTCGAGAACTACGAATATCTGTGGAGCGACAGCGTCTTCTGGCTCTCGGTGTTCAACACGCTGCTCTACACGGTCAGCGCTTCGATCCTAAAATTCGTGCTCGGCCTCTGGCTGGCTCTCATCCTCAACGAGAAGCTGCCCTTCAAGTCGTTCTTCCGCGCCGTCGTGCTGCTGCCCTGGGTCGTACCGACGGTGCTCTCGGCCATTGCCTTCTGGTGGATCTACGACTCGCAGTTTTCGATCCTGTCCTGGGCGTTGCAGCAGATGGGCCTGATCGACCACCGCATCAATTTTCTCGGTGACCCGACCAATGCGCGCGCCTCGGTCATCGCGGCCAATGTGTGGCGCGGCATTCCCTTTGTCGCCATCACGCTGCTTGCCGGGCTGCAGACCATTCCGCAATCGCTCTACGAGGCCGCTACGCTCGACGGCGCCAGCCGGTGGCAGCTGTTCCGCTACGTGACCCTGCCGTTGCTGACGCCGATCATAGCCATCACGATGACGTTTTCGGTTCTGTTCACCTTCACCGATTTCCAGCTGATCTACGTGCTGACCCGCGGCGGGCCGGTGAACGCCACGCATTTGATGGCGACATTGTCCTTCCAGCGCGGTATTGCGGGCGGCCAACTGGGCGAAGGCGCGGCAATCGCGGTTGCCATGATTCCCTTCCTGCTGGCCGCGATCCTGTTCAGCTATTTCGGACTGCAACGGCGCAGATGGCAGCAAGGCGGCGGAGACTGACATGGCCGCGATCAAGGAAGTCGAGCGCCTGGAGACCGACGAAGGCGGCATGGGATACCTGCAAAGCCTGCCGCGACGGGTGGTGACGGTCTACCTGCCGCTGCTGGTGTTTCTGATCGTTCTCCTGTTCCCCTTCTACTGGATGACGATCACGGCGGTTAAGCCCAATATCGAGATGACCGATTATGTGAACTACAATCCGTTCTGGGTCGTGCATCCGACGCTGGAACACATACGCTATTTGCTCTTCGAGACTTCCTATCCAGGTTGGTTGCTCAACACGATCATCATTTCGACCGCCGCAACTTTCCTGTCGCTGGCGGCTGCCGTGCTTGCCGCGTATGCGATCGAGCGGTTGAGGTTTTCGGGGGCACGGCAGGTTGGCCTTGCCGTCTTCCTCGCCTATCTCGTGCCGCCCTCTATCCTGTTCATTCCGCTGTCCGTGATGGTGTTCAATCTCGGTCTTTACGACACGCCGTTCGCGCTGATCCTCACCTATCCGACCTTCCTCATCCCGTTCTGCACCTGGCTTCTGATGGGCTACTTCCGCTCGATCCCCTTCGAGTTGGAGGAATGCGCGCTCATCGATGGCGCGAGCCGCTGGCAGATCCTCACCAAGATCGTGCTGCCGCTGTCGGTTCCCGGCCTGATCTCGGCCGGCATCTTCGCCTTCACCTTGTCCTGGAATGAGTTCATCTATGCGCTGACCTTCATCCAGTCTTCGGAGAAGAAGACGGTGCCGGTCGGCGTGCTCACCGAACTCGTTCGCTCCGACGTCTATGAATGGGGCGCGCTCATGGCCGGCGCGCTGATCGGGTCGCTGCCGGTGGTGGTGCTCTATTCCTTTTTCGTCGAGCACTATGTTTCATCGATGACTGGCGCGGTGAAGGAATAGAAGTGCATCAGCGCCTGGCACGTGGCGTCGGGCTTGTGACCGGGGCTAGCAGAGCGGCACCAACTTCGCCGCTTCGCGGATGGCTCGCGCGGCGCCCGGAATGCTGACCGGATAGCCAGAGATGAAGCCCTCGACCGAGAAGCTGGGGAATTCGGTGCGCAGACGGTCCGCGATGGCTGCGGCCTCGCGAGCTTCGCCTAGTGTTGCGTGGGCAAGCATCAGGAAGATCAGCACGTGCGGCGAATCCGGCGTGCTCCGTCGCAGCGCGGCTATGGCTTCCCGGTGCCTGCCGGCCGTGAACAGGACGCGCCCCTGCATGCCGAAATACCAGGGCGGGGCAAGCGGATTGAGTCGCATGGCGCGCTCGATGAGCGGGATGGCTTCCGCCGGATCGCCGGCGACCAGCGCCTTGCTGCCGGCAAGCAGCGCCAGCGTGTCGGCATGATTGGAACCGCATTCGAAGGCGCGCCGGTGCGCCCTTTCAGCTGCCTCCAAATCGCCCAGGCAACCCATGAGGTCGCCGAAGCAGTTGTGCGCAGTGCTATCGCTCGGATCGAGCCGCAGCGCATTCTCGGCCGCCCAGCGCCATTTGGCGATCGAGGCGCTCAGATTGTCTCCGAAGCCGTTGCATGCCTCGATCGAATAGGCGTAGGCAAGTTCGGTCCAGGCCTTGACCAGGGTCGGGTCAAGTTCGAGCGCGCGTGAAAACAGCCTGATGGCTTCCCTGTTGCCGCTGCGGCTGAAGGTGTTGTGCTGCTCGACGCCCAGCAGATAGCAGTCATAGGCGCGCAGGCTGGCCGGCGGCTTGCGAAGGATTGCATTGCGGCCGACCGTGGCGATCGCTCCGAAACAGCCGGCAAGCACGTTGATCACGCTTTCGGTCAAGCTGTCCTGCAGCGCGAAGATGTCCTCGACGGGCCGGTCGAAGCGTTCGCTCCACAGGCTGACGCCGGTTCGCGCATCGGCCAGCTCCATCGTGAGCCGCACTCGCTGGGTGTCGGCGCGCAACTGACCGGACAGAAGATAGGCCGCGCCCAGGGCCTTGCCGTCGGCAGTGAAATCGGCCGGCTTGCTGCCCAGCGCCTTCATGGTGTGGAAGGCAATGACCGGCAGATCCGCGTAGCGCGCAAGGTCGATGGTGATGTCGGATGACAGCCCGCGAGCAAAGCGGCGCCATTGCTCGTCGGCGCTCAGGCATTCGATGGGAAATATCGCAAGGACCGGCGAAGTGTCGGGCACGGTCGGCATGGCTGTGACGGCGTTGATATGCATGGCGAGCGCGACCTTGCTGCGGACGCCGAGCTTTTCGTAGATCGCGGCGAGGTGGGTGCGCACGGTGGATGGCGCGATGAACAGCGCCTCGCCGATCTCGCGATAGGTCAGGCCAGCCGCGAACCTTTCCGCCACCGCACGCTCGCGCTCGGACAAGGCCGGCACAGGCTGGCGCGCTGAAAGCGCGGCCGGTATGGACGCAGCGTCGTGATTCATCTCAATTCCCTGCCCGCGGACGGCGACATTATCAACGCCCCGCCCCCCGCAAAATACTACAAATGCAGGACCCAAAACACTGCATGCAGCCGATGGATCGACCGAGCGTGGCGGTTCAGGCTCCCGGCGTGCCCTCGATGAGGGCCGTTCTTCCGAGGAGCCAACGATGAAACCCATATTGAACACGATTTCCGATTTTTACGGCGCCGTGCAGCTCGACCTCCGCGACCCGCCGGCCGGAGAAAGCTTGACGCGTCATCCCGGGGTGTTGGGCCTTTTAGCCGTGTGGCACGAACGAGCCTGCTTCCGCGAGGAGCTGGCGCTCAAGGCGCGCTATACGCCATATCTGATCGGCGATATCGGTCTGACCATGGACGAGGTGCGGGAGGAGCTCGCTAAACCGTTCTGGCGCCGATAGGCCTCAGAAACTCACCACCACCGCATCCGCGTTCCGCTTCGCCTGGCCATGAAACACCGCCTCGATGTTGTTGCCGTCGGGATCGAGCAGGAAGCAGGCATAGTAGCCGGGGTGGTAGGGGCGTTCGCCCGGCGCGCCATTGTCCTTGCCGCCGGCGGCGAGCCCGGCCTGGTAGAAGGCTTCGACCATGGCGCGGTCCTTCGCCTGGAAGGCGAGATGGTGACGGCCGGTGAGCACGCCTTGGGCGGAACGGCTGTCGGGGGTCGAGACGAACAGCTCGTCGGCCCAGAAATGGTCCTCAGCGCCACCGCCGATCGGGATGCCCAGCACTTCGAACAGGCTGCTGTAGAAACGCCGGCTGGCCTCGATGTCGCGCACCACCAGGTGAAGGTGATCGATGAGCCGGCCGCGATAGAGTTCCATGGGATGCTCCTGGTTGAGAGGCTAAATCTAGATGGGGCTGGTGTGCGGTCAATGACGGGTACTGCCGGCTGCTGACACTTCAGCCACTCGGAGACAGCGCCTGGGACAACGAAATCGGCCCTCAAAAAAATCCGGATAAAAAATGCAACCAGATTGTAGGATCGGCTCCCGCTCCGGCGTCCTTCGGACGCAAGCGGCCCGGTGGACTGGAAAAACCGTGCCGCATCAAACAGGATGCCTTATGGCATGGAGAAAACCATGAACCATTCTTATCGTTGGGTCATCGTCGCGGCCGGCGCGCTGATGACCTGCGTGGCGCTCGGCGCCATGTTTTCGCTGGCGATCTTTCTGGAGCCGATGTCGCTCGACACGAACTGGTCGCGCACCGGCATTTCCAGCGCCATGACCTTGAATTTCCTGGTGATGGGTCTGGGCGGCTTCGCCTGGGGCGCGATCTATGACCGGGTCGGCGCCAGGCCCGTGGTGCTTGCGGGCGCGGTGCTGCTTGGATTGTCGCTGGTGGTGGCGAGCCGGGCGACCTCGCTGCTGGTCTTCCAGCTCAGCTACGGCGTCATCGTCGGGCTGGCGGCCAGCGCCTTCTTCGCGCCGATGATCGCGCTCACCACCGCCTGGTTCGAAACCAATCGCAGCCTCGCCGTCTCGCTGGTCTCGGCCGGCATGGGCGTGGCGCCGATGACGATCTCGCCCTTCGCCCGCTGGCTGATCACGGCCTATGACTGGCGCACCGCCATGTTCGACATCGGCGTCATGGCCTGGGTGCTCCTGTTGCCCGCCGTCTTGCTGGTGCGCCAGCCACCGGCGGCGGTCGCAGCCAGCGACGGCACGCCGGCGCCGGTCACCGACGATCCAGGCATGAGCGTCGGCCAGGCGCTGCGCTCGCCGCAATTCATCGTGCTGGGCCTCACCTTCTTCGCCTGCTGCGCGGCGCATTCGGGCCCGATCTTCCACATGGTGAGCTATGCCATGTCCTGCGGTGTGGCGCCGATGGCGGCCGTGTCGATCTACAGCGTCGAGGGGCTGGCCGGCCTTGGCGGGCGCGTGCTCTACGGCGTGCTCGGCGACCGGCTGGGCGTCAAGCCTGTGCTGGTCGCCGGGCTTGCTATCCAGGGCCTGGTGATCGCCGCTTATCTCACCGTCGGCCAGCTCGAGCAGTTCTACCTTCTGGCCGTCATCTTCGGCGCCACCTATGGCGGCGTGATGCCGCTTTATGCGGTGCTGGCGCGCGAATATTTCGGCCTGCGCATCATCGGCACCGTCCTCGGCGCGGCCACGATGCTCTCCAGCCTCGGCATGTCGCTCGGGCCGCTCGCCGGCGGCATGATCTACGACGCCACTGCCAGCTATCGCTGGCTGTTCATCGGCTCGGCGCTGATCGGGTTGGGCGCGGCCGGCATCGCAATCGCCTTCCCGCCGCAGCCGAGCCGGCAGAAACTGCAGATGGCTTGAGAACTGCTGATGGTCTCCCCCCTTGTGGGGGAGATTAGCCAGTCCTCTCACCCCGTGCCCGTGCCCGTGCGTACCGCCTCGCGGTCGCTCTCGTCGCGCTTGACCCGCTCGTCGGAGATCAGCACCACCGGGCATGGGCTGCGCTGCAGGACGGCCGTCGTCGTCTCGCCGAAGATCAGTTCCTCGCCCTGGCGCCGAGCCACGCCCATGACGATCAACGCCACGTTGCGGCCGGCCTGGCGGGCGATGGCGTCGGCGGCGGCGGCTCTGCTGCGGATCGCCGTCTCGATCTCGACGCCGTAGCGGTCGGCAAGCGCGACGATGTCCTTCAGCACGGCTTCCCTGCGGCGGTGCGAGACGGTGTCGCGAAGCTCGTCGCGGCCGGCCCGTGCGACATAGAGCGTCTTGACGGGCGCGCCGGTGACGGCGGCGACGGCCAAAGCCAACTCGGCGCCGCGCCGGGCAACGGCCGTGCCGTTGACCGGCACCAGTATCTTGCCCGATCGCGGGCCGAGCCGAGGCATCTGGCGGCCGGCGGTGGCCGGCTTCAACACCAGGCAGAGCGGCCCGTCGAAGGCGCCGGCGACCTCGTTCAGCCGATGCGAGAAGGCCCCTTTGGAAGTGACGGCGCGGCCGAGGCCGACGAGCAGCATGCCGTAGCCCTTGCGCGCCTCCTTGGTGACAGCTTCGGCCGAGAGCTCCTCATGCTGGCGGCGGGTGACCGGGGCCTCGCGCACCGGCGTCTCGTCGCCTTGCTTCGCCGCCTCACGGCTGTCTTCGGCGCCTTTCTCGATTTCCTCCAGATGCAACCCTTCGGTCGGTTCGGCATCGGTCTCGCCGCTCGAATGCAGCACCGTCATCGGCTTGCCGGCGCCGATGACGCCGGCGAGATAGGCGGCGAAGCGTCCGACGATACCCTCGTCGACCACAACCAGCAGCCGCTCCAGATTGGCGACGAATCCGCGCTGGTCGATCTCCTCGCGCTCCAGTCTTTTCTGCTCGCCCTCGCCCATCGGCAGGCGGCGCAGCGCCCAGCGCAATGTCGGCGGCATGGCCAAGGTGGTGATGACCGCCATGGTGACGATCATGGTGAAGAGGTTGTGCGACAGCACGCCCATCGACAGGCCGATCGAGGCGACGATGACCTCCGTGGAACCGCGCGCGTTCATGCCGCAGCCCACCGCGACGCCCTCGGCGCGGCTCATGCCGGCGACCTCGGCGCCGATGAAGGCGCCGCCGAACTTGCCGATGCTGGCGATGATGACCAGCGCTACCGTCAGTAGCGCAAGCTGAGGATCGAGAAGCACAGTGAGGTCTGCGGATAGTCCGGCGACG
Source organism: Mesorhizobium sp. CA7 (assembly GCF_020165015.1). Lineage (NCBI taxonomy): Bacteria > Pseudomonadati > Pseudomonadota > Alphaproteobacteria > Hyphomicrobiales > Phyllobacteriaceae > Mesorhizobium > Mesorhizobium sp. CA7. The sequence continues at coordinate 30,284 of NZ_JAIUHH010000015.1, forward strand.
CCGAAAAACACCGGCATAAAAAGGGCGGTGATGATGCCACGCAGCTGCCCTTCGATGTGGCGCGACAGGATTGGCGACTCGCCGACCAAGATGCCTGCGACGAAGGCGCCGAGCACGGTGTGCACGCCGATCAGATCGGTGATCAAGGCCATGGCGCCCATGATGGCGAGGATGACGGTGACGACCGCATATTCGGAGCGGAAAGTGTCGTTGGTCCAGCGGATGGCGTCGAAGACGATGCGGCGCCCGAGCGTGAAGGAAAACGCCATGAAGAGGGCGACGCCGGCAACCGTGAAGGCCAGGTTGCCGATCTGGATCCGCCCCTGGGTGGCGATGCCGATGGTGATGGCGATGATCACCCAGCCGATCGTGTCCTCGATGATGGCCGACGAGACGATGATCTGGCCGAGGTCGCGGCGCATGAAGTTCATATCGCGCACCACCATGGCGACGATCTTGACCGAGGAGATGGAGAGCGCGGTGCCGAGGAACAGCCCGGCGACGATGCGTTCGCTGCCTGCGGCAAGCAGCGTGGCCGGCATGAACTGGGCGGCGACGAAGCCGAGCGCGAAGGGCACCGCCACGCCGGCGGCCGAAATGGAAAAACAGGCGCGGCCGACGCGGCGCACGAGCCGCAGATCCGTTTCCATGCCGGTGAGCAGGAGCAGCATCAACACGCCCAGCTGGGCGATGGCGTTGATCATCGACTTTTGCGAGGCGTCACCGGCAAAGACCAGCCGCTCGGCCGCCGGCCAGACCCAGCCAAGCAGCGAAGGCCCAAGCAGGATGCCGCCGATCAGCTGTCCCATCACCGCCGGCTGGCCCAGGATTTCCAGAACCTCGCCGATGCCGCGACCGACGACAAGGAGCAGGATGAGTTCGGCGACGAAAATGCCTTCCGAGGACATGCCGGTCTTCTCGGCGGCGAAGGCGACGACGGGCATCAGCAGAAGCGCAGCGGCGGCTAACACGACCGACCGGCGCCGATTGAGTATTTTGGACAAGCTGTCTCCCCTCGATTTCGCGTCATAACGGTTTGGCCGGTGGTTCGGTTGCACGGCGTCGGAGCTGCCAATCTTCCCCTCGTGGGGAGATGTCCGGCAGGACAGAGGGGGTGCGAAGGAACGCGGCTTCACAGCCAGAAGCGTTAACATCTGCAGGTCCGGCATGGGACATGCAGCAAGAGAGACAGGCAGAAGTTGGTACTCTACGGCGCCCCCTCTGCCCTGCCGGGCATCTCCCCCACAGGGACCCACGGGGGGAAGATCCGCAGTTCCGGCGCCGTTTCCTACAATTCTAATCAAATGCCACCGCGGATTTTTGCTTCCCGGTAAAGCGACTCGGCGATGTTCGCGCCGTGGCGGGCAATAAGGAGAAGCTAATGAAAAGCGACTTTGCCGCCGCCCACCTGCACCTCGACCGGGCTTGCCATTACCTGCGCGGCGACGATGAAACGAGCCGCGCGGCGCTTGCGGCGCTCGACCTTGTGATCGAGGCAGTGGCGGCAGCCCAGCATGCCAGGCCGATGGCCGATGTGCTGCTCTTTCCACGGCGCGCGAACGGTGGTGTCCCCCGCTTGCAACCTGACTTATCCGCCTGAAAAGGCGGGAACATTCCGGCCGGCCGCACGTTGAAGCGACAGGGGTGTGGCCGGTCGATGTCAAGGCGAGGACCGGCCATGGCGGCGGGAGGCGCCCGGCAGAATGGCCCAGACGAATGCCGCAAAATCCACAGATGCAGCTGTGGCAAGGCCGACAGAGACGGCTGCGCCGGCAAGATCCACCGAGAAGGCCGCGCCGCCGCGCGCTTCCGACACGCTGGCGCTGAAGCTCAGCTCTCCTGAATTCACCACGACGCTGTCGCATTTCCATCGCGCCGAGATCGCGCGCATGGCCGGCTGGCGCGACCGACTCGACCGCACCAGCAACTGGGCGATCACGGTGGTGGCGGCGATGCTGTCGGTATCGCTGTCGACGCCCAGCGCGCATCATGGCGTGCTTTTGTTCGCCATGCTCCTGATCACGCTGCTGTTGTGGATCGAGGCGAGGCGCTACCGCTTCTTCGACGTCTACCGCGCCCGTGTGCGGCAATTCGAGCGCTACTACTTCGCGCAGATCTTTTCGCCGCAGCCGGACTATGCTTCCAACTGGCTCGCGATCCTCGGCGAAGGCCTGCGCTCGCCGCGTTTCCTGATCACGCAGCGCGCGGCGCTGATCCGCCGGCTGCGCCGCAACTACATCTTCATGTACACGATCCTGCTGCTTGCCTGGATCCTGAAGATCACCACGCCGAGCCTGTCGCGCGAAGGCTCTCCCATCGGCTTCGGCGCCTCGCTCGTCGACACGTTCCGGGTGGCGACGCTCGGCCCGATTCCCGGCGTCGTCGTCGTGTGCGGCGTGGCCGGCTGCTACCTCGCGCTGCTCGCCGCGGCGTTCCTGGTCCGCGCCGATGACGGCGAGCTGTCCTTCGGCGACGTGCATGTGTGAGGGAAGGGAGTAGGGAGTAAGGAGTAAGTTTGCGATGGGAGTTCGCGGCGTCTACGTGGCCTGAGACTCTTGACCTACTCCCCTACTCCCCTACTCCCCTACTCCCTCACCTACAGCGACAGCGCCGTCCGAAACCCCTGGGTCGAATTGCGGGCGGGATAAGGCTCTTCCGGCACGGGAACGCCTAGATGGGCGCAAAGCGGGGGCCAGCCGTCGCCGAGCTTGTGGACCAGCAGACGTTCGGCCGGCACGGTATTCAGCACCGCCTCGACATTGTCCCGATAGATCGCGATCGCGTAGGCGCGATCCTGCGGGCGGCCGTCAAAAGCCTGTTTCGAAATGAGCGAGATGCCGAGCGACTCCTGGTCCGTGCTGCCGACGATCGCCGGCAGGATGGTTTTTTCGAAACTCTCCCACCAGCTTTCAGGCGAGCGCCAGGTCAGGATGACGCGCGCCTGCGGATAGATTTCGATCAGCTCGCGCCAGTAATGCGCCGAGGGCCAGTCGACGCAGGATTTATAACCAGCAAAGAGCTTGTCCCAGTCGGGCGAGGCGCCCTTGGCCAGCGCCCGCCAGAGCAGCTTCTGCTCCTCATGCGCCATCACCTCCGACATATGATGGCAAGGGCCGAAACCCAGCATGGTCAGCGCCTCGCGCATCGAATCCGTCCCGGTCCGGCCGAAGCCGGTTCCAATCACCTTGAGCGACATTTCCCCTCCTCCTTCGTTGCGATCAATCTCCCTGGACCACGAGCCGCAGGCGGTTGCCTTCCGGATCGGCGGTCGAGATAATGCGACCGTCCCTTTTCACCGGTATGTCGGCCGCTTCGAGCCTGCGCTCCACGGCGGCGAGCTCCTGCGCGGAGCCAAGCTCGATGGTGAAATGGTCGAGGCCGGCTGCACCCGGCGGCGGCTCGCGCAGCTCGTCGCGCGCCCAGATGTTGAAGGCCACCATATGGGCGCGGCGCGCCGTGCCGCAGTCGAACATGCCGAAAGTCCGGGACTGGATATGCGGCCGGAAGCCGAGCACCCCGAGATAGAATTTCATCAGCATCTCGGGCGCGCGGGCGCGCAAATGGATGTGGCCGATAAAGGCTTCCTGCGCCATCTTCGGCTCGATATGGCCGGAATTGCCGAGGTCGCGCAGCAAGCCCGATACGTCCAGCGGCTCGAGCCCCGAATGCCCGCTGCCGTCGGTGGCAATCAGCGTCACGCGGCCATTGGGCGACACGTTGCGGCGCAGCAAGCGCTGCGGCGTGTCGAAGCAGATCTCGATGCCGTTACCGGAGGGGTCGGAGACATAGAGCGATTCCGAAACCAGGTGATCCTGGGCGCTAAACCGTAGGCCAGATGCCTTGAGGCGGGCGGCCGTATGCGCGAGATCGCGGCGGCTGGTGATATGGATGGCGACGTGGAAGAGATCGCGCGCCTTCTGCGGCAGCGGTGCCTCCGCGCCGGCATGGAGCACGATCAGCGTCCGGCCGCCGGCGCCAAGCTTCGCCATGGTGGCGTCCTCGCCAAGCAGCGCCAACCCAAGCGCGTCGCGCCAAACATTCAAGGCCGCCGGCACGTCGGTCACCTTGAGATGGACCGGCCCGAGACGGGTCACCGGAGACAGCAATCCATCATCCATCGTCGTCTGTCCGATTGCGGCCAATGACATATTAGCTGTGAACGAATTGCCTGTCGCGCTCCAAGTTCGGGTTGACCCCTTCCCGGCGGGCGGCGACTATTGCGACGGCCGGTTTTCTGGAATTGGTTCAGCAGGAGGAGATCGCATGGACGAGACCGAACAGTGGCGCAATATGGCGAGCGCGCCGCGGGACGGCAGCCGCATCCTGGTGACGGTGCGTTCCTCCGAGCAGGGGCCGGCCGAGGTCGACATGGCCTACTGGTCGCGCGCCGACCAGTTCGGCGAGGAAGGCTGGCGGGCGTCGGACTCCTCGCCCGGCCGCATCGTCGAATATGCAGAACCGGAACTCAGATGCTGGATGCCGCTGCCGACCGCAGGACGCGGGACAATGCCCAGCCCGTGGGAGGGAGATGACGTGCCGCTGGTGGACGGGGAGGGAATTTAAGGTCAAGCCCGACGTGGCTCGGAAGGCCGGCTTTCAAAGCCGAAAGGAGGCGGGTCCTCGCCCGGCATGCCGGCGAGAGAGCGCTGCACGGGCCGACGCTGCCACGGCAAAAAGCCTGCTCACGAGCATTGGTAGACTTATCCTGGGAGCGCCGGGCAACCGTTGCGCTAACTGCTGCTCCAAGTACCGCGCCTGGGCGATGTCGTGACGAAAGATTGCGGGTAGGCCTTGGAGCCGGTAGAAACCGTCATCTTGCCGGAAGGGCCAGTCGGTCGGGCTGAATGGCAGCATTGAGGTTCTCCCACGTTTCAGGTTCGGCCAACTCTCTGGCGCGACCGTGATAAAGCTGGAGATGGCAGCGTGATCGAAACGTGAAAAAGACCGCTTGGGACAGATAGCGGTTGAATTACCAGGGGCGAAGCGAAAGAATTGCCATAATCGTGGCCGGGGCCGAACTCAATGAAAGGGCCTCATCTTTATCTTCTGGGCGGATTTGATCTCGCCGGTACTGGCGCGGCTGCTCCAACCTTGAGCCGCAAGGCACGGGCGATGATGGCCTATCTCGCGCTGCAAGCCGGACAGGCACAATCGCGCGAGAAGCTGGCCGCCCTGCTCTGGAGCCTGAATGGCGAAACCCAGGCCCGGATGAGCCTCAGGCAAGCCGTTTCGGCCATCCGAAAGGCCATGCATAAGTGCGGCAGCGGACGGTTTCTGACAGACGGCGCCAGTGTCGGCCTGTATCTCGACGAGATCGACTTCGATGTCGCCCGGTTCGAGACGCTTGCGACAGGATCCTCGCCCGAACACCTCGAGCAGGCACTCGTCGTCTACCGCGGCGACCTGCTCGACGGTCTTGGCGTGAAAGAGGAGCCGTTCGAAGATTGGCTTCGAATTGAACGCGAGCGCCTGAGAACGATCGCGGTTGCAGCGCTGGACAGGCTGGTGGCGCATTACAGCGCGTCGAACGACCTTTCATCCTGTGCGCGGACGGCTGCGCGACTGCTCGCAATGGAGCCTCTGCGCGAAGATATCCACCGGGCATTGATGAGGGCCTATGCCGCGCAGGGCCGCATCAACCTTGCTCTTAAACAGTATGAGCTCTGCCGTGAGGCGCTGGAGAGAGATCTTGGGCTGCAGCCAGAATTGGAAACGCGCCAACTGTACGAGGCTCTGCGGACACGCCGGATGAGTTCATCGCCTCACTCGACACGTCCGGTTGCGGCCGCCGAGCCGGCGGCCGGTTCGGGGGCAAATGCCGATGGGAGCCTTTCCGGCGGCGAGCCGATGCCGCCGACCACCCACTACGTCAAATCGGCAGGAATCAACATCGCCTATCAGGTGACCGGCGAAGGGCCGATTGACCTCATATACGTGCCCGGCTGGGTCTCCAATCTCGACCTTGCCTGGGGCTCGCCGCGCTTCGCGCATGTGCTCAAGCGGCTCGGCACCTTTTCACGCCTGATCCGATTCGACAAACGCGGCACCGGTCTATCCGACCGCAATGTCGGCCTGCCGACGCTGGAAGAGCGCATGGAGGATGTGCGTGCGGTGCTGGACGCAGTCGGCTCCACCCGAGCGGTGCTGTTCGGCAGCTCGGAGGGCGGTCCGATGTGCATGCTTTTCGCCGCCACCTATCCCGAGCGTACGTCCGCGCTGGTGCTTAACGGAACCTACGCCAAGGGCACTTGGTCAAAAGAGTATCCCTGGGCCAGAACTGTGGCGCAGGTGGACGACGACGTAGCGGCCGTCGAGAGACAATGGGGCAAGCCAGCCGACATGAGCAACGCAGCGCCGAGCCTGACCGAAAACATGGTCGAACGCGAATGGTTCGCCGCCTATCTCAGGAATTCGGCCTCGCCCGCCGATGCAATCGCGCTCTGGCGCTGGGGTACCGAAGTCGACGTTCGCGACATCCTGCCGGCGATCCGCGTGCCGACGCTGATCGTGCAGAGGACGGGCGACCGCTGGGTACGCCCAGAGGAAGGGCGTTACTTGGCAACCCACATCCAAGGCGCCAAATACGTCGAGCTGGCCGGGAGAGACCACGTGATCTGGGGTGAAGATTGCGACAGTCTGGTTGACGAGATACGAAGCTTCGTCACCGGATCGACATCCCGAAAGACCATCTCTGCGCTCACCGGATGAGCGGCGGCATGTCGTCGGCAGAACTGCTATTTCCCAATCCGTGGGAAGGTTGGCGGTTCCGACTCCGCGCCAAAAGGAGCGCAGCCCTCAGAACAAGAACGCCGCCGTGGCCGGATCGGGTCCCGTCCGGCCGTCGGCCGAATCCAGACCGTGAACGGTCTGCATGTCGTCCGCGTCCAGCTCGAAGCCGAAGATGTCGAAATTGCCGGCGATGCGCTCCCGGTGGATCGACTTCGGAATGACGACCAGCCCCTCCTGCAGGTGCCAGCGGATGATGACCTGCGCCACCGACTTGCCGTGCTTCTTCGCGATCTTCTCCAGCGTCGGATCGGCCAGCAGCCGGCCGCTGCCCAGCGGGCTCCAGCTCTCGATACGGATGTTGTGCCTGGCGTGAAAATCGCGCTTGTCACGCTGCTGGAAGCGCGGATGCAATTCGATCTGGTTGACGACCGGCGTCACGCCGGTCTCGCCGATGATGCGCTCCAGATGGTCCTGGTTGAAGTTCGAGACGCCGACAGACTTGATACGGCCGGCCTTCCGCAGTTCGACCAGCGTCTTCCAGGCCTCGACATATTTGTTCTGGCTGGGCACCGGCCAGTGGATGAGGAAAAGGTCGATCTGGTCAATGCCCAGCTTCTGCATCGTATCGTCGAAGGCGCGCAGCGCCGCGTCACGCTGATGCGCGCCGTTGCGCAGCTTGGAGGTAATGAACAGCTCGGCGCGCGGGACGCCGGCAGCAACGATCGCCTCGCCGACGCCTTCCTCGTTCCGATAACCCTCGGCGGTGTCGATCAGCCGGTAGCCGGCCTCGATGCCCCAGCGCACGACCTTGGCCGTGATCTCCGGATCGACCTGCCAGACGCCCAGCCCGATCTGCGGGATGGTGGCGCCGTCGTTCAATTTGAGCTTTTCGGGCATGGGAGGTTCCTTTTGGAAGGGAGGGTGGTGCCGACTATGTAGGCCACGGGTTGGGGAATGCCAGCCGGGAAGAGGTTGGCGAGACAGCAATCCCTCTGTCCTGCCGGACATCTCCCCCACGAGGGGGGAGATTAGCAGTTCCCGCGCCTCAGCCCCTCGCCCCGAACCGCAGCCCATCCATCAAGAGCTTCACCAGCCGCCCCGACCGCTCGCGCCAGTCTGGCGTGTTCGGCGCCGAGTAGATGCCGCCCAGCGCATGCATCACATCGGAGGCGTCGACGTCGGCGCGGATTTTTCCCGCGGCGGAGGCGGCCTCGATCAGACTTCGCATGGCGCCCGAGACGCGGCCGGACGTGTCGGAGAACAGCGTTGAGTTGGTGGTGAGCAACAGGCGCAGGCTGGTGGCGAGGCCGCGCTTGGTGGCGATATAGTCGACGAAGCGCCGCATCCAGAGCTCCAGCGCGACATCGGCAGTGTGCTCACGAGCAAGTTCCTCGGCCGCGTGGCAAAGTCCTTCCACCTCGCGGCGATAGACGACCTCGACCAGATGCTCACGGGTTGGGAAATGGCGGTAGAGCGTGCCGATGCCGACCCCTGCCCGCTTGGCGATCTCCTCCAGCGAGGCGTCGACGCCATCGGTGGCGAAAGCCTGCGCCGCCACCTCGACCAGCCTGTCGCGGTTGCGTTGCGCATCGGCGCGCAGCGGCTTTGGCGCCTGCGCGTCGCGCTTCGCTTCAGCGGTCATTTCCCGGTCAGGCACTTTTTTCTCCACCGAACGCAATATGGGGGTTGAACCATGACCGGCCAGTCCCCACGTAAATAAACGGAGGCGCCTCCGTTTTTGTGGAGTGCTTTTATCATATAACCAGGGGAAGCGGTATGTCACGTAGAGAAGGACGGGAAGCGCACCCTGGTCGGTGGAGCGCGGCGATGAGGCTGCTGATCTCCTCGCTTGCGGGGGAGATGTCCGGCAGGACAGAGGTGGGTGCTGTCCCGCCGTCATATCAATCGATAACAAGCGCTCCCTTCCGGCAGATTTCTCTTCGCGAACATAAATCGCAAAACGCCTCGTTCCTTCGCGCCCCCTCTGCCCTGCCGGGCATCTCCCCCACGAGGGGAGAGATTGGCAGCTTCCACGCCTTGCCCCTGTCCTCCCAAGCCCCATTTCCATCCGCTCAAGCGTCCAGCAATCGGAGCCCGACGCCCCATGAATGACCAAGTCACCATCAGTCCCACCACGCTTTCCCTCAACCTCACGATCAATGGCCGGACCCACGCGCTGGAAATGGAACCGCGCGTGACGCTCCTCGATGCGCTGCGCGAACGGCTCCACCTCACCGGCACCAAGAAAGGCTGCGACCAGGGCCAGTGCGGCGCCTGCACCGTGCACGTCGACGGCGAGCGCGTGCTGGCCTGCCTGACGCTTGCGGCCCAAGTCGAAGGGCGCTCGATCACCACTATCGAGGGCCTTGCCGGCGAGGACGGCACGCTGCATGCCGTGCAGGCCGCGTTCCTCGAGCAGGACGCCTTCCAGTGCGGCTATTGCACGCCGGGACAGATCATGTCGGCGGTGGCCTGCATCCGCGAGGGCCATGCCGGCTCCGACGAGGAGATCCGCGAATACATGGCCGGCAACCTGTGTCGCTGCGGCGCCTATCCGCACATCGTCGCCGCCATTTGCCAAGCCGAACAGGAGCTGCGCTCGTGAGAGATTTTTCCTATCTACGCGCCGACAGCGTCGAGGCCGCGCGCAATGCCGCCGCTCTTCCCGGCGCCATGCTGCTTGCAGGCGGCACCACGCTCATCGACCTCGCCAAATGCGGCGTCGCCGAACCCTCGACCGTCATCGACATCAGCCACATCGAAGGGCTCAACGCCATCGATGTCACCGCCGACCGCGCCGTGATCGGCGCGCTGGCCAGGATGAGCCATGTCGCTGACCACAACTCCGTGAAGAGCTGCTTCCCGGCCGTATCGGAAGCCCTGTGGCAGGCGGCCTCTGCTCAGCTGCGCAACATGGCGACCATCGGCGGCAACCTGATGCAGCGCACGCGCTGCCCCTATTTCCGCGATCCGCAAAACTTCCCGGCCTGCAACAAGCGCGCGCCCGGCAGCGGCTGCTCGGCGATCGGCGGCGCGACGCGCGGCCATGCCGTGCTCGGCGTCAGCGAGGCCTGCATCGCCACCTATCCGGGCGATCTCGCCGTGGCGCTCGTCGCCTTCGACGCCGAGGTCGATCTCGGCGGGCGCAAGCTCAAGGTCGAGGACTTCTTCCTTGCGCCGGGCGCCACCGCCGAGCAGGAGCACGATATCCGCCCCGGCGAAGTGATCACCGCAATAGAGATCCCAGGCTCGGCCGCGGCCAGACGCTCGACCTACATCAAGGTGCGCGACCGCCAGTCCTATGAGTTCGCGGCGGCAAGCGCGGCCGTCGGGCTGGAGCTTGAAGGCGACGGCCGCACCGTGCGCGACATCCGCGTCGCGCTCGGCGGCGTCGCCACGAAACCGTGGCGGGCGCGCGCCGTCGAAGAGGCGCTGAAAGGCAAGCCGCTCGACGAAGCCACGATCCGCAAGGCGAGCGAGCTCGCCATGGAGGGCGCCGTCGACCATGGCGCCAACCACTACAAGATTGCGCTGGCGCCGCGCGTGATCGCGCGCGCCATTCTCAAATTGGGAGAGACGGCATGACCGTTCATGACATGAAACACGCCGCGTCCGACAGCGCGCGCCTCGAAGCGGTCGGCGGGCGGCTGTCGCGCGTCGACGGCCCGGCCAAGATCACGGGCGCAGCGAAATATGCCTTCGAGCAGCAGCTCGAGGGGCTGGCGCATGCGGTGCTGGTCGGCGCAACAATTGCCGCCGGCAAGGTGACGGCGATCGACGCCCGCGCGGCCGAGACCGCGCCCGGCGTGCTCGCCGTGCTGACGCCCGACACCATCATGGAATTGAGGGGCGCATCGGACTGGCTCGGCAACCCGCCGTCGCAGCCGACCTACGCGCCGCTCGTGCGCGAGGTCACCTTTTCCGGCCAGCATGTCGCGGCGGTGGTGGCCGAGACGTTCGAGCAGGCGGTCGCCGCCGCGGCGCTGGTCAAGGTGTGGTATGACGAGACGCCGGCCATCGTCGACCTGAGCGACGGCAAGGCGGGCGACGGCATCCCGATCGACGCCATGACCAAGGAATGGGGCGACGCTGAAGCCGCCTTCGCCGAAGCGCCTGTGCGCATCTGCGCGGCCTACAACACGCCGCGCGAATTCCAAGCCGCGATGGAGCCGCATGGGCTGATCGCGCGCTGGGAAGGCGACGAGCTGACCATCTGGGAACCCAGCCAGTGGCTCGACGGCATGGCACGCACCTATGCCGAGTGGTTTTCGATCCCGTTCGAGAATGTGCGGCTGGTCTCGCCCTATATCGGCGGCGGTTTCGGCTCCAAAGCGCTGGCGCTGGCGCACAGCGCGGTGGCGGCGGCTGCCGCCAGGATGCTCGACCGGCCGGTGAAGCTGGTGCTCACCCGCCCGCAGAATTTTACGTCCTATGGCGGTCGCGCGGCGACGCGTCAGACCATTGCGATCGGCGCCGACAGGGATGGTAAAATCCAGTCGATCGTGCATCGCGGCGTCAACGAGACAGCGGTCGACGGCATGTGGGTTGAGCCGCTCGGGTCGGTCACCTCGATCATGTATGCCACGCCCAACTTCTCCTCGAAGCAGAATGTAGTGCGGGTCAATACGGTGGTGCCGGGCGCAAAACGCGCGCCGGGCGAGAACCCGAGCGCCTTCGGCATCGAAAGCGCCATCGACGAGCTTGCATATGAGCTCGGTATCGATCCGTTGGAGATGCGGCTGATCAATTATGCCGAGCAGGACCCGCATGCGAAGAAGGCGTGGTCGACACGCCAGTTGCGCGAGGCCTTTGCCGCCGGCGCGGAAGCGTTCGGCTGGGCGAAGCGCAGCAACGCGCCGCGCTCGATGCGCGACGGCCGCCAGCTCATCGGCTGGGGTGTCGCGGCCGGCACCTATCCGGTGCGGCGCGCGCATGGCGAGGCGGTGGTGAAGCTGCTTTCCGACGGTTCGGTCGAAGTCGAAAGCTCGTCCATCGACATGGGCCAAGGCACTTACACGATCCTGGCGCAGACCGCCGCCGAGACGCTTGGCGTGCCGGTGGAGCGGGTGTCGGTGAAGCTCGGCGATTCGCATTTTGCCCGCGCCGGCGTCACCGGCGGCTCGCGACTTGCCGGCGTCATGACCGGTGCCGTTCACAAGGCGGCCGGCCAGGCGCTGGACGAGCTGATCGGGCTCGCGCTTTCCGACCCGCGCTCGCCGTTCCAGAAGCTGCAGGCGAACACGCTGCAAGTGAGGGATGGCCGCATCGCCTCGCCGCGCGGCGAAGGGCCGGACCTGTCGATCGCTGACTTCATGATGGCGATCGGCCGCGACCAAATCGAAGCCAAGGGCGACACGCTGCCGGCCAGCACGACGCCGGAAGAGCGCTACAAGAACTACACCACTATAGCCATGTCGATCCCGAACACCGAGGGCGACTATTCGCGCCATTCCTGGTGCGCGCATTTCGTCGAGGTGCGCGTCGACGAGGATTTCGGCACGGTGCGCGTGTCGCGCGCGGTGTCGGCGCTGGATTCGGGCCGGCTCTACAACCCGAAACTGGCGGAGAGCCAGTGGAAGGGCGGCATCATCATGGGCATCGGCCAGGCGCTGCTCGAGGAAGGCATCGTCGATCGTCGCCACGGCCGCATCGTCAACGGCAATTTCGCCGACTACATGCTGCCGACCAATGCCGATATCCCAGACATCCAGACCATCTCGGTCGGCATCCCCGACCCACACTCCTCCGCCCTCGGGGGCAAGGGCGTGGGCGAACTGGCAATCGTCGGCATCGCGCCGGCGATTGCCAACGCAGTGTTCCACGCGACAGGGAAAAGGGTGAGGGATCTGCCGATCACGCTGGAGAAGCTGATCTGAGGTTGACGCCAGCGACGGCCTCCGCCCTGGCCGGCGGCAGGTGTCGCGCCGACGGGCCGAGCGCGCGTCGTCATCGTCTCGGCCCGCGCCGGCGGACGTGAATGCCTTTACGGCACAAGCAAAACCCCGGCGCGAGGCCGGGTTTTGCTCGGCCTGCCAGATCAGAACTTGTAGCTGAGGCCGACCCGCAGATCGTGCGTCTTGAGATCGATGTTCGCAACCGTGCCAGGACCGAACAGCGGCACCGAAACATCCTTTTTGCCGAAGTCGGAGTAGCGATATTCGACGCGCGCGATCCACCTGTCGGTGAAGGCGTGCTCGACGCCGGCTCCAACCGTCCAGCCAAGATGGGTTTCATCGTGGATCGGTATTGAACCGCTGGTGGCGATCACAGTCATTTCATACTTGGCCGCGGCCACGCCCGCGGTGATGTAAGGCAAGGTCCGATCGAAAGCGTAGCCGGCCCGCAGCCGCGCCGAACCCGACCACTTGAGTTCGGTCTTGAGCAACGCACCGGCACCGGTGAAGGTCCCCACCCCATCCACATTGCTGTAAGCAATGTCCGCCTCGGCGCCGAGCACGAAGCGGTTCGCCATTTCCTGATCGAAGCCGATATGGATGCCGCCAATGAACCCATCCGGGTCGAGGGGCGCGTTAACGTCGGCACCCCCAGGGCCAGCGTCGGCGATGAAGAGATTGGACTTTCCGGCGACGTAGCCGAAGTGAGCGCCAGCATAGAGGCCGGACCAGTCGTAGTCGGCGGCAACGGGCAAGGTTTCATTGATGTCCGCCGCCGACGCGATGCCGACAGGCGCCAGAATGAAGGCTGTGGCGAGAAGAACCGTTTTCACTATTTGCTACCCCAATGTTGCTTCCCCAGCCGCGAAATGCTCGGCGGCGATCCGGGTGTCGTCGAGGTTTTGCATTGTTCGCCAGCGGCGTCTTGGGCTGGACCGCACCTGAATTGTCCTGGAGAGCGCCGCAACGCTTTCCCGGTCGGTGTGGCCATACAGCCTCAGTCGATTGCCGGTCTGGACGCAGCGATTGGGTGTGAGTCTACCTGGCACCGCCCGGCGCCGACGAGGAATTCGGCGCGGCCAGCTCAGCGGCGAGCGGCAGCCTGATCAGTCACGAAAGGCATGCCTATGTCCGAAATCAGTTTGACGAGATCGGCTTGGCGCCTCGTGCCGGTCTTGGCGAATATCCGGTTGAGATGGGTCTTCAACGTGTTTTCACTGATGCCGAGCGACGAGGCGCTCCTGGACGCGGGCAATCCGCTGCCGATCCGCAGGAGAACCCGTGCCTCCGCGGGAGTAAGGTCGAACAGCGTCGTGAGAACGGCCTCCGGCAGCGGAGAAGAGGACGTCGTGGTCGATACGAAGACGGCAGCGCAGGCGGGCCGAAAAGCCGCGCGCGCAGTTCCTTCGGTCAGCGGCAACACATAGGCTACGGCGGGCGGTTGACCCGGCGCTGAAACGGGCAGCCCTATGCCGCGAGAGCCAAGCGAAGCATCTGCGCCGGCAGCGCTGGCTAACGCTTCCGCCAAAGCGCGGGCGACCACCGGGTTCTGCGGTTGGAGCAAGCCCTTCCTGGAAAGAATGGGACCCTGCCCGGAAAACATCCGGTCGGCAGCCCCATTCGCATGGAGGATTGCTCCGTCGGCGCCGGCAAAAACGATAGGCACGGCGAGATGGTCGAGCGCTTCGCGATAGAAATTGGCGGTAATGCGGGTCTGATCGAGCAGATCTCCAATCAGGGAAGCGCGACGCAGATGCGGCGAGAGCAATGCCAGGAACCGCTGCTCTTCAACGGTTATGATACCCCTGTTGGCACGCGTGGTGCAGCCCATGAGACCAATCCGGTCCGGCGTGTGAACGAATTTGGTGATGCAAGCCTCGCGCAATCCCTGCGGTCCGGCCCAATTCTGGAAGAACGGCGTTTGCTGGAGCTCGGCCTCGCTCATATGCGACAGCGTCGCAACAGGCGTGTCGATGTCGCCAACGACCGCGGCCTTCAATCCGGGAATTTCGTCAAAGTCATAATCCTCCTGGAGCGCGCGCATTTGCACCGGATCCCAAGCTGATTGAGCCGCGAAACGGCCCTGATTGTCAGCGGCGCTGGCCAGCGCGACAGTGGTATAGGCAGCGTCGACAGCTTCGGTGACCCGGGTCATCACTCCGGTCCAGCCTTCCGGATTCAAAACGCAATCATAAATTTCACCGATAATCGAATAAAGTACTTCGCTGCTAAGCCTTTCCACCGTTTCTCCTAATCCAGGCATGCCCCGCCCCTCACAGGATGGATGGCGGGCAAAAATGAAACCAGCACTTTGACAGCGGCCCGGTGCAAGGACACCGATCCCGCCTGGAGGATTTTGCTGGCGTCATACTTTCGGGTGACGCCAAGCGTGGTTGGGCTCGATTAAGGGGCTCAATCAGCTGAACGCCGACCGCTCAATGTTGCTGGTAATTCCTGGAATGGAAAGTGTCGCGTTCGATTTTTTTTGAGACTGCGGGTTTTAGCGGGCGCTTCCTTGTCACGAAAGACGGTGTTTTCATCGGCTCGCCGGTTGAGGTCTTGATGCTGTTACGATGCAGGCAGGGGAACGTGCTTGCAGTATGAGGGATGCTTGCACAGGATTATCTACAATTCCAGCGACCTGATCGGCGGCGAACAAATCCAGAAAGAGCAGTGGATCTCAACGCTGTCATCCGGTTACGCCCGTCTGCGTGCCGATCCGGCCGTCGGCAGATCGTTCGAAGGCGAACTCAGGATTGTTCGAACTTGCGACGTTTCGGTGGGCACGATCCACGGCACTGTCAAATCGATATCGAGAACCACTGAAGACATTGTGGCCCAGAGTACCAACAATGTCGTGTTGCTTCTCAATGCCGGACACTCCGCGCTCAGCGTCGACCAGTCGGGAAGGAGCGTCGATCTGAGTCCAGGCGCGTCCGTTCTTGTCGAGCAGAGCGCTCCGTCAATCATCCGAGTGAGCGACGGACAATGCGGCCTGATCGCCGTGCAGACCGATCGCGAACGCGTGCATCAGCGATGTGCAGGGTTTGAGGATCGCCTGATGACGGCCGTGTCTAGCTCCATGATGATCAACGCCCTTGTTCGTGCCTATGTCGGCGTTCTGGCCCATGAGAAAGAAGCCGAGTCTCAACTGACCATGCAGTTCGTGGCCGATCATATTGCCGATCTGATCGCCGCCACCGCTTCCCCTACCGCACCTGTGACGGCGGACGACAATGCGGACGCGCGAGGTCTACGTGCGGTACGGACGCAAGCGATTCTGACTAAAATTCGCAGCGGCTTCACCGATCCAGAAATCTCCGCGCAAGGCGTCGCAAAAGAGCTCGGCCTGTCGGCGCGCTATGTCCAGGATCTGCTGCAGGAGACAGGCATCAGCTTCTCCGAACGCGTTCTCGAACTGCGCTTGCAGTACGCGCACAGGATGCTCTCGCAAAGGCACAACGACGCCTTGCGCGTCAGCGAAATCGCGCTGATGAATGGCTTCAGCGACGTGTCCTACTTCAATCGCTGCTTCCGCCGCCGCTTCGGCTACACGCCAACAAGCGCCAGATAGAACCGGGCGTCTCCCGAAATCGATCAGGCGACGCGATTTCCGATTTTTCCATTCGCTCTATCTGCTTGTATTAGCCGCATTTTTGCGACGCCAAGCGACGCCGCTTGGCTGCAAAATGCTCGGTGGTGCCAAACCATCACAGCGCGCAGAAAAGAACCGGCATCTCTTTCCAGTCCAATTCCAGTGCGGCGCTGCCCAAGACAATGCCGGGCTCCAATGACATGTCACCTTCAGGGTGAAATGACTTGTCTGTCAGGGGATTAAATGCCGAAGAATGGATTTGAAGGCCGGAAGAAGGCGTTGAAATATCTGGCGTTGACGTCGACGGCGCTGATCGGCCTTGGCCAGCCAAGCGCCACGGCAGCCGAGATCTGGACCGGCACGGCCTCCACGGATTGGTTCACCGCCGGAAACTGGAATCCCGCCGCTGTCCCGACATCGAGCGACGACGTCACCCTCGACGCGGCGTTTCCGCACCCGGCCGTGGTCAATGCGCCGAACGCAGCCGCGCAAAATCTGTTTATTGGCACCATTGCGAGCTACACAGGCTCGCTGACGATTACGAACGGCGGCACGCTTTCCGACACCGCCGGCTATCTCGGCTACGCTTCGAACGCCAACGGCAACGCAAGCGTCGTTGGAGCGGGCTCGTTCTGGAGCAACAGTTCCGACCTTTTCCTTGCCTTGGGCACCGACAGCACCGGCACCCTCACGATCTCAAACGGTGGCGTCGTGAGCGACACCGTGGGCCATGTCGGTTTCGGTCAGGGCACTGGCACGGTCACGGTGGACGGGACCGGCTCGACCTGGACCAACAGCGGCGATCTGTACATCGCCGAACGTGGCGTCGGCACACTGGACATCATCAATGGCGGCGCGGTCAACAACGCCACGGGCAGCATCGGTACGCATGCAGGCTCCAACGGCATGGTGACGGTCGACGGCGCGGGGTCGACCTGGACAAACTCTTCCCACCTGTACGTCGGAGATCAGGGCACCGGCGCGCTGAACATCTCGAGCGGCGGCAAGGTCAGCAATCTGAGCGGCATTCTAGGCAACCTGGCGGGCTCCACTGGCACAGCAACTGTCGACGGTGCTGGTTCGACCTGGGCGAACGCGGCCCTTGCGGTTGGAAACGCGGGCTTCGGCGCGCTGGAGATCACCAATGGCGGCGCAGTCACCAGTTCGGTGGGCTATGCCGGCTATGCCGCAGGCTCCAAAGGCCTGGTGACGGTCGATGGTGCCGGCTCGGCCTGGACCAACACTTCGGACCTCTTCATCGGCTTCCAGGGCCAGGGTGCGCTGACGGTCTCGAATGGCGGCGCGGTCAGCAACACCATCGGTATGATCGGCGCGCAGACGGGCTCTGTCGGCACAGCGGTGGTCACCGGTGCCGGCTCGACCTGGACCAGCAGTTCGAACTTCTATGTCGGCGATAGCGGCACCGGTGTGCTGACGATCGGAAATGGTGGCGCGGTCAGCAATGGTGAGGGCAATATCGCCGCGCAGGCAGGCTCGACCGGCATCGCGTTCGTCGATGGCGCCGGCTCGACCTGGACAAACAGCTCCAACCTGATGGTGGGCGATTTCGGTAACGGCACCCTGGCGATCTCTCACGGTGCCGTTGTCAGCAACACTTGGGCCGCTGTCGGCGCGAAGGCGGGCTCCATCGGCATGGTGTTCGTCGACGGCGCCGGCTCGACCTGGACCAACAGCTCCAACCTGGGTATTGGCGATTTCGGCGCCGGCACTTTGGCGATAAGCAATGGCGGCGCGGTCAGCAGCGCCTCGGGCTATGTCGGCAACTCGGCGGGCTCGACTGGCGCGGTGTTCGTCGACGGCGCGGGATCAAAGTGGACGAACAGCGGGAACCTCTACGTCGGAGGCCTCAGCAAGGGCACGTTGACGATCTCGAACGGCGGCGCGGTCAGCAATGACCTGGGCTACCTTGGCTTCGACGCGGCCTCGACCGGCACGGCAACGGTCGACGGCGCAGGCTCGACCTGGACCAATAGCGGAAACCTCGTCGTCGGCTATCATGGTACCGCCACGCTGGCGATTTCAAACGGCGGCGCTGTCAGCGACACCAAGGGCTATGTCGCACTCGAAGCCGATTCGGCCGGCGGAGTCGTGGTCGATGGACCGGGTTCGACCTGGATGAATTCCGGCGACCTGTTCGTCGGTTTCAAGGGCGCGGGTACGCTCCAGGTCACCGATGGCGGCCACGTCCTCAACCAGGCCGCGATCCTCGGAGAATTCGGTACCGCAACCGCGACCGTGACTGTGGACGGAGCGGGATCTTCCTGGAGCACCGATGACAGTCTTACCCTGGGAGGCGCCGGTCACGCGACACTTTCCATCTCCAACGGCGGCTCAGCAGATGCCAATTTCGTCTTTGTCGGCCAGGCGGCAACAGCCACCGGTGCAATTACCGTCGACGGCGCGGGCTCGAAATGGACCAACAAGAACGGCATGTACCTTGGCGGTCTCGGAAGCGGCACTCTTGCCGTCACCAATGGCGGCGTCGCCTCCGGCGGCACCGCCTACATGGCGATCGCCACCGGTGCCACCGGACAGGCAACCGTCGACGGCCCGGCCGCGCTGTGGGAGATGCACGGCGACCTGGGGATCGGTTTCGGCGGCACGGCTTCGGTGACGCTCTCCAACGGCGGCGTCGCTCTGGTGGACGGCGTTACCGTGATCGCCAGCCAGGCCGGCTCGACCGGCACGCTGAACATCGGCGGCGCAGCGGGCACTGCGGCGACGGGCGCCGGCGTCCTCGATTCGGCGACGTTGCAGTTCGGCGCCGGCACCGGCACGCTCAATTTCAACCATACCAGCGCGAACAATGGCTTCGCTGCCGCGATCAACGGACTGGGGACGATCAACCAGATCGCCGGCAACACGAAGTTGACCGGTAATTCCGCCGGCTTCACCGGGACGACGAACGTTCTCGGCGGCGGCCTCTATGTCAACGGCTCGCTCGGCGGCGCGATCAATGTCACCGGCGGCCTGCTTGGCGGATCGGGCACGGCAGGCAATGTGACCATTGCTTCGGGCGGGACCTTCGCCCCAGGCAATTCGATCGGCACGATCAATGTGAGCAATACAACCTTCTCGGCCGGTTCGATTTATGCCGTTGAAGTCGAAAGCGGCGGCACATCCGATCTGATCAGCGCCACCGGCGCCGTAACGATCGGCGGCGGCACGGTCGTCGTCATCCCCTATCCGGATTATGCGACCGGAACGACCTACACGATCGTCACGGCGGCGGGCGGTGTCACCGGTGCCTTCGACAAGGCCACTCTCGAAGGCTCGATCTTCATTGCGCCGACGCTGACCTATGACGCGAACAATGTCTATCTCAACCTGGCCAAGGCAAGCTTTGCCAGCGTTGGTCTGACGCCGAACCAGATCGCCACCGGCGGCGGAGCGGATAGTCTGGGTGTCGGCAATCCGCTCTTCGATGCCATCTTTGCCTTGCCGAGCAAGGCAGCCGCCCAGGACGCCTTCGACCAGCTTTCCGGCGAAATTCACGCCTCGGCCAAGGGCATGCTCCTTGAGGACAGCCGCTTCATCCGCGACGCCGCCACCAGGCGGATCAGCGCTGCGTTCGGCGATCCCGACGCAGCCGCATTGCCGGTCATGGCCTATGGTGAGGGCGGCCCGGAAATGGTCGCGGCCGACACCGATCGCTTCGCCGTCTGGGGCCAAGCCTTCGGCTCGTGGGGACATACCGGCAGCGACGGCAATGCCGCCGCCTTCGATCGTTCGACCGGCGGCCTCCTGGTCGGCGCCGATAGCCTGGTCGGGGACTGGCGCGTCGGTGCCATAGGCGGCTACAGCCATTCGACTTTCGACGCTGACGCTCGCCGTTCCAGCGGCGCCGGCGACAATTACCATCTCGGGCTCTACGGGGGCACTAACTGGGGCGCCATCGCCTTCCGCACCGGCGCCGCCTACAGCTGGAACAGCATCTCGACAAAGCGCGCCGTTGCCTTCAATGGCTTCGCCGATCAACTGTCGGCCGACTACGATGCCGGCACGGCACAGGTGTTCGGCGAACTCGCTTACAAGGCCGATGCCGGGCGCTTCAAGTTCGAGCCCTTCGCCAATCTCGCCTATGTCAGCGTTCACACCGACGGCTTCACTGAGAAAGGTGGCGGTGCAGCCCTGACCAGCGCAAGTTCAACCATCAACGCGACCTTCACCACGCTCGGGCTGCGCGCCTCGACCGACCTGACCCTGGGCAGCATCGAGGCGACCGCGCGCGGCACGCTCGGCTGGCGCCATGCCTTCGGCGATGTCACGCCGACTTCGACTTTCGCCTTCGCCGGCGGCGATGCCTTTACAATCGCCGGCGTACCTGTCGCCAGGGACGGCGTGGTGATCGATGCCGGTTTCGACCTGCCGATCTCGGCCAATGCCACGCTCGGCCTGTCCTACACCGGTTGGTTCGGCTCCCATAACGCCGACAACGGCGTCAAGGCCAACCTCGACCTCAAGTTCTGACGGCGAAAGGTGAGAAGGATCGGGAGTAGCGTGAGAACGCTCGGTCGACGGAGCCCGGCCGAATACGGCAAGGGCTCGGGCGGCGAGGCGCATTGAAGCTCCCGCATCTTCCTGTCAGGGAAGTCGGCTTCAGGGAGACCGAGAGATTCATCGCTTTCGCCCACTCCAGCGCCGGCTCTTCCTACCAATCCAAGCCGAACACCAGCTTGCCGAAATGCAGGCCGCCGGCGGCCATGTGGGTGTAGGCTTCGGTCGCCTCGTTTTGTGAAAACACCTTCTCGACGACGGGCTCGATCCGGGCGGCGCCGATGGCACGGGCGGCGTCGCGCAGGTCTGAGACCGATCCGGTGTTGTTGCCCACCACCTTCAGCGCCTTGATGATGATCGGCAGCAGATTGACCGTGGCCTCGGCGCCGGTGACGAAGCCGATGGTGAACAGCGTGCCGCCGGGCGCGGTGGCGTTGACGGCGCGCGCGAAGGTGGCGGTGCCGCCGGTCTCGACGACGAGGTCGGCGCCGAGGCCATCGGTCAGTTCCAGCACCTTGCCGTCCCAATCCGGTGTCGCGCGGTAATTGATCAGGTGATCGGCGCCGAGCGCCTTGGCCCGCTCGAGCTTCTCGTCCGAGGACGACGTGATGATGACGGTGGCCCCGGCCGCCTTGGCAAGCTGCAGGGTGAAGATCGAGACGCCGCCCGTGCCGAGCAGCACGACGACGGAGCCCGGCCCGACATCGGCGGCGCGGATGGCGTTCCACGCGGTGGTGCCGGCGATCGGCAAGGTCGAGGCCGCCTCGAAGGAGAGATGCGCCGGGACCGGCACGACCGAGTTGGCTGGCAGCGCGACATATTCGGCCAGCGACCCGGGCACTGAGATGCCGCGCATCTGCGTCATCTCGTGGGGACGCGGCCGGCCGCCGATCCAGCGCGGCTTGGCGTGGGCAACAACGCGGTCGCCAGTTTTGAATGTCGTCACGCCCTCGCCCAGCGCGACGATCTCGCCGGCGCCGTCGGCCACGGGAACGAGCGGAAACACCGGGCCGGGATAATTGCCGCTCGCAACGGCGACATCGACGAAGTTAAGGCTCGCCGCACGCTGGCGGATCAGCACCTCGCCGCGTTGCGGTTCGGGCGTGGCGATGCTGGTGGCGCGGAAGGCGTCGAGCCTGGGTTGGCTGAGTTCGATGGCTTTCATGGGTTCACTCCGTGCGTGGTCGATGGACGATTGAGCGAACCTAGCTGCTGCGCTAATGCTCGATAATCGTTGGACTTTGCATTTGAGTATTGCAAATCATGCAGAAATCCGTTGAGCCCTCCGCCCTTGCCGAAATGGCGGCCTTCGCGGCCGTCGCCGAGGCGTGCTCCTTCACCAGGGCGGCAGCGAGAGTCGGGCGCGACGCGACCATCCTGTCGCGCCGTCTCCAATCGCTGGAAGAGCGGCTGGGGGTGCGGCTGCTCCACCGCACCACGCGCAGCGTGTCGCTTACCGAGGCGGGCGCGGAATTCCTGTTGCGCGTGCGCGCCATCCTGGCCTCGGTCGACGAGGCCGAGGCGGCCGCATCGGCGCATGCCGCCGGCGGGCCGCGCGGCCTGCTCAAGCTGGCGCTGCCGGGGACCTTCGGGCGCATGTGGATCGGGCCGCTCTTGCCGCAATTCCTGGCGGAGTTCCCCGAGGTCCACATCGAGGCAGAGTTCTCCAACCGCTTCGCCGATCTCGTCGCCGAGAATTTCGACGTCGCCGTACGGCTGGGCAGCCTGGAGGACTCGCGCCTGGTGGCGCGCAAGGTGGCGACGCGGCGCCGGCTGCTCTGCGCCGCGCCCTCCTACCTCGCCAGAAGGGGCAGGCCGGAAACGCCGCAGGCGCTGCTGGAGCATAGCTGCCTGGGCTTCTCCGGCTTCCAGACCTTTCCCGCCTGGGAGATGACCGACCGCGAGGGCCGGCGCGTGCGCGTCGAGGTTTCGGGGCCGTTGGTCAGCGACGACGCCGAGGTGCTGGTCGAGGCCGCAGTGCAGGGTGTCGGCCTGATGATGAGCACCGACTGGCTGGTCGGGCGCGAGCTCGCCGACGGCCGGCTGGTGCCGATCCTGGAGGACTGGACGCTGGCCGACGAGGGCGCGGTCTATGTCGTCATGCCCTCGGCCAAAGGCCAAGCCGCCAAGACCCGCGCCTTCGCCGACTGGATCGGCAAGCGCTTCGCGCCTGAGCCGCCGTGGCGAAAGTAAGGGCGAGATAGCGGGCATTCGCGCCGGCGATCGCGAACGCCGCGTTCGCAGGACAAGGTTCCTCGCCTCAGAAGGGGATAGGCAGTTCCGGCGACCGCGCCCTACCCTTTTGCCGCCAGCAAATTCGCATCCCGCGCCAGCCGCCAGCGGCCGTCATTCTCCTTGCGCAGCAGCGTCAGCGTATAGCCGGACCGCCGCACCGGCTCGCCGCCGGGCGGTGTCGCCGTCATATCGATGCGGTTGCGGATATAGGCCCAGTCGCCGAGCAGATTGAGCTCGACGATCTCGCTATCACCGTCGATCTTGGTCTCGCCCATGCTCCTGGAGGCCGCGGCGAAGGCTTCCTTGCCGAAGGGCTCCTTGCCGGGAACCATGAAGACGACATCGTCCGTCATCAGACCAAGCACGGTCTCCAGATCGCCCTTCCGGCTCGCCGCCATCCAGGTCTCGACCACCTGGCGGATCGCAGTTGCGTCATCGGTCATCGCTTTACCTCCTTGCAATCGTCGGCGGTCGGATTGTCGTCAATACCTGGTGCAATCGCCGTCGCCGGCAACGCCGCGGACGGACCCGAGCGCTATCGCCCGCGTCTTGCGACGAAGGAGGTTGCCTGGTTGTGCATGGCAGGCCTCAACTTCCGCGATGAAATCGTGACGGGGCCGGGCGGCTCGCAGATGTTGCTGGTCGACTCTTTGGCAATCTGCTGAAATTGTTCGAGCTGGCCAAGAGCACTTAAGCGAGATCCATTCAGGAGAGATTGGCCGCTCGCCGACTTTCGCCAATCTCTATATGATGCCCGCCACGGTGGGGGATCGACTATGAAAAGCGCACTGGCAATCGTCACACTTGCCCTTCTAGCCACCCCTTTCGCCCATGCCGCGCCTTGCGCCTGGTCCGCCCGGATGGAGGAGGACGAAGGCGGCAGCGTGATGACGGCTTCGGTGTGCGGCGGGCCGAAGGGCGATGCGCATCTGATGCTGGCCTGCTTCGATAAGCCGGTGCTGAGCTATGATCTCGGCGCCGCGGGCGGGCAGCTGGAGCCCGGCATCGGCGGATCCTTCACCTTCAAGGCCGGCGGCAAGAGCATGACCAAAAAGCTCGTGCTCGAGGCGATGTACAATTACTTCACCGCCGAACTCTCCGGCC
This sequence comes from Mesorhizobium sp. CA7, assembly GCF_020165015.1. Taxonomy (NCBI): domain Bacteria; kingdom Pseudomonadati; phylum Pseudomonadota; class Alphaproteobacteria; order Hyphomicrobiales; family Phyllobacteriaceae; genus Mesorhizobium; species Mesorhizobium sp. CA7. Next base: position 54,359 of record NZ_JAIUHH010000015.1, read on the forward strand.
CCGCCGACCCGTTGCTGGCGCTGCTGCGCGGCAATGGCGAGGTGACGGTCTCGGCCGACAAATACGGTGCGGCGAGCTTTGCGCTGAAAGGCTCAGGTGCTGCGATCGGCAAGGTGCTGGCAGAATGCGGCAAGGGTTCGGGCGGCGAGGCTGATTGACTCTGCCGACGAGGGAAGACCGGCAGCGTCAATGGCTCATTTGCCCTGCCCTTTCATGAACTGCCCGAGCAGTTCCACCGGCAGCGGGAACACCACCGTGGACGAGCGCTCGCCGGCGATGTCGTGCAGAGCCTCGAAATAGCGCAGCTGCATGGCTTGCGGCTCGGCCGCAAGCATGCGGCCGGCCTCGACCAGCTTCGCCGCCGCCTGCTGCTCGCCATCGGCGTTGATCACCTTGGCGCGGCGCAGCCGCTCGGCCTCGGCCTGCTTGGCGATGGCGCGGATCATGCTTTCATTCAGGTCGACATGCTTGATCTCGACATTGGAGACCTTGATGCCCCAGGCATCGGTGCGCTGGTCGAGGATCTCCTGGATGTCGCTGTTGAGCTTGTCGCGTTCCGCCAGCATCTCGTCGAGCTCGTGCTTGCCGAGTACCGAGCGCAGCGTGGTCTGCGCCAGCTGGTTGGTCGCGGCCATGAAATCCTCGACCTGGATGATTGCCCGCTCGGCGTCGACGATGCGGAAATAGAGCACGGCATTGACCTTGACCGAGACGTTGTCGCGCGAGATGACATCCTGCGGCGGCACGTCCTGCACCACCACGCGCAGATCGACCCGCACCATCTGCTGGACGAAAGGGATAAGTATGATGAGGCCAGGGCCCTTGACCCCGGTGAAGCGGCCGAGCGTGAAGACCACGCCGCGTTCATATTCCCTCAGGATGCGGATGGCGGCCGCCAGGAAGATGATCACCAGCAGCGCAATGATGAGATAGGCCACGTAACCGACCATCATTTCACTCCGTTGTTGCTCGCATCGCGACGCCGCACGGTCAGCACGAGGTCGCTGACGTCAGTCACCTCGACCCTGTCGCCGGGTTTGACGGGTTCGTCGGCCCTCGCCCGCCAACGTTCGCCTAAAGCCAGCACGTGGCCCTCGCCGCCCTGCCAGTCGATGATCTCGACGGGCAGGCCGCGCATCGCCTCGCCGCCGACGCGCGGCGGTTTCCTGCGCGCCGCCCAGACATAGGTTCCGGTGAGCAGCGCCAGCCCGAGCGTCAGCACGGCGGCGGGGCCGATGACCGCCCACGACATGGCAAAGCCCGGCCCTTCGATCCTGAGCAGCATGGCCGAGCCGAGCAGGAAAGCGGCGACGCCGCCCAACCCCAGAACCACGGTGGGGTTGAAGGCCTCGATGATCAGGAAGGCGATGCCGAGCAGCATCAGCGCCAGGCCGGTATAGTTGATCGGCAAGAGGTTGAGCGCATAGAGCCCGAGCACCAGGCAGATGGTGCCAATGACGCCGGGCGCCACGGCGCCCGGGCTGGTGAACTCGAAGACGAGGCCATAGACGCCGACCAGCATCAGGATGACGGCGGTGTTCGGGTCGGTGATGACGGAGAGCAGCCGTATGAACCAGCCAGGCTCAAGCGTCTCGACCGGCAGCCCTTTCGTCGCCAGCACTTTCTTGGCGCCGGCGACATCGACGGTGCGCCCGTCGGCAAGCTGCAGCAACTCGGTAGCGTCGCGGGCGACGAAGTCGATGACATGCTCCTGCAGGGCGGCGTTGGCCGACAAGCTCGCTGCCTCGCGCACCGCCTTCTCGCCCCAGTCGCCGTTGCGGCCGCGCATCTCGGCGAGCGAGCGGATGAGCGCGACCGCGTCATTGGTCACCTTGGCCATCATCTCGTCGCCGGGCGGCTCGGCGACGCCCTTCTGGTTCTTCTCCTTGTCGCCGCCCGGCAGCGACGGCAGCCCGCCTATCTCGACCGGCGTCGCCGCGCCCAGATTGGTGCCCGGCGCCATCGCCGCGACATGGGTTGCGTAAAGAATGTAGGTGCCGGCGCTCGCCGCATGGCCGCCGGCCGGCGCGACGTAGCCGATGACGGGCACGGGCGAGGCCAGGATGTCGGCGATCATCTCGCGCATCGAGGTGACCAGGCCGCCCGGCGTGTCGAGCTGAAGGACGAGCACTTCGGCGTTGCGTTGAGCAGCAGTATCGAGCGCCTCCTCGAGCTGCCTGGTGCTGGCCGGCCCGATAGCGCCGTCAATGGCAACGCTCAACGCGACCTTCCCGCTCCCGGTCGAGGAGAAGGAAGAAACGGCAGCCGCGGCCAGGAGGGCAACGGCGAAAAGGGCCACCCGCGCGAAGGTCACGCTCGAAGCTCCATGAGCTCAAATATGGGTTGTGCCGTGGCGAAGTCCAATGGGCGTCGAAGGGCGCCTGCGCCAACCGTCGGCGGCTGCGGTTGGGCGCCATGGTTCAGGCCAGCGAGCTGAAAGCGCTGCGCAGCGGAATCGGTCCTGAAGAGACAAATCGGAAAAAAGCGCTCCCGGCCCGTGTCTGATCGCACGAGCCGGGGCGCGGGGCGTCAATAGTCGGAGCCGCCCTCGACGACGACCCGACGATGATGGTGCCGGTGGATCGAACTCGTGACGACCACGTCCTGACGACGGTGATGGCGATAACGCCAGCTACGCTTGCCATTGTCATAGAAGGCGACCGTGCCGTGATGGCGGTGATGCAAGCGATGGCCCTCGTCATTGATGACGATGGCGGGGCGGTGATGGTAATGATGCCTGTGATGCGTCCTGATGACGACATCGGCCTCGGCCGCCGAAGCGACGGCGGGTGCGGCGACGCAGAGCGCCAGGGCAGCAAGAAGCACTGTTTTCATTGCTTTATTCCTGATTCCTGAATCATCCCTTCGGCTGGGTAAACCGCTGCCTGTCGCTTTGGTTCCGGGGAGGACGACATGCGCCATCCGCTCCGGCGTGCGGTCGAGATCGGGTGGGAGGATGGGCCGGCGCCGCAGTGGGCGGGGGTTCGTTGGGGGTAGCTGAGGCACCGGCCGAAGGCGGAATGGGCACCGCCGCGTGTCAGAATATGCTCCCCGTGCGGTGACGAAATTGCGCGATCGCGGAAGGAAGGGCGCGGCGCCGAGCTGCCGCTCTCCCCAGATTACGCGATCCGCCCTCTCCGCCCAGCCACCGCTATCGCGACCGCCAACGCCACCAGCCCCGTGGCCGCCGCGAAGGTGAACCCCATGCCGCCGGCGACCGCTGCCGGCGCTGCCGTCGCGACATCCTTGGTGCCCACGGCGAAGGCGAACACCGCGCCCATCACCGCCGTGCCGGTAACAAGGCCGAGATTGCGCGACAGGCTCAGCATGCCCGACACCACGCCGCGCTCGGAGCTGTCGACGTCGGCCATGACGGCGGTGTTGTTGGCCGCCTGGAAGAGTTGGTAGCCGGGCGTCAGCAGGATGATCGCCGCCACGTAGCCGACGACACCTAAGACGCCCGGCAGCACAGCGAGCGCGACGCAGCCGGCGACCATCAGCACCAGCCCGGCCATGACCATCGCGGCAGCGCCGAGCCGGTCGACGACACGCCCGGCAATGATGCCGCAGAACGCCGAGACCACGGGCCCGATCGACATCACGGCTCCGGTCGCAGCGTCGCCGAGGCTCAGCGCACGCGACAGGAAAAACGGGCCGACGACCAGCGTGGCCATCATCACCGTCGAGACCAGCGCGTTCATGGCGAGGCTCGGCGCCAGCACCGGGTCGCGCAACAGCGCGAGCTTGACCAGCGGCGACGCCACCTTGGCCTCGGCGACGACGAACAGCGCCGCGCCAACAATTGCCCCGCCGAGCAGCGCCATGTTCAGACCACCGAAATGACCGCGCCCCATGGTCATGGTCAGCGCGTAGGCGGCAAGCGTAGCGGCAAGCAGCAGCGTCCCCAGCATATCGAAACGCGGGGCTCCCTTCGCCTCTGCGCGGTCGATGCCCGCCATTTTGTTGCCCGGTAAAAAGCGCCAGACGGCCAGCAGCGCGACGGCGCCGAGCGCGGCGTTGGTGAGGAAGATCGAGCGCCATCCGAGAGCTGCGATCAGCACGCCGCCGAGCGAGGGACCAAGCGCGGTGCCGATCGCCGACATGGTGCCGAGCAGGCCCATGGCGCTGCCGGTGCGTTCCTTCGGGACCGTCTCGCCGACGAGGGCTATCGTCAGCGCCATCATCACCGCGGCGCCCAGGCCTTGCACGGCGCGGGCTGCGATCAGCATCGCCAGCGACGGCGCGAGCGCGGCGGCAAACGAAGCGGCGCTGAAAAGCGCCAGGCCGGCGATCAGCAGCAGCCGGCGGCCGACGACATCGCCGAGACGCCCGACGCTGACGATCAGCGCCGTGATGGCGAGCAGATAGGCAAGCACCACCCACTGCACCGCCGGAAAGGACGCGGCGAAAGCCGCGCTCAGCGTCGGCAGCGCGACATTGGCGATGCTGGTGCCGAGCGAGGAGACGAGCATGGCAAGCGACAGGCCGGCCAGCGCGCCCGCCGTCGAATGGCGCAGGGGCGCAGCCCGGGTTTCGGCAATGTCGGCCATGATTTCTTCTCCGCCGGTTGAACTTGCGGGGAAGATAGGCGTGCGCATGATATGGCGGAACACGCAGCATATGCACTTGAATAGTGCATCAGACGCCATGTCGCTTTGGCGGATCCGTGCTATGGTTTCGCCATGTCGCGACCCGATCTCAACCTGCTCGCCACTCTGGATGTGCTGCTTGCCGAAGGCAGCGTCGCCAAAGCCGCGCGGCGCCTGAAGCTCAGCCCTTCGGCAATGAGCCGGGCCCTGGCGAGGCTGCGCGAGGCGACAGGCGACCCGCTTCTGGTGCGTGCCGGGCGCGGCCTGGTGCCGACGCCGCGCGCTGTCGAGCTCGGCGGGCAGGTCGGGCGGCTGGTGAAGGAGGCGGAAGCGGTGCTGCGGCCTGCCGAGCGGCTCGACCTCGCGCGGCTTGGCCGCAGCTTCACGCTCCGAAACAGCGATGGTTTCGTCGAGAACTTCGGCCCGGCGCTGCTCGCCCGCGTGGCTGAGGAAGCGCCGGGCGTGCAACTGCGTTTCGTGCCCAAGCCCGACAAGGACAGCGGCCCGATGCGCGAGGGCGCGGTCGATCTGGAGACCGGCGTGGTGGGCGGTTCGACCGGGCCGGAGGTGCGCGCGCAGGCGCTGTTCCGCGACCGCTTTGTCGGCGTCGCGCGGGCCGGCCATCCTTTGAGCGAAGGCCGGATCACCGCCGCGCGCTTCGCCGCCGGCCGGCACATATTGATCTCGCGCCGCGGTCTCGACCGCGGCCCGGTCGATGACGCCTTGCAGCTCGCCGGGCTGACGCGGACCGTCGCGACCGTGGTCGGCGGCTTCGCCGAGGCGCTGGCGCTGGCGCGTGGCTCCGACCTCATCGCCACGGTGCCGGAACGCTATACCGGAACGCTGCGCGAGGGCCTGTTCACCTTCACGCTGCCGGTGAAGCTCGCCGCGCTGACGGTCTCGCTCTTGTGGCACCCGAGGCTCGACGCCGATCCGGCGCATCGCTGGCTGCGCGGGCTGGTGAAAGAGGTGTGCCGCCTTTCCTCTCCGTCGTTTCGCGAGGGCGAGGAACCCATGCCCTGATACGCCGCGGCATCGCGGAACCAACCGCGCGTTGCAGGCGATGCCTTTATCATATTAGCTTCTACTAACGTATACTGTCGTACGCAGGACTTACCGTATCTCTCATGGAACCCGCGGCATAGTCAGCGCGTTGCCGGGCGCGCGTGAAATAGCCGGAGGCTCGCTTGAGCGAATTCAGGAAGTTCGCCTGCCCCCGGTGCCTGGGCGCCGGCAAGGTGTTCGAGTGCGAGAAACAGGTGGCGTCGAACGGCGCATGCTGTCCCTCTGGCGCGTTGCGCCACAATTGCCCTGGACAACGGGCTTCCTGCCAGGCCTGCAACGGAACCGGCCTGCGCGGCTACGGCGCGCCCTCTGCTATAGAGGACTAAACCCGGCCGGCTTCGCTTTCGCTACACCCGGGAGTCTTGCCTTTCATTCGTAACTTCTAATAAAATGTATAAGGGCGAGAGCGGAGCGGCGGGCGCCCCGCATGACAATCTATCGTGTCGAGGAAATGGACGGCGAAGCCGTCGTCGCGGTCCATTCGGCCGCAGCAAAGACGCCTTTCGAAGCGGCTGAGAAAGCGCTTGGCCAGAAAGTCACTTTGCGCGCCGGCGCCGACAGATGGGTCCGCGTCGTCGATCTCACCGAGCGGCCGAAACCGGTCAGGCTCAGGCCCACGACATTCGAATTCAAGGCTATAGGCCAAAGAAAATAGCGCGCTTCGTTTTGCATTGGCGCCAGTGTGCACGAAGCGCGGCGAAGTCGCCGAGCAAACCGCCACGCACTTTTCCTGGCTTTAAGTGCTGGCGCCGCCCATCAGCGCGGCGACCAGGGTCGCCAGGAACACGAGCAGCCCCAAAGCGACCCGGTCCAGCCATGACCGCCGTCTGGCAAGAACCTCGAACAACCGTTTGGCCATCGCAACTTCCCCCATTCGGCGACACTCTATCACGTCTTTAATGAGCGGGTCATGAAACGGCTCACAGATAGATTCGATGCCGCTTTCAAGCGGAATCCCGTCGTCGCCGGGCATCAATGCCGTACTGCCGAATTGCACCCAAAAAAAGTCGGGGTCGAAGCGGCATGCCGGCCGGCGAAAAATCAGCCTATTCAAGCGGATAGGCATATGCGCGGCGCTGCCCTGTGGATATCTGAAAAGCCCGGAATTCCGCCATTTCGTGGTTTTTCGCCGTGTCCCCGGCACGGCTGCAAAGCGTGCTTCGAGGACGAAAAGGCGGCTAAAAAGGCGCTTCCGGGCCGCTGTCCGGCGGCGTTGACAGGGCACCGCGCCAATGGCACTCGGCAACCACTGGTCACGCCATGACCGTTGCTGTTGGGGACGGACGGGGTTTCAGCAGCTTGGCGGCGGCGCCGGACGGGCGGGCACCTTTGAGGTGTACCGCCCGCTCCTGGCCAGCCTCAATTTTCAAGCCGGATGTCGCGGGACCAAGCCGGAGCGTCACCGCCCCGATTCAACGCTTGACCGACAACGGCACCGCGGCTGCCAGTTCCCGACGCCTGTCTGGCATCGGCCTCAAATATCGCCCAACCAGGCCTACCGACGGCATCGGCGCGTGATCGGATCGGATCTCAGAACGTGAAGTCCGAGGATGGCACTGCGGCCGTCACCGCCGAAAGCCTGTCACGCCCTCCCTTTATGTTGCACCGCGTTAGATTTGTTGCATTGCGATATGAGCCCGCAGGCGCAAGTCTTCCCCAAGGCGGGATACGAACGAGCTTGCGAGGTTCGTATTCGTGTCAGCATCAGCGCAGGATTTCCGGCCCGACATAGAAGGGTTGCGGACGGTGGCCGTGGCGGGCGTCATCGCCTACCATTTCGGCCTGACCGCGCTGCCCGGCGGCTTTGCCGGGGTCGACATCTTCTTCGTCATCTCGGGCTATCTGATCACCCGCCATCTGGTCGCCGAGATTTCCGGCACCGGCCGGCTCGACCTTCTGCGTTTCTACGCCCGGCGCGCGCGGCGCCTGCTGCCGGCGGCGCTTTTCGTCATCGTCGCCACACTTGCCGCCGGCGCGGTCATCCTGTCGCCGGAAGAACAGGCGCTCTATTCCAAGGGCGCCATGTTCGCCTCGGCCTATATGATCAATCTGTGGCTGATCCGCTGGTCGTTCGACTATTTCGCCAATGACGCCGCGAGCAACCCGTTCATCCATTACTGGTCGCTGTCGGTCGAGGAACAATTCTACCTCGCCTGGCCGGCGCTGCTGATGCTGGCCGCCTGGCTGAAGCCGGGCAAACGCTCGATCGTCATTGCAATCGCCGCGGCGGGCGTCGTCTCCTTTGTTCTCTGCGCCTGGCTGACGAGCGTATCGCCACCGTGGGCGTTCTACTTTTCGCCGCTGCGCGCATGGGAATTTGCCGCCGGCGGCCTCGCATCGATGGTGCCGGCGCGGCTGTTGCAGGAGCGTCCGCGGCTGGGGCGGGCGTTGAGCCTGGCCGGACTGGCGATGATCGGGGCCGCTTATCTCACCTTCAGCGAGGACGCTCCCTTCCCCGGCTTTCTGGCGCTTCTGCCGGTGGCCGGCACAGTCCTTCTGCTCAAGGCGGGAGCGGCCGGCGTCAGGGACGGCACTCCTCGTTTGCGCAATTCCGAACGGAACTGTGTGAACGCCGCCCTGGCGCTGCCGCCTTTGCAATGGATCGGCAGGCTCTCCTATTCGCTCTATCTCTGGCATTGGCCGATCATCGTCTATGCCGGCATGCTGGCGCCGGAGCTGACGCCTGCCGAGCGGCTCTGTTGCCTTGCGCTGACACTCGCGCTGTCCATCCTCAGCTACCACCTCATCGAGAACCCGATCCGTCGCAGCGGCTGGCTGATGGCCAATGCGGCGCGGGCGCTGGTGCCGGCCCTCCTCCTGACCGGCACCGGCGTCGCAGCCGCCTACGGCAATGCCAGGCTCGCCGCGCATGATCTCGACCCGCGGCAGCGCATCATCGCCGCGAGCGCCGCCGAACCCTCCACGGCCCGCGCCAAAGCAGGCTGCGTGCTGGACTACGAGACGGTCACGCCGATCCCTTGTGTGTTCGGCGACGGCCGGCGCACCATAGCCCTGTTCGGCGACTCCCACGCCGACCACTGGTCGACGCCGCTGATCGAGGCGGGCCGGAAAAACGGCTACCGGGTGATGACCTGGCTGAAAAACTCCTGCCGCGCCTCGCGCATCAGCGTCTGGTCGTCCGAGCTGAAGCGCGCCTACGCGGAATGCGACCGCTGGCGCGAGCAGGCGATCAAGGAGATCATCCGCGCAAAGCCAGCGCTGGTGGTCATATCGGAGCTTGCGCTGAGCAGCGGGCGCAAGATGGCGGGGCGCGACGGCGACACGGACGGTCAGGACGCCGACTGGCGGGCCGGCCTGCGCTCCACGCTCACCAGCCTGAGCCAGGCCGGCCTCAAGGTCGCCTTCATCCGCGACGTGCCGTTCAACAACGCGAATGTCGACACCTGCGTGGCGCGGGCGCTTTGGCGGAACGAAACGCCCTCGCGCTGCGACCAGACGCGGGCCTATGCCGCCAACGACAAGATGGCGGCGGTGGAGCGCGATATTGTCGACAGCATCCCCAACGCTGCTTACGTCGACCTCACCGACCGCTTCTGCAGCGCCACCATTTGCCACGTCTTCATCGACGGCAAGCTCGCCTTCCGCGACCGGCACCATATGGCGACACCCTTCGCGAAATCGCTGGAGCCGGACGTGGAAAAGAGGGTGATTTCGAAGGTGGGAAGGTAGGCGGGACGGCGGAGCACGCAATCTCCCCCGCAAGGCGGGAGATTGACAGCTTCAGCGTCGCGCCCCTACCCCGCCACAACGACAAAATGCTTCGTCACCGGCTCGAGGATCTTCCACGTTCCTTTGAAATCGGCCTCGACCACGAAAGCATCGCCGGGGCCGACCTCGACCGGCTCGCCGCCGTCGGGCGTGATGATGATGCGGCCGGCGATCATGTGGACGAATTCATAGTCGGTGTAGGTGGCGTGATAGGTGCCGGGCGAAGCGCGCCAGGTGCCGGACATCACCTTGCCGTCCTCGGTGGTGTGCTGCACGGCCGTCTGCATGGTCGGCCTGCCCTCCACGACGATCCAGCCCGGCAGGTCGCCGGCCTCGGCATGCTCGACGGCTCCGAATTTGAGAATGGTCTGCTTGGTCATGGGAGCTCCTGCGGTTGAGATTTACGTCAGGTGTGGCATAGCCGATGGCGCCAAGGGTGCGCGAGCTATGCTGCGACCTCGCGCGACGCGTTCCCCTGGTCCGTGCAGCCTTGCGGGCGAAGCGAGTGCTTTCCCGCATTGCGAATGGGCTCGTCCCCGAGACAGGGCCGCGCATTTTCCTCGGAACACCGGCCCCGTCGAAACCGTTTATCCCCTGAAGGGGCGTCTGCAACTCAAGGAGGCAGCGATGAAAAAGCTTCTGCTTGCTTCGATGATCGCCATCGCCTCGGCGTTCGCGATTGCGCCGGCTAGCGCCGGCAGCGTGCAACTCGGTATAGGCGTCGGTCCAGGCTATGACGACGACTATTATGGCGGATACTACCCTCACCGCTATTACCGGCATGTCTACGATGATGACGACTACTATGTCCCGGATCGTGAACGTTATGTGGTCCGCTATCATAGCCGGTATTATGGCGACAATTGCCGGGTCAGGATCGTGAAGCACTGGCGCCATCACCACCGCGTCATCGAAAAAATCCGCATCTGCGAGCGCTGACCGAGCGGTGCCCATGATTGGCTGATCTCCTACTCGCGAGGGAGATGGCCGCCCGCCCATCCCCAGGGATGGGCGGGCGAATATTAGCGATTTGGAACATAACCTGCCTCCGGCGCGTTTATGGGGTGATCAACTCCAGGGAGGAGGTAGTCATGAAAACGCTCCTGCTCGCCTCCGTTATAGCCATTGCGTCGGCATTCGCCGTGATCGGCCCGGCCAATGCCGGACGCCTAGAATTCGGGATCGGCATCGGGGACGGTTATTACGACGACGATTACGACGATTACAGGCCATTCTATGGTGACGACTATTACAGTGACCGCTACATGTATCGGCCGTATTACCACCAGTATTACAGCTACAGGCCGCATTACTACCGGAATTACTATTTCCGGCATCACAGGCGCTGCCAAGTCGAATATGTGAGACACTGGCGTCATCACCACCGGGTCTACGAGGCGATCCGCATCTGCAGCTATTGAACCTCGCTGGCAACGAGGGGCTGGCTTGGTAGCCGCTTTTGCGACCTATCCTCGAGGGTGACCAGCGCTGCGAATATTAGCGATCGGGAACATACGCTTGCAGCGACCGTTTATTTGGTAATCGGCCTTCAGGAGGAGGTTGCCATGAGAAAACTCTTACTTGCTTCGGCGATTGCCGTCGCCTCCGCCGCAGCCACGGTCGCGCCTGCGGATGCACAGTTCTTCGGACCGTTCGGCGGCTTCAGCCCGTTCTTCGGTGTCCCGTTCTACGGCGGCGGCCCGTTCTACGATTACGGCGGCCGCTATTATGGACCGCGCTACTATGACGACTATTATCCGGGCTACGTGGTCCGGTATCCGCACTACCGGTACCATCGGTATTACAGGCACTACTACATCTATCCCCATCGGTACCACCACAGGCATCATCACCGGCACCATCACAGGCATCACCACGGGTATTATTACCGGTATTAGCGGGCCGGCGGACTGATCTCCCTCCTCGTGGGGGAGATCGCGTCGGCGCCTTGCAAATTCCCGGCAAAATGCCATCTAATTCTCCGGCATCCACGGAGAACATCCTTGACGCAGCGAAGCGGCAGCGCCGACCTGCCGCTGCATGGCGGGCGGGTCCCGAAATGGCTGGGCGATCGGATGACGAAGCTCGGCGCAGTGCTGTGCGAGGCGATTGTCCATCATTACGGCCGCGATGAGCTTTTGCGGCGTCTGGCGCATCCCTTCTGGTTCCAGTCCTTCGGCGCCGTGATGGGCATGGACTGGCATTCCTCGGGCATCACCACCTCGGTCATCGGCGCGCTGAAGCGCGGGCTCAACCCGCTCAGCAACGAGCTCGGCATCCATGTCTGCGGCGGGCGCGGCGCGCATTCGCGCAAGACGCCCGGCGAGTTGCTGGCGATCGGCGAGCGCGTCGGGCTGGACGGCGATGCCCTGGCCACCGCCAGCCGGCTCGTCGCCAAGGTGGACAGCGCCGCCGTGCAGGACGGCTACGACCTCTATCTACACGGCTTCATTGTCACCGATGACGGGCGCTGGGTGGTGGTGCAGCAAGGCATGAATGGCGATGCTCGCCAGGCACGCCGCTACCATTGGCTGTCGGAGGGGCTGGAAAGCTTTGTCGACCAGCCGCATGCGGCGATCGAAGGCGAGCGCCAGGGCGAGATCGTCAACCTCACCGACCGTCGCGCCGAGAAAGCCCGCGGCGGCCAGATCGCGCTGCTCAAGACGATGAGCCCGGAAAAGATCCTGACCGAGTTGGCCGCGCTGGAACCGCGGTCGGAGCCTGAACCGGCCGCGCAGCCGCTGCTGCCCAACCTCGTCATGCCGGCGCATCACGACGTGCGCGAAAGCGACATCGTCATGCGCCGCCTGCATGGCAACATCGCCTCGGCCATCGAAAGCGGCCCGAACGATTTTCCTGAATTGCTGCTGATCCCCGGCGTCGGCCCGCGCACGGTGCGGGCTCTGGCCATGGTGTCGGAAGTGGTGCACGGCGCGCCCTATCGCTTCTCCGACCCGGCCCGCTTCTCCCTCGCCCATGGCGGCAAGGACCGCCACCCCTTCCCCGTCCCGCTGAAAGTCTATGACGAGACGATCGCCGTGCTGAAATCGGCGGTGGGCAAGGCCAAGCTCGGAAGAACCGAAGAGTTGGAGGCGCTGAGGCGGCTGGACGGCGAGTCGCGCAGGATGGAGCGGTATGTGACGGGGCCAAGCTTGAAGGAGATCGTGGCGGGAGAAATGGACCAGTCGCATCTGCTGGGCGGACGGAGCGTGTTCGGGTGGGAGGGGGAGCCGGAGGGTGGCGAGGAGCCAACCTCCAAAACGCACACCGGACTCCGCAAATAACGTTGAAGGTCAGCGCCTCTGCAAGTTCACGTCAGCAATCTCACATGGTGATTCACTTTGCTTTGCCAAGCTCTTGATTTGGCCGCGTCCATCTCGCCCCCTACCCAACCTTCCTCCCCATCATCCCGTAATGCACTCCCAGCAGGTCCAGCCCCACCTTCAGCAGCTTCACCACCACATCGCGGCCGTCGCCGCTGCGTTCGGCGATGGCTTTCACGGACTGGCCTTCGAGGCAGATCTTTCGCACCACTTCCGCCACGTCCCAATGGGCCAGCGCAGCGGCAGCGTGGGCATACGCCCGGCCGGCTGACAGCACCCGGTCAGGGACGCCGCCGCCGATCCGGCCGCTATCGACTCGCTCGCTCCAGGATTGCGGCTGCAGGCCTTCGCGCTGGCTGCGCTCGAAATCGTCGCGAAAACGCCCTCCTGCCTCGCGCTGCTGGCGGCTGAGCGAGGTGATGCCGGTGAGCGGATCGACATTGCGCAGGCGCACGACGCCGGCGGTGGAGGTGTAGCCGCCGTTCGACACCTCGTAGACGCGGCGCGCCTCCGCCGTGCCCGGGGTGAGCCGTTGGCGGCCGAAGGCGTCCGTTTTAAGCGCGAAGTCGTGACCGACCTCGCGGCGGATGCGCACCTGCTCTGCCTCGCCCTTGGGGAGTTTTGGCGGCTGCGGTTTTTTGGCGGATTTGCGGGGCATGGGGGTCCTTGGGTTGGGTGGGACGTGTCAGAACCTGGGTTCCTCCCCCGCTAAAGGCGGGGGAGAGGTGTCCGCGAAGCGGACGGAGCGGGGGGCCTTCCTAGGGCGCTCCCCTCTCCGTCTCGGCTTCGCCGAGCCACCTCTCCCCACTTCGTGGGGCGAGGAACCTTGATCTTGCCGGGACGCCTCTCACACCCCTCCCCCGCGACGACCGTGGAACCTTGCATGGTGATGGGCGCAGTAGGAGCGCGTGGCCGAGGTCGGCAGGCCGCAGCAGAGCATGTCCGGTCCCGGGCGCGTGCCGACGGGATCGGCTTCGGCATCCTCGCGTAGCGCAAGATCGAGTGGCGCGCGGCAGCGGCCGAACAGGCAGTCGAGGAAGCGCATGGCCGCTACATGCGGCTGGCGGCCAGGGTTCACCGGAGGCGGCGGCGCCGGGAGTTTATAGAGATGCGCTTCGGATTTTTCGCGGGTGCCAGGAGCGAGCCAGGCAGGCGGAAGCGTGCGCGCGGGTTTGCGCAGCTTAGTCTTTTTGGAGGCGCGGTTGGTAAGAGCGCTAATGGCGTCCGGTTTCACGGAAACCGCATAGACCGACAGGTCTGCGGGACAGCACCCCCCTCTGTCCTGCCCGTCCTCCGCAGCAGCTGCGCTGCAGCTGCGGAGGGTGGACCGGACATCTCCTCCGCGAGGGGCGAGATTGGCTGTGGCAGCGTCGGTGTCTTCCACTTGCCGCGCAAGTGCAGCCGGCTCGGAGAGCGTCACGCCTCCGGCCGCCGCCCTGCCCCGCCTGCCCGGACGATCGGGCCGGGCGTGCTTCCTCGGCCTGCCGCCGGCGCGGCCGCCCTTAGGATTGGCGAAGCCGATGGCGCTCAGACCGGCGTTGCGGTGGACGACGCCGATGATGGCGTTGCGCGAGACCGGGCTGCCGCGCAGCGCGCTGAAGCGGCCGGCGATGCGCGAGGCCGACAGCCCTTCCTTCAGCAAGGCGGCGATTTCGTCGATTTCTTTCTCGGTGTAGGCGGCTGCCATCTGCTCATTCCGTTGATTGCGAAGCGCTTGGGCGAAGCGCCAGGTTTCAGGCCAGGCGCCAGGGTTTCGGCCGAAAGGCCGCTTGGGGATCAGGTCGGCGAAAGCGTTGAAGGTCAGGCGGCGCCTGGAGCGTTCAGGCGACGTAGCGCGGCCTCGGCGGCGGTCCGCGTCAGGCCCGACACCGCGCGGCCCGTCTTCCGGTCGAACAAGATGACGGTGCCGTCCTCGGTGCGGATGCAGCTTATGCCCGAATTGGGGGCCGGAGCCGGGGGAGGAACGGCTCCGGCCGTTCCGGTGAACCGGGGTGCGGGCGGTTCAGCCGGATCCGGGGCAAGCGCCCCGGAATGCGCCCGGACCGGGGAGGAGGACGGTCCGGACGATTGGAATTCGACAGGCGATTCGAACGGGAAAGACGGTTCGAATTGGAAAGGCAACGCGTTCATGCCGCCTCCTTTTGCGTGGCGGCGAACGCGTCGATGCTCCGCCAGGAATCGATAAGCCCTGAGATGCTCGTCGGCGGCACCGGAATCACCGGCTGTACGGAAATGCTTGCGGGATGTTCATTCATGCGCTAAGCGTACGTTGTGTACGAAATACGCGCAAGCGAAATCGTACACTTTGGACGATAATTTTCAGGCATTTTGTACGATGATGGATTCTCGGCACAGATTGCAGCAGGCGCGCGCCCAGGCCGGCTATGCCTCGCCCAGCGATGCGGCGCGGGCCTTGCGCGACATCAACAAGAACACGCTGATCAGCCACGAGAACGGCAACCGGCCGCTGTCGCGCAAGGCGGCGGAGAAGTACGGCCGGCTGTTCGGCGTCGATCCCGGCTGGCTCTTGTTCAACGGGGATGGCGCAGAGGCGGCGCCGGTCAATTTCGCCCCCTCGCCCGTCACCATCGATGTGCCGATCGTGTCGTGGATCAGCGCCGGCGAGCTCGGCAGCCAGGACAGCGTCGTCAACCTCTCCGACTATCCGACCATCCCCACCGCCGACCTCGAGGAAGGCGAGTGGATCGCGCTGCGCGTCGACGGGCCGTCGATGAACAAGATCTCGCCGCCGGATTCGATCATCTTCGTCAACCTGCGCGACAAGCGGCTGGTGACCAATGGCTGCTACGTGATTTCAGACGAGACGGGACGCGCCACCTACAAGCGCTGGCGCCCGAACGACAACCCGCCGTTCCAGCCGGCATCCTACCTCGACATCCCGCCGCCGGAGCTGGAGGGGGCGATCACGATCATCGGACGGGTGAAGCGGTCGATGATCGATATGTGAGGGCTGGGCGGCGGCATGTCGCCTCAAGAGCAGTGCGGCAGGGCTATGGTTGAGGCAAAGAACAAAAAGAGAACTTTTCGTCTTGTGCTTGTCCTCGAAATACTCTTATATCACGGATGCGTGAGGTTGGGTCCATAGGGGAGGGGGTAATGAACAAGTCGGTCAGGGAAAACCTGATATTCGTTATGGTGGCGCATGCCTGCTTCCTGGCGCAGCCGGCCATCGTGCATGCCGAGGATACGGACTATCATCCGCAAAATTTTATCCAGCCTCTGAGCGCCGCCAGAGGCACAATCACTCCGGCTGGCGGCGCCGCCTTCTACCTGAAGCCGGACCGCTGCAACCTGGTGGTGAAGGAGTTCGGCTGGGACCGCGACCAGTGCGGTACGATCGACCAGTTGATCTTCGGCTTCACGCCGGAGATCGATAATCTCACCGTCGAAAAGCCCGTGTCGGACGGCTATGTCAGCCTAGCGGACTGGGACAGCGCCGACCGCAACGAAGAAATTAGTTCCCTGGAGGAGAGCTTCAAAGAGTCGGTCAAAGCGCAGTCGCAACGGCTTGGACAGGACATCCGCTTCGACGGCTGGCTCCTTTATCCGCAAATCGATAAGGGTAAGAATATCCTTTACTACGCCAACATCCTGAACTGGGCCGGCGACAGGACGATCAACATCTCGGTCTCGGTCTTCGACCGCCAGGGCTATGTCCCAATCAAGATCGTGCCGGTGAACGGCAACATCACGAGCGATGCCGTGCAAAAGATCGTCGAGGCGTCGGCCGACGCCTACAAGCCGAAGGCCGGCAGTTCCTATTTCGAATTCTCCAGCGGCGACAAGGTGGCCGGTTACGGCGCGCTGGGCGTCTTGGCGACGATGCTCGGGGTCAAATACGGCAAGGCCGCCGGCGTCGGGCTGATCGCGCTGGCGCTGCTGGTGCTGAAGAAGGGCGCCTTCCTCGTGCTGTTGCCGCTGGTGTGGCTGAGAAGGCTGTTCAGCCGCAAGAAGGCCGATAGTTGAAGTGAACTTGCGGGCATCCTGAGACATTGAGTTCCTTCGTGCCCCCTCAGGGGGTGGCCCTACCCCACAAACTCATTCGTGAAATAGGCCCCGAGATTCGGCCGCTCCTTTAGCACCTTGCCGTCGCCATCAAGCAATATTCCCGAGGCGAACAGATACCCGCCCATCGCCTCCATCTTGGCCTTGTCCATCGTGCCGATGGCGCCGTCCGCGCTTTTCAGGAAGTGCCCGTCGTTCAGCGCCTTCAGCGAGGCTTGCACCAGCGCTGGGTTGGTCAGCGTATCCTTGTTCGCGGCGATCAGCAGCTCGCCCGCCTGCTGCGCATGATCGACGGCGAATGCGTAGCCGCGCCGCGTCGCCTGGACGAAGGCCGCGGCCGCCTGTCGGTTGGCGGCGAGGAAGGCGTTGCTGGAGACGATCAACGTGGTGTGCTCGTCCGGCACGCCATAATCGGCATAGCGGAAGCTGCGCTGCTTGAGCCCCTTCAGTCCGGCCTCGACGCCTTCCCAGGTCGAGACCTCCAGCGTGAAATCGACCGCGCCGTTGGCCAATGCCTCATAAGCCGAGGTACCCAGCGTCACAGTGGAAAACTCACCCTTGCCGCCGTCATGGCGGATGATGGTCGAGATCAGCGCGTTCTCCCAGGCGCTGCCGAAGCCGCCATAGGTCAGGCCGTCGAGATTTTTCGGAGTCTTGATGGCGGCGCGGTCGGCGTTGAAGACGACGTGGCCGGTCTCCGACTGGACGACGGCGTAGACGGCCTTCAAATCCGCGCCCGCGCTCTTTTGCGTGAACAGGCCGAGCGAGCCGGAAATGCCGAAATCGGCGACCTGGCTGGCCACCAGCGTGCCCGAGCCGGTGTCGGCATAGGGCAGGATTTCGACCTCGATGCCCGCATCGCGGTAAAAGCCCTTGTCGCGGGCGACGAACAGGCCGATGTGATTGGTGTTGACGGTCCAGTCGAGCGCGACGGTGATTTTTTGCGCGGCGGCCCGGGCACGTGCAGCAGTCCCGGCAAATGGCAGGCTGGCGGCCAGAAGCATCGCTTGGCGGCGGGTGAAGTCGGTCATCGGTTTTCTCCATCGGATGGTCGGGAAATCGGTTCGGCGGCGCCGAGCAAAATGTCGAGGATGCCGGCCTCCATCCCGGCGGCCTCACGGGCAAACGCCGTGCTCTCGGTGCGCGGGCGCGGCAGCGGCACAGCCACCTCGCGCACCACCCGCGCGGGCCGCGCCGACAGCACATAGATACGGTCGGACAGAAGCACCGCCTCGCGCACGTCATGGGTGATGAGCAGCGCCGTCCAGCGATGGTTTCGCCACATCGTCTCCAGCCAGCGCTGCATGGCCGCGCGGGTGAGCGCGTCGAGCGCGCCGAACGGCTCGTCGAGGAGCAGCATGTCGCGCTGCTGCACGACGGTGCGCAGCAATGCCGCGCGCTGGCGCATGCCGCCGGACAGCTCGGCCGGCCAGGCGCGCTCGAAGCCGGCAAGGCCGAACTCGGCGAACAACGGGGCCACGCGCTCGCGCGCCGCGCGGCGCTTCATGCCCTGCACCTCGAGCCCCAGCGTCGCATTGTCGATGACGCGCCGCCACGGCATCAGCGCATCGCGCTGCGGCATGAAGGCGAAGCGGGCGCCATCGAGCGGCGCGCCGTCGAAGCGCACCTCACCCTCGCCCCGGATCGCGCCGGTGAGTAACTGGAACAGTGTCGACTTGCCCGCGCCGGAGGGGCCGAGGATCGAGACGAACTCGCCTTCTTCGACATGCAGCGAAATGTCCGCCAGAACCTCGAGCGCGCCGAAGTTTTTTCGCATGTTGCGGAGCTCGAGCCGGGTCATGGCCGGCCCTCTCGGGAAGGCTTGTCGCCATAGCGCCCCGCCCTTTCGCTCTTTGCATTTTCCCAGGGCACGGCGAGACGCTGGGCGAGCACGGCGAGGCCGAACAGCGTGAGCGTGAGCGCCGAGCTGACCGCGACGGCGGCGAGCACCAGGTCGGGGCGGAAATTGTTCTTGGCGCTGAGCATATAGATGCCGAGCCCTTTGGCGGCGCCCGCATATTCGGCGAAGATGGCGCCGACCACGGCATAGGTGATGGAGATGCGCAGTCCGGCGAAGAAATAGGGCAGCGCCGACGGTAACCGAGCGAGCCAGAAGATGCGCCGGCGCCCTGCTCCCATGGCGGCGAGCATCTGACTGATTTCCTTGGCCGTGGCGGCATAGCCCTCGACCAATGCCACCATCATCGGAAAGAAGGTGACCAGCGCCACGAGCAGGATCTTCGGCAACAGCCCGAAGCCGAACCAAAGCACCACCAGCGGCGCGATCGCCACCAGCGGCAAGGTCTGGCTGGCGATCAGGAGCGGGAACAGCGCGCGGCGCAAGGGGGCAAAGAAGTCAACCAGCGCCGAGAGGATGAAGGCGGCAACGAGCGAGCAAGCAAAGCCCGCCAGCGTGGCACGGATGGTGGGAAGCGTGTTGTCGCCCAGCGCCGCCCGGTTCTCCCAGGCCTGCGCCAGCACGCGCGAGGGTGCAGGGAGCACGGTAGGGGCGATGCCGCCAAGGCGGGCGTAGAGATCCCAAGCGACGAGAAGGAGAGCGAATGCGAGGGCAGCGGGGAAGATCTTGGCGATGGCGGACGCTACAGCTGATCTCCCCCCTTGAGGGGGAGATGGCCGGCAGGCCAGAGGGGGGCGCGAAGGAACGCCAGCTTTCGAAAGTTGTGCGAAAGCAATTGGCGAACGCCGCGCGCGCAACCAGTTGAGCGGCCGGCGGGACAGCACCCCCCTCTGCCCTGCCGGGCATCTCCCCCGCAAGGGGGGAGATTGGCCGTCACCTC
Source organism: Mesorhizobium sp. CA7 (assembly GCF_020165015.1). NCBI lineage: Bacteria > Pseudomonadati > Pseudomonadota > Alphaproteobacteria > Hyphomicrobiales > Phyllobacteriaceae > Mesorhizobium > Mesorhizobium sp. CA7. The sequence continues at coordinate 73,889 of NZ_JAIUHH010000015.1, forward strand.
GGCTTTCGCCGATCGCCGAAGGTTCCCTTCTCTCCTGCGAGATGGGACTGGGAGCATCTCCCCGACGCGATGGATCAAGCCAAACAGCCACGACATCTACCTCGATAGATCGAGCTTGCGCTCAAGCCGCGGTCGGGCTGTTCGCCGAAATGGTGATATCGAGCGTCACGTGACCGGCACCCGGCCCGAAGCGGCAGAAGGCTTCGTTCAGCGTGGCGAACACCGCGCCGGCGTCGCCGCGCAGCTTGGTGCAAAAATGCTTGGAGCGTTCGAAGACGCCCGACCGTTTCAGGAAATCGATGCAGCCATAGATCTCGTCCATGTGGTCGCCGGTGCCCATCACATAGAGCGAGAATTGCGCCGCCACCGGCTGGTTGGTCGAAAGCGTGGCCCCGACGGCGCGCAGCGCGGCGCGCTTGCGTTCGTCGAGCGGGATCGCCGGGCCGCCGATCTCCTCGGAGCGGCAGATCGGGTCATCCGGCTCGCCGGGGCAGCCGCGCGAGACGGCGGCCGACAGCACACAGTGCCTGCCGCTTTTGGCGGCCGCCACGAACAGGTCGCGCATGGCTGGGAACAGCACCTCGGGCGGCCCGACCAGCAGCGTCGAGATATCGTCGGTTTCGATCCTCAGCCTGTCGCGGTAAGGATCGAGCGCGCCAAGCGCGCCAAGGATCACGCCGACGAAATCGTCGGCCATGGGATAAAGGGAAATCTGTGCGCCGGAAAACATGGCCCGCCTCGCTCCGCTGGTATTATCCAGATCAGCTTTAGGGTCCGGAGGCTTGCCGCCACCATCTCAGCCCCGACCGTACGGAGCACCCCTGTGGATGGCCGGGTTAAAGCACTGTTTGCGGTGCTGGGAAAGCGGTTTTTTGCGGTGTCAGTTGGGCCAGGCGCCCATCTCCCTATGGGAGATGCCGGTGGTTATAAGATTTTTGTAGTTTTGTTATAACTGCTTTATCTAACTATTTTGTCGTTCATGTTGTACGAATCCCGCTTGATTGCTTTTCGTACATAAAGTACGATACTTCCCTTCCATTGAGGGGATTTGCTTGAACACCGCGAACCATGCCGCTTTTGCCGACCTCTCCCACCCGTTGTTGTCGCCTTTGCCGCTCGCCGAGCGCGAACGCCTTGCCGGTGCCTGGCGCATGGCCAGCCAGGACATCGCCGACGACATCCGCTTCATCCGGCAATATCTGAAGGTGATCGCCGAAAAGGAGGAGCGCCTTTCGACCGGCGCGCTGGTGCACGGCCGCGTCTATGTTGAGGCCTGTGCCGCCTGGCTGCCGGAGACGGCGGCGCGGTATTTGCGCAACCTGAGGCTGATCAGCGAATGCGAAAGCGCGATGATCGCCGCGGGGGTGAGGTTTGCCCGCTCGAGCGACGCCTGGTGAGGAGCGTTCTGACCTCTTCCGTTAGAGAAGGGAAGGAACTCCAAGGCCGCCAGCGACGAGAACAATCATGTCGCTGCAACCCTTGGCTCTGGGCCTCGAAAAATGCATCGTTTCACACAATCGCCAATTGGTGGACGCGGGCGAGCGGCCGGGCGTTAATTCTGCGCAGGCGAAGGAGGGTAAAGCCGTATACCAGGGAGGAATTTCGTTTTGATGGACCAACAAATCGACATCGGCATACAGCCTGACGATCAGCCCTACGAAGTCACTTCATTCGCCCGCAAGCATGGCCTGACGGTCCCGGTTGCCGACGCGGTCCTTTTCGCCAAAGGTCCGTCGCCGTCACGCGCAGCTTGCGACATGGCAGCGCTTGCCTTCCTCTGCGCGGTCGCGCGATACGCCGGAAAACAAGGGACGCGATAGCCTCCTCTTATAGCTTAATTGCAACCCGCATGCCGCCGGCCTGGCTGCTGGCGGCAGCGATGCCGAGCGTGCCGGTCAGCCGGCCGCCATGGTCGAAGCCTTCGCTCAGAGGTCGTGACGGTTCAGCGGGGAGCGTAGATGCGAAGCATGGTGCCGTTATCGTAAGCGGCCGTCACGAGGACGTTTAGCGCGTCCGTCAAACCGCTGAATAGCGGTTTGCCACCGCCATAGGCGATCGGCCGAGTCAGGATGACATACTCATCAATCAGACCTGCCTTCGACAGCGCCTGAGCGAACTCTGCGCCGCCCCGCAATAATTTCGCCGCCGGGTGGCTTTTTCAATTTAGCGATTCCTCGTGCAGGTCACCTTTCGCAATAGTGGACTCTGGCCAAGTTGCCTTTTTCAGCGTTTTCGAAAACACGACCTTGGGGATGACGTTCATCGGCGCGGCATAGGCATCCTCGGATTTTTGCCAGTACGGGCCCATTTCCTCGTAACTCACGCGGCCCATGATGTGTGTGCCAGCGCGACTGATGCGATCGAGTTTCCACCGCTTGAGCTCTGCCGTTCAGGAAAACCGCCCGTCGACATTCCTACCGGCCCTACGCCATATCCGTCGACCGACATGGTCATGATCAAGACGACTTTGCGCATGGTCGGTATATCCTCCGGGCACAGTTCTCTCACGGAGCGTCGCACCGTCACATGATCCGGTGGAAAGGGGTGCAGGCCTTGGCTGGCGGTCAGCCCTTGGTCTTCTTGGCGGGGGACTTTGCCTTGGCCGGGCCCTTGGCGGGCTTCTCCGCCTTGGCCGCTTTCGGCTTGTCGGCCTTGGCGGCGGCGGCCTTTTTCGGGCTCTTGGCTTTCGGCTTGCCGGCCGCATCGACTTCGGCCGTCGCCTGATCCCAATGCTCCTTATGAGCGCCTTCGGGCCGGCCGGCCTGCTCCCAGATCTCGTGCGCGCGCTGGCGAATGCGTTCGTGCCTGTCGTCCGTCACTGTCGCCTCCTGATGTTGGGACGGTTCCCCGGCGCGAACATTAGCCGAATTTTCGCGTGTCGTCTTCGGTATCACGAACAAGCGACCCGACCTGGACGGCAATTTCGCTCAGTGTCCGTCGGTAACGACCGCGATGCCCAGATGCGCTGCCTTTTTTGTAATCAATCCGGCTAAATCCGCGTCAGAGCGGTCGGTCCCCGTGCGCTGGCGCAGCAGGGTAATCGCCTCGTGCATCGACAGCAGGCCAGTCCTATGCTCGGCCAAAAGCTTGTCGACTTGGCGTGCGATGTCAGGTGATTCGACGTGTGGATGATGCATGGCAACGACTCCTTCCGCGCTTCGTTGCCTCCCAAACCACTGCCCTATCTTAGGCCTTATGCCCGGATGCGAAAAGAGCCCGATCCTTGCCCAGTGCTTCGGAGGATCGGGCTCTTCCAGGGCTGGATCTACTCGATCACCTGAACAACGCGGCGCGTGCCGGGATCGATCAGCACCGTATGGTCGTTGACGACCGCATACCGGTACTGGACGTCCGGAACCTGCTGCAACTCGACGGTGTCAGGCACGGTCGAGCCGACGCCAAGCTCAAGGCCGAGCACATTGACCGAGGCGATCGGATGCTTGTGGACATATTCCTTGACCACGGTCTGCTGCTCGGGGGTGACGATCACCTCGTCCGCGGCCGCGATGCCGATGCCGGCCATCAGAGCCAAGCCAGCGACAGCTGGAATGAGGGTGGTTTTCATCGTTTCTCTCCTGTTGCGTTGGTGAGCTCCGCCCTGCCTCCGCAGGGGCGGAAACACGAGCAGGTCGAACATGGGAGCTCGGGGGGCAAACGCTGCCGGCGGGGTGTTGTTCCGTCAGCGGCGACTAATTGATTTGGCGGAACCTTCGCATCGGCTCCGCATTGGAAGGCATTGAAACTGCCCAAGTCTTTGAAATCCTAAGGATGCCGCAGTCATGCAGGAAGGCTCCATCAGAAGCGACATCGAACTTCGCCCCCCCGTGGCCATCGCGGTGGGTGCCGGCTTCAAGCGCGAGATCGCCTCTCTTACCGCTATGCAGAACTTTCTCAAGGAATGGCCCCAGGCCATGCGGGGCGGCAGCTACGCCAACGCATTCCGCGCCTGTGAGGCGGCGCGGAGCGGAGAGATCGATCTCGACAAGGCGCGACAGGCGTTCCTGGTCTTCGCGCGGAAGGCCGGGATCGAATGGACGGGCGCCGATCCCGTCGCGGTGCTGCGCGAAGCAAAGATCAGGCGAATCCGGGCACGCGAAAGCCGGGCACCAAACCGGCACGTGCCTGGCTAGGCCCAGCCTGGACGCGTTCGGCACACCGTGTGATCGGCGTTGTCATGCAAGCTTTGGGATTTGGCCGGCCGATCCTGGGAGCAAGCTCGGCGCCTCCTGGCGTCCATTTTGCCTGCAGACCGCCGCCTTCCCGGCTGACGGTCGGCTGAAACGATCCGGGATCTCGACTGGTGGCCGCTGTCAGTTCGGCGCCGATTCGCCCAGCGCCTCGGCAACGAAGGACGCAGCGATCAGATCGTCGGCCTCAATGCGTAGGGAGCCCTCGCCGCCCCCCATGATCGCCGCGACCTTCTGGAAAGCCTTCATTTCATGCTCGGTGATTCGGGCGTCTTGCATCCTGGCTTTGAGATGGGCAACACGCATCCCGAGTGAACGGGATGTTCCGATTTCTCGTTTCGACATGTTGGTAAACTCCTCCTCGCCCCGCCCGTACTGTTCGCCACCGCCCGTATTTTCACGTTGCCACTGGTTTGTGTTGTCTATGAGACAACGTGAACCAGAGCCGGTAACTCAAGCGCTGAGGGAAGGTTCCGTTAGCACATGGTAACAAAATAATAATCGGTTAATGGCCCGTCGCCGTAACCAGGCGGCGGGCCATCCGATTTGATGCGCTATCGATCAATCGAGGACCTTGACGATCTTGCGGGTACCGGGGTCGACGATCACCGTCCGGTTATCGACGACGACGTAACGGTATTTGACGTTGGGCACTTCATGTAATTCGACCGTGTCGGGAAGCGTGCTGCCGATATTCAGCTCGACGCCCGGAACCTTGACCGAGGCCAGCGGCTGTTTATGCACGTATTCCTTGATGACGGTTTCCTGCTCCGGCGCGATCACGACATCCTGCGCGGCAGCCGCGCCGATACCAGCAAGCAGCAGGAAGCCAGCGGCGGCGGAGGTGAGGTGCATTTTCATTGGTCGTCTCTCCTATGTGGATCTGAATCGAATCGCCTGAATGCTGCGCCTGCGATTTTCCACAGCGGGTCGGCATTGCCGTAACGCCGTTCGCCTACCCTTGTTCCTGCAAAACTGGACCGGCGCCTGCAAAAACAACTGCCGCCGTGTTCCGCGACCATCGCCTTCGGCCGTGGCAACAATTTCGGAACAATGCGTTTCGGGCTGGGTTACCCATCCGAAGGGACCGACTTTCCGAGGAGAAAATCCAATGAAACATCTGCTGATCACAAGCATGATCGCGCTCGGCGTCGGTTGCGGCGCCGCGATGGCGCAGACCGAGTCCGCGCAGCCGAGCGGCGGCGACAATAATTGCACGGCCGGCACGGCCGATTGCCAAAAGGGCGGCAAGGCGGGCGGCCAGGCCCAGGGTCAGATGAAGTCGCAAACCCAGCAGAACGCCCAGGGCAAGGCCGGCGCAAACACCGAAGAGCAGGCTCAAGGCAAGACCAAGATGAAGACCGAAGAGCAGGCTCAGGGTCAGTCAGGCGCCAACACTGACCAGAACGCCCAGGACAACACACAGCTGAAGAAGAAGCAGCAGGCGCAGGGCAAGACTGGCACCAGCACCGAACAGAACGCCCAGGGCACCACCAAGATGCAGACTGAGCAGAACGCCCAGAGCAAGACCGGTACGACGACCCAGCAGAATGCCCAGAACAAGACGAAGACCCAGACCGATCAGCAGGCTCAGGGTAAGACCGGCACGACCACCGAGCAGAACGCTCAGGGCACCACCAAGATGCAGACTGAGCAGAACGCCCAGGGCAAGACCGGCACAACCACCCAGCAGAACGCCGAGGGCAACACCAACGTCGAGACCGACCAGAACAAGACGGCGTCGATCAATAACGTGACGGTGGAACAGAGGACGCAGATCACGCAGGTCATTCATGAGAGCCATGTCGAACCGGTTCGCGACGTCAGCTTCGACATCTCCGTCGGCGTCGAGGTGCCGCGCCACAAGGTGCGTCTGCACCGTCTGCCGGCCCGGATCGTCAAGATCGTTCCGGCTTATGAAAACTATGAGTATTTCGTCTTGGCCGATGGACGCATCGTCATCGTCGACCCGGACACCTACAAGATCGTAGTGATCCTGAGCTGATCCGGTCAGCATAGCGGATAAGGGCCCGCCCGAGTGGCGGGCCTTTCTGCGTGGAGAGGCATCTTAAACCAGGCAGGCAGTCGCCCGCATGCGCTGCGGTCCATTAGGCATGACTTGAATGTCGCCGGCTCGGGAACGATCCGGCGCAATTGCCAGTTGTCACAGCGGAAGTCCTGCGTCCGTGGTCCCTGTCGGGGCCGGACGAAAGGGCAATGGGGCCGCCGGCAAACCGTTCAAGCTTGCGGTCCACCCGGAAAAGGTGCATGGGTCAAAATGGGTAGAGATATGGGCGAGATCGCTGATGGCCGAATATGGTCGCGGCGCTCGGTTGGGCAAATGTATTTTCCGCAGTTTCTTGTGGGAATGGTTGGCACGCTTCTAGTGATCCTCGGCTGGACCTTCATGTCCACGGGATCTGTCTGGATGGCGATCGGTTGGACATTCCTGGCGGCCGTGGCTCTGCAGGCCGGCTATTTCGTGGCCGTGCTCTGGCTCGTGCACAGTGAGACCCGGGTAACCGACGAAGGCAAAGCGGACGTAAGCGCGGCACCCGCCAAGATGCCCGGACCGTTCGAGCGCGATGGCATCATCCACGCCCTCATCTTGCGGCTGTTCCCGAAACTGCTTCCCTGATCGCTTTGCGTCGGTTCCGGCCGCGGACGGATCATTCTATTCCTTCTCGACAGGCATCCACGCCGCAATAGCCCGGCACGTTACCTCTTCAATTCGACCGCAAAGGCCATGCTACACCTCGGCGCCAGGGCGCGAGGCGTCATCCGTTGCATCGGAGCCGATAGACCGCCACTAGCTTTGCATCGGCGATGGGCCGCCATCAACAAAATCGATGCGGCGCAACCAAACGCCGGCTGCAGCTCTCCTTGATCGGAGGCTGTAGCCGGCGCGCCTGAAATCCCTGCTCGGTTCGCCCAGCTAGCGCGCGGTGGCCGGTGAGGCCGAGCGCACCGTTTCCGTCGACGAGAAGACGACGAAGCCGAAGACCAGCACCGCGGCGGCGACGATCAGCGAGCCGATTGCCACGACCGGCTCGATCTCCGGGTGGCCTCCCGCCAGCATCCAGTAGAGCGCCGGCAGCATGATCACGATGCCGACCGTATAGAGGCCGTAATGGATCATGGCGATGCGGCGCTCGGCCTTGGCCGGGTTGAGCGCATAGTAGCCGCCGAAGATGGCGCTGGTGACCCAGCCAAGAAGGTTGATGTGAGCATGCGCCGGAAAGGCACCGTGATCGCCCGAAATCGCCATCTGTAGTCCGGCGGCGACGCCCAGGACGAGAAAGACGATGGCCGTCTTGAAGAAGAGTTCCGATACCCGTGGCATTTGTTGTCCTCCCAATGCCTCTGTAAACCCGACTCTGCGCAGTCTACATCGTGCGAGCGATATTAGCCATGACGCACCTAAGTCGGTGCGGCCTTCGGGCGAAAGCCGCGAGGTTTGGCGGCGGTTTTGCAAAAAAATGGCTCGCCTCTTTCGAAGCGAGCCGAAAAGGGAGCCGGGCTTGAGGTCGGCTCCATCCAGGTTGCCACCTGAATTCCAAGCAGAGCTAGCGTAACAAAGCCCGGAATTTATTCCACCGCAACGGGGCAAAGGTTTTTCCGACACGCGGCCGCTAGCCTTTGCCGATCGGCCATCGCACAGAAGACGCCGCCGGCCCGCATATCTCCCCAATCAGCCGGCGGGCGAAAGCATGCGCTTCAGCGTCCCGTCCCTCAGCCAGAACTGATGGTAGAGCGCCGCCACGACGTGGACAGCGATCATCACGATGAATGCCGGCTTGGCAAGCGAATGAATGTCACCCCAAGGGTCGCCCAGATAGAACGCCAGAAGCCCGATTGCCGGCGTTGCCAGCAACAGCACATAGAACAGGCCGTGCGATACATGCGCGGCGACCCGCATCCATCTCGATTCATGACCGGCGGGGGCCGGCGCGCCGGATACCAGCCTGAGGACCAGTCGAACAAGCACAAGCGCAAGAACGGACAGGCCGACCCAGTAATGAGCTGAGCCCAGCGCCTGGTCGGTGGCCGATACCGGCTGGCCGTCTTCGGCGGCGTCCACGACGACCGTCATGCTCTCACCGAAGAAGAGCTGAAATAAAACCAGCGCTGCAATCAGCCAATGCAGCGCGATCTGAAAAATTGAATATCCACGTCTGGTTTCCATCGCGACCGTTCCCTGAATACAAGGCGTCCCACGCCTTAACGTTGCTGAATAGTCGCGAGGACGATGGCCGAATTTGGCTCGAAAGCTCCCGTAATTGTGGCCACAATCTTACATTTTCGTATGGCGAGCATTCGCGCCGGCCTTGGCGGTTCGAGACTAGGACCGGCACCTTGCAAGCGCGCAGCATTTGGGCAATGCTTGGGCCTGGGGGAGTGGTTTCCGTAATTTCGGAAGCGCGATTACATGTTCATCGACTACTACGAAGTTCTGGAAATAAGCCCGAACGCCAATTCCGAGACCATCGAGCGGATTTTCCGCTACTTTGCCATGCGCTATCACCCCGACAATCGGGAAACCGGCAATGAATCGCGCTTCAGCGAGATCGTTGAAGCCAACAATACACTCCGCGACCCCGTCAAGCGGGCTCAATACGATATCCTTTACCGCGAGCATCTGGGTCTTCGTCATGAACTCACCGAGGGAGCGCGCGACGGCGGCGGCATGGAGCGCGATTCCGTCATCCAGGCCAACCTGCTGTCGCTTCTCTATGTGAGGCGCCGGCGGGACGTCAACAATCCGGGCATCGGCGACGACGAACTCGAGCGCCTGTCCGGTTGCCCCCGCGAGCACCTGGAGTTCCACCTGTGGTACCTCAAGTCGAAGGGCTTCATCGGCAGGACGGAGAACGGCACGTTCGCGATCACCGTGGAAGGCATAGATCACGCCGGGGTTAAGCAGGGCCGGAATCGCCCTGACGCCACCCGCCTGCTCGATCACGCCGAATGAGCCGGTTTGCGTCGCCCTGATCGTCAAAGGTCCGCCTGCTGGCCTGAACCAGCGGCGGGCACGACGAAGGAACAGCTACATCCCGCAGGAATCGACCGTCCTCCTCTCCTCACCTCCCCGTATCTGGGCGGTTCCACCGGGGCCGCGGAGCATGCCATGCGCCTTGGAGGGCAGAACAGCGTCGGTGACTTAGGCACTGTGCGCCCTCGAATACAAGGCGACTGAGGTCTGGCGCACTGCCGCAATTGGCACGGCTTGCGACGGCAAATGCAGTCGCGAATGCAGGCACCGCTGGAGCTTGCTCTTGTGTGACGCAGTCCGTTCCTGGCCGGTGCGAGATCAAAGGGATTGCCTGCCCGCCGTGCCGGCGATAAACATGTCGCAGCACGATATATTATCCCGCGGCGCGCAGAAGAGCGTCCGCAAGCCGGCGTCTCGGTTTCGACCGCCGGCCACCCGGAAAACAGGTGGCAACCTGGTGCGGGATCAGCACCCGGCAATGGCGCTCCCGCTTTGGCTCGTCTCGACTGAGGCGAGCCATTTTTCTGCCGGAGACGGCGCGCCCGTCGCCCTGTCAACAAAAAACCGCCGGGCGAGGCCCGGCGGCTTTCGCTCGCCCTCCGGTCGGTTCGTCCGGCCTTATGGGGTTGTTGTGGTTGTCGCCGTGGCCGCGGCTTGCGCGTCGATCTTGCCCGCCAAAGTATCCTTGGCCCAGGCGGTGACGTCGGCGTCGACTGGCTTGTTGGCCATGTCGGCAAGGGCAGCGTCCAGCGACGCATCGGTGGGAGGCGGCGCGTTGTCAACCGCGGCCTGCGCATCGGCGATCGCCTGGGCATCAGTGGTGCTGATCGCGGCGTTCTGGGCGTCAATCTGTCCCTGAACGTCGGCGATCTGCGCATCGAGAGCCGCCTGCTGTTCGGGCGTGAAGCCGGTTGTGTCGGTCGCGTTGAGGTCGGCGAGTTGCTGAGTGAGGTCGGCCAGCTTGCTCTGGTCGGCGGCCAGTTGGGCGTTTGCCGCGTCGAGGTTGGCCTGGGCGTTCTTGGCTGCCGCGGCCTGCGTCACGTAAGCCTGGACGCCGGCGAACTTCTTGCTCTTGGAATTCATATAAGCGTTGATGTTGCGCTGCAGCGAGTTCAGCCGGCCGAGCTTGGCGTGAATGTTCTTGTCCTTGGGCGTGGCAGACGTGGTCGTATCGTCAGTCGTCGCGTCATCGGTCGAGTTGTCATCCGACGCGCTGGCATCGGCGCTCTTGTTGTGGCCCGGAGCCGAGGCCGAGTTGCCGTGCGAGGCGCCGCTCTTGCCGCTGCCCCCGCCATTTCCATGACCGCCACCGTTACCGTTACCGCCGCCGTTTCCGTTGCCGCCGCCATGGCTGCCGCCATTGCCGTGGCCGCCGCCGTTACCGCCGGCGCCGGCAAGCGCGGGGGCGGTCGCAAGCGCGAGAATGGCCAGGGATGCCAGAAGTGTCTTTCGCAATGTCATTGTGCTTCTCCGCAGATGAATCGTCACTATGGCCCAACCGCTAGGCAGCCTCTTATGAGAATTTCCTAATGGCGTCGGATAAACTTTAAGCAACTGCGGTCGCGAAATGAGAGCATAGCCGCGGCCTCTCCGCAATTTTCCCAAAACACCAGGTTAACCCGTTGAAAATTTAACGTAAATACAAAGGGCTTAGCATCTGTGGGCCGTTTGGAACAAAGAAGGCCCTTGTCTCGCCAGACCATGGTCCCAAGAGGCAATTGCCGCCGCGACAATCCCCTGCAATCGGATCACCTGCGCCTTTGGAACCCTGCCGAAAGGTCGGGGTTAAACAAGCGAAGGGACATTGCCTAAAAGGACAGTCACCATGAAACGAATTCTTCTCGTTGCCGCCTTTGTTGCTTTGTCCGGTGGTCTGGCGACGGCGCAGTCGGGCACGACATCGGGTAGCTCATCGACATCGTCATCCACCACAACGACGATGCCCAGCAGCCAGGGCACAGACACGACCACGACGAACTCGACCAATTCGAATTCAGCGAAGGACTGCGCGCCTGGGCAACAGACCGGCAGTGCCAAGCAGGCGGCCCCTGGCCAACAGGATACGAGCGCCAAATCCAACGCTCCCGGCCAGATGAAAACCACAACGGAAGGCTGCTAGCCACCAGGCACAAGTGGGGCTGGCTTTTTGCCGGCCATCAAGCGGAAGGATTTGGATCTTCCGTGCCATCAGTCTCGGTCGGCGTGTCGGTTGCCGTCTCCGGCTCCTGACCTTCGCCTGAACCGGTCGGGGAAAGCACGGTCAGGTCCATCCGGGCGATCCGGGACGCGGATTTTCCTTGGGCATTCGGCTCGCCGATGTCCGCCTCGAAGACCGAGGCTTTCGCGAGGTGGCCGACGCTTTCGGCGCGCTTGCCCGGGAAAGTTTCCGACGCCTGGGGTCTGCTCGCTTGATGCACGGCGCCTGGGCCGTGCTGGCTTCCAACAAGCGAGGTCATGGCTGCGCTCCTGATATTGGATGACAGCAAATCCCTAGCATTCCTGGCTGGCGCCAGCCTTGCAGCTTTTTAGAGAATCCTAAGGTACATCCGTTCGTCCCTCTAGCTGCTGACCAGGGGCACGGCTACCGAGGTAGTGTAGCTGATCGGGTAATTGCTGAAATAGGGAAAGCTGATGACAAAGGCATAGCTGGCGTTGACGTGTGCCATGCGGAACCCGCCGCTCGCCGGATCGGTGGTGATGGTGACGTTCACATTCCGCAGGCCAAGCGCCTGAAGCTTCTGTGTGGCGATGGCCTGGATGTCGGCCTGCGTCAGCGTGTTGTTGAGCTGCAGGGAGCGCGCCGAGGCTTCGAGCGCGTAGCGCACGCTGGATACGCTGTTCATCGACCAGCCGAAGGCGAAGATGCCGAACAGGAGCATGATGAGAAAAGGCGCGACCAGGGCGAATTCGAGACCGGCGCCGCCCGCCTCATTAGCCGCAAATGCCGAAAGCCGGAGCCTTTGTTTAGCGCACACGGACCACCTGCACATGGCCGATCGCGGTATTGTCTGGGTATGGACCAAAGGTGAAGGGCGGGATCCAGGTGCCGGATGCCTGAATCTGGACGTAGACGGACGGCGCTTTCGGTCCACTGCATAAGGTCGACGCATCGACCACGGTGGTCCCACACTTATAGATGCGACTAATCGTAACCTGCGCGTCGGAAGGCTTGTTCTCCCAGCTCGCCAGCGCGACAGTCTGGGTCGCGCTGTCGTCAGCGGAGCCAGCCATCACGAGGTTGGCCGCCGTTTTCACACCGGCGCGCATCGACAGCGAACCCGCGACATAGGACCAGCCGTCCATGATTCCGAGCAAGGCCGCGCACAAGACAGGCAAGACAAACGCGAGTTCCACCGCGGCGATGCCCGATTCATCGCGAATGGCCGGCATCAGTCGACGGGCAGCGGATTTCACTCTACCACCGCAACCGCCTGAGCGGCCGGGATGTCCTTCATCCCGAGGCTCGAGCAGTCCTGGTTGATGGTCGAGTTGCCCGACCACTGGATGGTGTCGGCAACGACCTGGGTGCAGCCATTCACGCCCGAGAAATTGCCGAGATAGTTGACCTGTTGCCTGGGGAAGTAGATTGCGCCGGTCAAAAGCGAAGTCGCGGTGCCGTTGAAGGTGCTCTGCGCGGCGGTCCCCGTCCGGTCGCCATAGAACAGCACGCCGGAATAGGTGCCCGTAGTCGGGGCGGCCAGCGTCACGGTGGCGTTGCCGTTCATGCTGACAGTGTTGCTGCCGGCCATGAAGATCGTAACGTCGCTGCCTTGGATGACGGCACCCGCATTGATCTTCAAGTCGCCCTGGACGACGTAGACACCGGGGGAAAGCGTGATGTTGCCGTTGAGGCTCATGCCGCTGCAGTAGGTCCCGGGCTGGATCGTTTGCGTCGTCTTGTTGCCGTTGATCTTCTGGCATGGGGTCGTGGTCGCGGGAGCCGGCAAGCTGGCGAACGGATCGGCCGCCGGCAGCGCCTGGGTGATCGGGGCCTTGCAGACCATCGGCACCGGATTGTTCAGCACGACGCCGCCGGCCGAAATCAGGCAATCGGCCTGAAGCCCCGCCGACCCCTGCACCTTGATGGCATCGTTGGCGATCGAATTCGCCATGATGACGCAGCCGGCCAGTTTGACGCTGGTGCTGCCGGAGAAAAGTGCTGCCTGGGAGGCCGACGGATTGAGCGCTTCGATGCAAGCTTTGGAGGCGTCGGTGATCAGCGCCACCGCCCTCGCCCGCTCCGGTACTTTTGTCTGAGTGAAGATGGACGTGAAGATCCGGTCGAGATCCTGGTTGAGGATGACCTCGACCGCCTTCTTGGCCGTGTTCGGTCCCGACGCCGGCGGGGTGTTGACGACAATGGTGCCCGCACCAAGGCCATTCGAGGCGGCCGATGACGCGGCGGCGGCGGTGATGGCATCCGTGTTGGATCCGGCGATCTTTTCCAACGCGCCGGCATAGGCGGCCGCGTCGGCGATCGCCTGCAGCTTCAGGCTCGAATAGTACCAGTAGGAGGTCTCGACGCCGAGCCCGGCGCCGCCGACGACGACCGGCAGGGTGAGCGCGAAAATGGTGGCGACATTGCCGCTCTTGCCTTCGCAAAAGCGTCGAGAGCCGCGTCGAGAAAAAAGATTTCTGATGAACCGACCTGAAAAGGCCATGGCCGAGCGCACCCAAGCTATCCCAGCCGTTACGTCATCATCGCCGTATGAACGAATGCCTAATTATTTCGCTCGATTTTTGCCGGTGGGACCCTAGCGCTCCGCTGCCCCCGCCTTGCGCCGCACACACTAAGACTTAAGGCCTATAAAGGCTCGGACTTAAGGTCTAAGCGTCGGTAGAACCATGCATTTTAGCTCTCTCTGCATTTTATCTATTTTGGAAATCGTCCGTAGAGACGGCGCGCATATCACTCTCGGACATACGATGAGGGCGAACTCCATGTTGGGACGTTTTTTGGCATCGAGGCGCGGCAACTTTGCGATCGCAGCCGCGGTCGCCATGGTGCCGCTTATGCTTGGCGTGGCGGCATCCATCGATCTGATAGGCACGAGCGACGACGCCGCGCAGTTGCAGAACTCGCTGGACGCGGCCGGCTTGGCGATCGGCACGAAATACCTGCCAGGCATGTCGGCAAGCGACGTGCAGCAACTCGGCCAGACCTTCTTCGCCGCCAATATGAGCGCAGCCGACGCGCAGGAACTATCGGGCAGCCTCGCCGCCTTCCAGGCCAGCGCGAGCGGCGATCCGGGCGCCTATTTCATTTCGCTGTCGTCGAGCATCAGCCGGCCGGCCTTCATCAGCGGCATGCCGGCCTGGCAGGCGACGCGCACCGCCTCGGTCAAGCTCAAGCCCGGCGCGCAAGCCTGCGTGCTCGCGCTCGATCAGCACGCCGACGGCGCGGTCAACCTGCAGGGCTCGACCAATGTGGCGATGAACGGCTGCGTGATCGCGGCCAATTCAGACGCGCCCGACGCCGTCAATCGCGGCGGCTCGGCGATCGTCAGCGCCGGCTGCGTCTCGACAGTCGGCGGCACGCAAGGGCTGACGCCGCCGAACGCCACGCTTTCCTGCGGCGCGCCGCATGAGAACCAGTATGCTTCGTTCGATCCGCTGGCCGACGTCGTTCCTCCCGCCTATACGCTGTGCCTGCCGGTGCCCAATGGCAAAACGGTGACGCTCTCGCCGGGTACCTATTGCGACAAGACCTTGTCGGGAAAGATCACCCTCAATCCGGGCACCTACATCATGCGCAATGTCACCATAAAGCCGGGCGGCAACGGCAGCCTGAGCGGCCAGGGCGTGACGATCTTCCTGATGGAGAACTCACAACTCTATATCAACGCCAACGAGCAGGTGAACCTGTCGCCGCCCACCAGCGGCCCCTACGCCGGAATCACCGTCTACCAGGCTCACGGCAACACCCAGGCGCTGACGCTGAACGGCGGATCGGGCTCCGTGGTCAGCGGCTTTATCTACGCCCCGGACGCCGTCATCACCTATGCCGGAAATTCGGACATGAACGCCCAGGGCAGTTGCCTGCGGCTGGTCGGCGATACGATCTCGATGACGGGGAACTCGGCCGTGAAGTCGGATTGCACGGCCGAACTCGGAGGCCGGGCGGCGTATGCGGGCCGGATGATCACCCTGGCGAAATGAGCACCAACCTCCTCCGCCAGGAGGAGGACGAGATTGCGCCTAGCCGACAATATCCGCGCCCGCTCGCTCGTCGAAGAGCACGGCGCAGCCGCGCTTGAGCGCGACCTGTGTCAAGGCGTTGGCCGCGTCCTCATCCGACGAGACGAAATCGCCGGTCAGGACGCGCAACTCCTCGACGGCCCTCGACATCGGCACGATACGGCCGGCCGAACGGTCGCTCACGCAGGCGTCGATGACGCACAGAAGATCGATGAGTTCGAAATTGTCCATGGCGGCCTCCGCCAGCGCCATCCCTTCGCTCCGTCAACGGCCCGGGGCGCGGACTGGTTCCCGCGCCCGGCTTCATCCGCGCGGCCTGGCGGGCGCGAGCTTGAGATCGAAGCGGGCCGGCAGGCATGGCTCGAGGCAGGCTCGGCGCAGCGATCCGGTCGCAATCGTATCGACCGGGAGAAGGATCACCATACGGGCCTGGCGCTCGGGCCAGAGCGGCCTGCCGAAAACGAAGAAGACGCCGCCGACCAGGCCGGCCAGAAGCAGTGCGGCAAACAGATTGGCGATCATCTTACCGGGTTGCACGGCTGGCAACTCCAGGAGCGGTTTCAGGGGAAAGGCGTGCCCGCCATATCGCAGGAATAGCGGGCACGCCGTGGTCAACCGCCGATGAAGGGACTTTGTCCGGCGGCTTGCTAGCCAATGATTTTGGTGCCGTCGTTGTTTCCTGAAAATAGGCGTGTCGGGCCTCTGCGTTCGTGCGATGGGACTTCGGTCCGAAGATGGCCCGGGACCGTCGCCCGAGGGTCTGGAATATCCGCCTTCCACGACAATGCGCCAAGCGTTCGGCTGAGCTCGCGGTCACCTCAATTAATTAGCAATCGCTCATAATAAGGCTTATGAATACACTCGCGGTCGCCGACGATCGCAACGTCAGGCGCCGCTTCACACATGGGAGGGATACCATGGCCGAAGTTGCAATGAAGGTGACGAAACTCGAATCCAAATCGCACAACAATCCTGACGAGGTCCGCGCGCCCGCAAAGACGCGTGTCGAGATCGTCCGGCTCCCAGGCTATACGCTCGGGCGGATGAACATGCAGCCGGGCTGGAGATGGTCCGAATGCGTGAAGCCGGTGGTCAAGACCGACAGCTGCCAGGTCTCGCATGTCGGCTATGCCGTGTCCGGCTCGATCACCGTACGGATGACCGACGGCACGCAAAAGACCATCGAGGCCGGCACTTCCTACACCATCCCGCCCGGCCACGACGCTTGGGTGGAAGGCAACCAGCCGTTCCAATGCATCGAGGTGCTGAGCGCCGAAGAATACGCCAAGCCGGCATAGCGCAGACAGTCGCAATTTACGTTCAGAGGCGAAGGAGGGATCGCCTCGCGAGGCGATCCCTCCTCAGCCTGCGGCGGCATGTCCCGCGCAAAGGTCATTCGCACAACCGGCGTTCTATCTGTGGCTGCGCCCCAGTTGTGGAAACCTGCACGGCCAAGCGTGGTGGCTTGACAGAGAGCTTCTTTTGTTCTCTTTATGTTCCGTTAATTCCCCTTACAAAAGACGCAGCTAATGCTGCAATGCCACACAAATGGCCATGGGAGCGCGCGATGGCCGCCACGAACACCGCCGCGGCCGCCACCATCCTGCATGCCGACCTCGACGCCTTCTACGCCTCGGTCGAGCAACTGCTCGATCCGTCATTGCGTGGCAAGCCGATCGCCGTCGGCGGAGGCGTGGTGCTGGCGGCCTCCTATGAGGCGAAAATCTTTGGCGTGCGCGGCGGCATGCCGGGCCGCAAAGCGCGCGAGCTCTGCCCTCAGCTCATCTTCGTCGGCGGTCATTTTTCTGAATACCAGCGCCTCGGCGACGCCGCGATCAAGGTGCTCGACGATTTCACGCCGGCGGTCGAGCGCATCTCGATCGACGAGGCTTTTGCCGACGTCGCCGGCTGCACGCATCTGTTCGGATCGCCGCAAGAGATCGCGCGAAAAATCCGCGAGCGGGTGAAGGCCGAGCTCGGTCTGCCGATCTCGATCGGCGTGGCAAGGACGAAGCATCTGGCCAAGATCGCCTCGCAGGTAGCCAAGCCCGACGGGCTGGTGGTGGTCGAGCCCGACAGCGAGCTCGCCTTCCTGCACGACCTGCCTGTCACGCTGATGTGGGGTGTCGGCCCGGCGACCAAGGCCAGGCTGGCCGAGATCGGTGTCGAGACGATCGGGCAATTGGCGCGCACCCATAGCGGGGCGCTGGAGCGGCTGATCGGCCATGCCGCCGGCCAGAAGCTTGCCGCGCTCGCCTGGAACCGCGACCCGCGAAAACTCGAGGCACACCGCCGCGCGCATTCTGCCGGCGCGCAATCGGCGCTCGGCAGGAAGCCGGCAGTGCCGCGCGTCTTCGTGCCGACGCTCCTGCATCTGGCCGACCGCGTGGCCAGCCGGTTGCGCGCCAAGGACCGGCCCGGGCGCACAGTGACGGTGCGGGTTCGCTTCGCTGATCTGCGCGCTGTGAGCCGCTCGATCACGCTCGACCAGCCGATCCAGGCGACCGCGATGCTGGCGGAGATCGCCGAGGAACTGGTGCACGGCGTGCTTGCCGCCCATCCGGGCGAGAGGGACATCTCGCTGCTCGCCATCTCTGTCTCGCATCTGGAGGAGCATGCCGAGCTGCAGCTCGAACTGCCGCTCGGGCTGGCGGACGAGAAGCTGAGGCCCGGCAGCCGCAAAGGCCTCGCGCGCTTCGGCGCCGACCGGGCGGTGGACAAGATCCGCCAGCGCTTCGGCAAGGAGGCGGTCGGCTACGGCACGGTAGCGCTGGAAGGTCCGCGCTCGGTGCCGGACGGGTTTAGGGAATTGGCCGAAAAGGAGCTGTGAGTGGCTGAGGCATCTCCTCTGGCGCCATTGGAGATTGACGAAAGCCTACGCGCCGTCCGTGCGCTGCGTACCAACCGCTTCGGGTAATCTCCCCGTCCGTCGGCGCGGGCCGATTTCCAATCTGTGAAGTTACGCGTTCCCCCACTTGCAAGAATGTCGGTGCTGGGCTCGATTGCGCATAGCCAGGCTTAAGGACGCCGGACGGACAGGCAAAGGGGGCCGCGATGGAGCCGATTGCGGCTGGATCACCACCGGACGCGGATGGCAGCGCGCCCGAACGCTATGATCTCGGCCTCTGCCTGTCGGGCGGCGGCTACCGCGCCATGCTGTTTCATGCCGGCGCGCTATGCCGCCTCAACGAGGCCGGGCTGCTCCAGAAGCTCGACATGGTAAGCTCGGTCTCGGGCGGCTCGATCGCCGCCGGGCTGCTGGCGGTGCTTTGGCCGCGTTTCGCCTTCGTCAACGGTGTCGCCGCCAATTTCGATATCTATCTGGACAAGATACTGGAGTTCTCGCAAGTCTTCCTCGACGCGCCGTCGATCTTCAAGGGCCTGCTCAACCCGTTTTCGAGCGCGGCGCGCGAAGTCGCCGCCTGCTACGAGAGACATTTGTTCGACGGCTCAAGGCCGATGCTGAAGAGCCTGCCGGAAAAACCCTGGTTCGTGTTCTGCTCCAGCAATCTCGGCACAGGCTCGCTGTTCCGGCTGTCGCGGCGCTACATCGCCGACTATCGCATCGGCGTCGCCTACCAGGCCGACCTGCCGGTGGCTCTCGCGGTTGCCGCCTCCTCGGCCTTCCCGCCTTTCCTGTCGCCGCTGCGGCTCGACCTCACGCCCTTCGCGTGGAAGAACGACAAGCTCGACCCGAGCGTCGGCCCGCCGGTGCCGCCTTCGCGCGCCGTGCTTACCGATGGCGGCGTCTACGACAATCACGGCATCGAGCCGGCGCTGAAACGCTGCCGCTGGCTGCTGGTCAGCGACGCCGGCGCGCCGTGGCAGGCTTCGAGCGCCGGCTACCGAAACTGGTTCTCGCAGTTGAAACGCGTGCTCGACACCACCGACAACCAGGTGCGCTCGCTCAGGCGCCGGGATCTGGTGGCGCGCTTCCAGGCGGCCAAGGACGCCGACGATCGTGGCCTGGCCAATGACGCGACCCAGCCCGGCTATGCGGCGACGCGCGGCGTCTTCTGGTCGATCGCAAGCAAGCCCGACACGGCCGAGCCGACCTTCGTGCAGACCGCCGCCACCGCACCTGCCGATATCGGCACCTCGCTGCATTTCCTGGGCAGCGAAGAGACGGTCGATTTGGTGAACTGGGGCTATTGCGCCGCCGACCAGGCGCTGCGGGGCTGGTACGAGCCGGCAGTGGCTGCGGGCAAGGGCGTGCCGCTGAAAGCGGGCGACGTGAAGCCCGGCCGCTGCGCTGTGGTGTCGAAGACGCTGATGAGTATGTTCAAGGTTTGAGGGTGCTCGAACTGCCAATTTCCCCCTTGTGGGGGAGATTGGCAGTTCCGCCGCCTTCGCCAATTATCAATCGCCTTGGCGCAATCCAATCCGGTTCATCCCCTGCCCTGCGCATGCTAACAGGGTCAACCCAAACACCCGGGATGGACAGCGACATGGCGATAGACAAAGTAGCTTTGGTGACGGCGGGCGGCAGCGGCATGGGCGCAGCGGCGGCCAGGCGCCTGGCGGCGGACGGATTCAAGGTCGGCGTGCTGTCCTCTTCCGGCAAGGGCGAAGCGCTGGGCAAGGAGCTCGGCGGCTTCGGCATCACCGGCTCCAACCAGTCGAATGAGGATCTGAAGCGCCTTACCGATGGCGCGGTGGAACGCTGGGGCCGCATCGACGTGCTGGTCAATAGCGCCGGCCACGGGCCGCGTGCGCAGATCATCGAGATCAGCGACGAGGACTGGCACAAGGGCATCGACACGTATTTCCTCAACGCCGTGCGCCCGACCCGGCTGGTGACGCCGGTGATGCAGAAGCAGAAGGGTGGCGTTATCATCAATATCTCGACCGCGTGGACGTTTGAGCCGAGCGCGATGTTCCCGACGTCGGCCGTGGCGCGCGCCGGGCTTGCCGCCTACACCAAGATCTTCGCCGACACTTATGCCCCCGACAACATCCGCATGAACAATGTGCTGCCGGGCTGGATCGACAGCTTGCCGGCGACGAACGAGCGCCGCGACAGCGTGCCGATGAAGCGCTACGGCACTTCGGATGAGATCGCCGCGACGATCTCGTTCCTGGCCTCGGACGGAGCCGCCTACATCACCGGACAGAACATCCGCGTCGATGGCGGCATCACAAGAGCAGTGTGAAAGGAGCGGTGTGAGGCAAAGAGGACGCCGCCCCTAGATCATCCGGGTCTGCGGGAATTGAGCACCCACAGAAAGGCTATCGAAGCCACCAGGACGATCGAATTGCCGACCACGATGTTCCAAAAACGTGTCGGATCGTCCGCCAGAGCGACCCAATGCCACTTGCCGCGGACTTCGCCTGTCTTGATGCCGCAGGCAATGTTGTAGATCGCGATGGCGGCGAGCGCCGCCATCAGGACAAACAGGTCGTTGTTCTTGTTGCGATCCATGGAAGCGGCTTTTAACAGCACTTGGTGAAATTTTGCTTACCTTGGGTAAGGCGGCGCCGGAAGACCGACCGCCGCCCCCTCTCATCTTGACGCAATTCCAGAAGTTACGGCGAAGGCGCCGGAACCTACGCACTTTTCCTGGAATTGCTCCGACTTACTGGTTGATCTCGGGCTCGACGAGCTTGGCCAGGTTGCGCAGCGATTCCTGCCAGCCGAGATAGCAGGCCTCGGCGGGGATGGCGTCCGGGATGCCGGCCTGGGTGATGTTGACCTCGGTGCCTACCGAAACCTTCTTAAGGATCACGGTCACCTCTATCTGGCCCGGCAGGTTGGGATCGTCGAAGCGGTCCGTGTAGCGCAGGCGCTCGCTCGGAACCAGCTCGACAAATTCGCCGCCGAAGGAATGGCTGTCGCCGGTGGTGAAGTTGCGGAAGGACATCTTGTAGGCGCCGCCGACCTTGCCCTCGAACTCGTGGACCGTGCAAGTAAAACCGTTTGGCGGCAGCCATTTCGCCAGCGCATCGGCCTCGACGAACGCGCGGTAAACCTTCTCCGGCTTAGTCGCCAGGACGCGGTGCAGTTGAATGGTGCTCGGCATGTCTCGATATCCTCTCTTCGTTGATCGATGCCCCAAGGACGGGCAGCCCTCAGCCGATCCGACAGAGGCTGTCAAATTTTGTAGCGCGCGGCTACCCTGCCACCCTTGCAGCGGAGGCTGCGGACGTGAGCGCTTCGATCAGGCTGGGCATCGTCGGTGGCGCGGGCTGGCTGGGCGCAATGTGACGCGATGTGCGACGTCGTTGGCCACCGCTGTTCGTTCGGTCGATCGCTTTTGTCGAGCAAACCGAAATCGGATTCCGGCTCGAATATCCAACGTCGAACATATGGCGACTCAGCCCTTGCTCACCGCGCGCAGCCGCGCTGGTCGATGGCGGTCACGCGCGGCATCTTGCCCATATTTCAGCATGAGCCTCGCAATATTGAGTAAAATTGAGTAATTCGAGGTGTAATTATCCCGCATAAATTGTATTAGAAACCCCTTGTTATGTCTATTTCTAATCATTATCGATCAGCGGTAATTTTTTATCTGTACTGTGACGCGAATCCTTGGAACCATAGGCCGGCTTGCAGGTTGGCCTGAAAATCAGCCGCCACCAAGAAAGGAGTGTCCGATGAGTTTCGTCGTCAACGCGGTAGGCGTTCCTCTTTATTATAGCGGCGCTTCCAACCATTGGTTTTCGGCAACGTCCGGACCGACATTCAACGGCAGCAGCGGCAACGACTCAATCTGGGCCTCCAGCGGCGTCAACGTCACCATGTATGGCGGCCAAGGCGACGACATCTATTACCTCTATTCAGCGGGCAACAAGGTGGTCGAGTACGCCGGACAGGGCATCGACACGATCAGCACATGGATGAGCTACACGCTGCCGGACAATGTCGAGAATCTCGTCGTCACCAACGCCCACAACTATGCCTTCGGCAATGCGCTGGACAACATCATCACCGCCAAGGCGGGCGGCCAGACGATCGACGGCGGGGCGGGCAACGATGTGCTGATCGATGGCGGCGGCGGCGCGGATGTTTTCATCATCGCGAAGGGCAACGGCAGCGACTCGATCGTCAATTTCGCCTCGAACGATGCTGTGCGGCTCGATGGTTACGGATTCACTTCGTTCGCCGCCGTCCACAATGCCATGATCCAGGCGGGGCCTAATGTGGTGCTGAACCTCGGATCGGGCGAAATCCTCGAATTCAAGAACACCACGATCGACAAATTCCAGCCCAACCAGTTCCAGCTGCCGATCGACAAATCCGGCATGACGCTGTCCTTCAGCGACGAGTTCAACACGCTGAACCTGCACAACAGCCAGGGCGGCACCTGGGATACCAACTTCTGGTGGGGGGCGCCGAACGGCAGCACGTTAACGCGCAATGGCGAGCTGCAGTGGTATATCGACGCCAATTACGCCCCGACCAGCTCGGTGCATCCGTTCAGCGTGCAGGACGGGGTCCTCACCATTACCGCGGCGCAGGCGCCGGCCGACATCAAGCCGCTGATCAACAATTACGAATACACCTCCGGCATCCTGACCACGCATGACTCCTTCTCGCAGACCTATGGCTATTTCGAAATGAGGGCCGACTTGCCGGAACACGCCGGCGCCTGGCCGGCCTTCTGGCTGCTGCCGGAAGACGGCTCCTGGCCACCGGAGCTGGACGTGATGGAGATGTACGGGCAGAAACCGAATTCGCTGCTGATGACCGCGCACACCAATCAGACGGGCCAGCACACCACGGTCGGATCCACCGTGAACGTCATGGACACCGCCGGCTTCCATACCTATGGTCTGCTGTGGACCCCGGACAAGCTGGTCTGGACCTATGACGGCGTGCAGGTCGCGCAAGCGGCGACTCCGTCGGACATGAACAAGCCGATGTACATGCTGGTCGATCTCGCGATCGGCGGACAAGCCGGCGCGCCGCCCGACCATCTCACCACGCCGGCCCAGATGAAGATCGACTATATCCATGCCTATACGCTGGATGAGCTGCAGCAGAGCCATTTGAACGTCACGGGCGAACACACAGCCTAGGCGGTCGAGCCAATGTCACAGGAGAGCGCTCCGGGTGCGATCAGGCAGGCCGGCGTGCGGCCGATGTTCCTGCGCGCCGTAACCGATGTCGGGCTGTTTTCGCTGCTCATCAACCTTCTGCTCCTGGTCATCCCGCTCTACCTGCTCCAGGTCTATGACCGGGTGCTGCCCTCCTCCAGCGTCGAGACGCTCGTTTATCTGTCGGTCATCGCGGTCGCGGCGCTCGGTTTCCTCGGCTTTCTCGACGCCGTCCGAGCCGTCTACACGCAGCGCGTCGCGGCGACGGTCAATGACAGGCTTGGCGCCAGAGCGTTCGCCGCTTCGCTCGGTTCCGGCAATGCGCCGTCGCCGCTCACCGACCTTGCCTCGGTCTGCGCCTTCATCCGCTCGCGCGGTGTCTCAGTGCTGTTCGACCTGCCCTTTGCGCCGGTCTTCCTCGCCCTGCTCTACCTGATCCATCCGCTGTTGTTCTGGGTGACGCTCGGCGGCGAGGCGCTGCTCGTCGTGCTGGTCTTTGCCAACCAGCTTGCCATCGGCAGGAACGATGCGCTCTCGGCGGAGCGTTCGGCCTTGGCCAGCCGGGCCGAGCAGGTCTTTGCCCGCAACGCCGACACGCTGCGCGCCATGGGCATGGTGGAAAACGCCGCGCGCGCCTGGGGCCGGCATGTGGCGGAAGCGCTTGTTCTGCACGACCGTTCGGCCGGCGCCAACGCCGTCTTCAGCGGCGCTTCGAGAGCGCTGCGCATGATGCTCCAGCTGGCGATCCTCGGCACCGGCGCTTGGCTGGTGCTCAAGGGCGAGATGACGGCCGGCATGATCTTCGCCTCCTCGCTCGTGTCGTCGCGCGCGCTGCAGCCGCTCGACCAATTGATCGGCTCCTGGCGGCAGCTCGGTGAGGCGAGGCGTGCCTGGACGCGGCTGGGGACCGCACTCGCGGCGCAACCGGCAGAGACGCGCAAGCTCGTCTTGCCCGACCCGACCGGTGCGATTTCGGCGCAGGATCTTTTCTTCATTGCACCAAATGCCGCCTTTGGCGTCGAACCGATTCTCAAGCGATTGAGTTTCGCGATTCAGGCCGGCGAAGCGGTGGCGATCGTCGGCCCGAGCGGTGCCGGAAAGTCGACGCTGGCGCGCCTGCTCGTCGGAGCCGCCCAGCCGAGCGGCGGTACGATCAGGATCGACGGCGCGGAGCTCAGGACGTGGGACGAAAACCAGCTCGGCCGGCATATCGGCTATCTGGCGCAGGAGATCGAGCTTTTCCCCGGCTCGATCGCCGACAACATCGCCCGCTTCGACGCGCAGGCGGACGACGCCGCGATCGTGGAAGCGGCAAAGCGCGCCGAGGCGCATGAGCTGATCCTTTCGCTGCGTGACGGCTACCAAACGATGATCGCCGGGACGCTGTCGGGCGGCGAACGGCAGCGGATCGGACTGGCGCGCGCTTTCTACGGCAATCCGCGCATCCTGGTGCTGGATGAGCCGAGCACGCATCTCGACGGCGCTGGAGAGACGGCACTGGAAACGGTGCTCGCGGCGGCCCGCGCTGCGGGCGTCACCACGATCGTGATCACGCATCGCCCTTCGATCGCCACCGCTTGCGACCGTGTGATGGTCTTGCGCGGCGGCGCGATCGAGGCGTTCGGACCGAGCGCCGAGGTGCTGCGCCAGCCGGGCAAGCAGCGGAACACGGTGGTCACAGGATCGTTCGCGCCGACCATCCGCGCCTCACACGGCATCGCCACGGGCCCTGGACGATGACGCAGAGCCTCATCCTCGACGGCCGCCCGCGCACCGACTTCCGGCGCACGGCCTTCGCCGGCTATGCGGCGATCGCGCTGATGGTCGGCGGCTTCGGTTATTGGGCGGCGAGTGCGCCGCTGGCAGGCGCGGTGATCACGCAAGGCACGATCGCGGCGACCAGCGGCAACATCCTCATCCAGCATCGCGAGGGCGGTATCATCAGGCAGTTGCTGGTGCACGAAGGCGACCGCGTGCGGGGGGGCCAGGACCTCATCCTGCTCGACCGGACCGCCGCGGAAGCCGATCTCAACCGGCTGACAAGACAATGGATCGCGCTCAAGGCAAGCGCGGCGCGGCTGGAGGCCGAGCGCGACGGCCTAGCCACGCTGGCGCCGATCGCCGACCCCGCGCCGGCGCCGTTCCAGCAGGAATTCGAAAACCTCATCCGCGAGCAGCAGAAGGAATTCGACGCCAGGCTTGCGCGATTCCGGTCGGAGCAGTCGATCCTGGCGCAGCGCGTCGCCATGCATCGCGAGTCGGTCAAAGGGCTGAACGCGCAGAAGGCGGCAATCGAGCAGCAGGCCGAGGTGGTGAAGAAGGAGCTCGGCATCAAGACCGACCTTCTGAACCGGGGCCTTACCGACCGCAGGGAATATTCGCAGCTTTTGCGCTCGGAGGCCGACCTCGTCGGCCAAGCCGGCGCGCTCGAGGCGGACCTCGCCTCGGCCAGCACGCAGATCGTGGAAGCGGAGGCGCAGACCGAACGCGCGACCACGCAGCGCGTCGAGGAGGCGCTGACGAAGCTCGACGATGTGCGCATCAACCTCGCCGACATCGAGGAGCGGATGCGCGCCGCGCAATCGGTGCTGAAGCGCACGACAATCACCGCACCGGCGGCGGGCATCGTCGTCTCCTCGACCTATAATTCGCAAGGCAGCGTGGTCGCGCCCGGCGAAAAGATCATGGAGATCCTGCCCACGACCTCGGGCCTGGTGGTCGACGCCAGGCTGCGGCCGAAGGACATCGACCAGGTGCATGTCGGCCAGCAGGCAAAGCTCCGGCTGTCGGCGCTCAACGCGCGCCTGACGCCGGAAGTCCCGGCCACGGTGAGCGAGATCTCTGCCGACCGGTTGATCGACGAGGCCACCCACGAACCCTATTTCCGTGCCAGGCTGAAAATCGCTGATGCCCTGCCCCCCGGCGTGAAGGCGGACCAGCTCTATCCCGGCACCCCGGTCGACGCCTTCATCAGCACCGGCAACCGGACCTTCTTCGAATATCTGGTACGCCCGATGATGGACTCGTTCGCACGGGCGTTCAGGGAAAGGTAGGGCAGCCCTTCCGGCCGCCTCGGAACGCCGCTTTGCGCCAGAACCGTCCTCGCTTCGGCACATAGCAGGAGGAAGTGATGACGAAGAAGATGCGGGCGAGCCCCTGCTCGGGCTCCTCACTCCGGCCGATACAACTCATCCATACTAAGCTTCGCCATCTCAGTGAACGGCGCCTGTTTCTTCACTCTACCATGCTCCAGGATCACCAGGTCGTCGCAGAACGAGATCGTGCTGCGGTGGTGGCTGATGACGATCGTGGTGCGGCGGCCGGCGCGCGACTTCAGCGTCTCGACGATCGCCGCTTCCGAAAGCCCATCCACCGCGTTGGTGGCCTCGTCGAGGATCAATATGTCGGGGTCGCGTACAAGAGCGCGGGCGAGCGCGATGCGCTGCCTTTGCCCGGCCGAAAGGTTCACCCCGCGATAGCCGACCACCGTCTGGTAGCCTTGCGGTAGCGTTTCAATGAAGCCGTGCGCCTCGGCAAGCTCGGCGGCGCGGCGGGCCTCCTCGAACGTCGCCGTGTCCTTGCCATAGGTGATATTGTCGAGGATCGTACCGTCGACCAGCTCCAGCTCCTGGCTGGCCAGAGCGATGTGGCGGCGCCAGTCGGCCGGGTCGATCTCGCCGAGCGGCGCGCCGTCAACGAGGATCTTGCCTGCATCCGGCTCGACGAAGCGACAGAGCAGGTTGACGATCGTCGTTTTGCCGGCGCCGGAGCGGCCGATCAACGCCGTCGAGTGCCCGCTCACGATGTCGAAGCTCGCCGCGTGCAGCACCGCCGCGCGCTGCTCCTCATTGGCATAGCTGAAGCTCACGCCCTCGAAGGCGATTTTTTTCGTTAAGGTGGCGAACTGCCGGCTGCCCTCGGGCGGCGCGGGCTTGCCATCGGGATCGAGCAGCCAGGTCACCTCTTCCAGCGAGCCGGAAAGACCCTGCAACTGGCTCCAGGTCATCTGCAAGGCTCTGATATGCGGCTGCAGGCGGTAGAGCAGGATGAGGAAGGCGGCGACCAGCGGGAAACTCAAGCCCGCAAGCCAGGCGCCGATCACCACCGCCAGGAACAGCATGGCGTGCAGAACTTCGGTCAGCGGCCCCAGCGCGCCCTGGCGGTTTGAGAGCAGGAAGGCCGCGCGCCGCACGCCGTCGGATGCCTTTTCGAACGCCGCCTTCTCACGCGCCTCCTGGCCGAAGATGCGGATCAGCCGGCCAGCATGGACGAGATGCAGCATTTGCGAGGCCAAGGCGCTGTTGCGCGCCGAAACATTGCGGCTGGGTGCCCTGAGATGCGCCGACAGCGCCATATGCGCCGCTTGCACCAGCGCCAGCCCCAGCATCACCAGGAGCGTCATCGGCCACGAGAGCAGCAACAGAAAGGCGAGCAGGATGAGCGCCGCCGAAGCGCTGACGATCGCGCTGAGCATACCCTGGATGGCATCCGACGCCCGCCAGGATTCGCTGGAGATGATGTTGAGCAAGCGGCCCGGGCTTTGCCTGAGAAAGAAGGGATAGCCGACATTGAGCAGCCGCTCGGCCAGGGCGCCGCGTATCGCTTGGCTCGCCTTGCCGTAGATATGAGCGGTCAGCACCGAATTGGCGAAGGCGAGCAGGTTCTTGAGCAGGATCGAACCGAGGATCGCGGCCGAAATCGCAATCAGCCGCTCACGCTCGCCTAGCCCGGCGCCGACCTTCTGCAGGAGAGCGGAGAGGCCGGCCATGCCGGTCGTCTCGCCATGGCCCATGATGATGCCAAGCAGCGGGATGATCAGTCCGATGCCGAGCCCTTCGAGCGCGGCACTTGCAAGTCCGAGCACGACGACGACGGGCATCAGGCCGAGCTGACGCCGTCCGAGCGCGCGCTGCAATATCGACAAGATAGGGGCTTTGGGTTCGATCATCGCGCGCCGGCCTCGGCCCTGGCCTCGGTGGTTTCTTGGGCGGGCCGCTCCTGCCGGTCAGGCCGCCCGGCCAGCACCAGGGCCATGAACTTCGCCGCGCCCGCCAGGTTCATCAGCACGATCGGCCAGTGCGACAGGCTGAGCTCCTGGTCGAAACGCGGACCGCCGAAGAGCTCGCGCGTGGCCGCCCGCGTTGCCCAGTAAAAGTGACGAAGCAGCCACGGGGCGCGGCGCATATGTTTCAGGCAGAGCGCACCGTTGCCGAAATGATAGTCGCGGTGCAGCCGTTCGATCGCCCCGCGGTCGCGCCTTCCATGATGGTGGAAGATCGTCATATCCGGCACATACTCCACCGCCATGCCGGCCAGCATGGCGCGCACCAGGTAATCCGTATCCTCGGCCGAGCGCAGCGCTCCGCCGGCGCCGAAGCGTTCGTCGAAGGGACCGATCAAGGCGGCAACATCGCGATGCATGGTCATGTTGCAGCCGAGCACGAAGCCGCCCGGATGGACGGCGCGCGTCAGCCGCTTGCGCTTTTCGCAGCGATTGATGGTGAAGGGCAGGTCCCCGGCGTCGCCGATCTCGACGCGGCCGCCGCGGATCAGCCATTTCTCGCCACTCGCATAATGCCGCTCGAGATCGACGAGATAGTCGCGGTCGAGCCGGCAATCGTCGTCGACGAAGACCAGCACGCGCCCGCGCGCCCGCGCCATCCCGGCATTGCGCGCCGCCGCCAGTCCGGGCCGTGGCTCACAGATAGCCGTCAGCGCTATATCGGACGCTGTGGCGATCCGCGAGAGATAGTCGGCCGTACCGTCGCGCGAGCCATTGTCGACCACCACCAGCTCGGCGGCGAAGGCAGGATGCGTCCGGCAGGCGGCGCGGATCGAATCGATGCAGGACTTCAGCACCGCCGCGCGATCACGCGTGCAGACGATGAAAGAGACCTCAGGCCGCTGGTTCGGGCCGGGGGGCGAGCGTAGATGCTGCAGCAGCGGATGGCGATCGGCGTTCATGCCGCCCCCATCCGATAAGGCGCAAGCACGGACGCCGCCGGCGCGGATTTGAGGCGATAGGCGACCCAGTCCGCGCGTTTGCCAGCCCATATCGAAGCCTGGCTCAGCCAGGGCGCCCAGGCGCCGGCGCGCAGCGCGTATTTCTCGCGGCGGCGGATGACGTCCCACTTCGCCGTCAGCGTCAGCAACTCATGCGCCAACGCCGGCCGCTGCTGGTCGTTGACGAGCTGGTAGAGGAAATAGAACAGGTTCAGCGCGCCGGCCTCGAAGCTCGGCCGCGATGCGGCCGGCAACTCGGCGACCCGCTCCTCCAGGCTGCGGATGAACGCGGCCGCGCGGTGCACAGTGTCGAACGAAACACTATCGCCAATGGCGCGCAGATCCTGCGTTTCGTCCGCCAGCCCCTCGCGCTCGAGATTTTCGCCGACAATCCGGAGGTGCGTGCGCCGCATCTCGCTTGTATGCAAGCTGGTCACGCTGCCGGGATGCAGGCGGTAGACGAGCAGGCTTTCCGGCATCAGCGCCGCCGGATAGCGGTCGGCAAGCCGCCGGAAGAGATCGAAATCCTCGGCATGCCGGTAGCGGCCATCGTAATGCAGGTCTGCCTCGCCGATGACCCGGCGGTTGTAGACCACCGTCGGGTGCATGAAGATCGTGAAGAACTTCGACAGCACCGGAAGGAGACCGAGGCGGAACACCGGATCCACCCTGCCCCGTGCGACGCGGCCGTGCAGCAGCGTGTCGACAAGCGAGCCGCAGAAGCCGAGTTCGGGCCGCGCGGCAAACAGCGCCGCCTGGCGCGACAGGCGCCAAGGATAGGCAAAATCGTCGGCATCCATCCGCGCCACCAACTCGCCCCGGGCGATTGACAGCCCCTCGTTGAGGCTGGCGACGAGGCCGCGATTCTCGCGCGAGATTATGGCTACGCGGCCGTCCGCCTTGCGGAAGCGCTCCAGGATTTCCAGCGACCTGTCGGTCGATCCGTCATTGATGGCGATGATTTCGAGCCGGTCGTAGTCCTGCCGCAGGATCGATTGGATTGCAGCGCCGACATAGAGCTCGGCATTGTAGATCGGCAGCACGACGGAGATGAGCGGGCGTATCATTGTCAGCTCCGGTCCGTCGGCTGCAGATCGAGCGCCGCTTCTGCGCCGGGATATGTGGCGCCGAACCGCCGGGTCTCGCTCGGCGCACGAGCGCGTGGCCGCGCGATATAGGGAAAATAGCGCTTGAAGCTGTTGAGCGGCTTTTCGAACAGCACCCAGGACAGCGAGGCGACAATCAGCGTGGCGGCGCCCGCGACCAGGAAGCGGCCCGGCCCCTCCTCCGAGACGTTGAGCGGGATCCACGGCTGCGCCTTTACGGTGTAAGCGAGGAGGATCGCGTGATAGAGATAGACGCCGTAGCTGATGCGGCCGAGGAAAAGCAGCGGAGGCAGTTCGGCCAGCCAGCCGAGCGTGCCGGGAAGGCCGTTCGAGCACATCGAGACGATCGCCACCAACGGCACCAGCGGCAGCACCTGCACCAGGAGCCAGCGCGGCCATTCCCATGTCGAGTTCGCCGGCCCCGGATCGGACAAGACGACGAGTAGGAAGAGCGCCACGAAGGCCGGCCAGCCGAACCGCATCCAACGCGGCACGCCGGCGCCCCTGGCGCGACGTACGGCAAGCAGCGCGCCGCAGGCAAGCGCATCCATCGAGGCCGGCGGCAACAGGTCTCGGGCCAGCGCCGGGTTGGCCGCGATCGGCCAGTAGAAGCGGTAGGCGAGCGAGAAGCAGATGAGGCCAATGGTGATCGCCTCGATGCGCCTGCGCGGCGCCAGGAGCACGATCAGCGGCCAGGCGATGTAGAACTGCTCCTCGATGCTGAGGCTCCAGAAATGGCAAAGCAGCCAGGGCGTCCAGTCGTTGCGATGCGCGTACCAGAAGTTCGACAGATAGAGCGCGTGCCAGATGAGCGACGATCCAGCCTGTTCAAGATCGGTAAACCAGACGAAGGCCAGTACCGCGAAATAGGGCGGGAATATTCGGATCGCGCGCCTGGCATAGAAGGAGCGCAGCGCCGATCCAGCCGCGAATTGGTCGGCGTCGCGCGCCTCCAGCAAAAGCCTGGTGATCAGGAAGCCGGAAAGCACGAAGAACAGCCGCACTCCGAGATGACCAAGGAAGGACGTGCCGCCGGGCGCGAAGAAATGCGAATAAAGCACAAGCGTGACGGCAGCAGCCCGGAGCGCGTCAAGCTGGAGGTCGCGACCGCCGGGCATCATTCGCAACCGCTGGTGCTGACGACATGGCCCGGGCCGGCGGCCGCAACATCCGTGCCGGTCAACGGAAAACGCAAGCGTGCCGACTCCTAAACCGTATATTCGCCTACGCTAAAGGACTGCGGCACAAAATGGTGCGGTGCAACACAGAATAGTTATCAGCCTGAATGAAAACGTGACCGTTCGTTCCAGGAATTGCCACGTCTATGCCGCTATTCTGCCTTTTTTGACGAAGCGGCAGGCTCCAACCAATGCGGATGCATCAAGCTCTTCGAAGCTGCTGGAGAACCGCTCAGACAACGCCACAATGTACCCCGGCGACATACCAAAAGGGGTTACCCTCCTCGCTTCCATCTCTCTGGCTCAATCACCGCCTGTAGACATCGCGGCGGCAATGAAACAATCTTCACTGCGGGAACATAAGCGCGTCGAAGAAGGCGCCTACCACCGGGTACGCATGAAGAATCGCTGGACCTTGTACGATCCGCGCCTGGCCTGGATGCTGGTTGCACCGGTGCTCTTGCTGCTGATCTTCTTCCTGGTGCTGCCGATCGCGGTGATGGCGGCCTATACGTTCTTCACCTTCGTTACCGCAGGCGTCGAAACCAGCGCGCTGACCACCGCCAACTGGCAGGAATTCTTCAGCGACAGTTATTATTCCGGCTTCCTGCTGAAGACGTTGAGGGTCGGCGTCATCACCGCCCTGCTCTGCGGCGTGCTCGGCTATTTCCCGGCCTATTTCATCTGGGCCACGAGCTTCAGGCACAAATGGCTGCTCTTGCTCCTGCTCATCGTGCCGTTCTGGATCAGCTTCACCATCCGCACCTTTTCCTGGATCAACATCCTGGGCGAACAGGGCGTCATCAACGTCGCGCTGCTCAAAATGGGCATCATCAACGAGCCGCTGCCGATGCTCTACAACGAAGGCGCGGTGATCCTGGGACTGCTGCACTTCCTCCTGCCCTACATGATCCTCAACGTCTATGTGAGCCTCGAGGGCATCGACCGCACGCTGATCTCGGCGGCCCGCTCGATGGGCTGCACCAGCGCGCAGGCGTTCCGCGAGGTGACGTTGCCCCTTTCCTTGCCGGGTCTCGCGGCGGGCCTGCTGCTCTGCTTCGTGCTGGCGGCCGGCAGCTATGTGACGCCGCAGCTCTTGGGTTCGGGCCGCGACGCGCTGTTCGGCAATTTGATCTACGACACCATCATGAGCGAATTGAACTGGCCAATGGGCGCAACGCTGTCGATCGTGCTGTTCCTCGTGCTCGGCTTCTTCGCCGCGATCTACACCCGCTACATGGGCATGTCGCAGATCGTGAAGGGGTTGGGCGGATGAAAGCTGCGCGACCGAACAAGGAAGGCAAATGGGCCTGGCGGCTGACCGGCTTCGTCACGGTCTGCGTCTACGTTTTCATGTTCGCGCCGATCGTGGCGACCGTCATCCTGTCGTTCAACGCCTCGATGTTCGGCGGCTTCCCGATGACCGGCTTTTCGCTGCAATGGTACGCCAAGCTGATGAATAATGACGCGGTGCTGACGGCCTTCCGCACCTCGCTGTGGATCGCGCTGGTGACGGCAGCCGTCACCACAGCAATAGGCGTCGTCACGGCCTTCGCACTGGCGCGCTTCGACTTCCGCGGCAAGCAGGCGCTGAGCACGCTTGTGATCCTGCCGGCGCTGGTGCCGGAAACCATTCTCGGCGTCGGCCTTCTGGTGCTGATCAAGGCGATCGACCAGCCGCGCACCATGCTGCTCCTGGTGCTCGGCCACATCCTGCTTGCGGTGCCTTATGTGGTGCTGATCGCGCAGGCGCGCATGGTGGGCATAAGGCGCGTCTATGAGGAGGCGGCGCTTTCGCTCGGCGCCTCGCGCTTCTCGTCCTTCCGCGAGATCACGCTGCCGCTGCTCATCCCGGCGGTCGTCGGCGGCGCGCTGCTCGCCTTCACCATTTCGTTCGACAACACGTCGGCCAGCCTGTTCTGGCGGCCGGCTGGAGTGGAGACCATGCCGACGCAAATCCTCTCGATGCTGAAAATCTCGATCAGCCCGGAGATCAACGCGCTCGGCACGGTGATGATTGTGGTGACCGTCGGCATCCCGCTGATCGGCGGCCTGCTGATGCAAAGCCTGACAAAACTGAGAAGACGCGGCGAACCCAAGGAGGAAGCACGATGAAACTGACCACCACCAAGCGGCTGGAGCGGCTGCACGACCGCTATGTCAACGGCGATCTCAGCCGACGGACGTTCCTGAGCCTGACCGCGGCTGCCGCGGCCTCGGCCGGCCTCTCCATGCCGTGGATGAGCCGGGCGCTTGCCGCGGTCGAGCAGGTGCGCTTCGACGGCTGGGGCGGAACGGTGCAGGACGCGATCGACAAATATGCCTTCCAGCCCTACACGGCCAAGACCAAGATCAAGGTGGTCCAGGGCACGTTCGGCGACGAGAACGAGATCATCACCAAGATCAAGACGGCCAAGCCAGGCGACTTCCAGATCGTCCATTCGTCCGGCGTCAATTACTACATCAAATATATCAATGCCGGGATGAACTCGGAGATCAACGAGGCCAACATTCCCAACATGGCGAATGTGCTGCAGCCGATGATCGAGCCGTTCCGCAAGCTGACGCCGAAGCTGTCGGCCGTGCCTTACGATTATGGCACGACCGGCATCGCCTACAACACCAAGGTGATCTCGCCGGAGGAAGCCAAGGAAAAGGGCGCCGCACTTCTGCTCGACAAGAAATATGCCGGCAAGGTCGGCGGCTATTCCGACATGACCACCCGCGTCTGGTATGCGGCTCTCGCCACCGGACAAGATCCAAACAATCTCAAGGACATGGACGCGATCTGGGCCAAGGTGCGCGAGACGCGCGATCTCGCCAAGAAGTTCTGGAGCTCCGGCGCGGAGTTGATGGACCTGCTCTCCAAGGGCGAGATCGTGGTGACCGATGCCTGGTCGGGCCGCGTCGCGGCGCTGCAGGACCAGGGCCACCCGATCGGCTATCTCGATCCGGCCGGCTCCTATGCCTGGATGGAGGACATGCTGATCCTGAAAGGCTCGCCGATGGCCGAGTGCGAGGAGCTGATCAACTTCATGCTCGATCCGGCGACCTCGATCGCGGTGGCCGAAGGCCAGAGCTATCCGCCGTCGCTCGACCCGAACAAGGTCAAGCTGACCGACAAGATCGCGAAGCTGCCGGCTTTCGATCCGACCGGCACGATGAAGGCGTTGACCTTCGCCGATCCGGTCTATTGGGCGACCAACGAGGACGCCTGGACCAAGCAGTGGAACAGGATCTCGAAAGGTGCCTGACAGCCAGGTCACGACACTCAATCCCCGGCCGGCCTCGGCCGGGGCGGAAGGCGCGAGCGCGGCCGCCGGGGCGAACAACCCGGCGGTCGAGTTCCGCAACATCGAGATAGCCTACGGCAAGTTCGTCGCGGTGCGCGATTTCTCGCTGTCGATCGGCAAGGGCAGCTTCGTCACGCTGCTCGGCCCTTCGGGCTGCGGTAAGACGACGATCCTGCGCTCCATCGCGGGGCTGGTCGATATTTCTGCCGGCCAGATCATGATCGGCGGCCGGCGGGTCGACGACGTGCCGATCTACAAGCGCAATATCGGGCTGGTGTTCCAGAGCTATGCGCTGTTTCCGCACAAGAGCGTATTCGACAATGTCGCCTTCGGGCTGAAATACCGCAACGTCGCCAAGCCCGAGATCAAGCGCAAGGTCGGCCAGGCGCTCGATATGGTGCGGCTGCCGGGCAGCGAGAAGAAACTGCCCTCGCAATTGTCGGGCGGCCAGCAGCAGCGCATTGCGCTGGCGCGCGCCATCGTCTTCGAGCCGCAGGTGCTTCTGCTCGACGAGCCGCTCTCGGCCCTCGACGCCAACATGCGCGAGGAGATGCGCGTCGAGATCAAGAAGATCCAGAAGGAAACCGGCATCACCGCCATCTTCGTCACGCACGACCAGGAAGAAGCACTGTCGATGTCGGACCGCATCGTGGTGATGAATGCCGGCTCGGCCGAGCAGGTCGGCACGCCGGAAGAGGTCTATGAGCGGCCGGCCACCGCCTTCGTCGCCGACTTCCTCGGCAAGGCCAACATGCTGTCAGGCACGGTGAGCCGATCCGACGGGCCGACCATTGTCACGCTCGCCGGCGGCCAGACGATCAATGTCCTGTCACCCAGGCCGCTGCCGCAGGGAAGCGCCGTCACCGTGGTGGTGCGGCCGCAGAAACTCGCGGTGGGCGCCAAGGCGAGCGCCAACCGGTTGTCAGGCCGGGTCGTGTCGGCCTCCTATCTCGGCGGCAGCGCCATTTACGAGGTCGACATCGGCGGCAAGGCGAACATCCGCGCCAACGCCCCGATCGACGGCCGGGTGCTGCGCGAAGGAGAAGCGATCGAACTCGGCTTCGACGCCGACGACTGCGTCTTGCTGGACGAGGCCGGGCTGCGGATTTCCTGAGATCGCGACAGGGCGGCGCAAAGCATCGGGCTGCCCGCGATCCAGTCCGGCTTCAATCAACCCCAGCCGGCTGGGCGTCAGTCCCGAAACCTCCATTTCCACGGCAATTCGACGCCCGTTCCAACGCTCGTTCCCTCGGTCATGGGCGACAAGTCCGCCATCGACGACGCGAAATAGTCGCGCCGCAAGATGGAGACAACGATGACGACGTTGGAACGTACCCCTTATGAAACCGGCCGCGCGCGCCCCGGTCCGATCGGCTTTGCCGGTCGTGCGCTCCGACTTTTTTACCGTGCAATGAGGATGCGCAGCGACCGCGCCGCCATGCGGGCCATGCCCGATTATCTGCTCAAGGACCTGGGTATCGCCCGTTCTGAAATCGATCATTACACCTCGATGCGCTACGCCTCCGACACCGACGGGATGAACATCCGCAACGCCCGCTGACCGCCGATAGCGATCGTCGCCACGCCCTCGACAGGCCCCCGGGCTTTCGCACGCCCGGGGCTTTTGCGTTCCGGCGCATTCGGGTCAAGACACTTCGTTACAAACGATACGTCCAACGCAATTTCCACGGTAGGCGTATGAAAAATTCCACGGTCGCATCCACTCTCGTTCAAACGCTCCATCGGCAAACAGAGGCCGTCACGGCAACCAAGCCGCAAACGAACCTTTGGAGATGAAGATGCAACCCAACACCAAACCTGCACGGCTTCCGCTCAATGGCGTCGACACGCCGAACCTTTTGGCGACGATCAACTTCGTCGCCGGGCAGCCGGAGCTCGCCAAGTTCCAGTTCCGCGCTCACAACGAGTGGATCGAGGGCACGCACAGCAAGACCGTCATGAACGGCTTCTTCGGCGCCGGCCAGGAGCAGAAGCACGAGAAGCCGCATTATGCCGATGCCGATCATCCGGCGATCTTGTGCGGCGCCGACAACGCGCCGACCCCGGTCGAGTGGCTGCTGCACGGGCTGGCGGGGTGCCTGATGGCGGGCGTCGCCAACATCGCCGCCGCGCGCGGCATCAAGCTCACCAAGGTGAAATGCTCGGTCGACGGCGACATCGACCTGCGCGGTATTCTCGGCATCTCCGACGAGGTCCGCAATGGTTTCCAGAACATCCAGGTGTCGTTCGAGATCGAAGGCGACGCGCCGGCCGAAAAGCTCCAGCAGCTGGTCGAGCAGTCGCGCGCCCGTTCGGCCGTGTTCGACGTGCTGACCAAGGGCGTGCCGGTCACCGTCGGCATCAAGACCATCCAGTAAGCCGGCCGGCGGTCCGGAGCCGATCCAGGCCGCCTCCCCTCCTATCGACGGAATGAACCATGAGACGCTCGGACGTGGTCATCATCGGCGCGGGCCAGGCCGGTCTTGCGCTCAGCCATTGCCTCGGCCAGGCCGGCATCGACCATGCCGTGCTGGAGCGCGGCCGCATCGGCGAGCGCTGGCGTTCGCAGAGCTGGCGCTCGCTCAGGCTGCTCACGCCGAACTGGCTGAACGCTCTGCCCGGCTCGCCCTACGAGGGCGGCGATCCGGACGGCTTCATGACCAAGGAGGCTTTCGTGGAAAGCCTGGAACGCTACGCCTGGCAATGGAATGCACCCGTCGAGACCAACGTCGAGGTCGTCGCCGCCAAGCGAACCGGCGACGGCTTCGCCTTGCGCACCAGCGCCGGCGAGCTGTTGGCTCGAGCGGTCGTCGTCGCGACGGGACATTGCGACCGGGCGGTCATCCCTTTTTCGGCTGAGATGCTTCGCGGGCCGCTCAGCATCCACGCTTCGCAATATCGCTCGCCTGGCGAGCTGCCGGACGGCGGTGTGCTGGTTGTCGGCGCCTCGTCCTCCGGCGTGCAGATCGCCGACGAGCTCGTCCGCGCCGGGCGGCACGTGGTGCTTTCGGTCGGCAAGCATACACGCCTGCCCAGAACATGGCGCGGCCAGGATATCTTCTTCTGGCTTTGCGAAATGGGCTTGATGGCACAGCGCCAGGAAGACCTCGCCGATCTGGAAGGCGCCCGGCGCCAACCATCGCTGCAGCTCGCCGGCCGACCGGACAGGGCAGATGTCGACCTCGCCACGCTGCAGGCGCTCGGCGTGGAACTCACCGGGCGGGTGCATGGCGTCGGCGACCGCGAGATCGGCTTCGCCGGCGATCTTGGCCAGCACATCGCGGCAGCCGAAGCGAAGCAGGCGCGCCTACTCGACCAGATCGATCGCTTCGCGGGTATGACGACACCGTACCGGCCCGAGCCGGTGGCGACGCCGGCGACGTGCGCGGCGCGGCTTTCGCTGACGGACGGATCGATCCGCAGCATCGTCTGGGCAACCGGCTATGCGCGCTCGTTCGGCTGGCTGGAGCCGCTGGCGCTCGGCGCCGATGGCGAGCTGGCGCATCAGGGCGGCGTCACCAGCGTGCCGGGTCTCTACGCGCTCGGCTTCCGCTTTCTGCGCAAACGCGATTCCAACTTCATCGGCGGCGTCGGCGCGGATGCCGAGGCGATCGCCGCTGAAATCTCCCGTTATCTCGATTGCAACGCCCGCAAGGCGGCCTGAGGACATTGAACATGGCAAACAACCTCATCTCCCTGATGGCCGCTCCGAAGCATGGCCATTACGACGCTATCGTCGTCGGCGCGCGCTGCGCGGGCGCGGCGACGGCGATGCTGCTTGCGCGCGCCGGCCTCAAGGTGCTTGCGATTGACCGCAAGCCTTATGGATCCGACATGCTGTCGACGCATGCGCTGATGCGACCGGCCGTGTTGCAGCTTTGGCGCTGGGGTCTGCTCAAGCCGCTGCTCAAGGCCGGCACGCCGCTCATCGAGACGACGACCTTCCATTATGGCGACGAGGAGATCACCATCCCCCTTGCCGCTAGCTCGGACCTCCCCGGCCTCATCGCGCCGCGGCGCACCGTGCTCGACCGCATCCTGGTCGATGCGGCGCGCAAGGCCGGCGCGGAGATCCTGCACGAGGTCGCGGTCGGCGGTCTTTTTGCCGACACGCGTGGCCGCGTGCGCGGCATCGAGATCCGCGCCGCCGGCCGTACTGCCGTGCGGGTCAGCGCCGATATCGTCGTCGGCGCCGATGGCATCGGCTCGCTGGTGGCAAAATGCGTCGACGCCCAGCCCTTGCGGCGCGGCGCGGTGTCGGCTGCCCATGTCTATGGCTATGCGCCAGTCGAGCCGGGCGCCGGCTATCACTGGTACTTCCGCGACGGGATCGCCGGCTCGTTAATCCCGACCAATGACAGCCTCGCCTGCATCGTCGCTTCGGTGCCGACAGGCCTGTTCGACCAGCGCTTCCGCCTCGGCCACGCCCGCGCCCGGATGGATGTGCTCGAGACGCTTTCCCCGACACTGGCAGCACAGGCGGCCCGGGCACCCAAGGATGCGCGCCTGCAGGCGTTCCGCGGCGTGCCGGGCTATATCCGCCAGCCGCACGGCCCGGGCTGGGCGCTGGTGGGCGACGCCGGCTTCTTCCGCGATCCGATCACCTCGCACGGCATTTCCGACGCGCTGCGCGACGCCGAGAGCCTCGCGCGGGCAATCCTCAGTGGGTCCGAGGCAGCATTCGCGGTCTGGCAGCAGCAGCGCGACATGATCGCCAACCAGATCCTCGACACCACGGACGCCATCGCCGGCTTCGATTGGACGCTTGACGATCTCGGCGAGCGGCATCGCCGATTCAGCGCCGTCCTGAAGGCCGAGGTGCAGGCGCTGGCCGGGCAACCCACGCCGGCCCGCCGCGCTACCGCATCGAAGCCCTCGACCTATCGAGCGCCGGCCAACCAGGACGGGCCGCCGGCCGATTTTTCCCGCAACCGAACTGGAGCAAGACCATGACTGTGCATGTGATGAAGGACGGGTGGATCGGTGTCATCAAGGGCCGGCCAAGGGTGGGCGCCTTTGCCGAACGCTCGCGGCGCACGCAGCCGCAGGATATCGACGCCTTTGCCGAGATGACCGGCGATCGTAATCCGCTGCATTACGACAAGGCGCTGGCCGAGGCTTCGGTCTTCGGCAAGCTCATCGTGCAGGGCGGCGTCACGTCCGGCATCCTGAACGCGGTGGTCGCGGAAGACCTCCCCGGCCCCGGCTCGGTGTTCCTCGAAGTCTCGTGGAAATTCGTCAAGGCGGTCGGCGTCGGCGAAATGATCACCGGCCGCGTCGAGGTCAAGGACGTGCGCGCCGACAAGCCGATCACGAAGCTGGAGACATCGGTGCGCAACGAAGCGGGCGAGCTTTGCCTCACCGGCACGGCGACGGTGTTCACCGTGCCGCTCATCGGCGGCTGAGGGCTTCGCGAGTGCCCGGTTACCCGCCCGCCGTCTCGGCGATGAAGGCGCGGACGTGGTCTATGAACTCCTCGAAGGCGGGCTCGCCTTCGAGGAGGATGTGGTTCTGGCTATCGAGCTCGATGAAGCGCGCGCCGGGAATGCCGGCGGCCATGGTGCGGCCCGACTCCACCGGCGCCACGTTGTCGTCCCGCGCATGCAACACCAGGGTCGGCACGCGCACCTTGTCCAGCAAGTCGCTGACATCGATCACCGAAAAGGCGTTCTGAAGACGCCAGGCATCGTCGGGCGAGACGGTGCGCAGCATCAAATCGTCCATCCAGGCGAAATGCTCGTGCGTGGCGCCGGGGATGAACATGGAACAGAAGGCCTGGCGAAACATCGGGTTCGACTTGCCCCAGCTCTCGCGCATCAGCGTCGCCACGGCCTCGCGCGTCGCGATCTCGCCGGCATCGCCGCGCGCCCGCCAGCCTTTGACGTAGCCGCCGTAGAGGATCATGCCCGACACTCTCTCGGGGTGGCGGATGGCATAGGCGATCGAAACCGCGCAGCTCTGCGACAGGCCGAGCAAGGTAAAGCGGTCGAGCCCGGTTGCCTCGACCACGCATTCGAGGTCCGACACCATGGTTTCGAACGAGACGTCGACGACGTGCCTTTGCGACAGGCCATTGCAGCGCTCGTCATAGCGCACCAGCCGGTTGTGACGTGACAATTCCCGCATCCAATGCCGCCAGATCGGGCTGTCCCAGTCGAAGGTGAGATGCGACATCCAGTGCGCGGCGCGCAGGATCGCCGGCCCGCTGCCGGTGCTGGCATGGGCGAGCCTGGTGCCGTCGAGAGCCCGACAGAACTGCACGGCGCGGCCGGAATCCTGCGGCGACGCGGCAGGCTTCGACGGCGGCGCGAGGGGAGCGGACTGCGGCGCGCGTCCCGTGGCTTGAGCGGCGGCCGACCGAACCTTGTCCTCCAGCGCCTCGATCTCGGCGGCGATGCTGGCGTCGTCGGGCGTCAGGCGGCGCAGACGCTGGGCGAACGGCAGCGCACGTCGCGGCTCATTCCCCAGGCGCTCGACCAGCTCGCGCAGGATGCCAAGCTCGACGATCTCGACCTCGCTGGCGATGGCCTGCCGCCAGGCTTCATAGTCGAAGCAGCGTTCGAGCGAGAGATCGGCGAGAAAGCCGCCTCGGATCGAGGCCAGGACCGCTTCGAGCTCCTCGGTCGAGCGTGATGAAAGATCGGCCTTCACCAGCGGCGCCAGCCGCGTATAGTCCGTTTCGACATTGAGCGCGACAGCATTGCGATCGGCGGCAAGAACGGATTCGTCGGCGCCCAGCACCTGGCGGATCTTGGACAGGCTCCAGCGCAAGGCGCCGCGCGGATCGTCCGGGATGTCCCAGAATATCTCGCACAGCCGCTCGCGCTGGTGCTGCCTGGCGGTGACGGCGAGGTAGGCGAGCAGCGCCCGCGTCTTGCGCGATGGCGGCAGGTGAAGCGGCTCGCCGTCGCGCGTGACCTGAAAATCGCCAAGCACGCGCAGTTCCAGCATGTGCTGACCGCCGTTCATGCGTCCACGCGCTTGTCGATCGCCATGATCCCCTTCCGCCTTGGCCGACGCTGCGAAGGGGCAGCCAATAGCAAAATTGGCTAATTTAGGAAAGCTTGGTCCGGACGGCTCACCGCCCAAGGAACCGGATCGACTTGGCGGCTCGGGCAGCCGCATATGTCAATAAGGCGACGTGGCCGCTCGTTCACGCCTTTGCCGGAACCGGCCTCGACTTGATCGCCGTCGCCAGCACGACCCCGACCACGATGAAGGCCGCGCCGAGCAGATCGTAATCGTGCAGGCTCTCGCCGAGCAGCAGGTAGGCGAGCACGGCGACGAACAAGGTCTGCAGATAGAGCAACATGCTTGCCCGGCTGGCGCCGAGGGTCTCCACGCTTTGGTTATAGAGATAGTACATCAGCGCGCCGCCGGGACCCGCCAGATAGGCAAGCGCGAGAAGGCCGTCGGCATTCAAGGCGGAGCGCTCGTCGTTGAAGATTTCCCAAAGGTGGAACGGCAGCGCCACCAGCGCGCCGGCGCCAAGCAGAAGGACCACCAGCGGCAGGAGCTCGAGGCCGAATTTTGAGCGGCGCAGCAGCACCGTATAGAGCGCCCAGCAGAAGGCGCTGCCGACGATCCACAATTCGCCGATGTTGAAGCGCAGTTGCACCAGCGCGTCCAGCTTGCCATGCGCGACGATCACCAGCATGCCGGCAAGTGCTGCAACCGCGCCGAGCGACTTCCAGAGCCCGAGCGGCTCGCCCAGCACGAGACGCGCCAGCACCATGGTCATGATCGGCGACATCGCCATGATGATGCCGGCCGTGGTGGCGTCGGTGTCGTTCAGTCCATGGTAGATCATCCCTTGGCAGAGCGTCAGGCCGATGGCGCCGACGGCAACGATCTCCAGCGGCCGCGATTTGAGCAGCGCCAGCATGGCGCCGTGATGGCGGTGCACGATCGGCAAAAGAATGAGGCAGGCGAGCGCCAGCCGCCAGAAGCACAGCCCCCAGGGCGGCATTTCCGGTGCCACCCACTTTGCCGCGATATAGACGCCGGCCGAAAGCAGCCAGCACAAGGCAGCGGCGGGATAACCAGCCAGCGACGGTATCGCTCGGGCGACCGGCGCTTCCGCCGGATGCGCTATCGGTATCGCCTGCATCGCATGTCCCCCACTCCATGAAGGTCAGCCCAGTCGCGGCCGACAGTCTATCTCATGACGGGAGTGTTACATAGCCGGCCCGGCAAAAGCGCACGCGGCAAGGATCAATGCGACGTGTCGCCGGCCATATGCAGAAGATCCCATGCCGAGCCGACGCGACCGTGGAACTGCGATGCGAAGCGTTTGGCCTCGATGTCCTCGAGGCCGTCCTCGACAAGGGCCTCGATGCTCCGCCGCAGCAAGGCGAGCTGCATCTGCCGCGCATGTCTTGCGTCGGTTTCGCGCATG
Organism: Mesorhizobium sp. CA7; assembly: GCF_020165015.1. Lineage (NCBI taxonomy): Bacteria > Pseudomonadati > Pseudomonadota > Alphaproteobacteria > Hyphomicrobiales > Phyllobacteriaceae > Mesorhizobium > Mesorhizobium sp. CA7. The sequence goes on from NZ_JAIUHH010000015.1 coordinate 117,282, forward strand.
ATGGCCGTGACGTGATATGCCACGACCGGCTGGCCAAGACAGGACAGGAGCGCGCTCGACCCCGCCGTCGCTGCAGTGACCGCTTCCTCGATATTCATTCCGGCGCTCCCTCATCTAAGATGCTGGGCGCCTCCCCGGCAGACGGCGACGGTATCCGCCGCTCTTTTCTCATTTCGGCCGTCGTGAATTCTTCGCTCGCGGCCAAAATCAGTATCCTCCAGAACCGTATTAAAGGCGACCGGATAGTTAATCGATGGTTAACGGGGACGCTCGAATCTTACGCGTCAGGGGCCAGCTTGATGCATCGGTCAGTGACCGAGGACGTTGCGCTCGGCCGACGGCGCCAGGCTCTGCGAACCGGGCACCGAAACCGGCGCGCCGTGAAGCGCCCAGTCGGCCGCGATCTGGCCGATCACCGGGGCGAGCTGGATGCCATAGCCGCCGGCGCCGGCGGCGGTGATCAGCGTCGATTCCGAGGCATCGATCCGTCCGACGAAGGGGCGATGATCGGCGGTGACGGGATAAAGGCCCGCCCAGCCTCGGCCGAGCCGCGCGCCCGGCAGGTCGGGCACGCGTTCCAAAAGCAGCTCGGCCAGATCGACCTTCGACTGCTCCTCGCACTGGTCGTTGTAATTGTCGGGGTCCTCCGGCGCGATCGAATTCACTTTGTGGATTTCGGCGATCAGCTCGCCTGGTTTTTCGTGGCGGAAGTTGAGCCCGCTGCCTTCGCCGTTCACGAGGTCCATCACCATCGGCATGGTGTAGCCGAGCGGCTCGTCAAGATGGATGACGACGGCCTCGTGGCGCTCGGGCCAGATGTGGAGACGCTGGCCGAAAAGCGCGGCGACCTGCGGCGCCCAGGCGCCGCCCGCATTGACCACGGCATCGCAATCGATCAGTCGTCGCTCGCGATCGATCGGGCCGCCATTGGTTTCCAGCGTATAGCCGCCCGGGCGCCGTTGCACCCCGACCAGCTTGCGGTACTGACGGATTTCGCCGCCCTTGGCGCGGACGATGCCCGCAAGGAAATTGCACATCTCATGCGGATCGAGAAAACCGTTGTCGGGCCCGAACAATCCGCCTTCGAGCCCGTCAGGATTGATGTGCGGAACAAGATCCCTGAGCTCGTTCGCGCGGACGAGACGCGACCTCAGCCCCGCCTCGGCCTGGATTTCGACCGATCTCGCGAAGAGCTCCATCTGACTGGTCGTACGCGCCAGCCGCAGATAGCCGATATGGTTGAACCGAAGCCCCTCGCCTTCCCATTCGCGGAACCGGCGCAGCGAATGGACGCGCAGCATGATCTCGAACGGGTCGGTGAATTGCGATCCGACGACGCCGACGGACCGGCCGCTCGACCCCGAGGCAATCGAGTGCGCTTCGAGCACGGTCACGCGCGCGCCCTGCTCGACGAGGTTGAGCGCCGTGCACATGCCCAGCGTGCCGGCTCCGATCACCACGACATGAGGAGAAGCTGTCATCTGTGGTCCGCCTGCTTTCACGACTGCGCGGCGACGTCGCCCAAGGTCTCGTCGATCGCTTGAAGAATGGCGCTGGCATCTTCCTCGGTCATCGGCGTCGATAGCGCGAACAGGCCGTAGCTGGCGGACAGAACGCCGCGGCCAAGCAAACCCTTGTGGAAGGTGTCGAACTTCCTGTGCTCGGCCGGCCCTGGGTAGATCGAGCGGTAATCCGTGACGGGATGCGACGTGAAATGAACCTTGAACAGCGAGCCAAGGCCGACGCATTGGCCTGCAAGCCCATGCTTTTCGAATGAGGCGGTAATCCCTTCGCGCAACGATGCGCCAAGCCGATCAAGATGGGCAAAACTTTCTTTCGTCAGCGCCCGCATCGAGGCAAGGCCGGCGCGCATGGTCACCGGATTGGCGGTGAAGGTGCCGCCATGCGGCAGTGCGGGCTTGCCTGCGGTTGGATCGAACACCGCCATGATATCGGCGCGCCCGCCGACGGAGCCGACCGGAAAGCCGCCGCCAATGATCTTGCCCAGCGCCGTCAGGTCGGGCTCAATGCCCCACAAGCCTTGCGCGCCAGACCATCCCAGCCGAAACGAGATCACCTCGTCGAAGATGACGAGCGCACCTGCGGCATGGGCGATCTCGACCATGGCGTGGAGGTAGTCGCGGCGCGCCGGTATGAGGCCGGCACGGTTGGGCATCGGGTCGATCAGCACCGCCGCGATGTTGTCGCCCTCGGTGGCGAAGACGGCGCGCAGTGCCTCGGTGTCATTGAAGGGCACGGCGATCACGTCCTCCAGCACGCCGCGCGGCGTGCCCCTGGCATAGGGCGTGGATCTCGGCAGATCGCCCCAATTGGCGGGCGATGAGTCCAGGCTGACTTCGGCGAAATCGTAGGATCCGTGATAGGCGCCTTCGATCTTGACGATCTTCGGCCGCGCGGTGAAGGCGCGCGCAGCCTTGATCGCCATCATCACACCCTCGGTGCCGGAGTTGGTGAAGCGGATCTGGTCGACGGAGGGCAGCCGCTCGACCAGCAGCTCGGCAAGCTCGATCTCGCTCAGCGTCGGGGCGCCGAAAGCGGTGCCGAAGGGCAGCTGCTCGACGACGGCCGCGGTGACATCGGGATGCGCGTAGCCATGGATCATCGCGGTGAAATTGTTGATGCAGTCGTAATAGGCATTGCCGTCGACGTCCCAGACCCTGCACCCCTCGCCGCGCGCGGCGTAGATCGGAAACGGATCGACGAAGACCGTGGTGCGCGTATTGCCGCCCGGCATCACCTTCCTGGCGCGCTCGAACAGGGTTTTCGATCCAGGCATGGCGTCGGGATAATGCGGCATGGCGTTCCGAAGGCGAATTCGACTGTTGAAACAGCGGCGCGCCGCTCGTCACGAAGCTACGGCTCGTTTGCGCGCCGGCGCAATCGGCCAGACCGGTCATGCGACCCGACCAGGGTCACCGCGGACCCTCATCATTTTGCGCAGCAGCAACCGCGCGCTTAGACTGCCCGACATTGATCAGCTCGCCATCGAGAAGTTCTGCTTCGAGACGATCAATCATGACATCTAGTCCATTTGGATGATGCATCCTGCCCCTAAAGGCGTACCTGGTATAAGCAGCCCGTCAACTGCGCAAAATACAAGTTGTCCAAGCTGTAGATGGAGTTCAACACGGAGCGAACCGCCAAGACCGAAAATCTTAATTTTGCGCACGCACAGCCGCTATGACGTGTTTCTTGAGCAACGCGAAGAATACCGGCAGACAGAGGACCGTGGCCAGTGACGTCCATACATGGATCTTACGAGGAGTTCGAAGACGACCCGCGCCCGGCGTGGGTTCGCTTCAGCATGCGCCACTGGAGGTGGAGCGCCATTCCCGGATGCATCCTCCTCTTGGCGGCGGTATCTCCCCCAGACAACAGCGCCGAAATCCAGCAACAGATCGCGGCAGCGCGAGGCGAACTGGCGTCGACAAAAGCGCAACTGGGCCTGAGTCAGGATGCCGAGCGCACAGCAAGCGCCCAGGCAAGGCTGTTGGCCAGCACCTCCGCAGAGCAGACAAAGGCCCTGAGAGAGGCGAACCAAAGCAACGGAACCCTCAAACTCGATCTGGAAGCGGCGCAGCGCGTCATCAAAGACTTGAAGGCACAGTTGATTTCTGCAAACGAAGCACGCAACGCTGTGGAAGCGTCCCTGGCCGAGGCAAATCAATCGGTTGCCGAAGAGCGCCATAAGGTCGAACAATTCGAGCACGAACTCGCCATGGCTCGCCAGGCCGGCGAGGCCGATCAGAAACGCGCAAATCTGGCTGCGGCCGAGCGGGCCACCGCCCTGAAGGACCTCCAGCTGGCGGTTGCTGCCGCAAAGCATGTCAACCAGGCATTAGATCTGGAACACACGCGCGCGGTTTCGGCCGCAAGCGATGCCGATGGCGCCCGTCGGGAAAGAGACGCCGCGAAGCAGGCGTCTGCCGACTTGAGTGCAGCGCTTGAGCAGGAGCGTCAAAAGCTGACCGACATGTCCGTCGCTCTCACCGCCGCGCGAAAGGCGATCGACCTCGTCAAGGCGCAAAGTGCGCGCCGCACAGCGCAGATGGAGCGCGCGCCCGGGTCGCGTTCCGCCGCGGTTCCACTTGCCAGCCAGAATGGCCAAGCTGTCCGCCGAACAGGCTTGCAGGATAAGAACAGAGCGAAGATCCCAAGATCACCGAAACGGGTTCTGGTGGCGACGACGATCACTCTCCCCGACGCGTTGCTTCCGACCCCGCCTCGATGATGATGGTCAGCAGTACATTTGGATTGGCACGAACGCATGCCCAGGAGGGGTCCTGAAATGGGCAAATACGTGGCGGTCGCCTTGATGATCGCAGCCGCTACCGGACCGGCGGCCGCCCTTGATGTCGGCGGTGGCGGCAAGGTCGGCGGCATTGGCGTCGGCGCTGGCGTGAGCGCCGGATCACAAGGTGTCTCCGCTGGCTTGGGGGCAAGTGTCGGCGGCTTGGGCGGCGCAAGCGTTGGCGCGTCGGCAGGCGCAGGAGGAGCAAGCCTTAGCGCGTCCGCAAACGCTGGTACCGGGTCCATCGGCGCCAGCGTTTCGACGGGTGACGCGGCAGGCAGCGCAAGCGCCGGCGTGTCGAGAGGTGCTGGCACCGCAACGTCAGGCACCGGGGACACCGTGTCCCCCGACAACCCCACCGTTTTCTCAGCAAAAAGCGCAACAACCGCGATCAGCCTGCCATCCATCCTCAAACCTTCCAGCACCGGTGGCGGGGAGTTCGGGCGGTTTGGAGCGGGCTATCCTTTTGCGCCCCTTGTATCGCTGAAAGCGAAGCCAGGCACGCCGCCCAAAGTCGTGAGCGCTTGCCGCGCGGCGATCATGTCGGCCACGACGCCGCTTGGTGCTGTGCGCGTATACGTGGTCAGCGCCGGTCCGATGCGCCAACGCAAAGCCGGTCTGGCGGCGCCGATCGAGGTGCGAATAAACTATGCGCTTCCAGGCGGCATCCAAGTTCGACAAGCGAAGGTCCTGTGTCGCCTTGGTGCGACGGGGAAGGTCATCGCCGTGACATAGAAACCAGCTTGCCGAAGTCATGCACAGGGACCGCTATCTGGCGATGTCACTCGCCGCTGCCCGGTTCGGGTGCCTGAGATTGGTCGGCGTGATGCCGGCCTGTTGGCGAAAGACACGGCTGAAATGGCCGGCATTGGCAAAGCCGCAGCGATAGGCGATCTCGCCGATCGCGAGGTCGCTGCCTTCCAGCAGCGATCTGGCATAGTGAACCCTGAGCGCAAGATAGGCGGCCATCGGGCCGATGCCGAGCTCGGCGCCGAACAAGCGCTCGAGCTGGCGGCGCGAGCAGTTCTGCCTGGCGGCGATCTCGGCGATCGGGATCGGCTCCTGAAGATTGCTTTCCATCAGGAGCAGCGCCCGCTTCACCGCGCGGCTGGCGGCCGCTGGAAAAAGATCGCCGACCGGCTGCACGTCGCGGCTGGAGCGGATGCGGTCGAGCACCAGGATCTTGGCCGCCTTCTCCGCCGCCTTCCGGCCGATGAATTGCGAGACGAAATAGCCGGCAAGGTCGGCCGCGCCCGTGCCGCCGGCGCAAGTGGCGCGGCCGCGGTCGACGGAATAGAGGCTGTCGGCATGCGCGTTCACATCGGGGAACTCGGCGCGAAAATCCTTAATATGGAACCAACTGACCGCGGCGCTGTAGCCGTCGAGCAGGCCGTAGCGCGCCAGCACGAAGCTGCCGGTGCAGAGCGCGGTGAGCGGCACGCCCTTCTGCGCAGCGCGCAACAGGAACGCCTCCTTTTCCGAACTCAGCTTGCGGCTGGTGTCGAGCAGGCCGCCGACCACCACGACATTGTCGAAATCCTCCGGATTGCCCATCGCTCTCGTTGGCAGCAATTCGACGCCGCAACTGGCGCGGATCGGCAGGCCGCGCTCGCCGACGATCTCCCAGTCGAACTCGATCCTGCGGCTGCGGTCGCCCTCGTCGCCGGCGAGTCTCAGCGTGTCGATGAACAGCGACAGCGGCGACAAGGTGAAATCGCGCACCAAAAGAAATGCGAACTTCCTGGCCATGCTTTTGCGAGCCGACGCCCCTGCCTTGTCTCAAAGCCATTTTCGACCATTCCGCACGGTCGGCGCTGCTTCGCCAACGCCGCCACGCAGGCAATAGGCGACGCGCGTGGCGTTAATCGCATGAATGGCTCCGCCTGGGCGATTGCCGCATCCGGCTCTGTCGCGCGGCCTGCCCCTGGCCCGCCCTCTGGGCGCATCTGGAATAGGGCTCTGGCCCAACCCGGACATGCACGAACGGGATGGCCATTATAACCAGACGCTTTATAACGGGCGATCCGATTATGACCACCAAGGGGAGACGATGCGTTACATACGTCCGCTTTCAATCGAAGATGCCGTTGGCGAGCTCGCCAAGGCAGTAGGCCCGGCCGCGATCCTGGCCGGGGGCAGCGACCTTTTGGTGAGGATGAAAGGCGGCTTCATCGAGCCCGAGCTGATCGTCGACATCAAGGCAATCGGCGGCCTGGCCGACATCACCGAAACGGCCGACGGTTTCCGGATCGGCGCCGCGGTGCCCTGCGCGGTGCTGGGCGAGAACAAGGCGCTCAAGCAGGCATGGCCCGGCGTCGTCGAGGCGGCCAACCTGATCGGCTCCAAGCAGGTGCAGGGACGCTGCACCATCACCGGCAATCTGTGCAACGCCTCGCCCGCCGCCGACAGCGTGCCGGCGCTGGTCGCGGCCGCGGCACAAGCAGTCGTCGCCGGGCCTTCGGGCAAGCGCACGATTGCCGTGGAAGCCGTGCCGACCGGACCCGGCCGCACGTCTCTCGCCAAGGGCGAGATGATCGAGGCGATCCTGCTCGACAAGCGGCCTGAGCATGCGGGCGACGCCTATCTGCGCTTCATTCCGCGCACCGAGATGGACATCGCGGTGGTGAGCGCCGGCGTCAACCTGACGCTCGACGAGAAGGGCGCGATCAAGACCGCCCGCGTGGCGCTCGGCGCCGCCGCACCCACGGTGCTTCTGGTCGAGGAAGCCGGGCAAGTGCTGGTCGGCTCGAAGCTCGACGACGAGACGCTGGAGCGGCTGGCGAAGATCTGCGCCGGCGCCTGCCGCCCGATCGACGACAAGCGCGGCACCATCGAATTCAGACGGAAAGTCGCGGGCGTGCTGGCACAGAGAGCCGCAACGACCGCCTACAAGCGTGCGGGAGGCAAATAATGGCCGGTATAGCTGTATTAACTACGATCAACGGCGACGCCGTCGAATATCTCTGCCAGCCCGACGAGACGCTGCTGGACGTGCTGCGCGACCGGCTGGGGCTCACCGGCGCCAAGGAAGGCTGCGGCACCGGCGACTGCGGCGCCTGCAGCGTCATCGTCGACGGCAGGCTGGTCTGCTCCTGCCTGGTGCTGGGCGCAGAAGCCGAGGGCCGCAAGGTCGAGACCATCGAAGGCATGGCGCATGGCGACCAGCTGCATCCGCTGCAGCAGAAATTTCTGGAGCATGCGGCCTTGCAATGCGGCATCTGCACGCCGGGCTTCCTGATCGCGGCCAAGGACCTGCTGGAGAAGAACCCCTCGCCCACCGAGGAGGAAATCCGCTTTGGGCTGGCCGGCAATCTCTGCCGCTGCACCGGCTATGATAAGATCGTGCGCGCCGTCCAGGATGCGGCCCAAGTGATGAAGGGAGCGTAATCCATGAACTTCGATCCGCGCTACTCCGGACGCAATTTCTCCTCGGTCGGCACCCGGCCGGTCCGCCCCGACGGCGTCGACAAGGTGACGGGACGCGCTCGCTACGGCGCCGACTTCAACATGGCCGGCCAGCTGGTTGGCCGCGTGCTGCGCAGCCCGCACGCGCATGCGGTGATCAAAAGCATCGACACGTCGAAGGCGGAAAAGCTCGCCGGCGTGAAGGCGGTGATCACGGCCAAGGACCTGCCCGACCTCACCGACGGCGATGCCGCCATGTACGACATCCTCGACAACTGCATGGCGCGCAAGAAGGCCCTCTATGACGGCCATGCGGTGGCCGCGGTGGCGGCGATCGACGCCCGCACCGCCCGCCAGGCGCTGAAGCTGATCGAGGTCGACTATGAGGTGCTGCCGCATGTCACCGATGTCGACGAAGCGGCCCAGCATCACGCACCGCTGATCAACGATCAGGTCCATACCGAGGGCCTGGAGGAAAAGCCGGCCAAGCCCTCCAACGTCACCAAGCGCACGCAGTTCGGCCATGGCGATGTCCACAAGGGTTTCGCCGAGGCCGATTTCATCGTCGAGCGCTCGTTCAAGACCGAGCAGACGCATCAGGGCTATATCGAGCCGCATGCCTGCGTGGCGAGCGTCAACCCGGACGGCACGGCGGAGCTTTGGGTGTGCACGCAGGGCCATTTCGTCTACCGCCAGCATTGCGCCCAGCTGCTTGGGCTCGAAGCCTCGAAGCTGCGCGTCACCTCCTCGGAGATCGGCGGCGGTTTCGGCGGCAAGACCCATGTCTGGGCCGAGCCGGTGGCGCTGGCGCTGTCGCGCAAGGCCGGCCGTCCTGTAAAACTGGTGATGACCCGCGACGAGGTTTTTCGCGCCTCGGGCCCGACCAGCGCCACTTCGATCGACGTCAAGATCGGCGCGAGGAAGGACGGCACCATCACCGCAGCGGAAGCGACGCTGCGCTATAGCTGCGGCCCCTATGCCGGCTCCTGGGCCGAGATCGGCGCGATGACGGCGTTCGCCTGCTACAAGCTCGAGAACGTCAAGACGGTCGGCTACGAAGTACTGGTCAACCGGCCGAAGACCGCGGCCTATCGCGCGCCCTCCGCGCCGATGGCGGCCTTTGCCGTGGAAAGCGCGGTGGACGAGCTCGCCAAGGAACTCGGCATGGATGCGGTGGACTTCCGCATCAAGAACGCCGCGCAGGAAGGCACGCGCTCGTCCTACGGCCCGGTCTACGGACCGATCGGCATCGGGCCGACGCTGGAGGCGGTGAAGAGCCATCCGCATATGAAAGCGCCGCTGAAAGCCAACCAGGGGCGCGGCATGGCCTGCGGCTTCTGGTTCAATTTCGGCGGACAGACCTGCACGGATCTGAACATCGGCATGGACGGCACAGTCTCGCTGGCCGTGGGCACGGTGGATGTGGGCGGCTCCCGCGCCTCGCTGTCGCTGGTGGCGGCGGAGGAGCTCGGCATCGACTACTCCAACGTCAAGGCGATCGTCGCCGACACGTCTTCGCTGGGCTACAACGACATGACCGACGGCAGCCGCGGCACCTTCTCCTCCTCGATGGCGACTATCTCGGCCGCGCGCAACGCGATCAAGATCCTCAAGGATCGCGCCGCGCAGATGTGGGACATCCCGGTGGAGGACGTTACCTGGGAAAAGGGCCGCGCCATCGCCAAGGGTGAGAAATACGGCAACCTGTTGCCGCTGTCGCTGAAGGACATCGCGGTCAAGTCGGGCACCACCGGCGGGCCGATCGCCGGCCATAGCGAGCTCGTCGCCGACGGCGCCGGCGTCTCCTTCGCCACCCATATCTGCGACATCGAGGTCGACCCCGAGACCGGCTCGACCAGGGTGATCCGCTACACGGTGGTGCAGGACGCCGGCAAGGCGGTGCACCCGACCTATGTCGAGGGCCAGTACCAGGGCGGCGCCGCGCAAGGCATCGGCTGGGCGCTCAACGAGGAGTATATCTACGGCAAGGACGGGCGGCTGCAGAATGCCGGCTTCCTCGACTACCGCATCCCGGTCTGCTCCGACCTGCCGATGATCGACACGCAGATCCTGGAAATTCCCAACCCCAACCACCCCTATGGCGTGCGCGGCGTGGGCGAAACCTCGATCGTGCCGCCGCTGGCGGCGATCGCCAACGCGGTGTCGAACGCGGTCGGCGTGCGCATGACCCACATCCCGATGTCGCCGCCACGCATCCTGGCGGCGCTGGAGGCGGAGCGGGAGGGCTGAGAGGTATCCAAGCTAGGGCAAGGTGTGTTGAGATTCAGGTCAGGCCGAGCCGAGAATGATGGCTTCCGAGAACCGGAGCGGAGCGTACTTGACGTACGTGAGCACTGGAAGCGCAGGAAGCCGTCATTCGCAGGCCGGCCTCACCTGAATATCGACGCACCTTGAGGCGCTAATGGTCGAGGTCACCCTCTGGGGCTCGCTCAGCGCCGTCGCCGGCGGCAAGGCCAAGCACGAGATCGAGGCCAAGGACATAAGGGAGCTGTTCCGCAAACTGGCGGAACAGTATCCCGGGATCGAGCCGTGGATCGATCGGGGAATCGCGGTGGCGATCGACGGGGTGATTTATCGGGATACGTGGAGCAAGGAACTGCCGGAGGGGGCGGAGATTTTCCTGCTGCCGCGGCTGGCTGGGGGGTGATTGAACCGGCGGCTGGCCGTCACAACGTCTACCATTGGCTGTCGAGCCGCTCACGCAGTTCCCGCTGCCGTTTGACTTCGGCAACGGGTGGCGACGAATGCATCGACAGAACTGCTGCAGCACGCAGGCGCCACAGACACAGGCAAGATATCCGCAGCCACCTTCATCCGCGGGTTTGCTTGGCTGGCGCCATGATATTGGCACCGTTGAATTTGAAACCGGCATGTCTGGCGACCGTGCCGGCCGCTTGGGTGGCTCTTACCGTCTAAGCCCGAAAAAGCTCAAGATGGCGAGAATGACGACGACGAGGCCGATGAGATAGATAATGCTGTGCATGGCAGGTCCTCCTATGGAGGATTAATAATTAGCGTTCGCTAATGTTCCTTAGAGCGGCTGCTCCAAGCGTCCTTCGTTCGGCAGGCGCCCTGTCTCCAGTCCATTCCCCCCGCCGGTCAGGCTCGCGGACACCACCTGCTTTCGAGCCGGGCCGCTCATGATTATCGGGCTGGTTATCGGTTTGGCCGGTCTTCCCGCACGACGTTGTAGAGAAGAAGCCCCGCGGTCAAAGACACGACCGCACCCAGCATGTCGGGCCCGGTCAGCCCCGAATAGTACACAAAAGCGAATGCCAACTCGGCCATGGTTCCACCTGGGTGTGCGATCCTTGCTGAGAGAACCCTTAGGGCGCGCTAATGTTCCTATGGTTCGGAATGGATCTGAGAAGTCCAGACCCCGCCTGCCCATGATAGCGCCGAGAACGTTGGGTTCCACAGATGGGCCCTCTCTCCGACTGAGGTCCCAGTCGCCAGCGCATTGGTCCATCGCGCGAAACATAATCCCTGCGATCTCATTAGGGCTGCGCTGACGAGCAATCAGTCCCTTCATCGTCAGTTGGCTGGATCGCCCGCCACCTGCTCCCAGGTGGTGGGCATCCGAAGAAAGAACAGGGGCTGGGGACAGAGGTGGACAATGTCGATTTCCGAGGAGTTGCGGGACGTGAGTCTCCGCTATGAATGCCCGAATTGCCGCCGGCCGATCATCAGGAACGGTTCTTGGTTCAAGTCGGTGAGCACCTTCCGGTGCGATGCCTGCAAGACCAAGCTCAGGCTTGGCTATTCGGCCAAGCTGGCGCTTTTCGAACGCCACGGCAAGGCGGCGTTTTCGGGGGTGTGACCTATGCGCATGAGTGCCCGCGAACCTTTTGGCGAGCAGCAGCTTCCTTTCCGAGAGCGGTGGGAGATGCCCCCGACGGCCGTAAACGACAACAGCGCGCTCCAACACGGCGATCTTTCCATCGTCGTCCCGGCCGATGACGGTCTTGCAAAGGTCACCGCGAAAGCGGAGCGGATGGGCATTGCGGCGGCCGTGGCGATCGGCCTTTTCATCGGGCCGGTCGTGTTCACGTGCCTGATGCTGAGCGTGTGGAACGCGGCGTTGGACAGCAACGGAGGCAAGCATGATCGAGACGTCCAGGATCCTGGAAACCAAGGTGGCGGGCTTGCAAGACAGGCTGAGGGAAGCCAAGCTCAGCATGGATGACATGCTGGCCTTTCAAAAGGTCGCGGACGTGCTGGACAATGGCTACGGCGGCATCGACGTCGACGACCTGATCGCGCTTTCGTTTGTGGTGCCGGAGGAAGGTTGAGGGCCGGAAGGGTCGGCCTAATCTGGGCGAAGCCATCCTCTGGGCTCGCCCCGGCGGCGTCGCCGGAGGCTAGGCCAAGCACGACCATCGAGGCCAAGGACATGAGGGAGTTGTTCTGCAAATTGGCGAAACAGTATCCCGCCATCGAGCCGTGGATCGACCGCGGATCGCGGTGGCGATCGACGGGGCGATCTATCGGGATACGTGGGGGGAAGGAATTGCCGGAGGGGCGGAGATTTTTTTGCTGCCGCGGCTGGCCGGGGGGTAGGCCGGACAACGGGTCAAGTCCTCGACGCCCAGAGCTATCTCGTTGATGCAACGGGCAAAGAGACATATTGATTCAACATATCAAAGAACTGGGCCGGTGCCGACCCAGTTTAGGCAGCGGCCGTGATAGTTTCCTTGAAAGTATCAATCAGGCCGCGAAGCCACTCGATAACCCTCTGGCCGTCCTCTGTGTCATCACATCGGTGAGCCAGCATTAACATTGTCGCCCGCTTGAGGAAGGCAGAGTCTGACCAGCCTTCAGGCACGGCCGTCTCGGCGAATTCGCGCAATGTGTCTCGGAGATCAGCTGGCGTCCCGGCAGGCCGGTCCGTTTGCGCTGCCCATCGACCGAAGTGATCCATCCAGCTGCGGAAATTTGGATTGAGTGACGATGCTCGATAACGCGTCGAAATGTTGAAGGCGGCCTCCCAAGTTTGAAGTTTGGCCGGATCGCCCCCGATCCACTGAATATCCCAGTCGGGGCAACGGATCAGGTTAACTTGTTCCCCTTCGAATGGCCTACTGTTGGCAAGGGAGAGCGTCAGTTCTGGACTGTTATAGGGATCACAGCACAAGCGACGATTACCCAGGGCATCGAGGATAATGTCTTGCTGAAGTTTGTAGCGGGAGTTGCACTTGTTCCCCATCGGGGTGAGGTTGCGAAAGTTCGTGCCGGCAAATGGATAGAGAGCGATCGACAGATAGTGGTCGAGGGCTTCTCGTTTCTGCCCGGGGGCGTCTAGAATCTCGACACCGCAAAAAGCGCAGACTTTGTGTTGCAGAGCGTTGTATACACGCTGGTAGTTCTGATCGCGCAGTCCAAGATCGGAAAGAAGACCAAATGCAAATTCAAATATTTCTTTGATCGGCGCCCGGACAGAGGCGGGAAGATCAATTAGGCGGAGGCAAGGAAGACCATCCTCGAGGAGCAACGGCAGTTCATTCTGTCTAGCCATGGCGTTACGAACTGCCAAGCGGTCTTCTGCTACCAGTGCGTGATATGCATCGAGAAGCGACTGTCGCCTGGCCTTCAGGCCATGTCGTGCCTTTAGACGATTCCTAAAGATTGCAGGAATACATTCCGGCCAGTTCAAGACTGGTTGCCCGCTTTCAATTCGGGTAATGTCGGCGGTAAGTGTTTCCACGAGCGCATCGTGTAGCCAATTGTCCTGAAAGCCTAACGGCGAATATGAGAAGAGCATTACCGGGTCTGGCCCTTCCTCAGCTGTCGCAGATGGTCGGCGACAAATGATTTCTCGACTGAAGCGCCAAGACGCGGGAGCGCTCGTTCAAGCTCTTCTATGTCATTAGATTTTAGCAATTCGTTGATCTCGTCCCTAGCCATCTGTGCAATGGGTGGCTGTATAGCAAAGCAAAACTCCAAGATGCGATCGAAGTTAGCACCATAGGTTTCGATGCCTGGGCTAGAAACGGTCACCTTGTCTCCATTTCGCGAAAAGATCAGTATCTGCTCGCGTGGAAGGTCTGCTGGAACGAAAGGAGCGTGTGAAGTCAGCAAGACTTCTTGTTCCCCGCGCGCGCCGGGCAAATCGAGCAGGCGCTTGGCGAACTTGATGCGCCACTCCGGATTGAAATGAGATTCGGGTTCATCGAGAACGAATAAGGCATTATGGTTTCGTATCATCGAGAAAAGGCCCAGCACTGAAGCCTGTTGATGCTCACCGTCAGAGAGTGAGGCATAATCGACCACGCTTTCCCTCGCTTTGGTTTTCGTGTGGAAGCGAACCTCCTCGAAGCCAAATACCAAATCTTCCTGCTGAGGCTCGGGCAGACGAGCAGCGAAGCGCCGCTCCTTGACAGCTTTTTCCATACGTTGCCTCGCAACGCGCGGAATGGCGAGGTCGTTGAGCAGTGCAAATTTGTGCAGCGCCCGATAGAGGTCCAGCGCGGTGTCGAAAAAGTGCCCGAACGCATCCCTCGTGGCATCATTGACGAAGAAATCGAACGTGTAAGTCTCGGTCTTTGCGTCCTCGTTCCAACAGGTGGCAGATCGTTTTAGCCGATCGAGAATGGACTCCAGCTCATCGGTCAGCTGGATTCCCTTTCGCCCGGTGCGCTGGCTAATGCGTGTAGGGGCCTTCGGCGCCGCCGGATGGGCCAAACGGACTACGCACCTGCATGAAGCGATATCCGAGAGCCTCGCGTGATCCAGAATACCCTGTCGTGCCTTTGCGCTGTTCAGGACAAGGTTGGCAAACAGGACCTCAAGATTCGTTCCATAGTCAATTAGCAACATGCGATTATCAGATGGAGACGGGGTATCATAACGCGCTGCCTCCGCGACTGCAGATGCATAGTTGGACCGGCTGAATAGAAACGGCAGGCTTAGTGTCTCGTTGTCGCCGGACGTATAGCCAATGATTAGCGAAGGCAAGTGTCGAGCAAAGGCCAATTTAGATGGCGCTATCGTCTTCCAGCCATCCGCTGCTTCCGTTTCCAGAATTATTGGTCCGATCCTCCTGCCCTTCGACCGACGCGACAGCCTGACGTTAACAGGTTGGGCCGATACCAGTGGCTTGACGGTGTACTCCAGTTCAAACTCCGCTTCTTCATTAGCAGAGCTTCGTTCTTCACCGGGGCTATGCGCGTGCCATGCAGCTTGGAATATTTCGGCGAGAAGTTGTAGAAATTGCGACTTTCCAGAACCATTCGGGCCGAGCAGACACAGCGGCTCAAGATGCTCGTTAGCGTTCGTCGGACGAGCTATCCGAACATCCAAGCCATCCAGTAAGCCACCGCTGGTGCCTGAACGAATTACCTTGACGCGAGTCAACCTCATGCAGCGATCCGCTGAAGCATCATCTGCTTGCTCGCCTTGTCAAACACTTGGCGAACCTTGGGTTCGTGTTCCGATAGCAGTTCGAACAAGGCATCGCGAAGCTCATCGTGAGGTAACGCTATGCGTGTGGCCACTTCTTCATACTTAAGACCTTCGGTGGGCCAATTCTGGCTATCTTCGAGCAATTTGTCACGGGCAGAGGATGACTTTGAGGTCATGGGTTGTTCTTTCGCCGAATTGTTCTTCCTCAGGCGACGTGATTTGTCACGCTCCTCGCCCTGTTGTCGCATAATCCGCTCCAGCAAAACGCTCGCCGGTTCGTCATCGGGGTCTTGTGGTATCAACTCGCCGCAGCAGCCTTTCGCGAGGACGGCGGCTTCGAGCCGGTTGAGCAGCGCCCGAGCGCGGGCCGCTTCGGCCTCGAGGCGATCCGCGTCGGCGAAGACGACGTCAAGTTGGTCGGCAATTCGAGCCTGCACTTCGAGGTCCGGTAAAGGCAATTCGTATCCGCGCAATTGACTAAGCCCGATGCGCGGCCGCGTTGCACCATGCACTTTGGCTTTCATCGCATCGTAGGTTTGGGGCGAAGCCAGCATATAAGTGACGAAGCGGGCGTCGCACACCGCGGTGTTTGGCCGAATGGTGAAACAGTCGGCCTTGTTGATCGCAGGTCCATCAAACTCAGCCGGAAACTGGCAAACTCGTACGTGACGATCGACGAACGAGGAAAATAGAATATCCCCAGGCTTCAGAGTGTGTTTCGTCAACGCTTCGTACTTCTGCGTAGAGATGAAAGAGCGCTTGTCGGCGATGAACTTGAGGCGGCCAATATTCTCTAGCCGGATCACGCGTATACCCGAAGGCACATAGTCTGCGGACTTCAGGTTCGAGCCAAAAGGCCCGTCGAATGTTGAAATGGCCAGATCGGTAATCGACACGACCGAGGCAACCAATTGTGCGCGGGCAGTACTCAAGGCGGCCGAGCGCAGTTGGTCTGCCAGCACTGCAATTCGATCCAACTCCGTGCGCACGCGGGCGAGATGGGCGGTCAGCGTATCCAGTTTCTGAACGATGAGGCGCTGTTCACTGGTAGGAGGCAGAGCGAAGGCACTACTCTTAAGGCGCTCGAACTCGATGCTATCCACCGTAGTGCCCGCCTTACCAAATTCACGCAGGATTTGCGGACCACGCGCCTGAAGAGTATACCCCACAAATGGAGAAAGGATACCCGCCTTTGGCGTGAGCGCCTTCAAGTCCTGATTGATCGCTACCGGTACAATGTTAATTGCGACCGGCAACGAGTGCTGCAGAATTCCACTCCGCGTAACCAGTAACACTGATCCTTCTTGAACGAGATTGGTCGCAGAGCCAGAGATTGCGGCCTCAGTAATATAGTCTTCAGCACTGTCAATGAGAGTTCGTTTCATGTCCTTCGGGGAAACCCATGGGACAGTGCCGTTCGTCCAGAATGCTCTGTTCAACTTGCTTGGTGTGCCACCACCTTGCCAATTGCCTAGATCGCCGAGCGTCGTTTCCGTCCATCCTGCCGGTAACGTCACTTCGCCACCTCTGTTGCCTCGGAGTCAGCATTAACTTCGCGGCTGCCTTCCCCCAACTCCTCCATTAGTGCCCTCAGCCCCTCCAGCGCCGCGGTCAAATGCCCTTCGATGGCGGCGCCAATGTCTTCGGGCGTCTCCAACTCGTCCTCCGCATCCTTGCTGGTGTCCTTCAGCCAAGTAATGTCGAGGTTGTCCCCGCGCGCGGCGATGTCGGCGCGATTGAAGCGACGGAACCGGCCGTTCTGACCCTGGTCAGTTCGTGGCGCGCCGCCGTTAGGCTCATCACCGTAGGCGCGTGCGAAATCATCCAACTCCGCCCTCTTGAACGGGTTGGTCTTGCCATAGGCAGGTGCGCCGGAGCGCGCATCGTAGATCCACACGGCCCGAGTCGCGTCCTCCATTGGCGCCTCCTCATCCGAGCGGGTAAAGAACAGCACGTTGGTCTTCACGCCCTGGGCATAAAAGATGCCGGTCGGCAGGCGCAGGATGGTATGCAGGTTGCACCAGTTCATCAGCCGCTGCCGCAGCTGCTTACCACGTCCGTCGTCGAACAGCACATTGTCCGGTACAACCACCGCAGCGCGCCCGCCGAGCTTCAGGGCCCGAATGCAATGTTCTACGAACGGCAGTTGGTAGGACGAGACGCGATCGGTAATGGTGAGGTCGTCGCGCGTCGGCGGCCCGCCCGCCGGGCCGAAGGGAGGATTTGTCAGGATCAGGTCGGCATTCTTGAACTGCGGCCGCTGGCCGGCGGGTGATAGAGTGTCAGCGAGGTCGAGATAATCCGGGTCGATCTTGTGAAGATGCAGGTTCATCAACAGCAGGCGGAACGTGTCCGGAACGTTCTCCAATCCGCGCAGAGCCTCGCTCACCTGAAATTTTGCTTTGCGGGGAACCTGCAAAAGAACAAAATAATCGTCACTTGCGGCGCGCATGTAGCGGTCGGCTGCTATCAGGAAGCCGCCAGTACCGGCGGCCGGATCCTGAATTACTTCACCAATCTGCGGCTTCATCAGCCTCACCATCACTTCGATGAGCGCACGAGGTGTGAAATACTGCCCCGCTCCACGTTTGGTTTCTTCCGCCATTTTCTGCAGCAGGCCTTCATATGCATCGCCGAAGGCGTCGCGCTCATCGCTGAACCAATGCAGGCCGTCGATGGCGTCAATGAGCTTGCGCAGGTTGGCCGGTTCTCGAACGATGGTCGCAGCATTCTGGAAGATGGCGACGACCGAGCGGTCCTTCACCTTCTCGCCATCGCCGAGATCGATCAACGCCTGCCTGTAGCGCTGAAGCACTTCCGTCTCACTTGCGCTCTTCAAGGCGCCCCAGCGATACTGTTCGGGAATGCGGCTCTCGTCCTTCTGCTCCGACGCCATCTTGAGGAACAGCAGATAGGTGAGCTCTGTGACATATTGCTGGTAGGTGACGCCATCCTTGCGCAACAGGGCGCAGAGACGCCAAAGCTTGTTCACCAGATCTTGCGACGGGTTCATTGGCTGTCTTTCGCTATGCGGCGGTGTCGCCGCCCCAGATGGCGGTATTCAAATCCTTGAGCACACCTTCCAGCCCGGATTCGAACTCGCGGTCAACCACCTCGAAGCCACCGGCCTGTGCGAAGAGCGGATCGGAGAGGATTTCGGGATCGCCAACCGGCTGGGCTTTAAGCGCGCGACCTATGCGCACAAGCCACTGCCGCTGCTTGGCGGTCCACGACCGGCTGGCAAGAATCTGCTGGAGTCCGTTTTCAACGCGCGTTTCATAAGGAGCGAGCGGATCGCCGATCGCCGCCTGTCGCACGAAGCCAATAACATGCGCCGCAATGTCGGCATTGCGCACGCTGCCATAGGCGCGGCGCAGGCTCGCCTCGGAGAATCCGTTAGCGTCGAGCAGAGTGGCGAGTTCCTTCAATTCTCTGCGCGTCAGGTCGCGCGGCCGCTGCGTGGCGGCGATCATCGCCGGCACGGCGTTCATGTTGGAGCGCACAAACGTCTCGAAACTTTCGATGTAGTCGCGCGGGCTCGCCTTGTCGCCGTAATGGTCCTCGACTGAGATCAGCTCATCGCCATGCTCCGAGATATAGATGCCGTCGCCGCGCCGTTTGCCGGCGCCGACAAGGTCGAGCAGGGTCGCGAGTGACGGGTGCTGCTGGAACAGCTCGAGCGTTGCCACGGGCGCGGCCGATTTCAGCTTGTCGGGCAGTTCGGTCAGCGGCCCGACAACGGCTTCCAGGCCTTCGCGCTGCGCCTCATCCAGGTGCTTCAGACCCGCGCGCAGCTTCACGACAATCTGATCACGCACGAAGGCCTTATCCTCGTCAGTCGTCGCTCGTCCCAGATCGCCGACCAGTATCGCGAATGTCAGCGATGGATCGACCACTATGGGCCGCATATCAGTGACTTCCTGCAGATTGGCGTAGATGTCGACCGCGTCGAAGATGCGGAAATATTCCTTGCCGATCTCGTCGCAACGCCGTGTCGCGCGACCGATCATCTGGTCGTACAGGATGCGGCTGTTGACGCGGCGCACGAAGACGAGATTCACGATCGACGGCACATCGATGCCGGTGGTCAGCAGGTCGACCGTGACGACGTATTTTGGGCGTGGGTCGTTCTTAAATGCCTTGATGCGGTCCAGGGGTCTGTCCACCGAGCCGGTGATTTTCTCGACAAGGTCATGAGGTTGCGGCCCGTATTCTGCAACCAGCGCGGCACGCAGTTCGTCAACCAGAATGTCCGCATGGTCATCGCGGGCCGCGAACAGCAGGGTCTTGCCGGGCTGGTCGGGAGTGCATTCGGCCGCTATGGCTTCCGCAACGGCTCGGTTGAAGGCGCGCGTGTAGACCTTCTTGTTGAACTCCGCGACCTCGAAGTCGACCTGATCCTCCAGATTGAACAGGTCGATCTGCCCAGTTCGCGGATCGACGATGTTGACCTCTTCACCCTTGTCGAAGCTTATGCCCGTCTGGCTGAGCGCCGTGGTGATGCGGCGCGGCGGGCGATGATCAATTAGATAGCCGTCGATGACGGCCTGGCGATAGCCGTAACGGAACACAGGCGCGCCGAAGATCTCTCGTGTATGCAGGGCCGGGGTCGCGGTCAGCGCAATCTTGATGGCGTCAAAGTAGTCGAGAACCCTGCGATAGGCCGACAGGTAATCGTCGAGATTGCGGAAGGAAAGGTCCTCTTCGCGCAATTCGGCATCGAGCGTGTAGCCGCGATGCGCTTCGTCGACGATGATCAGATCATAGGCGCCGGGAGTCGGACGCTCGGGACTTGGATCATCGGAAATGCGACGGATCATCGCCTGCACCGTCGCCACTTGCACGCGGTCCGTCGCCTCGGGGAATTTGCGGGCCATATCCGCAATCGGGAAGACCTGATCGAACTTCAGAAAGCCGCTTGTGTCGGTCGTGCTCATGGCATCGAGCGTCTGGCGGCCAAGAGCGTTGCGGTCGACTAGGAACAGGATGCGCCTAAAGCGCTTGGTGCGCAGCAGTTCGTACATCAATGCAATGGCGAGGCGCGTCTTGCCGGTGCCGGTTGCCATGGCGAGCAGAATATTGTCCTGGCCACGGGCAACAGCTGCCTCGACCGCCAGGATTGCTTCCTGCTGATATGGCCGCAGCCCGGTAACCCCGATCTCCCGATCGGCGAGTTCGGCGACGTGCCCGATTTGCTGTTCTAGCCGCTCGACAAGATCGCGCGGCGAAAACCATTCCGAGAGCGCACGCGGCGGGGCTTGCAGCCGAGCGTCCCAGAACCATGTGCCGGACTTGGTCGCGAGCTGCTTAACGAAGGGACGACCATTGGTCACAAGCACAAACGGCACGCGAAAACGCCCCAGCCCGTCGATCCACGGCGCATCGGGCAGCGTCTCCTCTTCCCGCAGTTGAATGTCGCGCGCGTAGCGCTTGGCCTGCCCGATCCTGCCCGGCACATCGCGAATCTGACGTTTTGCCTCGATGATCCCGACACAGCCACCGTTGACAAACAGGGCATAGTCGGCCGGACCACTATCGGTCGGCCATTCGGCGATGGCGATGGCCTCAGTCGGCCTCGGGCGTGTGCCGTTGGCATGGCGAAGTGCCTGACTGTCGGCTCGCCACCCGGCGGCGCGCAACTGCTCATCGATCAGAACCCGGGTTGTTGCCTCATCGATCTCAATGTGCTCTGCACTCCTGGCCGCCTCGTTTGCCAGAAGATCGAGTTGGAGCCCGGGAGCTGCGTTGGCGGCTGATTGGAGTTCCGCCAGGGAATTTTCCGCGGCACGCAGCGCAGCTTCGGTGTCGGCGGCATACTTTTCCCAAAAGGCCCGTTCACCGGCCTCCGAACTCATGCGACCCTCAAGTTCGCGGCGTGCGGCTTCCGCGTCTTGCGCGGCCAGCCTCGCCTTGGCCTCCGTGTCGGCGCTGGCTGCCACAGCGCTGCGAAGCGTCTCGATCTCCCTCTGCAGCGCCACCGTTACATCGGCGCGCGGAACAGGCGGCACAAATGGCCCGGCCTTGAACGACGGTGCGCTGCCATAGGTCTGATGAAACCAGACGCCAATCGCACGGGCGATCTTCAATCCCGTCAGCGCATCGCTCGCCGAACCTTTGTCTTCATGCGCAGCCTGGTTCCCGGCCCCTTTCAGGTGATAGAAACACTGGGCTATCTCCCGCTGGAGAATGGAGCGGGATCGAAGGGTCCGCAGCACCTCGTCAAACGACATGCGGGGATCGTTGTAGAGCGCCTGCCGCGCTGCCACCTGCTTTGCAGTGATCTCGGCAAACTGGCGTAACTTCACCAACGCTGTGGGCGGATCGTCGGCATAATATCGCTCCGCCAGCCGGCCGAGCTTTGCGAGCTGCGGGCTATGTGGTTCTAGAAACTCGAAATTTCCGGCGCTTTCCCCCATGGCGCGCTACACTATAGCTATTCTCGCGATGCTCAAGAGGGTGCAACATCCTCGGCGACGTTAGTACGTGAGCACTTGCGAGATATTGGGCCTACAATGCCCCTCACACCCCCAGCGTCGGCGCCGTATTCACCTCCAGCGCCTCCTCCGCCTCGTCCTCTTCCCCCAGCACCTCGCCCTTCACCGGCAGCGCATGGCCGATCCAGATCGGGTCGATCAGGTGGTCGCGCTTGGGGTTGGTGGTGTTGGGGTGGATGAGGATGCTCAGGCCGCCATGGTTCAGCATCAGCCAGGGGACCAGCGTGGCGAAGATTTCGGTGGCGAAGGAGACCTGGTACATGGCCTGCTCATGCGGGCCGACCGGCTCGTCGCGCCAGTTGCCGAGCCGCACGCGAAAACGCTCGCCGATGCGCTGGCGCAGCCATTCGGCGTGCCGGCGCTGCGCCTCATCTCCGTAATAGATGTGAGCGTGATAGCTGGCGATTTCCGAAAGCGGTCTCGGATTAAGCGGCGTGGCTTCGTTCATCGCGATGCTCCCCTCCCCGATGGTTCCAGTCTGTCATGCGGAACTCTAGGCGCTTCTTCGGTTCATGGAAACGGCGAGCCGCTCTACAGACTGTTCAGCGTGGGCGCGTGTGGCCGTAATCGCAGACGCCGGCCCCGCTCCGTCTCGGCGCTGCGCGCCGAGCCACCTCTCCCCACTTCGTCTACGGCATGCACATTTCCAAGCGGCTGGTCTTTGGCGATAGCGTGCATGGCGCATGCATTGTCTTATGTAGAGCTGGTCGACCCCCACTCCGTCTCGGCTTCGCCGAGCCACCTCTCCCCCGATCGACGGGGGAGAGGAAAGGCGCCAA
>NZ_JAIUHH010000016.1:0-129317 GCF_020165015.1 Mesorhizobium sp. CA7
CCCCCCCGCCCATGCCGCCGGTTACCAGGACAAGGGGCCATGGGTTAAGAAAATGCGCAGGCCCTGAGACCATAATGCCAGTTCTCTGCATCCATGGGAACTGGTTTCCAGCTTAAAATTCAAACATATATGGGAGAAAGCGCACACTCGTGATGATCTTCGTGCGGCTCCTCGCGACAGGAACCACATCGATCGTGCCGCGTCATAGAGACAGGCTCTTGCCGCGATCCTGGAGTGACGTCGATGATCAGGCTGCTTGTTATCGCTGGATTGGCGTTGGCGCTCGCGTGCGGCGGGACGCTGGCAGCCAAGCTCGACCTCGCCGCTGTCAACCAGGCGCAATTCAGCGAGGGCGAGCCGAAGGGCGTCGATCCGATGGTGCTCAGAGCGCAGATCCTTCTCGATCGCGCCCGCTTCTCCCCCGGCCTGATCGACGGCCGCCTTTCCGACAATTTCTCCAAGGGCGTCGCAGCCTTCCAGGCGGCCAACGGACTCCCCTCCGACGGCAAGCTCACCCGCGAGACCTGGGACAAGCTCGCGGCGACTTTCGCCGGGCCGGTGCTGATAAACTACGAGGTCACGGCCAAGGATGTGCGCGGGCCGTTCACCAGGCGCATCCCCGCCCGCATGGAGCGGATGGCGCGTCTGAAGCGGCTCGGCTATCGCAATGCGCGGGAAAAACTGGCGGAGCGCTTCCATGTCAGCGAACAGTTGCTGAGGCTGCTCAATCCCAAAGCCGGTTTCAGGAAGGCCGACACCACGTTGGTGGTGCCCGATGTCGGCCGTGGCGATCCTCCCGCGGCCGTCGCCAGCGTCGAGGTCGACAAGGGCGCCCGCCAGGTGCGCGCGCTCGATGCTTCGGGCAAAGCGCTCGCGGTCTATCCTGCCTCGATCGGCAGCGAGGAAAAGCCGGCGCCGAGCGGCACGGCCGAGGTCAAGCGCGTGGTGCACAATCCGACCTATCGCTACAACCCGAAATTCGCCTTCAAGGGGGTGAAGAGCAAGCGGCCCTTCACCATCGCCAAGGGGCCCAACAATCCCGTCGGATCGGTGTGGATCGACCTCTCGATCGAAAGCTACGGCATCCACGGCACGCCTGACCCGGGCAAGATCGGCACCACCTTCTCGCATGGCTGCATCCGGCTGACCAACTGGGACGCCGAGGACCTCGCCGCCATGGTCAAGCCGGGCACCAAAGTCGACTTCAAGGACGAGACGGCGCAGGACGGGCAAGTGCAGTGAGATGCCGGGTCGCGATCCGCCAATCGCGATCGCTGCATAAGCTCAATTTATCGTCATCCTCAGTTTTTCAGAACGTTACACCGCCTTGCCTCGCCTGTAGCTTCGACGGCGCGGTTTGGAGAATGGTCCGGATTTGGTGGTTCGATGCAAGCACATGCGCGGGTGGTGATCGTCGGCGGCGGATGCGTTGGCGCGGGTATTCTTTATGGCCTGGCCAAGCGCGGCTGGACCGATGTCGCGCTCCTCGAGCGCACGCAGCTCACCGCCGGCTCGACCTGGCATGCGGCGGGGCTGATCCCGTCCTATTCCCGCAACATCAATGTCGGGCGGATGATCAACAAGACGATCGAAATCTATGAGGGTCTCGAAGCGGAGACCGGGCAGCCGGTCGGCTGGCACAAATGCGGGCAGCTACGCATCGCCAACTCGAGAGACCGACTCGATGAATTCAAGAGCTATATGAGTGTGGCCGAGGTGCAGGGGATGCGGGCGCAATTGCTCACGCCCGACGAGGCGCGCAAGCTCTGGCCGCTGCTCGACAACAAACAGATGCTGGGCGCGCTCTACCATCCCGATGACGGGCATATCGCGCCGGCCGACGTGACGCATGCCATGGCCAAGGGCGCGCGGGATCTCGGCGCAAAAGTCTATCTCAACACCGAGGTCACCGGCTTCAAGCGGACCGCTTCCGGCGAATGGCTGGTCGAGACCAACAAGGGCGACATCACCTGCGAGCATGTGATTTGCGCCACCGGCAATTACGCGCGCCAGACCGGCGCGCTGCTTGGCTTGGAGATCCCGGCGATCCCCATCCTGCACCAGTACTGGATCACCGAGGCGGTGCCGGAGGTGGTGGAGCGCAAGCGCGCCGGCCGGCCCGAAATGCCGATCCTGCGCGACGAGGGTTTCGAGGGCTATCTGCGCGAGGAAGGCGACGGGCTGATGTTCGGTCCCTATGAGCGCACCGAACACCTCAAGCTCTTCGCCGAGGATGGCGTGCCGTCCTGGTTCGGCGCCGATCTGCTGGAAGAGGATTTCGAGGCGGTGTCGTGGAACTGGGAGCAGGCGCTGCAGCTGGTGCCTGCGCTCGGGCGCGTCGGCATCAAGGCCAATGTGCGTGGCCCGTTCCAGATGACGGCGGACGAGCTGCCCTTGATGGGGCAGGCTTGGGGCCTGCCCAATGTCTGGCTGGCCGAAGGCGTGCCGGGCGGCATCCTGTGGGGCGGAGCGATCGGCTACTATTTGTCGGAGCGGATCGTCGAAGGCGGCAACAGTATCGATACATCCGATCTCGATCCGCGCCGCTTCGGCGACTACGCCAACAAGGAATGGACGCGCGAGAAGGTGCGCGAGGCGTGGGGCACGCATGCCGAGCAGAAGTATCCGGGCCAGGACATGCCCGCCGCGCGGTCGCAGAAGACCGCGCCTTCCTATGACAGGCTGACGGAACTGGGAGCGGTCTGGGGCGTGCTCAATGGCTGGGAAATGCCCAACTGGTTCGCGCGCGACGGCGTCGAGGCCAAGGACCAATATAGCTGGCGCTGGACGCCCAAGGGGAATCTTGTCGGCGAGGAAGTACAGGCGGTACGCAACGCCGTCGGCCTGGTCGAGATGACGCCGATGACCAAGTTCGAGGTGTCAGGTCCCAGCGCGGCCGCCTGGCTGGACCGGATCATCGCCAACCGCCTGCCGGCGGTCGGCAAGGTGACGCTGGCGCATCACCTCACCACCAGCGGTGGCGTGCAGGCGGAATATATGGTGGCGCGACTTGGTGAGGACCTGTTCTACCTGATCTCGACGCCGCGTGCCGAACGCTGGAACTTCGACGACCTTTCCAGACTGCTTCCCGCCGACGGCAGCGTATCCTTGAAGAACGTCACCAACGACCGCGGCTGCTTTACCGTCGTCGGACCCAAGGCGCGCGAGGTGCTGCAGCCGCTGACCGAGATCGACCTTTCCAACGAAAATTTTCCGTGGTTCGGCGTCAAGACCGGCAGCGTCGCCTTGGCAAGCGACGTGCGGCTGCTGCGGGTGAACTATGAAGGCGAGCTCGGTTGGGAACTCTATCACCCCCTGCCCTACCAGCGGCGATTGCTCGACGCGATCCTCAAGGAAGGCGAGAAGCACGGCATGCGGCTGGTCGGGCTGCACGCGCTGGAGTCGCTCAGGCTCGAGAAATCCTATCGCGCCATGTATCGCGACATGAACCCGGAGCTCAACGCGCTGGAGAGCGGGCTGGAGCGCTTCATCCGGCTCGACAAGGGCGACTTCGTCGGGCGCGACGCGGTTCTGAAATACAAGGAGCGTAACGACCAGCGGCGATCCGTGACGCTCAGGATCGAGACCGACGGCGCCAGCACGCTTGCCAATGAAGGGCTCTATAGCGACGGCGCGCTGGTTGGGCGCATCACGTCGGGCGGCTATGGCTACGCGCTCGGGCATGACGTGGCGCTGGCGCTGCTGCCTGAACCGTTTTCGAAACCCGGCACCAAGCTCGACGTCGCGATCCTGGGCGACTGGAAGGTCGCCGAGGTGATCGCGGATTCGCCTTACGATCCGACCTCGGCCAGGGCGCGGATGTAATAGGCGGGGCCTGCAAAGGCCCGTTGCCGACGTGTCCTTCGGAGGGAAGCCGTATGCGTATCGATCGGATCAACGTCTATTCGGCGCAATTGCCGGTCAAAGGCGGCGTCTACCGGATGGCCAGCGCCGATGTGGAGGCGCTGGATTCGACGCTGGTCGAGATCGTTACCGATGACGGTTTTGCCGGCTGGGGCGAGACCTGCCCGATCGGCCCGGTCTACCAGCCGCATCATGCGCTGGGCGCCCGCGCGGCGATCGCCGAAATCGCGCCGGGGCTGATCGGTTCGGAGATCGCCTCGATCCGGCTTCTGGCCAAGCAGATGGACGAGCGGCTCAACGGCCACAGCTACGCCAAGGCCGCCTTCGACATGGCGTTCCTCGACCTGCTCGGCCAAAAACTCGGCGTGCCGGTCTCGACGCTGCTGGGCGGCGCGCTGACCGACCGCGTGCCGGCCTATTATTCGCTGATCGTCGGCGCCCCGGACGAGACGGCGAGGATCGCCGCCGACAAGGTGAGCGCCGGTTACCGGCGCCTGCAGGTCAAGATCGGAGGCCGCAACCTGGAGGAAGACGTCGCCGTCATCCACAAGGTCTGGGAAGCGGTCGGTTACAAAGCGCGCATCGCGGTCGACGGCAACCGAGGCCTGACGGTGGCCGCAGCGATCCATCTCGACCGGGTCTGCCAGCAAATTCCCTTCGTCTTCGAGCAGCCCTGCAACACGATGGACGAGATCGCGACGCTGAAAGGCCGCATGACGCATCCGATCTATCTCGACGAGAGCACCGAGGATCAGAACGCGGTGCTGCGGGCGATCTCGCTGGGCATCGCCGACGGCTTCGGCTTCAAGGTGACGCGCCTGGGCGGATTGACGAAGATGACCACGGTGCGCGACCTTTGTGCCATCCGTTCGCTGCCGCACAGTTGCGACGACGCCTGGGGCGGCGACATCATCGCGGCGGCCTGCGTGCATCTGGCCGCCACCGTCGAGCCGCGCCGCATGGAAGGAGCCTGGATCGCCCAGGAATACATCAAGGGCCATTTCGACCAGAAGCAGCCGGTCGTCATCAAGCAAGGTCATATCGCCGTGCCGCAGCTCCCGGGGCTGGGCGTGAAGCCGGAGCCCGGCATGTTCGGCAAAGCGGTGGCGATATACGGGCCGTAAGGGGCAAGCGGCGGGCAGCCAGGCTTACTATTCGGATCGGAATAGCCGCGGACGTGGCCGATAATTTTCAGCGCCGTCCCCCACTCTGTCTCGGCTTCGCCGAGCCACCTCTCCCCCCTGCGGAGGGAGAGGAAATGCTAACCGGCAACGTCGCGACCTCGGCATTGCTATTTCCTCTCTACTTGGCGATTGCCATTGCTCGCCCCCGGCGATTGGCGTTTCCTCTCCCTCCGGAGGGGGGAGAGGTGGCTCGGCGCGCAGCGCCGAGACGGAGTGGGGGAACCACCTGCGCGATTGTCGCCACGCCCGGCATGTTGACCGGCAGCACAGCACCCGATCACCTTCGCGATGCCACGGATCGTTCCGCCCTGTCCTGCGTTCTTGTGACACGCAAGGAGGAACGGCGATGGACGACGACGATCGGACCGAGAAGATCAGGCAGCGTGCCTATGAGATCTTTCAGCGCGAGGGCGGCATCCTGGGCAATCATGAACGGCACTGGCATCAGGCGGAGTTGGAGATCGACCGCGAGGCCGCCCTGCCGATGACGGCGGACGATGCGCTGCCCGAAACGCGCGAGATCGACAGCGCGGATGTGCTGACGGTGGAGGCGCTTGCCATGCGCACCGGCATTTCGGGCGACGAGGCGCAAGAGCTGCTCGACAGGCTGGGCAACGACCGCGCTGCGATCGAGCAAGCGGCGCGCGATCTGCAAGCACGCAAGCGCGGTGTCGATTAGAGGCACTGCACTGAGATTTTGACCGGTCGGCTCTGTTTGCGTTGGCAGGTGGCACCCGTTGGAGATTGGCCGAAACGCCCATCGCGATCGTTTGCAGGGCAGAGCAGGAGCGAAGCTCCGTCGCGAAGACCCTGGAATCCAGCCGTTGCCTTCACCCAGGAATGCAACAGAGCAAAATTCTGCACCGTGGCGTCGCTTCCAAGTCACGGAATGGATTTCTATGGTCTGCGCCGCGTCGCTTCGCTCCTTGCTCCGCCATAGAATGACGAGGTTGGGGCGGCCTCCACCAATCCCCGGCGTTTGCGCTGATTTCACGGAAATGAACGGAAAATCTTGCACCAAGAGGCGGTTGGCCAGCCAATCGGACCGGCCACAGGTGGCACTCTCCATCCGGGTTGACAGGTCAGACGCACCGTCCTAATTTTCGCGTTAGTGGCTACTAACGCGAAATACTGGACTGCGCTCGGCGATCAGACGCGACGCACGATCTTCGAACTGCTGGTCGACCGACCCAGTTCGGTCAGCGGGCTCGCCAATGCGCTGCCCGTGACGCGGCCGGCCGTCTCCCAGCATCTGAAGGTGCTCAAGGATGCCGGGCTGGTGGCCGATACGCGCTCCGGCAAGGAGCGCATTTACCGGATCGATCCGGACGGGCTCGCGGCGTTTCGCGCGGGGATCGACCAGTTCTGGGTGAAGACGCTTGCGGCCTACAAGCTGGCCGTCGAGCAACCGACAAAGGACGAGACATGATCAAGCAACCGGCACCTGCTCCCGTTAGGCATTCCGTCGTCGTCGAGGCTCCGATCGCGCGCGCCTTCAAAGTGTTCACCGAGGATTTCGGCAACTTCAAGCCACGCGAGCACAATCTGCTTGCCGTCCCGATCGCGGAAACGATCTTCGAGCCGCGCGTCGGCGGCCACGTCTACGACCGCGGCGTCGATGGCTCAGAGTGCCGCTTCGCCCGCGTGCTGGCCTACGATCCGCCGAACCGACTGCTTCTGAGCTGGGACATCAGCCCGCGCTGGCAGATCGAAACCGACCTCGCCAGGACGAGCGAGTGGGAGGTCCGCTTCACGGCCGAGGCGGAAAACCGGACCCGGGTCGAGATCGAGCACCGCCATATCGAACGGCATGGCCAAGGCTGGGAAGGCGTACGCAGCGGGGTCGACGGCGATCAGGGTTGGCCGCTCTACCTGCAGCGGTTCCAGGCGCTTTTTTCCCGGGCGGCCTGACAGCACCTCCTTGGGGCATGGCCCCCACGGTGGCGATCGGAGGAGCACTGGAAACAATGGAAGCCTATTGGTTGAGCACCCTCGGCGTGCTTGCGCTCTGCCTCCTCTCGGTCGCGCTGGCGATCTACTCAGGCTCGTCCAAGGGTTTTGCAGGCAAGCTTTCAGGGCCGGTGATCCCGGCGGACGACGACAACTGTCTTTACCGCATCGATCGCGTCCACATGAACTCGGTCGAGGCGCTCGGGCCCTTCGTCGTGCCCGTGTTGCTGGCGATGATGGTTGGCGTCGAGCCGGTGACGCTCGCCGTGCTCGTCTGGGTTCACTTGGCGCTACGTCTCGTCCACATGATCATCTACCTGCGCGGCGGAAATGCCGCCAAGGGCGGCAGCGTCAGGACGATCCTCTATGTCTCCGGAGCGGTGGTCACGCTTGTCCTCGTCCTCGTGACGGGCTGGGCAGCGCTTCGCTGAGCAGCGCTCGCTTTTCGCTCCGTCGGCGGAACCCTCGCCCCGATCAGAGGTTCATCCCTGTACAACCACAGGAGATGCGCCATGGACCACACCAGCCACGTAAGACTGACCAGTGCCGAGCTGACGCCCGACATCCTCGAAGGCGCCACCATCTACGGCCCGGATGACGAGAAGATCGGCTCGGTCGACCACCTGCACGGCAGCCAGGTCGTCATCGATGTCGGCGGCTTTCTCGGCATCGGCGCCAAGCCGGTGGCTGTCACTGCCAGCCAACTCGATTTCATGCGCGACGAGGACGGCGACGTGCATGCCGTCACGAGTTGGACGAAGGACCAGCTGAAAGCAATGCCGGAGCATCGCGACTGAACAGGGACGCTTCGCGACTGTGAATCAATCAAGAGAATTCGGCCCGGCAATTGCCGGGCCGGTTTTTTTGCGCGGCGCGGTATTCGTTTATCGCCTGACGAGCGTCACGCGGATTGCTTCGCGTCACAAATGTGTGGCGGGTTCCCTCTGGAGCGGGCGAGAAAGCCCGGGACAGGTCGGCGATTTCGTGGAGCGATGAACCGCTTCAAGGATCAGCGGCGCATGCTCGCAAGCAGGCAAATACACAGCCCCGCGTTGAGCGTTGCCGCGAGCCCCAGCGTGGCCAGGACAAGATTGGCGCCGCCCGTGCCAAGAAGCACCGCTCCAACGGACGGAGCCGCCGCCTGGACGATGAGGCTGGGCGTCGCGAGCTTGCCCATCAGCACCGCGTATTGCTGCGGGTCGAACAGCACCAGCGGCAGCGCGCCGCGCGCGATCGTATGGATGCCGTTACCCGCGCCATAAAGGATCAAGGCGAGAGCAACAAAAGTCTGGCTCGTCAGGAGCAGCCAGATTCCGGCGGCAAGCAGCGTTACGGATGTCAGCATCGTCCAGATCGGATGTTGCCGGTTGCGGCCGATCAACAGCTCCGCCACTCTAGCGCCGACTTGTGAAGGGCCGACCAGCGCGCCAAGTCCGACGGCGGCTGCCAGGCTCGCGCCGCGCAATTGCAGCAGCGTCAGCAGATGGACGGAGAGCATGGACGCGACCAGTGCGGCCAAGGTCTGAATGGAGGCCAGCAGAATGAAGCGCGCCCGCGCTCTGCCGGTGGCCGATGCCTCTTTCGACCTGTCTTTGACCGGCACAGGCGCGGCGGCCGGAGGCGACGGTATTATCCACAGATGGAGCGGCAAGCAGATTGCCAAATGGATCGCGGCATAGGCAAGGCAGGCGGTGCGCCAGCCGCCATGCTCGACAAGGAAGGCGCTGATCGGCCAGCAAATGGTGCTGGCAAAGCCGCCGAAAAACGTCAGGTTGGTGATGGCGCCGCGCGCGCTCTGTCCATAGAGGCGGCCGAGTGTGGCGAAGCCGGCATCGTAGAGGCCGCTCGACATGCCCAAGCCCATGAGCAGCCATGCAGCCAGATAAAGAGGATAGTCGGTCGCCGTCGCCAACAGCAAATGCGCAGCAGCCAGCAGCAACGAGCTGGCGGCAAGCACCGGCCGCCCACCGTGGCGCTGGATCAGCCGCCCGGTGACGGGGGACACCAGCCCGGCAAGCAGGAGCCCGCAGGATAGCCCGGCAACGACCGAGGCGAACGACCAACCGGTA
Organism: Mesorhizobium sp. CA7; assembly: GCF_020165015.1. Classification (NCBI taxonomy): domain Bacteria; kingdom Pseudomonadati; phylum Pseudomonadota; class Alphaproteobacteria; order Hyphomicrobiales; family Phyllobacteriaceae; genus Mesorhizobium; species Mesorhizobium sp. CA7. Next base: position 9,068 of record NZ_JAIUHH010000016.1, read on the forward strand.
TCTCTAGCAATCGGCGCGGCAAGCACCGCGGGCAGGTAGTAGGATGATCCCCAGGCGAGAATCTGCGTGATGCCAAGAGCCGTAACGAGGACGCGGCGGTTGTGTGCGATGGGCGCGGTGGCTTCCAATCAGGCTTGCCCTGGCGGATAGGCGACCTTCTCGCCATCCTCCTTGACGAACTCCCGCACCGGATTGTCGAGCAGCGGCAGCACCGCTTCCGACGGCCTGCACAGTTTTGTCCCTTTCGGCGTCTCGACGATGGGCCGGTTGATAAGGATCGGATGGGCGAGCATGAAATCGATCAGCTCATCGTCGCTCCATTTCGGATCGGCGAGGCCGAGTTCGGCGTAAGGCGTGCCCTTCTCCCGCAACAACTCGCGCGCAGAAATCCCCATCGCGGCGATCAGTTCGAGCAGCCTTTCGCGGCCCGGCGGCGTCTTGAGGTATTCGATCACGACAGGGTCTTCGCCGCTGGCGCGGATCATGGCGAGCGTGTTGCGGGAGGTGCCGCAGTCGGGGTTGTGATAGATCGTGACCGTCATGGCTCTGCTTTCAAGGGTTGTGGAATGGCCGCGGGCCGCAGCAGCCAGCCGATCAACGCGAGCGCGATCAGGGCACCGAGCAATTCGGCGACGACGAAGCCGGGCAGATCGAGCGGCCTGATGCCGGAAAAAGTGTTGGTGAGTGAGCGCGCCACGGCGACGGCGGGATTGGCGAAGGAAGTGGATGCCGTGAACCAATAGGCCGCTGTGATATAGAGCCCGACCAGCCACGGCACGGCCCGCCGCTCGAAGCGGAGGCCAGCGAGAATGACGGCGACAAGGCCGAATGTCGCGACCACTTCCGAGAACCATTGCGCCGGCCCGGCACGCAGTTTCGTCGCGACCTCCAGCGCCGGTAGGGCGAACATGAGATGCGCGGCGATCGTGCCGGCGATTCCGCCGACGACCTGCGCAATCAGATAGGCAAGGAGATCGCGAGCAGGCAGCGACCGGTTGAAACAAAACACCAGCGAAACGGCCGGATTGAGATGCGCGCCGGAGATCGGCCCGAGGATGGTGATCAGCACCACCAGCATGGCGCCGGTTGCTAGCGTGTTGCCAAGCAGCGCCAGCGCGGTGTCATGCGTCAGCGTCTCGGCCATGATGCCGGAGCCAACGACGGTCGCCACCAGCAGACCGGTGCCGAGGGCTTCAGCCGCGAACCGGCGCGGCAGATCGAAAGTGTTCATCGGTCGACCCTGGATTGGACAATGGGGAGTTGGGTAGCGGGCGTGACGGTCATTGCCGGCTCTTCTCGCCCGGCTGGCAGCAAGGTGCCGCAAGCGCCGACGCGCAGATTTCCGGCCGGCCCGAGCAGCAGTCCTCCATCAGGAAGCGGATCAATCCGGACAGCGCGTCGAACTCGGCGCTGTAGACGATCGAGCGGGCATCGCGCCGCGCCGTCACAAGACCGGCGCGCTCGAGTTCCTTGAGGTGGAAGCTGACATTGGACGGCGAGACCTCGACCTGCTCGGCGAGCGAGCCGGCGGCAATGCCTTCCGGGCCGGCAACGACCAGCAGCCGCAGCAGGCGCAGCCGTGTTTCCTGCGACAGCGCGCCAAAGGCGATCAGGGCTTGACGTTCATCCACGTTTCAACAATCCTTGAAATATTGAAATGAGGAATAGCCGACATGCTCTCTTCTGACAATCGGAAAAACATCGCTCCTATGGACCCCTCCGACCTGACCATCGGCGATCTGCTGGTGGCGCTGGCTGATTACAAGGACAAGCCGCTGGTTTTCCGCTACGGCGGGCGGCCGGTAAAGCCTGGCTACCATGTCACCGAGGTGAAGGCTGGACAGTTCGCGGCGCTGGATTGCGAAGCAAATCCGGAATCATGGTCGGAGATATTCGTCCAGCTGTGGGACGTGGACCAAGGCGGACCGGTCCATATGCCAGCCGGCAAGTTCGCCGCGATCATCCGCAAGGTTTCGGACCATGTCGCTCTCGATCAGGCGGCGAAGCTGACCTTCGAGGTCAGCGATGGCGTGCGCCCCATCGAACTGCACCGGGCAGCCCAGCCGAGCCTTGTTGGCGGGACGGTTGAGGTCGAGCTGTCGCCACGGCCGTCAAGCTGCAAGCCGCGCGACCGCTGGCTGGAAGAACAGAAGGCAGCGAGCGGGTGCGGAGGGAGTCGCTGCTGTTGAGCCCGCTAATGGTGACGCGCCGCCCTGATCAGAACCGGATCATGCCATTGGCCTGCAACAAATAGAGGCCAACGAGAACGATGGCGATCAGCGCCACCCAAACGGCTGTCTTGCTCATCCGCGCAATCCCTGTCGATCGGCGATAGTGAACGCGCGCGCCACGGTTGTGTTCCCGATATGTCGGGCTGCACATCGCCTAGGCAGGATCAAGTCACGAATTGCTGGACGATGCGCGTCCGTGCATAGTGGCGGCAATGGCGCCCGGTCGATGAAAATGGCTATGGATGACAAAGCGGACAATCCGGGCGTGGCGGTGTTTCCGCCGCTGCTCTTTCTCGTGGCGCTGATCGCGATGCTGGCGCTGCGCTATGTCTGGCCGCTGGCGATCGGCGGCCGCCCGCTGACCATCGTGCTCGGCATAGTGCTGGCAGCACTGGCGGTTGCGATCATCGCCTGGGGACGCTCGACGATGTTGCGCGGCGGCACCAATGTGAACCCGACGCTGCCGACCACCGCGATCATCACCGGCGGCCCGTTCGGCTTCACCCGCAACCCGCTCTATGTCGGCTTGATGGGACTGCTTCTCGGAATCGGGCTGCTCTTTGACAGCTGGTGGGCCGTCATCGCGACCATCGCGAGCTTCCCCGTCCTGCATTACGGCGTGGTGCTGCGCGAGGAGGCCTATCTGGAACGCAAGTTCGGCGAACCCTACCGCGCCTACAGGGCGAGCGTGCGCCGCTATTTTTGAGCATCAGTCCTTTGGCGCGTTGCTGTAGAGCGCCACGCCGACGCGGTCGTTGCGCCGCCACCGCACCAAAGCGCGATAGGCCGTATCGTCGGCCGGGACCTCGAGCAGAAAGCGGTCCGGAATCTCCACATCGGCACCGACGCGCAATTCCGCGCCCTGCTCGTGCTGATTTCTGACCGAGCAGCCGATCCTGACGCCGGCGGCGATGATCGTGGCTTCCTTGAGCACGAATTCGCGCGCATGAAGACGGCGTTCGATCTCGGGAAAATTGGCCATATCCGGCGGGCTCCTCAGGCAAGGTCCTCCTTGCCATGGGGCAGCACGATAGCAGCGAGGCGTTTCCGTTCCGTTAGCGATCACTGAAACAGTGGTGTGCCGGCTTGATATGCCGGCCGGGTTCACGGATGGAGCGTTCACGCCCGGGCGTTCAGCCGGCGACAGTGACGCCGCTCGCGCGCAGCACCCAGCGGCGGCCGTCGCTGCGGAACTCGGTGAGCGACAGCGGCTCGATGTCGATCTTCCAGACCGAGGAAAGCGGTGCGCCGAGCACATGAGTGATGGCGGCGCGGATCGGCACAGCATGCGTCACCGTGACGATGTGACCGCCCTCGCCGGCCAGCCGCTCCATCAGCGCAGCAGCCCGCCGGGCGACGTCGGCGAGCGATTCACCACCATGGGGCGCCGCGTCTGCGTCGGCGAACCAGGCCGCCATGCCTTCCGGATCCTCGGCCTGCACCTCCTCGAAACTTTTGCCGGCCCAGCGTGCGAAATCCTGCTCGGCAAGCAGCGGCTCGATCGCCGCGTCAAGGCCGAGCGCCTCGGCCGTCCGCCGCGCGGCCAGCGCCGGGCTTGTCCAGACACGGTCGGCCCGACGCAGCGAAGCGGCCAGCGCGTCCGCGCGATCGAGGGCGCGCGGCTCCGGCGGCTCGTCGTTCGGAAAGCGGCCCTTGCGCATCCCGGGCGTCGCTCCGCTTGCGATCATCGTCAGGCGGACAAGCATGAAAAACTCCGTGGCCCAGCGAAAAACAGGCCTCACGAAGCCGTGCCGCCATTACATGTCGTTGACAGGCGAACGAAGTACTGACAAGTGTCTTAATGCTATACGGGATTGGAAGCCGGTGCGAGTCCGGCACGGTCGCGCCACTGTGATCGGCACCAGCCGAAAGTCAGGCCTTATTCCGCAGCACTCGATCAACGGGACGCAGTATCCCAAGGGAGGTCAATATGTCCGACACCACCTTCGCCCCCAGCTACGGCCCGGTTGCGATTCCGGTCCGCGAGCTTCTGCCCTGGGCCATCCTCGGCGGGCTGCTTTTGATGCTGGCGATCTATTTCGTCGGCGCGGAAGAAGGCGCGACCTCGCTGATCCGCGGCACCTATTTGCACGAGTTCGTGCATGACGGCCGCCACCTGCTCGGCTTCCCCTGCCACTAAAGCGGTTCAGCATCGCTGAACCCCTTTCGATTCTGATCCAACGCAATTCCGGACGGAAAACCGCTGCGCACTTTTCCTGGAATTGCTAGGTTGGCTTAACGCAATTCCGGACGGAAAACCGCTACGCACTTTTCCTGGAATTGCTTGGAGGGATTAGTGACATGGTTGGAAAACTTTTGCTGCGCGGCATGCTTGTCGGGCTGGTCGCCGGGATTCTGGCGTTCGCCTTCGCCCGCGTCTATGGCGAGCCGCAGGTCGACAAGGCGATCGCCTTCGAGGAACAGCAGGCCCAGGCCGCCGGCGGGGCGCCGGAGCCCGAGATGGTCAGCCGCACCACGCAAGCCGGCATTGGCCTGGCAACCGGCGTGCTGATCTATGGCGCCGCGCTTGGCGGGCTGTTCTCGCTGGTCTTCGCCTACGCCTATGGCCGGCTGGGCTCGCTCGGACCGCGCGGCACCTCGGCGCTGATCGCGGCACTCGGCTTCCTGGCTGTGATCGTGGTCCCCGGCCTCAAATACCCGGCCAGCCCGCCGGCGGTGGGCAACGCCGAGACCATCGGCTACCGCACCGAGTTGTTCTTCATCATGATCGTCGTCTCGATCGCGGCTATGGTAGCGGCGGTCGGCCTGGCGCAGCGGCTGTGGAACCGACTCGGCGCCTGGAACGCCTCGATCGTAGCGGGTCTCGCCTTCCTCGTCGTCTTCGCTTTGGTGAAGGCGGCGCTGCCCGACATCAACGAGGTGCCGGAGAACTTCTCGGCGACCGTGCTGTGGCAATTCCGCGTCGCCTCGCTCGGCATCCAGCTGGTGCTGTGGACCGTCGTCGGGCTCGGCTTCGGCGCGGTTGCCGAACGCGTGGTCGCGGTGCGCGACCAGCGCAGCCCGGCACGCCGCTACGCCTGAAATCCGATGCGTTGGCCGCCACGGTTCTGCGCCCTGGCGGCCAAAGCGGCTCAACGGTCGGTACGACCGCAGAGCCACTTTGGTCTTTCGTTTTCTCGCAATTCCGGACGGAAAACCGCCGCACACTTTTCGTGGAATTGCTCGGTTGCGGCGCTGCTCGCATTTCTGGCCGCCACATCCGCGCAAGCGCATGGCGGATCCTCGGCCCCGCCCCCTCCCGGCATCCAGATCCCCAGCCTGACCCACGGCCAGATGGCCGTCATCGCGCGCTATCGCGGCGAGATCCTCGACCTCGCCCAGCGCCAGACCGCGACCGACCCGACCTTCCGGCGGCTCTACAATCACGGCAATCTGCAATTCACCTATTGCCTCTGGGGCTTGATGCCGGGCAGCCTCGGCGACGAGGAAAGCCCGTTCAACGAATGCAGCCACGCCTATCTCGCCGCCGCCAAGGCGCTGCTCGCCCATATGGCCACGATGCCCTCTACCGAACGCAACGCGAAGGCGCTGATCTCGGACATCGATGCCGAGATGGTGCGCAGCGGCGCGTCGTGGATCCTGTGCCAGTATAGCGGCGAGGCCTTCAGCACCGGCGCGGTCGTCGAGCCCAGATGGCGCGACATCTTCTTCCACTTGCCGAGCCTTGCGGTGATCCTCGCCACGGTGGCGGCGCTCGGCGCCGCTGCATGCTCGATTTTCCGTTCACGCGCTCCGCGAGCCGGCGCTGCTTAGAACGGGCCAGCGTTTCACGGAATCACCGAACCGCTCCCAGTCTTGCGTGCGATCGTTTTCAGGAAAGCCTGAACGCGCAACCATGTCAGCTCGGCTGCGGACGCATCGTAATCCGGCAACGCTTGATCGGTGTAGAAATGGCCGATCCCCGGATAGGTGAAAATTTCTGCCCTGACCTGGCAGCGCTTCGCCGACGCCGACCAGTCGGCAACTTGTTCTGGCTGAGCAAATGCATCTGGGTCGGCGACGTGGACCGCGACCGGGATGTGTCGGCGAACATTGCTGGGAATATCAGCAAGGCCATGCAGCAGCACAATGCCGGCGGCAGCGATTCTTTCTGACCAAACGGCACTGATCACGCCAGCTCCCATGGAATGGCCAGCGAGCACCGCGTCTGGAGAAGTCTGGAGGAGCGCCACCCTGGCGCGGTCGCAGATGGTTTCCCACCCAACATTGCTCATCAAGGCAAGCCCGTCGTCGACCGATGCCGCAGTCAGCCCTGCGTAGAGGTCCGGCATCACAACATCGTACCCCGCGCTTCGCATGCGCTCAGCAGCTTGATGCTCCACCGCCCGAAGGCCCAGCGCCGAGTGAAAGAGTACAATAGTAGCCATCCGCTTTCCCTCCGGCGTCGCCTGGCCGATCGCGTTGAGTTCGGGCAATGATCGTCTTTTATCCGGCTTATAGAATCCCCATCACCAGCCATGCCCTTTCCGAAGCCTTCGCCGTCACCGTATCATCCATGCGCGCGCTCGTGATGGTGACCTTTCGGTTCGGCCATGGCGAAGGGCAAATCCTCGGTGTCGGGACCGGCCGCCAGTTGCAGCCTGGCGCTGAATTCATGCGGTTCGGTCGGCGCGACCAGGCTCTGCAAATAATGATGGTCGCCGCCGACCGGAGACAGGGGCAGGCTTTCGACCGCACCGTCCGCCCTTTCAATGGCGATGTTCGCCCGCAGGCCCTCGGCGTGACGCGACAGGCGCAACCGCATGCGCTCGCCCTGCGGCGTGTCGACGATTTCGAGCAGCCCGCTGGCTAGCTTGCCCGAGACCAGGAATGGATCCGGCGCATGATGGTGGCCGGCTTCCGTCTCTGGCTCGGCAAAGTGCACCGTGGCGACGTCGAGTGCCGGGATGTGCGCGAAGAGCTCGGCCTTGAGCGATGCGGCGATGTTGTTCGCGGCGGCAAGCAGCAGGCCGTCATTGACGGCGATCGTAACATCGACATGCAGCTTGTGGCCGAGCCAACGGGCCTTGACGTCGGCCACCTTCTCGATCCCGGCGACATGGTCGGCAGCATGGTGAATCTGGTCAACGAGGCCGGGCTCGACGCCGTCCAGCATGCGGGTCAGCACCGAGCGCGCCGATTGCCAGACGATACCGAAGATGGCGACGGTGATGAGCAGGCCGATGATTGGATCGGCGAGCGGAAGACCGAGCCAGACGCCGGCCGCGCCGGCAACGACGGCAAGACTGGTGAGGCCGTCGGTGCGGGCGTGATAGCCGTCGGCAACCAGCGCCGCGCTGTTGATCTGGCGACCGACGCGGATGCGAAAAACCGCCACCGCTTCATTGCCGAGGAAACCGATGATGCCGGCGACGGCCAACCAGCCAAGGAAATGCACCGGCTGCGGGTTGAACAGGCGATTAATCGCCTCGTATCCGGCCACCAGCGCGCTGGCCAGGATGATGAGCACGATGATGATGCCAGCGAGATCTTCGACCCGGCCGAGGCCGTAGGTGAAGGCCTTTGTCGGTTTGCGGCGCACGAGCACAAAAGCGATCCAAAGCGGGATGGCGGTGGTCGAGTCGGCGACGTTGTGGATGGTGTCGGCAAGCAGGGCCACGCTGCCCGAGAGCATCACGACGACGATCTGCAGCGCGGCCGTGACCGCGAGAATCACGAACGACCACTTGATCGCCCAGATGCCGCGGTCTGTGGTGGCGATGGTCGCGTCGATCACGCCATGAGTATGGTCATGGCCGTGGCCGCCATGATGTCCGTGCGCACCGAAGCCGAACCAGTCGAGCGCTTTTTCCCACATCGCCGCCTCACAGATATTTGGTGAGCTGCTTCAGCTCTTTGAGCGTGTCCCTGGTCGGTTCGCCGCCTTCGACAAGGCAATGCTCCATATGGTCGTGGATCAGCTCGCGCTTGGCATTGCCGACCGCGCTTTCGACGGCGTGGAGCTGTTGCGCGAGGTCAAGACAGGACCGACCCTGCTCGAACATGGTGAGCACGGCGGCGAGATGGCCATGCGCTCGCTTGAGCCGGGCGATGATATCGGGATGGGAGCTGTGTATCGTCATGGCAATATCCTATCCCCCGGGGTAGGATATTGCCAACAGACAATCCGCCTCGAACTCTCGAGGCTAGCCCATGGCAGGGCTGGATTCGCCGCCCAGCCGAGCGTGACCGCTGGCAGATGCTCGCCGACGCAGCAGGTCCTTGGCCCGCGGGGCAGTCTCTGCCGCGAAATCCCGATTTCATGTGATCAACCGGCTGCGGCGAGCAGCAGCCCCGCGGCAACCAAATGCTTGGTTTGCCGTTTATTTTAGCGGCTGCCGCCACCTACCGTGGGGCCAGGCGGCTCTGGCGGCCAGAGACCGCGCGAAAGGAGGCCGCAATGACACGGCCCGCAGTGGAGATAGGCGACCGGGTGGCTGTCATCGCCACCGTGATCGAGCGCATCAAGGACCGCGTGATGCTGAAGCTCGACGGCGATGGTCATAATTATTCGATGGCCGAGCCCAATGCCAAGCCAGGCGACAAGCTCAGACTCGAAGGCGACGTCGTGCATGTCGACGAGGATCTCGGACGCACGACCGTGCAGGTGCTGGGACGCGTGACGGTCGACACCAACTCGGTCGAAATGGTGACGAGGCGTTGCGACCTCGACCATATCGGCTCGAACGTGCCCGGCCACCCTCGCCCGCGCACCCCGCCGACACCACACGGGTAAACCGGTAGCAGAGGCGCGATCCTCCTCGCCGTGAAGCGGTGGACTGCCTTAGTGACGCTTGAAATACTGCACCTCGCGTTCGTGCTTTTCTGCCGCTTCGCGGGACTTGAAGGTGCCCAGGTTGCGGCGCTTGCCGGTTCTGGGATCGACTTTGCGCGAATAGAGCCGGTATTCACCGGATTTCAGCTTGCGGATCATGGCGGTCTCCTTGTGAACCAGGACTCTAATCCGCCTGGGGCCCTCGCGGTTCCGAGCAGGGCCTTGCCGCCCAGTCACGGCCCGCCGGCAAAAAAAGCGCTGCTGTCGGTGAACCATTTCACGGACGCAAACGACCCAATGTCGGAAGCGACACCGTAACGACACGATTGAGTCGGATTATTTGTATTCAAATGACTTTCGCGACGTTATGCCGATGTCGCTGAAGTGCCGGATCTGAGGAGGGTGAGATGGTTACGGCGAAGCTTCACGGCGTTGAACTCGTCAGGGGCCAGAAATGGACGGTGCGCGTCACCGCCTACGGCACAACGCTCATCTTTCCATTCGAAGCCGAGCAATATGCGCGCTCCTATGCCGATGGCCAGGCCTTCCGCCTCGGCGTCGAGGTTGTCGAACTCAAGGATTGCGCCTGAGGGGCCGAGCCGGCCATCGCTGAATAGCCTCAAGACCCGCACAGCTATAGAATAGGCGCATGTCGGCTTTCGACTCGGCAAACCAATGGGCGCGAGGGATCAAGCGCGATGTGGTGGCGCTGTGGATTGCGGCCCGCGATCCGCGTGTCCCCTGGTATGCAAAAGCCACAGCGGGTGCGGTCGCGGCCTATGCGCTGAGCCCCGTCGACCTTATCCCGGACTTCATCCCCATCATCGGTTACTTGGACGACTTGGTGATCGTGCCTGTCGGCATCATGCTCGCGGTCAAGCTGGTCCCGGCCGATCTGATGCAGGAATTCCGCGAAGAGGCGGTGCGACGCGAGAAGCCGGTGAGCAAGGCCGGGCTCGCCTTCATGATCGCGCTCTGGGTGCTGGCGGCGCTGGCGCTCACTTGGCTGTTCTGGCCAAAGCCGGCCTGAATGCTTCGGGCCCGACCAGACGGCCTCGATTGCATCGGCCTGTCACGACCATCTTTAGATTAGCGACATCTTGTATTTATTGTAAATCAGGGTCATGCTTTTGGCGCGCGCGAAACCACATGCGCAGTGTGCAGGGTCAAAAAGGGTCAGGCGTGATGCAATTCGCAGTTTGCTACGACCACAGCGGGTTCGATCTGGCGCGGTCGATCCTCTTCGATGTCACGGCGTTCTTTGCGCTGATGGCGCCATTGGCGATCGCGCGACTGATCGAGATATCCCGACAGGACGCCGTCCGGCAACAGCCCGCCTGAAGCCTGAAAGGCACGGAATTCCTAATCGTCGCGGGCGACCTTTCGGATCGGCAAGTCGCCGAGCAATGCCGAACAGTCGATCACCTCCTGGAAGTGAGCCTGCGGATCGAGCACGAGCCATGAAGCGTGGGTGCGAAGATCCTTCAGCCTGGCATTCTTTTGCGCACGCGCCAGGCGCTCCGCCTCGGAAGCCTGAAAAGGCCTTTCGGCCTTGTGATGTGAGGAGTCCTCGACATCGCGGCGGAAAACGCGCCGACTCCGCTTTTCGTTCCGCGAAAGCGGATGACCCTCTGCGCATTGCATTGACCCGTGGGGCCAGGCTGGCGGCACCGCGCAACGCTGCTACCGTTGCGACAAACGAGCGGAAAGTGCCGGACCGGCGGTTGGGGTAGCCCGGCTTGCCTTGGCGGTAAAAGAGTACGGCTCTTTGACTGGCAAGCCGGGCTGAAGCGCCGACCTTTGGGTTTCCTTGGGGGGAGCCGGCGCAGGGATAGAGTGTCGGTTTCCCGCTGCGCCCGCAATTGTTGCTGAGGTCCTACGCGCCGGCGCAATGGTCCGACCGGTTGGAAGCCGCGGCGCCGCAATTCCAAGGCTGAAAACCGCGCAGACCTTCCTGGAATTGCTTCAGGCGCCCGAGCGCTCAAACTCGTGTAAGACGGCCGTCTTCTTGAAGCGCTCTTTTGACGAAAAGCTCGGCCTGTTGCGCCCATTCCGCTTCCGCGACGTCATTCTCCCGAACGGACTGCCTGAAAGCTTCCCGCAGCGCCTCGAGCTCAAAAATCGACAACCGCTGGTTTCTTTTTTGCTTTTTTTTGCCGACGTGCATACTGCGTTGCCAACAGCGTGATGAAGGCCATTGTATATGCGGCGGTTGTTCCACCCATCAACAGCTTGATCCTGACTTCTTTTGGGGGCAAATTTTTGCCGCGACGTCCGTGCGGTTCGTGTCGGGAAAGAGCGGCCCGCCCGCCGATATGGACGGGTTGCAAGCCGGGCCGCCCGCGAGAGGTCGCCGCTATGTGTCTAAATCCACAACGATCGATGAAGAGACCGCGCCAGGCCAAGGCATCAGCGGTGTGGCGCTATATCCCGCGGGGCATATGCCGTTGGTCTGGAGCCGGGGCTTGATTGGTGGTTGTGTCGGCATTGCAAAAGAATCTGTAATTTCAGGTTGCAGCCGGCCCGCGTCTTCTCCGTCAACAGGAATGGCGCTGGCTTTGCCGCCCGGGAGAGCAAGCAGCCTTCTTGCTTGCGAATCAAAACCCGCCCGCCGGCGTGCGCCCAAACCTGCTCTGCCATTAACCTTCCCCACGGGCACGGACCAAGGTCGGTGTCGCAATTGCCTCCCCTCACCTATACTGTCGCGGACGGGTGGGTGAATGGTGCCGATGTTTGGGAGGTATTTAACACGACCTGCACGAATCTGGAGCGGGCTCTCGCTGGCCTGGCAGTTCGTGATCGCGGGCGGTATCGGCCTTCTGGCGGTGATGCTCGTGGTCGGGCTGTGGGTGACATCGCAGATCCGTGACGGGGTCCTGCACAATTCCGCCGCCACCACCGCGCTCTATGTCGACAGCGTGATCGCACCCTTGTTGCCCGATATGCGCAAGAGCCAGGAACTCGACGACACCGTCAAGCGCGCGCTGGACGAGACGCTGGGCCAGGGCGCGCTCGGGAAAAGGCTGGTCTCGTTCAAGCTGTGGCGGCGCGACGGAACGATCCTCTACTCCAAGGATGCCAGTCTGATCGGCAAGCAGATCAGGCCCAACGCCAACCTCATCGCCGCTTTCGCCGGCAACGTCATGGTCAAATACAACAGGCTCGAGGACGAGGAAGACGACAAGGAGCGGTCGATGGGCGTTCCGCTGCTCGAAATCTACAACCCGGTGCGCGAGCCGTGGTCCGGCGAGGTCGTGGCTGTCAGCGAATTCTACGAATTATCCGGCGACTTCGAGGAATCGCTTCACTCAGCTCTGCTGTGGACATGGCTGGTGGTGGCGGCCGCCACCGCCGCGGCGCTTGCCCTGCTCTCCGGCATCGTTTTCCGCGGCAGCCGCACCATCGTCACGCAGCAGGCTGCGCTCGAGGCCAAGGTTTCCGAATTGCAGACGGCCCTGGCGCAGAACTCGTCGCTGCGCCAGCGCGTTCAACGCGCCTCGCGCCGCGCCACAGCGATCAACGAGCGGTATCTGAGGCGCATCGGCGCCGACCTGCATGACGGACCGGCGCAACTGGTGGCGCTTGCCGCGCTGAGGATGGACAGCCCGGCGCTGGTCGACCCGGCCACGTCGAGCACGCTGCGCGAAGCCGAGATCGCCGGCATACACAAGACACTCGGCGAAGCGATGCGCGAGATACGCGGCATCTGCAACGGGCTGGTGCTGCCGCAGATCGAGGCGCAGGCCATCGCCGACATTTTGCGGCTGGCGGTAGCCGAGCATGAGCGCCGCACCAGCACCAAAGTGTTGCTAACCCTGCCTGAGCGCTTGCCGGAACTCGGCACCTCGGAAAAGATAAGCGTCTATCGCTTCGTGCAGGAAGGCCTGAACAACGCCTTCCGGCATGGCAAGGGCAAGGGCCAGCAGGTCAGAGCCACGACGAAGGGCGGCAAGCTTTTGGTCGAGGTATTGGATTCCGGTCCCGGCTTCGACCCGGCCCGAAGCGAGGGCCTTGGGCTTGCGGGCCTCAGGGAACGCATCGAAAGCATAGGCGGGCAGTTCGAGACGCTGTCCGGCCCGGAAGGAACAAGACTGGTGATTGCCTTGTCTGTCGAGGAGCAACCGTGAGCACATCCATCCGCATCGCAATAGTGGACGACCACCCCCTGTTTCGCGAGGGCGTGGCGCGCAGCCTCGGCGAAATCGGCGGCTTCGAGCTTGTCGGCGAAGGCGCCAGCGCCGAGGACGCCGAAAGGCTGGCGCGCGCCAGCACGCCCGATATTCTCCTGCTCGACATCAGCATGCCAGGCGGCGGTCTCAACGCGCTCGCCAGTATCCTTTCAGCGATGCCCGAACAGAAGATCGTCATGCTCACAGTATCGGAGACCAATGCCGATGTCGCCCAGGCGCTGAAGGCCGGCGCGCGCGGCTATGTACTGAAAGGCGTCGGCTCCAAGGCGCTGGCCGAGATTCTGCGCGATGTCGCCAACGGCCAGAGCTACGTATCGCCGAGCCTTTCGGCCAGGCTGCTCTCCGACCTTTTGCAGCCCACCGGCAGCAAGCCCGATCCGCTCAGTCAGCTCACCGGCCGCGAGGCCGAGATCCTGAAACTGGTCGCCGAAGGGCTGAGCAACAAGGAGGTAGCCGCCCGGCTGTCGCTGCAGGAGAAGACGGTCAAGCATCACATGACCAGGGTGCTCGCCAAGCTCAACGTGCGCAACCGCACCGAGGCTGCGCTGCTGATGCATGAGGCGAGGGAAAGGCACTAAGGCACTGGGGAATTGGACAAGAGAGGACTCTTCAGTTCTTCAGTTCTTCAATTCCCCAGTTCTTCAATTCTCAACGCTCACAAGTTCAGCAGGCGCGACAGGTCCTCCTCCGTCGCCTGCCGTTCGATGATGGTGCGGCCTTGCGCATCCGTCATCTCGAAACGGCCGTTCTGGACCTGCTCCTTCATACCGTTGCGATGAATGACGGTGACCTTATCGCCGTCGATCGAAAGCGTGTCGCCGGTCGCGGCATTGGTGTAGCTATTCTTGCCGCCGGGATTGGTGTTGCCCTTGCCGCTGTTGTTGCCCGGCCCGGCATTGGGGTTGCTCGCGCCGGCATTGCTATTGCCGTTGTCGCCCTGGCCATTGCTGTTGCCGTTGTCGCCACTATTGCCGGAATTCGAACCGCCGGCCGATCCCGAATTACCGCTGCCGCCGCCTCCACCACCGCCGTTCCCCCCGTTGCCGCCATTGCCGTTACCGGCGGCGGTGGCTGCGGCAATCCTCGGCGCGCCGTCAAAGGTGATGTGCCAGGGCGCAAAGATCAGCGCCAGCGCGCTAAACACACGCAGCGCGAGCCAGGCGAGCCTGCTGAAGGGGCGGTTTCGCATATCTTCTCTTCGTTCCGGTCCCACTTCCGCATGGCTGAAGCTCGCTCACGGCACAGACGAGGCGGAACCGGTGTGTTGATCCGGCGAGAATTCACATTCCGGCGGGGCGACGAAAGCGGCCCACGACCCTTGCCCCCACCCGTCGGACCATTTCGGGCGCCATAGCTGACCAATGTCGCAACGGACAGGCTTTCCCGGGGCAAAAAATTACCCCCGCACGAAGGCGGGGGCAAGGTGAGTAGCCAAGTTCCATCGCAAGACGATCAGGACCGCAGAGACGAAGCAAAAGGTGGCAACCTGATTTTGCAGCGCTGACCTTCGGTCCCTTAAGATCTAATCCGGATAAAACCTCACTCCCACAAACTCTGTCTCACAAATTCTTCAGGCGATTGAGATCGGCCATGGTGGCCCTGCGGTCGACGATGGTGCGTCCGTACTTGTCTTCCATCCTGAACCGACCGTTCTCGATCGTCTCCTTCATTCCATTGCGGTGCGTGACCTGGATGCTGTTGCTGGTGGCCTCGACCTTGTCGCCGGTAACGGCGTTCACATGACTATCGACATCCGCGGTACCTGCCGCGCCGGCGCTGCTGCTCGCGCCGTTATTGCTCTTGCCGTTGTTGCTGCCGCTATTGCTGTTTCCGTTGTTGCCGCCGCTATTGCCGTTTCCACTATTGCCGCCGCTATTTCCGCCACCGTTCCCGCTGTTGCCGCCGCCGCTTCCGTTTCCACCACCGCTGCCACCATGACCACCGCCGCCTTTGTCGGCATAGGCCTTGGTCACGACGAGACCATCGACGGAGAGACTGACAGGCGCGACGACAAGCGCCAACGCAGCCAGCGCTGGCAAGACTAGCCTGCAGCCCCCGCGCGATGCGCGCATTCGGTTCTCCTCATGCCAGCCCTTCAGCCCGTCGGCCGAACTACCCCACCGGCAATATCGCGGCATAAGCATCCCCAATCAGCAGTGCATAAGGAAGTGGCCCACGACCCATGTCTTGTCCACTCGGACCTATTGCAATTTTGTTATAGGACTTAGGTCTTATTTCAACCACCGGATGCGGTCGGATGTTGCCGCCACGGGGGTGTTTTTCCAAAGCCAACCAATCCCTTAACGAGCTGCGGGTGCCGAAGCGGTTCACCGTTTCACGGAAACGGCAAACCATCGCACGTCCTTGTTTCGAGGCAGCTCAGGATGGATTACCGCAGCGAGGCGCCGAGCCTGCCGTTTCGCGCATTGTCCGGGATTGCCCCGGTCCGAAAGATGGATTCAGGCCGGCAAAGGCACCGGCCGCCGCGCCGCGACCGCCGTGCCGAAGGCGGCGGCAATGACGGCGGCGACGCCCGCGCATTGCAAAAGGTTGAGCTTCTCATGCAGAAACAGGAAGCCGGTCAGCGCGCCGCCCGCCGGCTCCAGGCAAACCAGCATGCCGTAGACCTTGGCCGGCATGCGCGCCAGCACCAGCATTTCCAGATAGAAGGGCAGCGCGCTGGAGAACAGGCCGACCACGGCCGCGCCCGCCATGATGTGCGGGTCGGCGAGATAGGGTTGAGCGGCGCTGAAGCCGAAAGGCAGCGCCAGCACAGCGGCGATCGCCATGCCATAGGCGGAGGTGCGCACGCCGAGCTCGGCGCCGGCCTTCTGCGCGAAGATGATGTAGAGCCCCCAGCAGGCGCCCGCTGCGAGCGCCAGCACCACCCCCAGCGGATCGAGCCCGCTTCTGGCATCGGCAAAGGGCGAGAGCAGCACGATGCCGGTTATCGCCAGCGCCACCCAGACGAGGTCGAGCAGGCGCCGGGAGCCGAGCATAGCGACGAACAGCGGCCCGGTGAATTCGAGCGCCACGCAGATGCCGAGCGGAATGCGCTGGAGCGCTGCGTAGAACAGCATGTTCATGGCACAGACCGTGATGCCGTAGGCGGCGAGCCAGGGCAGGGTTTTCCGCGAGGGCAGCACCTTCCAGGGCCTCAGCACCGCCGCCAGCATCAGCGCGCCGATGGCGAGCCTCAGCATGGTCGTGCCTTCCGAGCCCAGCACCGGGAACAGCCCCTTGGCAAAGGCGGCGCCGACCTGAACCGACAGGATGGCGCCGAGCAGCCCCAGAACCGGCATTGCGCCGACATGGGTTTCCGGCTTCGCGGTCTGCGTCAAGGTCAATCCTGGCTCCATCCCTGGTTCGGGAACGGAGATAGGGCGCGGGCACCGCGCTGTCGTGAGGCAGTGCGGGGCGGATGGTGGGACAAGGATTAATTAGGTGGAACGTCCGAGAGGCTGGCGGGACAGCACCCCCCTCTGCCCTGCCGGGCATCTCCCCCGCAAGGGGGGAGATCAGATGTCGCTATCGCTTTCGCCAATCACCAACGTTGCAGGAGAAGCGCAGCGATAAAACCGCCAATCTCCCGCCTTGCGGGGGAGATGTCCGGCAGGACAGAGGGGGGTGTGCGGGAACGAGGCGTTGCCAGATGCACGCCCCGCGCCTTCCCGAAATGCTTCACCCCGCCATGGCGAGCGGCGCGGCACTCTTGTTGGGGATCTGGATGTCGATCTCCAGCGTCGACATGGTCGCGCCGCGGTCCATCGAGACCTGGAGGTAGTCCTGGTCGATCTGCACATGCTTGGCGATGACCGCCATGATCTCCTCGCGCAGGATGGAGACGAGATCCGGCTGGCCGCGGCTCTGGCGCTCATAGGCGAGCAGCAGCTGCAGCCGCTCGCGCGCCACCGGCGCGCTGGTGCGCCGCTTGAAGAGATCGAGGATGCTCATGCGGCCCTCCTTCCGAGAAGCCGGTCGAGGAAGCCCTTGCGTTCGAAGGGGACGACCACCGGCAGGTCCTCGCCTTCCAGGCGTCTTGCCGCTTCGAGGTAAGCCTTTGCGGCACCATTGAGCGGTTCCGAGAGCGTGACGGGCGAGCCGAGATTGGAGGCCCGCAGCACATCCTGGCTTTCCGGGATGATGCCGAGCAGCGGCGTCGAGAGGATCTCCAGCACGTCGTCGATCGACAGCATCTCGCCGCGCGCGGCGCGCGCCGCGTCATAGCGCGTGACCAGCACGTGTTTTTGCACCAGCTCGCCTTGCTCGGCCTTCATGGTGCGGGCGTCGAGCAGGCCGATGATGCGGTCGGAGTCGCGCACCGACGAGACTTCCGGATTGGTGACGATGACCGCCTCGTCGGCGAAGCGCATGGCGAGCTGGGCGCCGCGCTCGATGCCGGCCGGGCTGTCGCAGAAGACATAGTCGAACACCGATCGCAGCCGGGCGATGACTTCCGCCACGCCCTCTTCGGTCAGCGCGTCCTTGTCGCGCGTCTGCGAGGCGGGCAGCAGGTAGAGAGTCTCCAGCCGCTTGTCGCGGATCAGCGCCTGCGAAAGCTTCGCCGTGCCCTGGATAACGTTGACGAGGTCGAACACCACGCGGCGCTCGGCGCCCATGATGAGGTCGAGGTTTCTCAGGCCGACGTCGAAATCGACCAGCGCCACCTTCTTGCCTGTCCTGGCCACGGCGGCGCCGAGCGCGGCCGTCGAGGTTGTCTTGCCGACACCCCCCTTGCCCGATGTGACCACGACTACCTTGCCCATATATCCAGCCTCCATTGGCGGTTTTTATTCTCTGGCCGTGCCAGGCACGGCGGGATCTTTCGCTTTTGGTGCACATCGTTCTCCCAAGACCGCTGCAACTGGGGGCGACATGCACTGATAACCTTCGCACGCGAAACCGGTCCGAAGCTTGCGGCCAAGAACTCAGCCGAGCGGCACCACGCACAACGCATCATTGTCGAGGAAGGCCTGCACGGCCTTGCCGCGCGACACCCCTTCCATCTCCTCGGCCGTGGTGTACCAGCCGTCGACGGCGAGCAGCTCGGCCTCGTTCTTGCGGCAGAAAATGCGCGCCGAAATATTGCCTTCCGAGCCGGCGATCGCCCGGCCGCGCAAGGTGCCATAGACATGGATCGAGCCGCCGGCGACGATTTCCGAGCCGGACGCGACCGAGCCCAGCACGATCACGTCGCCATGCGGGTGGAAGACCGACTGCCCGGAGCGGATCGGCGCCTTGATCATCAGCGTGCCGGCGGCAGGCGCCGGCACGGCGCCCTGCCCTGGCTTTTCCGGTTCGGTCTGGGCCGACTCGATCCTGACCGCTTCCAGCCTTGCCAGTTCGGGATCCACAGGCTCATCGCCGGTCGCCTGCAGAACCTCGGCAGGCGCCGCCGCCTGGATAGTTTCCCGGGTCACCTCGGCCTGCTCCCCGGCGACGGCCATTTCCAGCTCTTCCGCCCGCGCCTTGCGCGCGGCCCTGCCAAGCAGGCCCTCGGCGGTCGCCTCCTTGGCGCCGGCCAAGAGCGGCGGCAATTCAGACCCGAGCTCGGCGCCTTCGAGCTCGATGGCATAGACGCGGATGCCGCGCGAGCCGAGCACGCCGACAAGTGCTGCGATCTCCTCCGGCCCCGGTTGCAAGGTGTTCAAATCCAGCACCACCGGGCGGCCGTTGAAATAGCCGGGCGAATTGGCGATCCAGCGATCCAACCCCTCCAGCCAGTCGGCGATCGGCGCTTCCGGCGTCAGCGTGAAAGCGACGAAGGAACGGGCGCGAAAGCGGATCGATTTGTTGTGCAAAGGGGCGGCGAAGGTCACGTCCGGGCGAATCCTTACTCAATGGTTAAAGGGTGCCGGGCTAATGGTTAACAAAAGGTTAATTTCGCGGGTGTCGACCGTTAAGGATATGGCGCGGCTAAGTTTTGTGGCGGGGCGGTCACAGGCTCCGCGTGGGCGTCGCGAATGCTGGCAGCGCCATGCGCGGACCAGTCGGGCGTGTGAAGCGGCTAATATACGAAGCGACGCGCGCGGACCATCTTCTTGCCCGGAACTTTCCACTCTCTTCAGGGAGGAGACGGGCATGGGCATTGACCGGCTAGACAGCAAGCGAGCAGGCAAGACAGGTGCCGCAATGGCAGCCCTGATGGTGCTTGCAGGATGCATGACGCACCAGCCGAGCGGAATAGACGCATACCAAACGAGCAGCACAGACCAATGGCTGACGACCGCCGACGCGGACAAGGTCGTCAGCGCGATGAGCGCCAAGGGAATGATGCCGGCGACCATCGACTGCCGGTTCGACAACACCGCGCCAGGCCAGGTGGCCTACCGCTCGAAATTCACCTGGAAGCAGGCGTCTGCCAACACGCGCTACCACTGGGAAGTCGGCGACCCGACCTACCTCGCAAGCAAGGAGGTCGCATCCAACAGGGCGGGTCTGAGGCGGGTGTTCGCGAAGACCGCGCGGGACCCGGCGACGGGACAGAAAGTCGGCTGCTCGATCTGGGCGAGCAGCAGATAGAGAAGCGAATTGCTGATCGGCGATCGGACCTCTGCACAAGTCGCGGTCGGCAGCTCAACGGCTCTCATTTGCTGCGGTTTTGCTGGCCAGACAGTAAACAAAGGCGCACGATACGATCTCGCTGGTGCGGCGAGGACAGTCCGGCTTGATCTCTTGCTGAGTAGGTCGGGCTGTCCAGGAGCCTCTCCTTGGTCTTGCATGCGAGTGGGGCCTTTGCTTGCGGCTGGTTTCCCGCCGACTGCCTCGTGTCGTATCACTCAAGCCTATCTTTGCGTTCGCCCACCCGTTCGCCCACAACAAACAGTGCTTGCCATGTTGCGCGCCGCGGCCTAAGCGCAGTGATGGCAAATGAAAAATTCGACCAGTCGGTGACAATCATCGTTGATCCGGCCGGCGGACGGGAGGCAATCGGCGATGCCGCCGCCTGCCTGGACTTCCTGCTTCGAAGATGGCGCGGCAAGCGAAGCGACAAGCACCGCGCAGCCATTCAGGCCTGCACGGATGCAAACAGCGGGCGCCGACCGGCTTCATTCGCGCGCAAGGCGTTCATAGCAGCCGCCCGCGAGGCGGCCATTCTCGTGACGCCTTAAGGCTGCTCGCGCGGTCTGAAATTCTTACTTTCGATGTCGATGATCTCGCCGCAATTTTCACACTCCATCTGGGTGTGAGCGCGTATCCAGCCCACACGCGTTTTCGCCTGGTGATGGCACCGCGGGCACTCCACATCGATTTCGAAGTGATCGGACTCTCGTTGTGTCATTGCGGTTCCAAGGCCGGCCTGCCTAACGCGACATTATCGGTTGTCAGTGCTCCCCTCCCGCTCGTCTTCCGGATCCACCACTTTCTCTTTCGCCACCTTGGCCGCGAGCTTCGCCTCTTTCTTTGCCGCCTTCGCCTGATCGCGTTTGCTGCGCTCGTATCGGTAGTTGGGTTTCATCGCCATGGTGTTTTTTCCGGTTTAGGCAATTTGCGCCTTGGGATTTGGACATGCCCAGGAGCGGGAAGACAGTTCGCGAGACATAAGGCCCAAGCAAGAGGCACTTGTCAGGCGGCCATCATGTCAAATCAGGCGATTGCGTTCTGCGATCTGACGTGCCCGCCGCAAGGTGCCGTCAGTGTCGGCGAGCTTGCGCCTTGCTGCCTCGTCCTTCCTGACCGTCAGCCGCGCGGACATGATGCTTGAGGGACTGACGATCGGCTTGATCGCGGCGGGCGGCGCCTCGGGGGTTTTCATGGAACGCATCGGCATTATCCTTTCTTGTAGCAGCCAGGGCTAAGGCTATTCGCGGCTGCGGGTTTTCCCTGCGAGATCGGCTTCCTGCCTATCGGAAGCCGGAAGCCGTGAGCGTGTAGGAGTTTCGGCGCTCGCGCGCATATGCTTTGCTGGCGGCATCCTGGATGGAACTGCGCAAGGCGTCCAATGCCGAAAGATATGCCATCTCGGCCGTTTCCTTGCCCCCAGCATCGCCAAATGTCCCAAGGACCTCGACCTCGACGAAGAAGCGGACCTGGAACATACCATCATGGCCAATGAAGCAGACGGCGCGGCGCGTTTGATCGAAACTCCGGCTGGGATTTGGAAAGGCGAGCGTCATGGGTTGCCCACCCGTGTTTCAGGCTGTTCAGCTGCTGCCTGCCGGGTTCTATTCCATTCCTTTCGAGCCTCGACGTTGCGACGGTTGAGATTCAGCATGCTCGTCGTCGCATGCGCACGCGCCAGCCCGACCATCGGAGCGCCGTCGACATGCGCCGGAATTCCGGTGAAGACATGGCAGACGGTCCAGGAATGATCCGCTTCGACGCGGCGGCCGTATTGATGATCCCTGAAGGCGTGACCCGACAAGCCTCTGTTGTTTGGGGAACAGCCGGATACGGCCTTGTGGCCCGCCTCGGTCTCGCCGTTGGCAATGGACCTGTTCATACCTGTCTTTCCTCGCCTTCCTGCGCGGCGATAATCTCCGAATAAAGCGCCGCGCCGTCAGCTTCGGAGATCGTGACCGCATCCGGCCACTGCGGCATGTTCAGCGTCCTCGCCAAAAGCCGCGCGATCTCGATTGCATCGTCGAGATCGGTTGCCAGCACCGTCTCGCGGCCGATGACGGCATGTGCGTCATCGCTGACGCGCGTGCGATAGAATTCGATCACGACCTTCATCGAGACTCGCCGCGCGACGACATCGAGCCCTTCGCGCCGAGGCCGGCGCCTTGATTGAACGGGCGCTTAGGCCTGATCGGAATTCTTCCCTGCTTCGGCGTCCTCATTTCGCGATTGGAGCGTTGCCGTCCCTTGGCCATGTCCGAACGTCCTTTCGATCAGCATCAGGCCGGGATCCGAGGCCGGGGTTCCGGCCGATTCCAGCCTGTCCTCGGTCACCACGCGCTCATGCGGTTCGGTGTCGCTGCGGATGCGGTATTGCGGCGAGTTTTCTTTTGGCGGCAGCGTGCCGGTGACGTGGTAGACCTCCGAGGTCAATGTCCGGAAATCTCCCTTCAGACGGACCGCCTGTCCGATGTCGAACAAGCGCGGCGGGGCGCCGTGCCGTATCGGCCGTGTGTTGCGCTGCATAAGGCTTGTCATGGTTGTCTCCGGTCGTCTTCAGCGCCGCCTCGAGAGAGGCCGGTTGATCGATGCTTTTACCGTGCGAACCCCATTGTGCGGAGGATCGCCGGCAGGTGAATGAAAGAGGCCGCTTTGCGTCGCGGGAAAGACCCTTCCGGGCCTCCTCGTCGAGATCGGTAGATACTCTGCGGTCGCGGCGCGCCCGAAGCGCGGCAGCACCAAGGAGAGCCGAAGCAGACGACGGTGGACGCGATGCGAATGGCCACGGTTGCGGCTTTCCCATGAAAACTTGCTAGGATGGGCTTCCGCGTTATTTCAGTCGAACCGCTGGAACGATTTGCGGTGCTGCCAGTACATCCGTGGTCAGCGCCCTGCGTCGTTCCAGGGTTCAAACGAGCAAGCTGCCGCGCCGGACCGGCGCAACGCTTCGCTATCGAAAATTCGGAAAAGGATTGGCGCGGCTCCGACGGGGCGAAAGCCAAACTCAACCAAATCAACACTTTTTGTATGCGCCTCAATTGCGCTCAAAGCAAGACTTACGCGTCTATTATTTTTTTCCCGGGTAAATAGAAATCTCGGGTCCGGGCCTGAAAAGCGGCAAATCGATTTGCAGGCGCTTACCAAATTCCTGAAATCTTCGGATTATTTCGCCAAACATTTTTGAGCTTCCCTGGGATTATTTTTTCGGTCCCATCCGCCACAACCAAAGCCGTCTACACGACGACAGGCTTGGCCCAGAAAAAGGCCACCGAAAATCCGGGCACATAGCGCCTATATCGTCGTCCGGCCACCGCTTCCTCCGAGGCGTTTGCGTTAAAACAGGTCACTCCCCGGACGCCACCTTGGGCTCCGCGCGAGACCCGCGACCCTCCGACCGGGCCAAGCCGCGGATGGCCGGGCCGTTGAGCACCGTACCGTCCGGCGCGAACTGCGAGCCGTGGCAGGGGCAATCCCAGCATTGCTCGGTCGAATTCCAGTGCACGATGCAGCCGAGATGCGTACAACTGGCCGAATGCCGGTGCAGCTTGCCGTCGCGGTCGCGGCACACGGCGAACTTGCTCAAGCCGTCCTGCAGGATGCCGCCTTCGCCAGGCTTGAGGTCGCCGGCCGACTTGACCTCGCCGGGCAGCAAGTAGCCGGCGAGGTTCTTCACTGTTGTAAGGTTCTCATTGACGTAGTGCGCGAGCGCGGCGGGCGGCTTCCGGTCGGGAGCATAGACGGCTTCCCATGGGTTCGATCCGTCCACGATCAGATCGCGTATCAGCAGTCCGGCCAATGCACCATGCGTCATGCCCTGGCCGGAGTCGCCGGTGGCCATGAAGACGTTGCCGTTGCCGGGGCTTCGGCCGATGAAGCCGCAATAATCGATCGTTTCGAGAACCTGACCGGACCACCGCGCTCTTTCTCCGCCAAGATCGGGCACCAATGCCCTGATCCATGCTTCAAGCGCGGCAAAGCGCGCCTCGCCGTCATCCGCTTCGCCCGATTTGTGATCGCGGCCGCCGGCGATGAGACAGTCCGTCTTGCCGGGGCCGGGATTGAGGCGGACGTAATAATAAGGATCGTCCATGTCCCAGTAGAGGGCATCCGGGAGGGTTCCCCTGGCGATCTCGAAAGCCATGGCATAGGTGCGGTAAGGCGCCATCTTGCTATGGATCTTGACCCATGTGTTGATCGGGGAATTGGTGGCAAACACCGCGTTCGAAGCCGTGACGGTGTGGCCGCCGTCGCATTTCAGGCGAACCTGCTCCCCCTCCTCGATCTCGACCACGGCACTGTCGGCGAATGCCTTGCCGCCTCGCTTCTCGAAATCAGCCAGCAGGGCGCGCAAATATTTCAGCGGGTGGAAGGTGGCCTGTCCGGGATAGCGCAGGACGGGCGCCGATTCATGACCCTTGAGCGGCACGCCTTTGCCATGTTCAGCCTCGGCACCGATCTTTGCCGCAGCCGCATACTCCTTATTGCATTCTCTGGCGGCCTGCTTCTCGTCCATCCATGCGGCCGGGAAAAGGAAGCCGTCCAGCCGCCGGAAATCGCAGTCGATCTCCAGGCTGGCAACGTGCCGCTCGATGCGGTTGACGGCGGCTTGCTGGCTCTCCTGAAATCCGCGCGCCAGAGCCTCGCCGCGCATGTCGATCAGCGCGCTCAAGCCATCGTCGCAGATCGGCGCCAGATGGGCGGTCGTGCGCGATGTCATGCCTCCGAGCAACGGGCCGCGATCCACGAGCACCACCTTGCGCCCTGCCAGCGCCAGTTCATAGGCAATCGAAATCCCGGCGATGCCGGCTCCAACGACGGCCACGTCGCAATGCTCGTCTTGCTCGAGGCGGGGAGCGCCGGGCAAGCTGGCGTCGAGCATCCAAAACGATCTGGTCGCTTCGCTGCTGACGTTCATCGCGCGCCCCGTCGAGACGATATCGGATGGCCAGCGACCAATGCTGCGCAGCGCGGGTTGTAGGTCATCGTGACCGGCTCCATCCTCGCGGCTAGGTGCTCTTGAGCGTTCCGTTCATCCCGTTCGGGTAAAAGCCGCCCTTGCTGACACCCGATTGGTCGGTCAGATAAACAATGCGCAGCACCTCCTGCGGCGTCCTTGTGAAGGCAATCGCATCGGGCGTTGAAGGAACGAAGTTGGCCTTGCCGTCGACGCGAATGCCCTGGTCCTTGTCATCGGGCCCGTCGATCTTGTCGCGTGCGTCGGAAATCGCATTCGCCGCCTTCCAGGCCTTCTCGCCCATGCGATAGAGCGACGACCGCGCCATCCCCATGTGGTAGGCCTCGACCGCGAGAATTCCAGCCGCGGCTGCCAGGAATTCCTTGTTCTTCAGGACGGTTGCCGCACCGGCGTAGGCGGTGACGCCGACATCCTCGAACAGCATGCCGCCAAGCACGAAGTTCATCTGGTTGCCGAAGGGGTCGAAGTCGGCACCGAGCCCGGCCGCCTTGGCGACCGCGGCAAAGCCGGCATCAAAATCGATCGCCGGCCGGTCCACCGCATTCGACGCCAGGGTCTTGCGGTAGAACCTGACATGGGCAAGTTCATTTTCCGCGACTTCCCGCAAAAATTCAGCCAGTGCGGGTGTTTCGAAGGGAACCTTCTTGCCGCCGACGACGTCGCCGGGCTTGGAACCGGCATCTGAATCGTCGATGCCTTTTCCTGTGGTGCCCCGGAGGTAGTATTCGGCCTCCATATATTCCAGGTTCAGCGCGAACCGGAAAATGTCTTCGTCCTTTATGTCATCTTGTGCGAAAGCAGGCGAAACGGGGGCGACGCCGGTCGCTGAAGCGAGCGTCGCTCCAAGACCAATTTGCAATGCGCCGCGGCGAGAAACATGAAGTGAAGGGGTGGCATGGATCATAGCTTCCTCCCGAAGCCCGCCATGAACCGGTGTGGCCTCAAACGAGCGGGCCGTCCTGTCAACTCCGCCAAACGCGGAATGTTCCTGAACCGAGCCGGTATGGTTGTGGACCCGGGCGATTCGATGGGCGTGCCGGCGTGACTCCCGGGCTGCGGTTCCTCTATAGGACGAGCTTCACGTCCGACGCCGGATCCATTTCATGGCCCTCCTCCCCTCTCTCCGCGCCGCCCTCCCCAACGCCACCATCTGGGACGCCGCCGAGCTCGCCTCGCGCGATCCTGGCTTCGACACCCGCAATTTCGGCGCCTCGGCTCTGGTGCGTCCGCGCGATGTCGAAGAGGTCGCGGCGCTGGTGAAATTCTGTTCGGAGCGTGGCATCAGTCTTGTCGCGCAGGGCGGGCGCACCGGGCTGGCGGGCGGAGCAGCCACTTCCCAAGGGCAGGTGATCTGCGACCTTGGCGGGCTTAACAGAATAGAGGACATCGATCCGTTCACGCGCGTGGCGATCGTGCAGGCGGGCGTGACGCTGGGCGCGCTGCAGGAGGCGGCAGCCCAGCATGGGCTCGACCCGGGCATCGACCTTGCCGCGCGCGGCAGCGCCACGATCGGCGGCATGGTTTCCACCAACGCCGGCGGCATCATGGCCTTTCGCAACGGCACAATGCGCCACCGCGTGCTTGGCTTGGAGGCCGTGCTGCCGGACGGGCGGTTGTTTTGCGATCTCACCCGGGTGCTGAAAACCAGCGCAGGCTACGATCTGAAGCATCTCTTCATCGGCGCGGAAGGCACGCTCGGCATCGTCACCCGCGTGGCGCTGCGGCTCGATCCGGTGGCCGGGGCGAGTGCCACCGCGCTTGTCGGCGTGCCGAATGCGGCCAGCGCCCAGCACATCGTGCGGCATTTTTTGACCTCGACCAGCGCGAGGCTCACCGCCGCCGAGATCCTGTGGCGTAATTTTGCGTCCCTCATGCAGCGGTCGCTGAACTATGCCTCGGGCAGCCTGCCGCTCGATGCGCCCTGTCTGCTGGTGCTGGGCCTAGGCGCCGACTCGATCGAGGCGGCGAGAAGCGCGCTCGAGGGCGGGCTGGCGGCCATCTGGGAAGAGGTCGGCATCGTCGACGGGCTGGTCGCGAGCTCCGAGGGCCAAGCCGCAGCGATGTGGCGGCTGCGCGAGGAGACTGTTGAGATCGAGCGCGCGCACCCTATGGCGCCCTCGTTCGACGTCTCCGTGCCGGCCGGCGCGCTGGACGCCTATGTGGCGCGCATCGAGGCGGGGCTGAAGAAGCTCGACGCCTCATATGCGCCCTATGTCTACGGCCATCTCGCCGACGGCAATCTGCACATCTCCCTCAATTGCGAAGGGCCGGTTCCATATGAGCGGCATGAGGCGATCGAGGACGTGCTCTATGAGGGGCTGCGCGAGGCCGGCGGTTCGTTCTCAGCTGAGCATGGGGTGGGGCTGGAGAAACGCGAGGCCTATGAGCGGCATGCTGATCCGGTTAAGCGGGATTTGGCGAAGGCGATCAAAGAGTTGATCGATCCGGGCAATGTGATGAATCCGGGGAAGGTCGTGGGCTGAGTTTGGCGGGGGCGCGCGAGAGGCTAGAGCGAACCTGCCTGTGTCGCAGCCCCTCTCCGGTCGCTTCGCGATCACCTCTTCGCTGTCGCGGGCCAGAAACACTACTCGCACTGGCGGCGCGGGCCGCCGTCGAAGGGCTGGTAGGTGTTGTCCTGCGGATCGTAGGAGCGGTAGCGGCTGAAGCAATCGTCGATATGGGCGGCCGAGATCTGCCGGCCCTGTGCCCGCACGGCCCCGGCCTCGGGCGAGATCTCTTCCGGCGGGCCGCCATAGGTGGTGACGTAGCCGTCGCCCGACGGGGCGTAACCTTCCATCTCGGCCTGGTCGTCGCTCGTCTGATCATCGGCCGCGGCGGGTTGCCGATCATCCGCTACCGCTTGACCACCCTGGCCTTGCCGATCGTTTGAGCCGGTCGAGGCGGTGCGGTCGCCCATCGGGTCGTAATAGGGTGAGATGCAAGGGCGCAGCTCGCCGCTGTAGGCGCGGTAGCTGTTTTCCGCCGGACGGTAGCTGCGATAGCGGGCCGAGCACCATTGCAGATGGGCCACGGGCAATTGCTGCTCGGCCTGCCGATCGGCCGGAGCCGGCTGGGAAGGCTGGGTCGCGTCAGGCTCGGCCGCGGGCTGGTTCGGCTGAGCGGTCGTGGGCTGCAACTGCTGCGGCTGCGCGGGTGCGGTCGGCGCCGCGAGCGTCGCCGTCTGCACTGCGCTGTCGGTCTTGGCCGGCTCGCCCCCTGGGGCGGGCGCGACGGCAGCCTGCTGGGCGGGAATGCGCTGAAGATTCTGCTTTTGCGGATCGACCGGCTGAGCGTCCTTGGTCCAGAGCTCGGAAACGCCGATCGCCGGGGTCGCCTGGCGCACTGGCTTGGCGGCGAGCAGCCAGGTGGCGAAGGCGAGCCCGCTGGCGAACACGGCAAGGGTCAGCACGAAGCCGCCGACAATTCCCAACAAAGCCTTCATGCCGAACTCCTTTAGTCCCCGCTGATAGAATGCGAGGCGCGGAATCCGGTTCCCACAGCAAGAGGGCGATGTTGCGACCCGGCGGTAACAAACGAAGGCCCCGCGTGCTCCGGGGAGGAGCACGCGGGGCTTCGAGAGGATCGCTAGGTGAACCCAGCTGGGGACTAGGCAGCTAAGGGACTTTACGATGATCCAAACGGATCGATGACAGTGTCGCGCCTTTGCTACGACGCCGCATCGTGCAAACAGAGGAATAAAAGCAGGTCGTTCACATGGCAGTCCCACGCCTCGGACTCGCAGCCGGCGGCGGCCGGTCAGGCCCGGCAGAATGCCCCAACGAGGCGGCCGGGCCGCGCCCGAGCGGCATGCGGGCACTCAGCAGTCCGCCACCACCTCGCTGTAGCTCCTCGCCTTCCCGTCCTGGCCGCGAATGCGCCACGTTTCGCCGTCCCGCCCCTCGATATGGCTCGCCGCCAGCGGCACCTTGCCGCCGCCATCCGGCAGATCGATGACATAGGTCGGATTGCAGATTCCGGATAAGCGCCGGCGCAGTTCCGCGACCAGCGCCTGGCCGTGGGCAATCGTCGTGCGGCGATGCGCCATGCCGCGCGCGAGGTCGCCGTGGTGCAGGTAATAGGGTTTTACGCCGAGACGGTACATCAGCTCGCGGCAGAGCTCCTCCAGCACCTCGACCTTGTCGTTGACGCCTTTGAGGAGAACGCTTTGGTTGAGCAGCACGAAACCTGCCTGGCGCATCGTGCGGCAGGCCGCCTCGGCTTCGGCGGTGAGCTCGCGCGGATGGTTGAAGTGCGTGACAACCGTCACCATCAGCCGGCCCTGCAGCGCCTCGACCAAGCCGGAGGTTATGCGCGACGGCAGCGCCACGGGCACGCGGGTGTGGATGCGCAGAAGCCTGAGATGCGGGATCGCCTCCAGCCGGGCGCGGATCTCGGCCAGCGCCTTGTCCGGCAGCGACAGCGGATCGCCACCGGTCAGGATCGCCTCGCGGATTTCCGGGTGCCCGGCGATGTAGGCCAATGCCGGCTCCAGCGCTTCGCTTGTGTAGCCGCGGCCGATCGAGGTCAGCGATTCCTTGCGGAAGCAGAAGCGGCAATAGACCGCGCATTGATAGGTCGGGAACAAAAGCACGCGGTCGGCGTGGCGGTGCGTCAGGCGCGGCACCGGGCTGAAGGCATGATCGCCGATCGGGTCGTCGAGCTCGCCTTCGGTGGCGACGAGCTCGCCCGGCGACGGGATCGCCTGGGCGCGGATCGGATCGTTGGGGTCGCTCCAGTCGATCAGATCGAGATAGGGTTTGGGCACGCGCACCTTGTGCGCGGCGGCGGCTTGCTGCGCGGCTTCGCGCTCGGCGGGCGAGAGTGGCAGTGATGCAAGGTCGCGGACTTGGCGCACGCCGGCGCGGATGTCGTCCTGCCAGGCGGCGTCGGGCGCGGCCGGCAGTTTGAGATTAGTGGTCATTGCGGTTCTCTGGTTCGCCGTCCCTATCGGCCGGATGGTCGATGTGGTCAACCGCATACCGCCTTACGCCGTGTTGGGAACTTGGAACTCTCACCGCTTGAGCTTCGCAATCGCCTCCGCCGTCACCGGCGTGAAGCAAGCAGCTCGGCGAAATCCTCGGTGTAGACCGTGAGCTTGATGCCCGTGACTGTCTCGTAGAAGTCGACGAGCCGCTTGCCGCAAGGCATTCAACTGCCGCAAGGCTAGATATCGGCGTAGATCTCCAGCACATTGCCGTCGGGATCGCGAAAGAAAAGCGTGCGGTGACCCCAGGGCCGGTCGGTCGGCCCACTTTCGATCGCCACGCCCTTCTCACGCAACGTCTCGGCGCATTGGTCAACCTGGCTGGGCGTCACCCGGAAGGCGAGCTGCATGGAGAGCGCGCCCGCCGGGGTCGGCAAGTCGTTGAACATCACGCCGCGCTCAGTGAGCGCCAGCAGGCACGAGCCGACCTGGTAGGCGATCCAGCTCTCGCCCAGGCTGGAGTGGACGCGAAAGCCCATCACGTCCTCGTAGAAACGCCGCATCTCCTTCATGTCGCGGGCGAAGAGGACGGTGTAGTCGATATTCCTGATGTTTTTCAGCGCATTCATTTGCGGAATCCTTGTCTGGCGCCGCGTTCCGACGCGGCGTGAATGTCGATGCGCTGCCTTATTATACTGGTAGCAAGGTGGTACAAGACGAGCGGCGCTGCTAGTAGCGTCGCCACCCCCTTCGAGGCACGAGCATGCTGGAACAGACCACCGAGATGGACAGGCGTAAGGAACTCGGCCGCTTCCTGCGCGCCATGCGCGAACGCGTCGAGCCGTCACGGCATGGCATCCGCACCGGCACGCGACGGCGCGCAAGCGGGCTGCTGCGTGAGGAAGTCGCGCTGCTCGCAGGGATCAGCGCCACCTGGTACACATGGCTAGAACAGGGCCGCGAGGCCAATCCTTCCGCGCAGGTGCTCAATGCGCTCGCCGACGTGCTGGACCTCGTGCCTGTGGAACACCAGCACCTGTTCAAGCTCGCAAAGCCGGAATGGCGGCCTGAGGCGACGCCGCTCGAAGGCCCCTCGCCCGATCCGCGCATTGTCGGATTGCTCGCCACGCTCTCGCCCAACCCGGCCTATGCGCTCAACCGCGCCTGGGACTTCATTGCCTGGAACGACGAGGCGGCGGATTTGTTCGGCGGCTTCGATCAGGACGATCCCGCAAGGCGCAACCTGCTGGCGCGGTTCTTCCTCGATCCCGCCTGGCGCGGCCTGTTCGCCGACTGGGAAGTGGTAGCTCGCTCGGCGATCGCGCAATTCCGCGCCGCGACCGTCGAATACGCGTCTGCTGCCGACATCCGCGCCGTGCTCGATCCACTCAAGGCGCTGAGCCCCGACTTCGCGCGCCAATGGGCCGAGATGCGGGTCGAGGAAGCGCCGATCTGGTCGAAGCGGATGGTCGGTCCGAGCGGCGAAATCAGGCTCTATGATTATTTTATGCTGACGCCCGTGGGCGTGGGCAAGGAGATAACGCTGAGCCTTTATCGGAAGCGTGGATAAGGAGCTCCCCGTAAGACGGGGAGAAAGACGCTGCCGCAATCGACCAGCGCCCTCCTTTCATGCAATCTCCTCCGGCGGCGATCATGGGGAAATGATCCGCCGCCGAGGGAGGATTGCCATGACCGACACGCCAGCGGCGCTGCCGCGCTATGAGGATGCCGTTGCGCAATTCCGCATCGAGGACGAGATCGCACGCCTCCACGGCGATCCGGCGACCGGCATCAACGCCTATGTCGAATGTTGCGGCCGCTATACCGGCGAAAACCGGCTGGCGCTGCGCGCGATCTCGGCTGCCGGTGAATTGCGTGAATACTCCTTCGACGATCTGGCCGACATGGCGGGCCGCGTCGGCACCCTGCTCAAAGGTCTCGGCGTCGGTCCCGGCGACGTTGTCGCCGGCATGCTGCCGCGCATTCCCGAATTGGTGGCGCTGATCCTCGGTACGTGGCGGGTCGGCGCTGTGTACCAGCCGCTGTTCACCGCTTTCGGGCCGAAGGCCATCGAGCATCGCCTGAACTACAGCAAGGCGAAGCTGGTGGTGACCAACCCCGCAAACCGCGCCAAGCTCGACGAGGTGGAAAACCGTCCGCGCATCGCCACCATCGTTGGGCCCGGCGACGCCCTTGCAGCAGGCGACGTCGATTTCCGCGCGGCGCTCGCGGCTGCCTTCCTCGATAGCGAGCCGGTCATGCGCAAGGGCACCGACCTGTTCATGATGATGTCGACCTCCGGCACGACCGGGCACCCAAAGGGCGTGCCGGTGCCGCTCAACGCGCTGCTTGCCTTCGGCGCCTATATGCGTGACGCGATCGGGCTTCGGCCCGACGACATCTTCTGGAACATCGCCGATCCCGGCTGGGCCTATGGGCTCTACTACGCCATCACCGGGCCTTTGCAGCTCGGCATCGCCACCACCTTCTACGAAGGCGCGTTCAACGCCAAATCGACCTACGACATCATCGAGCGTCTGGGCGTCACCAGCCTGGCCGGCTCGCCGACAGCCTATCGCCTGCTAATGGCGGAAGGGCCCGAGGCCGCGGCCCGTCAAGGGCAGGCTGCGCGTGGTGAGCAGCGCCGGCGAGCCGCTCAATCCGGAGGTGATCCGCTGGTTCGACGCGCATCTTGCAGCGCCGATCCACGATCATTACGGCCAGACCGAGAACGGCATGATGGTCAACAACCATCATGGTCTGGCGCATACGGTTCGCGCCGGCTCGGCCGGCTTTGCCATGCCCGGCTACCGCATGGTGGTGCTGGACGAGGCAGGCAACGAACTCGGCCCCAACCAACCCGGCGTGCTGGCGGTCGATATCGCCAACTCGCCGCTGCGCTGGTTCGACGGCTACCACCAGGCGGAAACGCCGGCGATCGCGGGCGGCTACTACCGCACCGGCGACACGGTGGAATATGAGACGGACGGCTCCGTCTCCTTCATCGGGCGGGCCGACGATGTCATCACCTCGTCCGGCTACCGCATCGGACCGTTCGATGTCGAAAGCGCGCTGATCGAGCATCCGGCGGTCAACGAGGCGGCCGTCGTCGGCGTGCCCGATCCGCAGCGCACGGAGATCGTCAAGGCGTTCGTAGTGCTGGCGCCCGCCTTCAAGGGCAGCGGGGCGCTAGCCGAGGAACTCGCCCAGCATGTGAAGAAGCGGCTGTCTGCGCATTCCTATCCGCGCGAGGTCGAGTTCGTCAGCGAACTGCCGAAGACACCGAGCGGCAAGATCCAGCGGTTCTTGCTGAGGAAGGCCGAGGTGGAGAAACGCAAGCCGGAATAAAGATTTGGCTCTCCATGATTTCCGCCACGCAAAAGCCGCCAAGTCGGGCGATGGCTCCCAAGGGCTTTGATCGCTGATTTGGGGTTGCAGCATGCGGTTGGTCTTGACGCTTCTCATTGCGCTGGCGGGCAACGCGGCATATGCCGCTTCGCCGGAAGATGATTATATCGCCGCGCGCGACAAGGCGATCGCCGATATCACCGCGCAGGAAAGCGCCAATACGGCGATCGAAACTATCGATGCCCAGAACGAGAAGGCGCTGGCCGACCTCCAGCAGCGCCTCGCCGCCATCCTCGGTCCGCTCTCCGTCAAAGGCTTTCCGGCGACCGGGACCATCAATGTTCAAAGCCTCAACGCTTCCGATATCGGCTACGGCATGCTGGACGGGCTGCGATATGCGCAGAGCGACGACGGCCCAAGCATCGTCGCCTCGACGCGCGGGTTGACCGAGCGCTGGCTCAAGTCCAAATCGTCCGAAGCGGAAGCGGATTTCAAGCTGCCCGCCGACATCGGCGCGGCGTTGAAGCTCGACAGTTTCTACACCCAGGCCATCGGCAGCGACGCGGCATTCTCGGGCACGCTCGACTTTTCGTTGAAGAAGCCCGACGGCGCCGATGCGGTGGTCGCGCGGCTCGGCGGCTGGACCCAGGATGTCGGACCGATCTACGATCAGCACGTCGTCGTGGCGGTCGTCAAAGGCGACCGCGTGCTGATTGCCGAGGCACCCGCCTCGCCCGCCGTGCCGAAGATCGCGGCCTGCGATTCAATCTGGGCAGCCGCCGACGCCGCCGCGCAGAAAGCCCAGCAGGCCGACCAGGGTTCGGACCAGGACGATCCGCAGGTCTCCGATCCCGCCAACGCCGCCTGGGAAAAGGGCGACGCCGACTACCGCGCCTGCATGGCCCAGCGCCTGCCTGGCGACCCGTCCTTCCCGGCGCTGTTCAAGCAGGCGCAGGACCTTGCCGACGACATGGCTGGGAAATAGTCCGCCAGGGCAATTCCAGGAAAGCGCAGCGGCTCTCGAAGTGGAGCGGTTTCAAACCATAGAGATAGAGCGGGCCGGCGCTGTCGAAGCCGAGCCGCTCGAAACCCTCAGCCTCCGTTCGCCCGCATGTTGCGCCGAGAAACGCGCCGCGCGACGGGGCGCGCCGCTTCCGCGATGATCCCGTTGGTTTGAGGCGCGGCATCCATGCGCGACCTTGCGTCGGTCACCCGATGCAGGCGCTCGTAAGGCAGCAATTCCCGGATGCGGGCGTTGAGCGCTTCGACTTCGGCGCGCAAATCCTCGCATTCCTGCTTCTGGATATCGAGCTGGATCTGCTCCGACGCCTGCTGCAGCGAAAGCCGTGAGAAATTGGTGCTGACCTCGGACAGGTTCTTCTTGTCGGCTTCGCTCTCGTCCTTGAGAACGGCGAGCCTTTTCTCCGCAATCTGGCGTTCGGTGACGGCGTCGTTCAGCTGCGCCTTTAGCCTGGTGATCTCGTCCGTGGCTTCGCCATTGTCGGTCGAGACCTTATCCAGACGCGACTGCAGTTCCTGGATCTCGGCACGCAAACCGCGCATTTCCGCGTGGCTGCGTGCCAATTCGGCGGTGCTGTCGCTCTCGGCGATCCGCGCCGCCTCGATTGTTTCGGCAAGCCTGGCCTGCGCTGCCTCGAGCGCTTTCTGCAGCCGGGTTTCTTCCTTTTCGTGGTTGCCGATTTGAGCCATCAGTTCGGCGATGTGGGCGGTTTCGCTGGCGTGGGTTGCCGCGAACTCGTCGAACTTGTGCCGGGCCTCCGCCTCGCGCTTTTGCGCCTGCTCCAGATCGACCGAAAGGCCAACCTGCTTTTCGCGCAGCAGCTTGTTCTCGGCGCCGCGCCTGTCGACTTCGACGGTCTTGGCCGTCAGGGCTTTGACGATCTCGCCGAACTCCGTCTCGCGCCTGGCGGTCTCATTGCCCATCTCCACCAGCTCCAGGCGCACCGCCGCAAGCGCCGAGCGCAGCTGCTCCCGGTCCTGGACGAGGCTCGCCTCGCGCTGCTGCCACGCTTCGGCCGCGCCGTCGCGTTCGCGCTGCCGGCGGGCGGCGTCAAGCAATTGTTCCGACAATGTCTTGTGTTCGGCGGTGAGAGCGAGGTTTGCCAGCTCCAGCTCGTTGGAGCGCAACACGTCGCGATGGAAGACGTTGAGGACTTCGCGCGTCATATGATGCGCAGTGGCGATCTCCGCCAGCTTTGCCTCGATCTCCTGCAGATGGGCCTGCCCGTCCCGGAAAAGCCCGGTGACTGCCTCCAGGGCGGCCAGCCGCGTCTGGGTATGCGGTGTCAGCCGCGATGCCGTTGCGTCGGACGGCTCTTCGGCCGGCGGATTCTCGTCGCTTGCCACCAGTTCCCGGCCGGCGACGGCGTCGTCTTCCGACGGCGGCTGTTCGTCATCTTTCAGAACGTCCTCGAACGCCTCCGCCAGATCCGATTGGAGTTCCTGAAATTCCTTATCGACGTCCTCGGCCCGCTTGATCAGAGACTTGAAATTCATCACGGCACATCCCTTACGCTCGACGACACATCTTTTTACGCTCGCCCCCGGGCGTACTTAACGAATTACTAATCTATCGCGTTACCTTCCGTTCGGGAAGCCTGTGCAAAGGAAACCAAAATTAAGGTTATCGCCGGTCCCAATCTGATGCGGATCCGCGCTAGGTGAGCCCCTCGTCCGTTCCTAACATATGTTAGCTTTCTCTCCGGGTAGGTGCTGAAAGCATGCGCAGCAGAAGGGAAAGACAGCGAGCTGCTTGTCATCATTCAGATGAGCGATGCGAAGACTTCTGGACGGAAAAAAGAAGCTCCCGCCGTATAAATTTTCTCTTCCTCGGCCGCCCATGATCGATCGAGTGGAGTTGCTTGCGCGAGCATCCGGTTGCCGTGGCTCTATGGGAGTCGACGCGGGAGGCGGATGGGCCGACCTCCCGCGTCGGTGCATCAACTCTTGATGTCGATGCGCTTGACCTGCGACTGCGCCTTCTCGCTCTTCGGCAAGGTGACGGTCAGCACGCCGTTCTTGAAGCGGGCATCCACCTCGTCTTCCTTGACCTCGTAGCCGACCGGGATGCGGCGCTCGAAGCGGCCGTAATAGCGCTCGGAGAACTGCCTATCCTTGTCCTCCGTCTCGGAGCGCTTCTCACCTCTCAGCGTCAGCACGCCGTCGTCGAGCAGGACCTCGATGTCTTTCTGTTCGAGGCCAGGCACCTCGGCCATCACCTTGATCTCCTTCTCGCCGTTGGAGATCTCGACGCTCGGCCAACCGGCGCCGAGGGCGGAGACACCGCCAAAAGACGGCAACCGGCTGTCGAAGCCGCGGAAAACGTCGTCAAACAGGCGGTTCACCTCGCGATGCAGCGACAGGAACGGATCGCGCTCACCGTCGCGGAATATGCTTGGAAGCTGGTTGCCGTTGCTCCGGCCCCAGGGGATCAGATCACGGACACTCATGGTTTGCTCCTTTCTGTTCATCGGCTCGAAAAGCTCCTACGCGCCGGGCAGCGCCCGGCGCATAGCGCGGATGCGCTCACAGAAGCCCTCAGGCGGCGTGCTTCTCGGCTTCGATCTTCTTTGTCGTGCCTTTGAGCGTTGCCTTGTCGGCTGCGATTTCGATCCGCCGCGGTTTCATCTCTTCTGGAATTTCGCGCTTCAGATCGATCGTCAGCAGCCCATTGACCAAGCTGGCGCCAACGACCTTGACGTGGTCGGCAAGCTCGAAGCGGCGCTGGAATGCACGGCCGGCGATGCCACGATGCAGGTACTCGCCCTTGTCCTCGCCGGCTTTCTGGCCAGAGACCATGAGCATGTTCTGCTCCTGGGTAATGGCCAGTTCGTCCTGCGAGAACCCAGCCACCGCCATACTGATGCGGTAGTCGTCTTCTGCGGTCTTGGCGATGTCATAGGGTGGCCAATTGTCGACGGTCTCGATCCGGCTCGCCGTCTCGAGCGCGTTCAGCATTCGATCGAAGCCGATGCTCGACCGGAACAGGGGGCTGAAGTCAAACGTGGTTCTCATAGCTACATCCTCCATTGAGCAACATAGATACGAGGGGCGCCAAGGAAGCGGCGCCCCTTGACCTTGCCGGTCTCTCTCAAGCACCGGCGTAATCGATCTGGGAATTCAACACGGGCACGTCAAGGCCCCGCTCCGAAGCCGCCTTCAAGGTCGTGAAAGTCAGCCCCTTCGTCTGCATGCAGGCAGGCAAATCATGAATTGGAGGCGGCCGCACAACCACGACCGCCTTGCGGAGCTGATCTTCAATGGATCGCGATGATCCCGTCGACGGCCCGCCATTCCGATGCCCTGATGAGCCTATGATGGGCGACACGGACAGAATGCAAGGCGCCAGCCAACTCGCGCTCCCAAAAGCCCAGAAAGCCCCTCAGCGCCGGGAAATCCGGGGCAAGATCATAGTCCTGCCAGACGTAGAGCTGGAGCAGGCTGGGATGGTCGGGCAGATGATAATGGATCTCGGCAGTGGTCAAGCCATAGCCATTCATCTGCAAGCGGAATTCCCTGCTGACCGCCATCGCCTTCGGGCCCTCACGTGCTCAGCCGGTCGACCACCTGCCGGTGGTCGTCATCGGCAGGGCCGCTGGGCGGCGGAGCCAGCGCATCAAGCCGGCGCAGCGCATCCATGATGTCGTCGAAGGAGACCGGCCGCTCGGTGCCCGGCGGCTGGCGCAGCGCCGGCATCGATTCCACGGCGCAAGCATCGGACGCCCAGGACGAAAGGATCGCCCGCTTTTCCCATATGTCGAGCGAGCCGTCCTCCAGCACATCCCGCGGGTGCTGAAAATGCCTGGCCGGCGACAGCAGCCGGTCGAGCGAAAGGTCTGATAGTTCGGGAGCTAGGGAAGGAATGATCGGCGAAAGCGTCTGTCGGTCCATTTCTGTCCTCCGTCTCCAAAAACTCCTTGCTTCGGGTTCCAATTTCTCAGCGGTCCCGGCGCTGCCGGGCGCCGATAATCTTGTTCAACTCAATCGCGAATTCAAGCCTCTCCGTTATCGGAGCGGGCCAATTTACCGCATGTTTTCAGCGCGCTAGCACTCAACGGTCGAGAGTGCCAAAAAATTTGCGGTACCCCCTTGAAAGTAGATGAAGGCAAAATTAGCTCGACATGCGCGCGATGCC
The DNA here is from genome assembly GCF_020165015.1 of Mesorhizobium sp. CA7. NCBI lineage: Bacteria > Pseudomonadati > Pseudomonadota > Alphaproteobacteria > Hyphomicrobiales > Phyllobacteriaceae > Mesorhizobium > Mesorhizobium sp. CA7. The sequence continues at coordinate 47,227 of NZ_JAIUHH010000016.1, forward strand.
GAAAGGGTCGCGCTAGCCCCGCTCCGGTCCTGCCGGTCCGGAGCGGAGGAACTGCTCGCAATCTGTTTGTCCTGAAGGAGAACGATATGACGTTCCGTCCATTGCATGACCGCGTGCTCGTGCGCCGCATCGAGGCCGAAGAGAAGACGGCCGGCGGCATCATCATCCCCGACACTGCCAAGGAAAAGCCGCAGGAAGGCGAAGTCATCGCCGTCGGGCCAGGCGCCCGCGACGATAGCGGCAAGCTCGCGCCCCTCGACGTGAAGGTCGGCGACCGCATCCTGTTCGGCAAGTGGTCCGGCACCGAGATCAAGCTCAACGGTGAGGACCTGCTCATCATGAAGGAAAGCGACGTGATGGGTGTGATCGAGCAGGCCGAGACGCTGAAGAAAGCCGCCTGACCGGGGCTTCGACCGAACCGCAACCCAGTCAATGAAAGCTGCCTAAACAAGGAGTGATCCAATGGCTGCCAAGGAAGTCAAATTCCATTCCGACGCCCGTGAGCGCATGCTGCGCGGCGTCAATATCCTCGCCGACGCGGTGAAGGTGACGCTCGGTCCGAAGGGCCGCAACGTCGTCATCGACAAGTCGTTCGGCGCTCCGCGCATCACCAAGGACGGCGTCACCGTCGCCAAGGAGATCGAGCTCGAGGACAAGTTCGAGAACATGGGCGCCCAGATGGTTCGCGAAGTCGCTTCGAAGACCAGCGACCTCGCCGGCGACGGCACCACGACGGCCACCGTGCTTGCCCAGGCGATCGTTCGCGAGGGGGCCAAGGCCGTTGCCTCGGGCATGAACCCGATGGATCTGAAACGCGGCATCGACAAGGCCGTGGATGCCGTCGTCGCCGAACTCAAGGTCAACGCCCGCAAGATCACCAGCAACGACGAGATCGCACAGGTCGGCACGATCTCGGCCAATGGCGATGCCGAGATCGGCCGCTTCCTGGCCGAGGCCATGGAAAAAGTCGGCAACGAAGGCGTCATCACCGTCGAGGAGGCCAAGACCGCCGAGACCGAGCTGGAAGTCGTGGAAGGCATGCAGTTCGACCGCGGCTATCTCTCACCCTACTTCATCACCAACCAGGACAAGATGCGCGTCGAGCTCGAAGAGCCCTATGTGCTGATCCACGAGAAGAAGCTGGGCAATCTTCAGGCGTTGCTTCCGGTGCTGGAGGCCGTGGTGCAGTCCGGCAAGCCGATGCTGATCATCGCCGAGGATGTCGAAGGCGAGGCTCTGGCCACGCTGGTGGTCAACAAGCTGCGCGGCGGGCTTAAGGTCGCCGCCGTCAAGGCTCCGGGCTTCGGCGACCGCCGCAAGGCCATGCTGGAGGACATCGCCATCCTCACCGGCGGCACGGCCATCAGTGAGGATCTCGGCATCAAGCTGGAGAACGTCACGCTGGAGATGCTCGGCCGCGCCAAGAAGGTCGCGATCGAGAAGGAGAACACCACCATCGTCGATGGTGCCGGCAAGAAGGAGGAGATCCAGGGCCGCATCACGCAAATCAAGGCGCAGATCGAGGAGACCACCTCCGACTATGATCGCGAGAAGCTGCAGGAGCGGCTGGCCAAGCTCGCCGGCGGCGTTGCCGTGATCCGCGTCGGCGGCGCGACGGAAGTCGAGGTCAAGGAGAAGAAGGACCGCGTCGACGACGCGCTGCACGCCACGCGCGCGGCGGTCGAGGAAGGTATCCTGCCCGGCGGCGGCGTTGCCCTGCTCAGGGCGGCCAAGGCGCTCGACGCGGTCGCCGTCGACAATCCGGACCAGAGATACGGCGTCGACATCGTGCGGCGCGCGATCGAGGCTCCAGCGCGCCAGATCGCCGAGAACAGCGGGTCGGAAGGTTCGATCATCGTCGGCAAGCTGCGCGAGAAGACCGAATTCGCCTATGGCTGGAACGCCCAGACCGGCGAATATGGCGACCTCTACAAACAGGGCGTCATCGATCCCGCCAAGGTCGTGCGCACCGCGCTGCAGGATGCGGCCTCGGTTGCCGGACTGCTCGTCACCACCGAGGCCATGGTGGCCGAGAAACCGAAGAAGGAGGCCGCTCCGGCCATGCCGGCCGGCGCCGGCATGGACTTCTGAGACGCCGACGGGAGCCCGCTTCCGCAACGGGAGCGGGCGTTTCGAAACGCACGATGGGAGGCCCTTATGGATATGATGAGCGGCAATGGCTCGGTTCCGGCGCCGACGCGCCCGGCAAGCGAATTCCTCGCTTATGAAGCCGAATGCCGAAGCGCATTGAAGCCGTTGCTGGCAGGCTTGCTCGACACGGCCGAATCCGCCGGATGGAACCGGCGGACCGTCGCCTCAACGCTGATGTTTCTTGCCGCACAGCACGTGTCGGCCACCGAAACATCCGGGGGCGGCTAGCAAAATCGGGCCCCGCCTCCAAGGCGGGGCCCATGTGACTGCGAACGGACGAGGATTGCCATGATTGCAGGACGATTGCGCGAATGCCTGAGAATCTTGCGATGGGAAGCTGCCGACGTCGCCGAGGAACTTGGCTGGCCCAGAAACGACGTGACACGCTGGCTCGAGGGGCGCGCGCCGGTGCCGCTGGCGGTCGCCGCCTGGATCGAGGCCCTCGCCAAGGCACACAAGGCGCTGCCCCCGCCGCGCCTTAACCGGCAGAATTCAGCGACGCACACGCCGGCGGGCCCGGTGGTTGTGCAGGCGTTCAACGGCATCGGCCAGCCGCGGCCGCACGGCGTCGTCCTGCAACCACCCTACCCGCGCCGACATGTGCTGGCCGGGACGACCGGCCTTCGCCCGGGCGCCATGAGCATCCACTCGAATGAGGGTTCTGACCATGAACCACGACCGCTTTGAAGAGCCTGTCACCATCCTTGTCGGAATGGGTTTGCCGGTCCGGCTCGAGACCGTGATGGAAGCCTATGCCCTGCTGCAGGATTGGCCGGCTACGAGCAGGAGCAGCGCGCATGCGATCGCGCTCAATTCCTGCAAAGCCGGCATTGCCGGCGAGATCGACGCGGAAACGGTGCGGGCAACCCTTGTTGCTTTCGCCCGCCGCCACGATATCCTGGCGCCGGACCTGGTTTCTCTGGCGCCTGCGGCGCTGGCAGGGAGCGCATCCACAAGCAACAATGGCTGAAAATTTGAAACCCGGCGCGTGCTGGCGCGGCGGCGAAAATAACCGAACCCAGGAATTCTGAATGACGACGGACACCAAGGCGAAGGAAACCAGGACATTCGAGGCGGACGTCTCGCGGCTGCTGCACATGATGGTGCACTCGGTCTATTCGGACCGGGACGTTTTCCTGCGCGAGCTGATCTCCAATGCGGCGGATGCCTGCGAGAGGCTGCGCTTCGAGGCGGTGAGCCGGCCAGAGCTTCTGGGCGACGATGCCAAGCCGCGCATCACGATTGCCGCCAATCCGGACAACAAGGAGCTTTCGGTCGAGGACAACGGCATCGGCATGAGCCGCGACGAGATGGCGGAGGCGCTGGGCACGATCGCGCGCTCCGGCACCCGCGCCTTCATGGAGCGCGTCGAAGCCGGCAAGGCGGCGGAAGACACGCAGCTCATCGGCCAGTTCGGCGTCGGGTTTTATTCGGCCTTCATGGTCGCAGACCGTGTCGACGTCATCAGCCGCCAGGCCGGCAGCGACGAGGCCTTCCGCTGGTCGTCCGACGGCAAGGGCACCTACGAGATCGCGCCGGTGCCGCTCGAGGCAGCACCCAAGCGCGGCACGCGCGTGGTGCTGCATCTGATGGAGGACGCCTCTTCCTACACCACGCCTTACCGGCTCGAGGGGCTGGCGAAGTCGCAGTCGGGCCATGTGCCGGTGCCGATCACGCTCGTCGAGAAACCAGGCGCCGAACCGCGCGAAATCGCCGACGGCACGGCGCTTTGGGTGCGGCAAAAGAGCGAGATCAAGCCGGAGGAATATACCGACTTCTACCGCAGCATCGCCGGCCAGTATGACGAGCCCGCCTCGACCATCCATTTCCGCGCCGAGGGCCGGCAGGAATACAGCGTGCTCGCCTTCGTGCCGGGATCGCGGCCGTTCGACCTGTTTGACCAGGACCGCAAGGGCCGCATGAAGCTCTATGTGCGGCGCGTCTTCATCACCGACGAAGCCGATCTGCTGCCGCGCTACCTGCGCTTCGTGCGCGGCCTGGTCGATTCCGCCGACCTGCCGCTCAATGTTTCGCGCGAGATGATCCAGGAAAGCCCGTTGCTCGCAGCGATCCGCAAGGGCGTGACCAACCGCGTTCTCGGCGACCTCGCCAAGACGGCCGAAAACGATGCCGAAGCCTACGCCAAAATCTGGGAAAATTTCGGCGTCGTCCTCAAGGAAGGTCTCTATGAGGATTACGAGCGACGCGAGCAGCTGCTGAAGCTTGCCCGCTTCCGTTCGACGACCTCAGGCGAAGGCTGGCGCAGCCTTGCCGACTATGTCGCCGCGATGAAGGAAGGACAGAAAGCGATCTTCTTCATGGCCGGTGACGATCGCGCCCGGCTCGAAGCCTCGCCCCAGCTCGAAGGTTTTCGCGCACGCGGCATCGAGGTGCTGCTCCTCACCGATCCCGTCGACAGCTTCTGGGTGACGATGGCGCCGGAATTCGACGGCAAGCCGTTCAAGTCGGTGACGCAGGGCGCGGCCGAGCTAGCCGATATCGCGCTGCCCGAAGATGCGGCGAAGCCCGACGCGGAGACGTCGTCGGATATCGCCGCCTTCCTGGCTTTCGTGAAGACGACGCTTGGCGAGGAGGTCTCGGATGTGAAAGCCTCCGACCGGCTGACCGAAAGCGCCGTGTGCCTCGTCGCGCCGGAGCATGGCCCGGATCGCCAGTTCGAGCGCCTGCTCAACGCCGCCGGCCGGCTCGATAAGGCGGCCAAGCCAATCCTCGAGATCAACCCGCGCCACGAGCGCGTGGCGGCGCTGGCAAAGCTCGGCGACGACGAGAAGGCGTTCAAGGAAGACGCCGCGCATCTGCTTTACGACGAGGCACGTGTGCTCGACGGCGACAAGCCGGCCGACGCCAAGGCGTTCTCGGCGCGGCTTTCGCGGCTGATCGATCGCGGGCTGGCAAAGGGGCAAGCGCCGGCGCTCACCTGATAGGGAACGCGCCGCCGCATATTGCCCCCTACCCCCTCAGCCCCGGCGCTTCCTGGCCGGTGCGGGCGACATATTCCGTATAGCCACCGCCATAGGTGTGGATGCCTTCGGGCGTCAGCTCCAGCACGCGGTTCGACAGCGCGGCCAGGAAATGGCGGTCATGCGAGACGAAGAGCATGGTGCCTTCATATTGCGACAGCGCCTCGATCAGCATCTGCTTGGTGGTGATGTCGAGGTGGTTGGTCGGTTCGTCGAGCACCAGCAGATTGGGCGGGTCGAACAGCATCAGCGCCATCACCAGCCGCGCCTTCTCGCCGCCGGAAAGCACGCGGCACTTCTTTTCGATCTCGTCGCCGGAAAAGCCGAAGCAGCCGGCCAAAGCGCGCAGCGGCGCCTGGCCCGCCTGCGGGAAATTGTCCTCCAGCGTCTGGAAGACGGTGCGCTCACCATCGAGCAGTTCCATCGCATGCTGGGCGAAATAGCCCATCTTGACGCTCGGGCCGCGCACAACCGAACCCTCGTCCGGTTCGGAGGCACCGGCCACCAGCTTCAAAAGCGTCGACTTGCCGGCGCCGTTGACGCCCATCACGCACCAGCGCTCGCGGCGGCGGATCTGGAAGTCGAGGCCTGAATAGATCGAGCGGCTGCCATAGGATTTGTGGATGCCCTTCAGCGTCGCCACGTCCTCGCCGCAGCGCGGCGCCGGCTGGAATTCGAAGGCCACCGTCTGGCGGCGCTTCGGCGGCTCGACGCGGTCGATCTTGTCGAGCTTCTTCACCCGGCTCTGCACCTGCGCCGCATGGGAGGCGCGCGCCTTGAAGCGCTCGATGAAGGCGATCTCCTTGGCCAGCATCGCCTGCTGGCGCTCGAACTGCGCCTGCAGTTGCTTGTCGGCCAGCGCACGCTGCTCCTGGTAGAATTCATAATTGCCGGAATAGGAGGTGAGCGCGCCGGCGTCGATCTCGATGATCTTGGTGACGATGCGGTTCATGAACTCGCGGTCGTGCGAGGTCATCAGCAGCGCGCCGTCGTAATCCTTGAGGAATTTCTCCAGCCAGATCAGGCTTTCGAGGTCGAGATGGTTCGACGGCTCGTCGAGCAGCATGACGTCGGGCCGCATCAACAGGATGCGGGCGAGTGCCACGCGCATCTTCCAGCCGCCGGAGAGTTTTGAGACGTCGCCGTCCATCATCTCCTGGCTGAAGCCGAGGCCGTCCAACACCTCGCGCGCCCGACCGTCGAGCGCATAGCCGTCAAGCTCCTCGAAGCGGTGCTGCAATTCGCCGTAGCGCTCGATGATCTGATCCATGTCGTTGGCGCGGTCGGGATCGCCCATGGCGTGCTCAAGCTCGCGCATCTCGGCAGCGACCGCGCTGACCGGTCCGGCGCCCTCCATGACCTCGGCGACGGCGCTCAAGCCGCCCATATCGCCGACATCCTGGCTGAAATAGCCGATGGTGACGCCGCGATCGACCGAGACCTGACCTTCATCGGGCTGCTCCTGGCCAATGATCATGCGGAACAGAGTCGTCTTGCCGGCGCCGTTCGGGCCGACAAGCCCGATCTTCTCGCCCTTCTGCAAGGCGGCGGAAGCTTCGATGAAGACGATCTGTCGGCCGTTCTGCTTGCCGATATTTTCGAGACGGATCATGGGACGGTCCGGGAAACTTCGCTGACGTGGCGGGGATTTGCCCGGGGCATTACGCGAATGCGGGCACGAGGGGAAGAGGCAGAAGCGCCGCATGCCGCGCTCGGCCTATTCCCTTTGGGGCAGAACCCAGCCGAGGTAAAATTGATTCGCGTCGCCGACAGATCGAGCGCTTAGTGCTGGAGCCAACCACTTGATGGGCTCTGGCAAGGGAGGTCAACCATGGCCATGTACCTGACGCGCTTCAGCTACACGCCCGAGACATGGGCGCGAATGATCGAAAACCCCGAAGATCGCCGCAAGGCAGCCAGCTCATACATAGAATCGGTGGGCGGAAAGCTGCACGGGTTCTGGTACGCGTTCGGCGAGCACGACGGCTGGAACCTGTGGGAGGCGCCGGACAATGTTTCGATGGCGTCCGTCGTGCTCGCCATCGGTGCCGGAGGGGCGCTCAGCTCCTGCGAGACCACCGTCCTCCTCAGCGTCGAGGAGACGATGGACGCGCTGGGCAGGGCGAAATCGATCCGTTATCGGCGGCCGGGAGCGTAAAAAAACGCCGCCGCGGGGAGTGTCACCTCGCGTCATGGAAGATGATGCCGAGCGTATGTCGCCTGCCCGAGCGCAGGCGGCTAACGCCGTGGCGTAGGTTGACGCGATAGTAACCTCGCGTGCCCTCCACCGGCCGGTTGTGCACGGCGAAGATTACCGCATCGCCGCGCTTGAGCGGCACCACCTCGGCGCGGCTTTGCATGCGCGGGCGCTGCTCGGTGAGCACGAATTCGCCGCCGGTGAAATCCTCGCCGGGCTCGGACAGCAAGATCGCCACCTGCAACGGAAAGGCAAGCTCGCCGTAGAGATCCTGGTGCAGGCAGTTGAAATCGCCGGGGCCGTATTGCAGCAGAAGCGGCGTCGGCTTTACCTGCCCCTCGTCGTGGCAGCGTTTCAGGAAGGCGGCGTGCTCGGCCGGATAGCGCTGGGCAACGCCCATCTTCTCGTTCCAGTCATTGGCAACGGTGGCGAGGCGCCGATAGAGCGCGGTGCGCAGGCCCTCGATCAGGTCCGGCAGCGGATATTTGAAATACCGATATTCGCCCTTGCCGAAGCCGTGGCGCGCCATCACGACATGGCTGCGGAAATGCTCTTCATGCGGGTAGAGCGCGGCGATATCGGCGCATTCTTCCGCCGACAGCATGCCGGGCATGACGGCACAGCCATGGGCGTTGAGTTCAGAGATCAGCGCGCGCCAATCTTGTGCTGCGACGCGGGATTCGGCGGAGCGGCTGGCGCGTTTGGTGTTGAGGGAATGGATGGTCATGGGTTGGCTCCTTCGCTTGGTGTCAAAGTGGGGCGAAGGATGAGCATCGGCCACCCGATTCCTGCGGGGGTGGGCGCCGGCTTTCCCTTCTCCCCTTGTGGGAGAAGGTGGCCTCGCGCAGCGAGGTCGGATGAGGGGTGCTGGAAGGAATGAGGCGGCGGCGATTTCAATCTTATCGCCAAGCTGGAACACCCCTCATCCGTCTCGGCGCTAACGCGCCGATCCACCTTCTCCCACAGGGGGAGAAGGAGAAGTCGCGCCTCACTGCCTCCGATACATCTCCAGCTCCGGATCGAGATCCACCTTCACCGCATTGGTGAATATGCAGGTCGCCACCATGATGCCGGCGAAGGCGGTGAGGTTGACGAGCAGCGTCTCGTCGTAGCGCGCCTTGAGTGCGGCCCAGGTTTCTGCCGGGACGGCATTGGCATCGGCGGCGATTGCCATGCCGAAGGAGATCAGCAGCGTCTCGTCGGCGGTCGGTTCGATCGCTTCGGGGTCGAGCCCGTTCTCGATCAATGCGCGGCGAAAGAACGTCACGGGAATCTCGGCGCGCATCGTTTCGGCGACCGCTTTCGACAACAGCCAGATGGCGCGGTCGTCGAGTGTGGGCTTGAGAAGGTCGCGCAGCGTGAACCATTCGGCGTAGATGCGGTGGGCGGCCGGCGAGTGGAGCAGGATGCGCTTCATGTTGGTCATGCGGCCGCGCAGCGCGAGCTCGCGGTCGTGCTCGGCGCGGATGTCGTCCGAGGCGGTCGCGTAGTCGATCGGCGAAAGATACGCCATTGCGCTCACCCCAGCGTGAAACGAAGCGCCGGCGCGCCGCGCAGCGTGTTGGAGACGGTGCAGATGTTTTCCGCGTCCGCCAGGATCCGTTCTTTCATTGCGGCATCAAGATCGCCGGTGATCTCCAGTTTGACGATGAATGCCTCGACCCGCGAGGGCTCGTCCTTCGCCTTCTCGCCGCTGACATCCGCCCTCACCTCGCCGAGCCGGTCGGCGACGCCGAGGCGGGTGGCGGCGATGCGGGCGCTGAGCACCATGCAGGCGGCTAAAGAAGCATGGAGCAGGTCGAGCGGGCTGAAGCCGGGCGCGCTGACCTGCGTGACCACATCGACCGTGCCACCGGTCGGGGTGGTGACCGCTGGCAGGCCGCCCGGCGGCAGGACGGCAAGCGCGCCGGCATTGCGGGTCCTGATTTTCAAGTCTGCCATCGTGTCGCCTCCAGTTTGGAGGCCATTGATAGCGGACGGGAATTCACTGAGGCAATCGCCGAGGCAGGCCGTGGGCGATTGGCGTTTCCTCGCCTCCATGAAATCGGGGAGAGGTGGCTCGGCGAAGCCGAGACGGAGAGGGGGAGCGCCCTGCGAAGCCCCCTCGCCGTCCACTTTGCGGACACCTCGCCCCCGGCTCTGGCGGGGGCGAGGAACCCGGGTTCTGAGAGGCTACTTCGTCAGGTCGAGCGCTGCCGTCAGATCGCCCATCGGCGGCTGGTCGTTGTTGCGCAGCGCCTTGTCGCGGGCGACGATGCCGGGCAGCACAGGCAGGTCGTAGCGGGCGGTGATGAAGCGCAGGATCGAAGTCGTGTCGTACTGCGTGTGATCGACCATCCCCATCTTCGCATCGGGCGAGATGATGAAGGCGGGGATGCGGTTGCCCGGGCCCCAGCGATCGGCTTTGGGCGGCGCGACGTGATCCCAGAAACCGCCATTCTCGTCATAGGTGACGACCACCAGCATATGGGCCCATTGCGGGCTCTTCTCCAGATGCGCGACGAGGTCGGCCAGGTGCTGGTCGCCGGAGGTCACGTCGGCATAGCCGGCATGTTCGTTGAGGTTGCCCTGCGGCTTGTAGAAAGAGACCGCCGGCAGCTTGCCGTCATCGATCGCCTTGATGAACTCAGTGCCGCCGAGCCCGCCGTCCTTGAGGTGCTCGGCCCGCGCGGCCGTGCCCGGCGCATAAGCCGCGAAATAGTTGAAGGGCTGGTGGTGGAACTGGAAGTTCGGCACGGGCGTCGCGTTCTTGCCGTCGAGCGCCGCCTGCCAGGCACCCGAATACCACGCCCAGGAAATGCCCTTGAGCGACAGCAGATCGCCGATGGTGATCTCGTGCTGCGGCGGCAGCGTGGTCGGCTGCGCCGGATCGGCCAGCGCCTTGTCGCCACCCTCGGCCGGCTTGTTGGCGCTTGGCTGGTAAGGCGGCTGCATGGTGTTGACGGCGTAGAAGTCGGGCGTGATGGCGCCGTCATTGGTGAATTTCGGCACGCCGCCCAGCGCCGAGGGCGGCGAATTGTCGGCCGGTTTCAGCGTCACGCCATCCGGCTCGACGACGGCAATCTGGGCCTTCACTGGGCTGGTGTCGGCATTTGGATAGTAAGGCACGCAGGCGCAGGCCAGCATGAAATGGTTGAGGAAGGAGCCGCCGAAGGCGCCCTGGAAGAAATTGTCCGCCAGCACGTATTTTTTGGCGATCGCCCACATCGGCAGGATCGAGCCGTCATAATGGCCCATCACCAGCGCGCCGGAATCGGCCCAGGCAACGAACTTGTCGTTCCGGCCGCCGTCGATCTGCATCTGCTCCTGATAGAAACGATGCCACAGATCATGGGTGATGACGCCGGTATTCTCGTTGAAGCCCTTGGGATCGTCGATGGCGAATGTCGCGTTGCGCAGATGCGCGCTCTGCGCCTCCGTCACCGCCGGCGTGACGCCCTTGCCGGTCAGTCCGCCCCAGGCCGGCGGCAGTTCGGAAAGCGGCTTGCCGTCGCGGTCGAGCTGGCGCGCCTGTTCAGGCGAAACGTTGGCCAAGCCGTTGGCGCCGGGGAAGCCGCCATAGAGATTATCGAAGCTGCGGTTCTCGGCGTAGATGACGACGACGGTGTCGATCTTGTCGTAACCGGCAGGCGCCGCTTGGGCAGCAGCAGAGAGCGATGCCAGCGCCGTGGAGGCGAGGCAAAGGGAGAGAAAGGACCGGATCATTGGAAAATGCCTCGTGGCTTGGGAATGGCTGGAGGACGGCAATGCAGGAACGCAACTGCATCAATGCCCAGCTACTTCGACGCCTTGTCACCTTTGTGACAGTTCGGCCCCGGCCGAACACGGTTTCGTGAGCGAGAAGACCGGTCATCAATCCGTTGCACTCGATCCTTACGCCGCCAAAGAAACCGGGCGAAGAAATCAGGGATATCGCCGAAGACGATGGGACGTCGGAAAAATCACGCGATCGCCATTGCAGCGGCCACGATCGTCGCCTCCACCGCGCCCGCCAACACCGAGGAGCCATCCGGTGTCCATCCCGGCCCGATGACGCGGCAGGAAGCCTTCGCCCGCGCAGAGGCGCTGACGGCGCTGGGGCGACAGATGTTCTTTGATCCGTCGCTCTCGGCCTCGGGCAAGCAGGCCTGCTCCTCCTGCCATGATCCCAACCACGCTTTCGGGCCGGCCTCGGCGGCACCGGTCGAAATGGGCGGAGCCAATCTTGACCAGCCCGGCGTTCGCGCCGTGCCGTCACTGCGCTACCTGCAGGCGGCGCCCGCCTTCACCGAGCACTTCTACGACTCCGAGGACGAAGGCGACGAAAGCGTCGACAGTGGCCCGACCGGGGGGCTGACCTGGGACGGCCGCGCCGACCACGGCAAGGACCAGGCAAGAATCCCGCTGCTGTCGTCCTTCGAGATGGGCAATAAGGACGCGGCCCAGGTGGTCGCCAGCCTGCGCAACGCGCCTTATGCCGGCGCCTTCAAGGCGGCCTTCGGCGCCGATGTCTTCGACCATCCGCAAGACGCCTTCGACGCCGCTGTGGAAGCGCTCGGCACCTTCGAGCAGAGCAGCGCCGATTTCTATCCCTATTCCAGCCGCTACGACGCCTTCCTCGCCGGCAAGGCGCAGCTTTCCGCGCAGGAATTGCGCGGTCGCATGCTGTTCGAGGACGCAGCGAAGGGCAATTGCGCGAGCTGTCATCTCAGCGAACCGGCCAATGACGGCGAGCCGCCGCAATTCACCGATTACGGCCTGATCGCGATTGCCGTGCCGCGCAACCCGGCGATCCCCGCCAATGCCGATCCCAATTATGTCGATCTCGGCCTGTGCGGTCCGCTGCGCACCGATCTCAAGGACCGCGTCGAATATTGCGGCCTGTTCAAGACACCGACGCTGCGCAACGTTGCCTTGCGGAAAAGCTTCTTCCACAACGGCTATTTCCACACGCTGCGCGACGCGGTCGCCTTCTACGCCAGCCGCGATACGGATCCTGGGCGCTGGTATCCGAAGAAGGCGGACGGAACGGTCGACAAATTCGACGATCTGCCAAAGGCTTACTGGGGAAACCTCAACACGGACCCGCCCTTCAACGGCAAAAAGCCCGGCGACAAGCCGGCGCTGACCGATGCCGAGATCGACGACATCGTCGCCTTCCTCGGCACGCTGACCGACGCCGACCAAGCGGGGCAGTAGGGCAAGCAGCCAAGGAGATTGGTGGCTTGCAGCCGCAGCGGCGCTATCCACCGTAAATGTGTGCCAATGTGAACCACGTCATAGGAACGCCAAGTCGCGCCTGCTATATTGCCCATCTCTTCACAGATGGAGTCTCCGATGAGGTTCGTCCCGGTGCAGGAGCCGCCTGGCAGCAGCTGGACGGTGCTCGATGCGGCCAATGGCGCGCCGGCCGAATATGCCGGCCGGGTGCTTATCGGCCTGACATCGTGCGAAGCCCGCTGGTTTGCCGCCGTGGGTAACGGCCGCGCCGCTTGGCAGCGGTCCATCACGCCAGGCGTGCAGCTGCGGCTGGTCAGCGGGGGCGGTTGCCAAGCCATCCGAGAAAGGCAGGCCAGACAGGTAGTTAGGAAGCCGCTGCCAGATTGATTCAGGCAGAGCGATCTCCCATCGATTGCCTTCTCACCTCGCCGGCGCGTAGCGGCTCACCACCATGCCGCTGGCATAGGGCCTGGAGCCGAGGAGCCTCAGCCTGCCAAAGCCGCCCTTGTCGAAGATGCGGCGGCCGCTGCCCAGAACGGCCGGATTGATGAAGAGCTGGAACTCGTCGACAAGGCCGGCGGCGATCAGCGCCGAGGCGAAGCCGGCGCCGCCGAACACGGCGATGTCGCCGCCCTCGCCTTGCTTCAGCGCGTTGACCTCACGCAGCAAGTCGCCGCTTACGACCCGCGTTCGTTCCCAGCGCGAGGCCCCGAGCTTATCGCTCGCCACCACCTTTTCGGCCTCGACGATGCGCTGGGCGAAGGCAAAGAAGCGGTCCTTCGGATATTTCCTCGCCGCGTTGCCCCAATGGGTCAGATAGCCTTCCTCAGCCATCTTGCGGCTCAACAGGATGGTATCGATGGTCGTGAAAACGGCGTTGAAGTCCCGTTTAAGCTCCTCGTCCCAGGCGCTGTCGTCGCCCCACTCCCAGAGTTGCCAGCGACGGTCCTCGTCGGCGCCGACAAAACCGTCGACCGATATCTGCATCTGCAGGATGAGCTTTCTCATGTCCGGTCTCCCTGGTCAGGAATTGCTGCCTGTGACGACTCGCGCCGCGGCGGGCGAGCGGGCGAAAGCCTGCGCCCAGGCTTCGAAGCTGGTCGGGGTGGCATTTTCGGCTGAGGGTGCTTCCAGCGCCCAGCGCTCGCCTCTGTTGAAGCTTGCCGCCGTCTCGCCCAGCGCATCGGCAAAACTCGCCGATATGCCATTGGCGACCATACCGGCCCGCGCATCGGCGAACGGCACTTCATGGTAGGCGACCTCCTTGCCGATCGCCCTGCCCAGGATCTCGGTGGCCTGTTCGAACGTGTAGGAGCCGCCGCCGTGCAATTCGACAACACGCTGGATCGGAAAGTGTTCGGCATTCAATAGAGCGGCGGCGCGTTCGCCAACGTCCTTGGCGGCAATCAGCGGCATAGGCAGGTCGCCGCGGAAGGGCGAGGCGAAGACGCCGGACGCCGCCTGCTCGACGAAGCCCATGCCCTTGATGAAATTCTCCATGAAGAAGGAGGCGCGCAGATAGACGAGTTCCTCCAGGCCCAGCGCGGCAAGCCGCTTTTCCATCAGCGCGGCGCCAAGCGAGGTACCCATTCTGAGATGGGCATTGAGGCCGCTGAGCAGCACGATCCGGCGCAGGCCCGCCTTCGCGATGGAGGATGCCAGCCGTGCGCCGACCTCGTCCTCAAAGTGATGCAGATCGGGCGCGGTGACATCGAAGGGGATCATCACGTAAGCGCTGTCGGCACCCGAGAAGGCAGCGTCGAGCGCCGCCTGATCGTCGAGTGCGACGCCGAGGCTACGGGCGATGCCGCGCACCTTGTGCCCTGCGCCGGTCAGTCTGGCCGAGACCTCGGCGCCCACTTCGCTGGTTGCGCCGACGACCACCATCGTACGATTGACTTGCCGGTTCATATCGATCTCCTCTCGTCAAATGATTTACTTCTGGAACCATTTGACGCAAGGCAAGAACGATGTCAATAGTAAAGTGATTTAAAAATGGAACCATACTGATGTCGACCAAGGAACGATCCGGCTGCCCGATCAGCCTCTCGCTCGAACTGCTCGGCGACCGCTGGACGCTGCTCATCATTCGCGACCTGGCCTTCGCCGGGAAAAGGCACTTTCGCGAGTTCCTGCAATCCGACGAAGGCATCTCGTCGCGCACGCTGGCCGAGCGGCTGCAGACGCTGGTCGACGAAGGCATCCTCACCCGCAGCGACGACCCGAGCCACGGTCTGAAGGCGATCTACCGGCTGACCGAGGCCGGCATCGACCTTTTGCCGGTTCTGGCAACGCTCGGCGCCTGGGGCAGCAAATACCGCAAGGCCGACGATAAGTTGGCCCGGGTCGCCAACGATCTGGCGGCCGGCGGTCCGCCGGCGCTTGAACGGATGAAAGAGAGGCTCAGAGCCGAGCATCAGGGATAGGTCTGTTCCGACCTCAGCGATTGGCGTGGTCCGGCTACTCCTCGCCCGTCAGCGAGCCCGCCCGTGTGGGAGCGGTCCGACTGGCTCTTCGGCCGGCGGCTCGCCCGGCAGCCCCAATCGCAGCCGCTCCTCCTCGGCGAAGATCTCGGCCTGCGCGTGAATGTCGAACACTTGCTGCTTCAGCCTGCCGCCGTCGACGACGCGCACGATCCATTGGCCATTAACGGTTTTTACGCGGACACTGTCTGGCTCGCTTGTTACCATATACAGCTCCTGCTCTTCATTCGAAGAACTGCCTATCTCCGACCCACAATACAATCTAGCGCGTCTGGAATTGCCGAAAAGCGTGGCTTATTGTTCTTTAGTGCAAGAGCACCCGCCGTTATTCGGCATATTTGCGAGTTTCACGAATAAAAGCGAGCGTGGCGGCGAAGACATGCCATTGCGCCTAGGTGCAGCCGAGTTCGACTTCCACATGGCGTTCGGTCTGCGAGACGATGCAGCAACGAAATTCGAAGGCGTCCGAGCGGTACTGCAGATTTAGGCAGTGCGGCAGTTGGCCGTGGGCGAGCGCGGAAGAATTCGCCGCATAGGCGGCGGCCCGGCAGCCTTGGGGGGTGATACTGGGTTCGGCGGCCGGGCCTGACCGGAGTTTGCGAGGCCGCCGGCTGCCACCAGCATGCGCTTGGGCCCGGCCAAGGACAAGAACGACCTAGGCCCTAGGACCAAAGCTGCAAGGAGGATGGTCGAGACGACAATGGCGCTTGGACCGACTGGAAATAGCGTGCCGAACGCCGGCCCGTCAAAAGCCGAAGAAATGCCGGCCGACAAGATAGCCAATCGCTGCGACGAGCAGCGGAAACAATGCCGGCGCGGCCTTGCCGAACAGCGAGGGGTTCATCTCCTTGGCAGGAGCGCTGGGTTTGGCATTGCCGAGGTTCTTGGTCATGGGCTCATTACCGGTTGGGGCTAGGGTAATTCCGGACGGAAAACCGTGACACACTTTTTCCTGGAATTGGCTCCAGCTGCCGGCTAAGCCATTAAATTAGAGGCCGCTTATTAAATTTCCGGCAAGCCCAAAACTACAATTCGCGGCAATTTATTCCGATTGCTGGGCACGCTCGGCAAGCGCGAAGGCCTGAAGGTTGCGCGACTTGCCGGGATCCTGGTCGGCGTTGGCGATAATGGCGTGGAAGGCCGCGCGGGCAATATCCCTCTTCTTGGCGTCGGGATGCAGTTTTCGCACCGCCTTGAGCAGGTCTTTCGGTTTCATATCGGGTGTGACGACGCGCATCAGCGTATCGCCTATGGCCTGCAATTCGCTGGCATCCATAATGATGAACCCTGCTTTAGCGCATCCAGCCTGGCATATAGCGGTGAGAGCGCGTCATTTTTGTGATGCCCCTCGCGGACTCGGAGCCGCCTCTCTCAGAATCGCGAGGCGGCGCCAAGCCGCCGGCAGACGCTACGCGGCGGCCTGGAGGGGATTGTTCACAATGCGCGTCCATGTCGCCGCGGTCATCGCCCGGCTGGCCCTTGGCCCCGCCGGCGCCGCCTTGATAGAGGCGGCGCTCCGCAATGTCTCGCAAGCGCTGACCTTGGCGCACAACTCAGCGGCAAGACGAGGTTGGTCCCTAGTTCGGCTAAGGCGCGCCTCGCGCATCGTCTTCCGCGCGAATTTTCCCAAGCCTCGGCTGGACTGGCGATGGCAACCGATCGTCCGGCCGGATGCCGGCCTCCTAGGCAGGTATCAAGACGGCGATGCGATGCACGCCCACCTCCTTGCTTGTATTCGTCGCCTCGTCGGTCTTGCCCTTGGAACAGGTGTACATGTCGCCTTCCTTGAGCTTGAATTCCTTGTCCTTTTTCTTGATCGTGAAAGCGCCCGACGTAATCGTGCATACCATGTCGTTGTCCATCACCATTGCGGGCGCGTGCGCTCCGGGCTGGAAGACCACGTCGACAATTGAAATGCTCTTGTAGGCGGGAATGTCGGAATTGCCGGTGCCTACCTCAACCACTCTGATGCCGGGCGCTATCTCCTTGCCATCCTTCGGACCGTATTTCTTGGTCTTTGCGGATGCCATCAGGGTGAACAAGGGCGTGACCGCGGCGGCCGTCATGCTGAGAGCAATTGCAGACCTGCGATTCATGGTTTTCATCGCATCCTCCCAATATGTTGACTACGCACGAAAGTGCGTAATCGTTATATATTAGCACAGACGCAAGTATGATGCTGGGAATTCGGAAGCGCAGGCCCGCACCGTATTGGTTAGGAACATTCCGCTAAAAGCCGCGTCCTGACGTGGTTCGGCCAGTTGGTTGCTCGGCGCGGCGTTGGGAACCCCGGCATTGTCGCCGAGTTTAGAATCCGAGGCGAATTGCCATGGAAGACAGACCGCCAGCCGAAAACCCGAGAAGGACCCTCGTCACGGTGCTGGCAATCTGCGTTCTCATCATCGCCCTGTTTTTTATCGGCTTCAAATTTTCGGGACCTGACCAGGGCGCTCTGATCGTGCCCGGCGCAGTACAGCAAGGCAGCAAGTGAATGACTGGCGAGCACCAAGGCCCGACCAAGCTGGGGCGAGCGCCCAGCAATCCTCGACGATTTCGCGCGGCTCCGGGGCCAGTGAGATCGGGTTGACTGTCCTGGGCCGCACCGAGGCGCCCCGCGTGCGGCAAGGGTGACTTCTTTTGGGGCAAGCCGACTGCCACCGAACCCCTCTTCGCCTCGCCCACCGGTCTTGCAACTGAACGCGTCCGGCCTCATTCGACTGTCCGCCGGAACTTCGAATGGCAGCTCGTGCAGTCCTGCAGAATGAGGTGCAGGAGATGCTCCGCTGGCATTTTTGTCGGATCGGCCTCGGCGACGCCCGGGCGCTTGCCAAGCAGGCTGCCGCCGTCTACGGGCGGTCCCGTCATTCGCATGTCGGCAGTAATCTCGGCGGGCGCGTTCCCGGCCTTGGCGGCGAGCGCATCGGCAAGCCGGCCGATATGGCGGGCGAGCGCCTCGAACTCCGGCCGGGCCTGGTCGATCTCCGGTTTGGCGGCCGACGGCGCGCCAACTGTGCCCCGCGGGAATTCTGCAATCAGAGCACCGCCGGTGCGGGCGCTGAGTGTGCCCGCCGCTGCCTTGAAGGCCGCCCGCTCATAGGCGCGCTTGCCGTCGAACATCTCGGCGATCGCCTTGGCTGCGGCGGCCATCTCCTTCATCGCGGCCTGGCGCGTCGTAACGATCGCGTTGTCCGGGTCCCGAGCCAGCGACGGTGCGGCTACCGGCAACACGGCGAGGGCCAGCACCGCCGCCGCGCAAACGATGCCAGACCTCATGCCTGCACGTCGACGACGCCCATCATACCCAGCTGCTCATGCTCGAGGATGTGGCAGTGATACATGCGCGTCCCTGGCCGCTCCTGGCGCGTGACGAGCCGCACCGTCTCCCCGCGCGCCACGTTGACCGTGCCCTTCCACGCCAGATAGGGCGGCTTCGAGACCTTGCCGTCGCGCTCGCGCTCGATGAGCTGGAACTGTGTGCAGTGGAGATGGAAAGGATGGTCCATGTCGGCCTGGTTGACGGTCTCCCAGAGCTCGGTGTCACCGGCCCTGGCGACGATATCGACGCGCCGCATGTCGAACGCCATGCCGTTGATCAGAAAACCCATCTCCATACCGGTGGGCTTCATCGCCATGGTCTCGGTGAAGACGAGACGGCGGCTAACCGTCGGCTGGCCAAATCGCGCGATCGGCCGCAGCCGCTCGGGCAGCGGCGGCATCGGCTCGGCCTGCGTGTCCGAGACGTCGGCCGTCAGCAGGGCGAGCCTCTTGTCCTCCGGCCGGCCCGGCCCCATCCAGCCGCGGTCGTAGTCGAGCGTGGTGAGGGTTGCTGTCCCCGGCTTGTCGAAAGCGACGACCAGCTCGACGCGCTCGGCCGGGCTGAGCAGGATCTCGTCGGCTGCCACCGGCGCCTCAAGCAGCCCGCCGTCGCTGCCGATCACCGTCATTGCCGCGTTGACGAAAGCAAGCCTCAGGAAGCGCGCATTGGTGGCATTGTAGAGCCGCAAGCGCCGTTTCGTGCCCATTGCCACGGCGAGCCGCGGGTTCTTCTGGCCGTTGACCAGCACGTGATCGCCGACGCGGCCGTTCATCATGTCGGTCATGGTGTTTTCGGGCATTGAACCGTCGGCGGCGAGGCGAAGGTCGGTTAGGAAGAGCGTGGTGTCTCCATAGGCGGCCGGGATCGGATCGGCCTTGGCCTTGACGACGAACGCACCGGCAAGGCCGCGATAAACCTGCTCGGCCGTCCGACCATGCGGATGCGGATGATACCAGTAGGAGCCGGCCGAGCCTTCGGGCAGTTCGAAGGCGTAGACACGGTCGGCGCCCGCCGCCACCGCGTCCATCGGATTGCCATCTTTGGTCCGCCGGCACCGGCATGCCATGCCAGTGGATGGTGCTTGGCTCGCCCTCGATCCGGTTCGCGAAGGTGATCTCGACGCGGTCGCCCTCCTGCGTCTCGATCAGCGGTCCTGGGCTGATCCCGTTATAAGCAAGAATCGGCGTGTCCCGGTCGGCGGCAAAGCGCGCCGTGGCCGACTCTGCTGTCAGCCTCGCCTTGAACAGGCCGGGCCCGGCCGCTTCATTCGCCAGCAGCGGCAATTCGCGCAAGGGCTGGTTCTGGGGCAGCGCCACGGGGCCTTGACTCATCGCGCCCATGTCATGGCCGGCATGGTCCATACCGGGCATGTTCGACATGTCGTCCATCTTCATCTGGGCCAGCGCGCGCGGGCTCGCCAGAACCGTCACCAGGCTTGCCGCCAGAAAACCGCGTCGATGCATTTTTCGCTCCTCGATCTCGATTAAGGGCCCGCCGCAGGCCTCGCGCCGACGCTAAGGGTTCCAGTTGCTGGAAGGTCAAGCTCGATCGAGGCTGGAGCCGGAAATTCCGCACGATGGATCGTAGTGGCCCCGGCCGCGTTCATCCGCGGGGATGCAACCAGCCGTTTCATCGAGCAGAGGCCACATCATGCTCATCCAACCGATCGATTATTTCCTCGTTGCCTGGTTCGTGCTCGCGGCTGCTTCGACGCTCTATGTCGGGTTCGACCAATACCGCAACAATCCCGAGCCGGTGGTGATGAAATGGGGCTTCATCCTGGTGACGCTCTATATGGGCCCGCTCGGCCTGCTGCTTTATGTGCTGGCCGACAAGGAACCGCGCCCCGGCGAGCATGAGGCCTTCACAAAGCCTCTTTGGAAGCAGGGCGTCGGCTCCACCATCCACTGTGTCGCCGGCGACGCCACCGGGATCATCCTTGCCGCGGTCGTCACTGCCACGCTCGGCCTGCCGATGTGGCTCGACCTCATCGTCGAATATCTCGCCGGCTTTGCCTTCGGCCTGTTCATCTTCCAATCGCTGTTCATGAAATCGATGATGGGCGGCAGCTATTGGGAAAATGTGAAGAAGAGCTTCCTGCCCGAGTTCATCTCCATGAACTTCATGATGGCCGGCATGGCGCCGGTCATGAGCTTCCTGATGATGGGCCGCGACATGCGCGCCATGGAGC
This sequence comes from Mesorhizobium sp. CA7, assembly GCF_020165015.1. NCBI lineage: Bacteria > Pseudomonadati > Pseudomonadota > Alphaproteobacteria > Hyphomicrobiales > Phyllobacteriaceae > Mesorhizobium > Mesorhizobium sp. CA7. Next base: position 67,745 of record NZ_JAIUHH010000016.1, read on the forward strand.
CCACCGAACTTCTGTTCTGGGGCGTGATGTCGCTGGGCGTCATCGCCGGCTTCACGCTGGCCTATCCCGCCAATGTCTGGCTGGTCGCGCGCGGCCTCAAGCACGGGCTGATGACCGAGCGCCCGCAACCGGCCGAAGCGAGCGGGCACGGCCATGCCCGGCAGGGCCACGAACCGGCGGGCGAACAGCGCGCCGCCGGCCATCACATGCGCTCTGACGCGACCACACCGCAAATCGCGGCGCTCGGTACGGTGTCTGCGCTCGCCCTGGCGATCGGCATGGCGGCGCCTGCGAACTGGCTGAACCTCAGGCTCTCGGCCCGCGACGTCGGCGGAGTGATCATGCCCCAGGGCATGATCATGGACCGTGACACGCCGGCCGATACCATGCGCGACATGGCGGCGGCCGATCCTCGGCTGGTGAGCGCGTCTTACGGTCTGGCTGCGAAGGGCGACCAAGACCTGCCGTTCCGCATGGAAAACGGCGTGAAGGTGTTCGAGTTGAGGCCGTCGGTGATCCGCTGGCACATCCTGCCGGACGTGGCGGTCGACGCCTATGCCTATAACAGTCAGATTCCGGGCCCGCGCATCCATATCCGTCAGGGCGACCGGGTGCGCATCAACGTGACCAACGCCTTGCCGGAGGAAACAACGGTGCACTGGCATGGCCTGATCCTGCCCAATCAGATGGACGGGCCGACCGAGATCACCCAGGCGCCGATCAAGCCCGGGCAGACCTATTCCTACGAGTTTACCGCCACCCAGCACGGCACTTACTTCTATCATCCGCACGCCAAGCCCGACCGCACACAGGCACTCGGCCTCTATGGCGCGCTGATCATCGATCCTGCCAATCCCGCCGACGAGGTCGCCGCCGACCACGATTACGTCATCGAGCTGCAGGAATGGCTCGTCCGCGAAGGCCTGACCTATCCATCGATGCCGATGGACGGCGGCATGCCGAACTTCTTCACCATCAACGGCAAGGCCTATCCGTCAACCGATACGATCCATATGAAGGTCGGCGAGACGCTAAAGGTCCGCTTCATCGGCACCAACAACGGCTTCATACACCCGATGCACATCCATGGCGGCCCGTTCGAAGTGGTCGCTCGCGACGGCGAGACGATTCCCGTCGCCGCACGTTTCCTTAACGATACGGTCAACGTCGGCCCGGGCCAGCGATATGATGTCGTCTGGACAGCGAGGCGTCCGGGCAAGTGGCTGATTCACTGCCACATCCCGCATCACACCACGAATAACAATGCCGAGGAGAAGGGCGGCGGCGGTCTGATGGTCGTCATCGACGTTCGCTGATGAAGACCGGACCGTCGGTCGGCTACATTGGGGACCGAACCGAGCACCCAAAAGCTTCTGCCGACAAACAGCCGAGCTTCGCGGTTCATCGGCGCAAAGGCGTCGGCGCGGCGCTGCGAGCGGCGGCGCGCAATGGAACATTCCACCGCCGCCGGGGTTTCATGTTCTCTGTCGCGGCTGGCCAGCTCCGTTGGGCAGGGTCAGTCGGCCCAGCTAGCTTGGAGGCGTCGCCATGACCCACTATCCGCGCAGCACGGCAAGCATCGGCGGCCATCCGATCCACCCGATGCTGATCCCCTTTCCCATCGCGTTTTTCGTCGCCACCTTGGTCTGCGACCTGATCTTCTGGCGAACGGGCAATCCCGGTTGGGTGACAGGCTCGCTGTGGCTTCTCGGGGCCGGTCTGATCATGGCGGCCCTGGCCGCTGTTGCCGGCCTGACTGATGTGCTGGGCGATGACCAGGTCCGCAATCTTCGGGATGCATGGCTTCACGCCGGCGGCAATGTGATTGTCGTCCTGATCGAGCTCTACAACTGGTATTCGCGCTATGTTCATGGCGAAGCTGCGGTCATTCCGATCGGTCTAATACTGTCCCTGCTCGTGGTCCTCATTCTTCTGTTCACCGGATGGAAGGGCTGGGAGATGGTCTATCGCCACCATGTCGGTGTCGCCGACAGCCCTGACGAACGGCGCTGACGTTTCGGCTTTGTCGCTGCAGTCAGCGGGTGGCTTTTTAGGGCGATCCCCGCAACAAGGAGACAGCGCCGGCCGCCGGCACTCCCCAAAACCTGGTCCAAAGGTTCTGCGACTGGCTTGTTCCGCAATTCTTCAGATCGTCGCATTTTGACCCCAATCGGCCTCTAGCCGGCTGGAGATGCTGCGGTTCCAGCCTTCACGTTTTCTTGACAGAGGCCGGAAAAACGGGCAGCAAAGCGGGTGAGGAAGAGCATTTTTACCGTGGCATAGATCATGGAGGGCTCTTTTTTCGTATGGACCGTCGCCAAATCGGCGATTGGTGGAGGGATTGGTTAACCAACTTTGTCCATCTTTTGAATCAATCGGCAACAGACGCGTGAAGGTGCAGGGGGCACCAGCGAACTGTGATCGTGACGGGTGCCAGGTCCGCAAACCGGCATGCCGATTGAGAGTGGTCGTATGGCGTTTTTGCGTTTGAAGAACCGGGGTGACGCTCCTCATGGGGGGGTAACTTCGCAAAAGTCTGGTCATCGTTGGGTCGTGGTGCCTGCTGTCGGCGCCGCCCTCGTGCTGTGGTCCGCCGCGACCTTGGCGGGGCTCCATTCGGTGAGCGCCTCGCTGACCGCCGCTTCCAACGGATTGCCGCAAGGCCTGCTTTCGCCGCGCAACATCGCGCTTGGCGACCAGCGCCGGCAGATCGCCAACGCCTGGGCGCCGCACCTTGCCGTCAATGGCGGCTACAAGGCAGGCTCGCTCACCGGCGGCTGCGACTCCGGCTGCTTCAGCCTCGCGACAAGCTTCAGGCATGACGGCCAAACTCCTGAAAAATTGAAGAAAGAAGGCCACGCCGGCAAGACGGCGCGCCTCAAGCTGCCGGCGCCGGATAGCGTCGCGCATGAAAACGTCGTGGCGGCTTCGGCCGCCGGGGCCGTCGACCGCTTCGACGGCGTTGTAAAGCGCGCCGCGCTTTCGCCGCAAAAGCTTGCCGATGCCTTTGCCCGCGCCGAGAAGGCGCCGTTCCTGCTGGCCAGCCTGCCTACGGCGAGCCGCTTCGGCGGCGCGCTGCCGGGAGCCCCGGCGGAAGCCCGCTTCGGTTCGCGGCCGGCCGAAATCGCCGGCGCTTCCGACTTGGCGCTGGCGCTCGCCAACATAGCGCCGGAGGATACAGCCGACCCTCCGACCGCCGTCGCGCTCGAAAACAGCGACGCGCCTGATGTCGCCGCCAAACCGGACAACGGCAAGGATGGCGCCTACCAGGTCGCCTCGCTGCCGCCGCAGGACGATCTGCCCGACACCATTGCCGTGCCCGGCCTTCGCCCGCGCGCCACGCTCGAACGCGCCACCGAAGCGCCCGAAGAAAACGCCGCCAGGACGCAGAAGCCCGAAGCCGCGAAGCCGCCGGTTGCCAAGGCCAAGCCGCGGCCGGCCGCTGCCGATACCGCGCAAGGCGCACCGACGGCGGTCTCGCCGAGGAACGGCGACCAGGCCCTGCCGGGCGTGACAGACTCGAAACCGCTCGTGACCGACTCCCAGCCAGGCAAGCGCAAGGCGCAGGCGTCCGAGATGCTCGCCTATGCCAAGCCGGACACGCCGGAGCGCGGCGGACTCGGCAGCGCGTTCCGCAACCTTTTCAATGGACCCACGACGGGCAATGGCGTTGCCGTCTACGATATTTCGGCGAGGACCGTTTACATGCCCGACGGCTCGAAACTGGAAGCGCATTCAGGGCTGGGCTCGATGGTCGACCAGCCGCGCTTCGTCAACCGCAAGAATGTCGGCCCGACGCCGCCCGACACCTACAATCTGTCGATGCGCGAGTCGCGCTTTCACGGGGTCGAGGCAATCAGGCTCACGCCGACCAGCGGCAACAACAAATACGGCCGCAACGGCCTGCTTGCGCACACCTATATGCTGCGCGGCGGCCGTGCGGAATCCAATGGCTGCGTCGTCTTCAAGGACTATCACCGCTTCCTTGCCGCCTACAAAAACGGCAAGATCAAGCGTCTCGTTGTCGTCCCGCGCCTCACAAGCTCCCCCACCCGGGTCGCCCAGGAAGGCCGCCAAGGTTAAACCCTATCCGGCCGGCGAGCTTGTCGCCGGCACTGGCCGATCCCCACTTGCCGATCCGAAGGGCTTCGCGCTGATCCGCGCGGATGCTTGGTATGTCGTCGCCGCTTCGAATAGCGACGCGACCGAGGACGCAGCAACGACCCTTCCCAGAAGGTAGATATGGCGCAGCCCGGGCTTGCGGCAAGCCCCCGGCCATGGCGTATCAACGCTGCTCCGAAAAACGACACGGAGCATGGAATGCGTATCTTGTTATCGACTTACGGCTCGCGCGGCGACGTCGAGCCTTTGGCGGCGTTGGGCGCGGCTTTGCAGGCGCATGGCGTCGAGGCCAGGGTCAGCGCACCGGGCGACGAGGAGTTTGCCGCCCTTCTGGCCCGCGCCGGCGTGCCGCTGGCACCGGCCTTCGCGCCGGTGCGCGAATGGGCGAAGGAAATGGTCAATCGGTCGCGATCGGCCTCGCCCGAGGACCGGGCCCGGCTCATTTCCGGCCAGGCGGCCGAGATCGTCGCCAGGCAATATGAGGCGCTGAGCGCGGCCGCCGAAGGCTGCGATGCAGTGGTGGCGTTCGGCCTCTTCCCGTCCTGCGCGGCCGCGCGGCTGGTCACGGAACAACGCGGCACGCGTTACATGCTCGGCACGTTCTGCCCCATCTGGCTGCCGTCGCCGCACAACCGGCCGCATGAATATCCGGGCCATCCGCTGCCGGCCGGCGTGACCGACAACCGGCTGCTGTGGGAGACGGACATCCGGACCAAGAACGCCCTCTTCGGCGAGGCGATCAACGGCCATCGCGCATCGCTCGGACTGCCCCCGGTGGAAAATGTCCGGGACTATGTCTACGGCAATCCCGTCCTGCTCGCCTGCGACCCGACGCTGGGACCATGGCCGGGCTCGGACCTGATCGACGTCGTGCAGACCGGCGCCTTCATCCTGCCGGACGAGCGGCCCCTGCCCGACGGGCTCAAAGCCTTCCTCGATGCCGGCCCGCGGCCGGTCTATGTCGGCTTCGGTTCCATATCGGTCGCGAGCGAAGCCGGCCCCGCCGCCATCGAGGCGATCCGCGCCAAGGGCCTCCGTACGGTACTCGCGCATGGCTGGGCAGAGTTGGGCCCCGTCGACGATCGCGACGACTGCTTTGCCGTCGGCGAGGTCAACCAGCAGGCGCTGTTCGGCCGCGTCGCCGCCGTCATCCATCACGGCGGCGCCGGCACGACCGTCGCCGCCGCACGGGCGGGAGCGCCGCAGGTGATCGTGCCGCAGATCGGAGACCAGCCCTATTGGGCAAGACGGGCGGCCGAGCTCGGCATCGGCGCCGCGCATGACGGCCAGGTGCCGACGGCGCAGTCGCTGTCGGCGGCGCTGGAGGCGGCGCTGGCGGCCGGCGCCCGCGCGAGCACTATCGCCGGCATGATCCGCACCGACGGCGCCAAGGCAGCGGCGAGACTGCTGGTCGAATTGCTCGGCCAGCCCGGCCGGTAAACTCATTGCGTCGTCAGTTCAGCCAGCGCTCGTTGCAGGGGCGCCGGCGAGACCTGGATCGGGCCTGAGAACGGGCTGTCCATGTCGACGATCAGATAGATCGCCGCGGCGACCAGCGCCCCGGAAACGAGGCAGGTGAAGACGATGGTGCCATTGCGCGGCGCCCGGAAGCCGAAGCTGGCGAAGATCAGCGTCAGCCAGGCGACGAGCAGAACGATCAGTGGCGCGGGTATGGCGCCCTCGGACTGTTCGGCCAGTATCCAGCGCTGCTCGATCAGCTTCTGCAGTTGCTGTGTCGCGGCCTGTTGTGCGGCGGTCTGCCTGGCATCCGCCGGCGTCAATCCCGCCAGAATGTCGCCGACCTGATTGAGCAGCAGTTCCGCCAGCCTGTTCGGGACGACGGTCGTGTCGCTGTCGGCGGCAGAGGTGTCGACGACGCGCTGGACGTATGCGGTCAGCGATTGCCGGGCGCTGTCTGCTTCCGGTCCGTAACGTCGAAGCGTACGATCAAGCAGGATGAGATCGGTGGCGAAGGTGTGGACGTTGCCGTTGATGGCCTCGAATGTGTTCTTGGCTGAATTGATCATCAGGCCGAGCATAAGCGACGACATCACCACGAACAGATTCGCGGCAAGCCGCACCACTGCGCTGGTGTCGTCCTGAAGGTGGTGAGCAGGGAAACGCTCGTGCACCATCAGGCTGACCAGCGAGGCCCCGGCCAGACAAGCAAAGATCGCTGCGCCTACAAGCACTTCGCCCATGGCCAATATTGCGCACGGGAAGGGAAGCTTGCCAATCGGCCTCGCGAACTCATCATCCAGCGCGAAGCAAGGAGCGCGGCGGCGCAGACCACAGGATGATGACTCCGCCGGCATTCACCGCATTGCGAAAACCGCTTCCAATACCGGGCGAAGGCGCTATCTATGGCGCGGGGCGGCTCCCAATCACTCACGAGGCAATCCATGACAATTCGCGCTGTCGTCTGGGGCGAGAACATCCATGAGCGGACCAATAAGGTGGTGGCCTCGATCTATCCGGAAGGCATGCACGCGACCATTGCCACGGCGTTGAACACCGACACAGGCATATCAGCCTCGACCGCGACGCTGGAGCAGCCGGAGCACGGCCTGCCCCAATCCCGCCTAGCCGAAACCGACGTGCTCGTCTGGTGGGGTCACAAGGACCATGGCGCGGTGGCCGACGAGGTGGTCGAGCGCGTAGCGCGCAGGGTTTTCGAAGGCATGGGGCTGATCGTGCTGCATTCCGGCCATTTCTCGAAGATCTTCAAGCGGCTGATGGGCACGCCCTGCACGCTGAAGTGGCGCGAGGCCGGTGAGCGCGAGCGGCTCTGGGTGACGAGCCCAAGCCATCCCATCGCCGAAGGCATCGGCGAGTTCTTCGAGCTCGAGAACGAGGAGATGTATGGCGAGCAGTTCGCCGTGCCGGAGCCGCTGGAAACCGTCTTCATCTCCTGGTTCCAGGGCGGCGAGGTGTTCCGCTCGGGCCTCACCTACCGGCGCGGCGCCGGCAATGTCTTCTACTTCCGCCCCGGACACGAAACCTATCCGACCTATCACGACGCCACCGTGCAGAAGGTGCTGCGCAATGCGGTGAAGTGGGCGCACAACCCGCAAGGGGCGAAGCCCGCCATCCTCGACGCGCCGAACGTGCCGGTGGAAAAGGCGCTGGAGCCGATCGAGGAGCGCGGGCCCAGGCTGCATGCGCATGGCGAGGCCGGCTTCCGCTAAAAAGCGCCTCTCCGCTTCGTTTGGGATTGCGCCAAAACAGCGCCCGGGTCACATTCTCCCCCGTTATTGAATCGAACCAAATCGCTCAAAGGGACAAAAATGCGGCTTTTGATACTCGGTACCGGCTGGATGGCGCAGGAACATGCCCGCCGCTTCGGCGCGATCGAGGGCGTCGAGATCGTCGGCGCCGTCGATGTCGATGCGGCCCGCGTCGGCGAATATGCCGACGCCTACAAGATCCCGAAGCGCTTCACCTCGCTGGAGGCGGCGCTCGACTGGGGCGATTTCGACGCGGTCGCCAATGTCACGCCGGACCGCATCCATCATCCGACCACCATGGCGCTGGTCGCCGCTGGCAAGCCGGTGCTGTGCGAGAAGCCGCTGGCGGAAAATTTCCGCAAGGCCAACGAAATGGCCGATGCCGCAGAATCCGCCGGCATCGTCAACATGGTCAATCTCACCTATCGCAACGTCGCCGCGTTGCAGAAGGCGCGCCGGATGGTGCAGGCCGGCGAGATCGGCACGGTGCGCCATGTCGAGGCATCCTACCTGCAGAGCTGGCTGGTGTCGAAATTCTGGGGCGACTGGCGCACCGATCCGAAATGGCTGTGGCGGCTGTCGCGCGGCCACGGCTCCAACGGCGTGCTCGGCGATGTCGGCATCCACATCCTCGATTTCGCCAGCTATGGCGCGGCGCTCGATATCGACCATGTCTTCTGCAGGCTGCGCGCCTTCGACAAGGCGCCGGGCAACCGCATCGGCGAGTACCAGCTCGACGCCAACGACAGTTTCGCCATGACGCTCGACTTCGCCAACGGCGCCTTCGGCGTGGTGCATGCCAGCCGCTGGGCCACCGGCCACATCAACGAGTTGCGCCTGCGCATCCATGGCGACAAGGGCGGCATCGAGGTGGTGCACAATCTCGACGGCTCGATGCTCAAGGCCTGCGTCGGCGACAATGTCGAGAACGCCAAATGGGAAGAGCTCGACGCCGGCACCGTCCCGACCAACTACCAGCGCTTTGTCGAGGCGGTGAAGAGCGGCGCGCAGACCGAGCCGACCTTCCGCCACGCGGCGGGCCTGCAGAAGGTGCTGGATCTTGCCGTTGTGTCGGATGAGAAGCGCGCCGAGTTGAGGGCCATCGCGGATACGCAGTAGCGCTTTCCTCGCCCCCGCCAAAGGCGGGGGAGAGGTGTCCGCGAAGCGGACGGAGAGGGGGTCTTCGTAGGGCGCTCCCCCTCTCCGTCTCGGCTTCGCCGAGCCACCTCTCCCCCACTTCGTGGAGGCGAGGAACAAGATCACCGAGCGCGGTAAATCGCCACCGCCGCAGCCACCAGCGCGGCGTTGCCGTCCGCCACGCTTCCGTCCGGCAATTCCTTGCCGTCCTCCAGCCCGACCCGCGTCGACACCTTCTGCGCGGCCGCCCTTTCCACGAACGGCCAAACCGTGGCGTTCTCGCCGTGCAGCAGGATGGAGCGGCGGATGTCGGCGCGCTCCAGCACCGTCTCGATGCCGTCTGCCACGGCAAAGGCTTCATCCAGCGCCTGCTCGGAAATCTCGACCAGCACGCGCAGCACCCGCCCGCCATGGTCGAGACCGACGAGACGCTCGGCATCGGCAACGGAAGCGAGCCCGGCTTCGATGGCGATGCCGCGCTGGCGCAGGCTTTCCATGACGACGGGCGCCGCCGTCTCGCTGAGATTGACCGAGGCATAATCGGGCAGCTCGCGCCAGCCGGAAATGGCAACCAGCGTGCGCAAATCGTCCTTCTCGATCCAGGCGCCGGTGGAAACGCCGATCAGGGTGCCCGGACAGGCGCGGCGGAGTGCTGCGACCGTGCTGTCCATCGCTTCCGGCGCCAGGCTCTCTTGGCCATCAATACCGCGCGCATGGACATGCAGCTCGGCTGCGCCCGCCGCGATCGAGGCGGCGGCGTCGCGCGCCATCGCCTCGGGATCGAGCGGCAATGCGGGGTGGAAGTCGGCGGCTCGGGCGCCGTTGATGCAGGCCTGAACGATCATCTTTGCAGCAATCCTGTTTCGGCTGGCCAGAGCCTAGCGTAGGGCCAGGATGATCGGAACGGATATGACGAAGTCTCCTGACAGGCCGGGACTGCAAAAGAAATATCTCCCTGGCCCGACCGGCCAGGGCGTAGGCGTTCCCCTTCTGCAATTTCGGAGCTTGAAAGCCTGTTACGCCGGCACCCGCTTCAGCGCCTGCGCCATGCAGTGGATGCCGCCGCCGGTCTTGGAGATCTCGCTCATGTCGACGGCCGCGACCTCGAAGCCCTGCGCCTTCAGCTTTTCGATCAACGTCTTGCTCGACGTCGGCGCGATCACCCTGTCCTTGCCGAGCGACATGAAGTTGCAGCCGAGCGCCATCGTGTCCTGGAAGGGCACGTCGATGATCTCGTGGCCCTTTCCCTTCAGCCAGTCGACAATGCCTGGCTCGGTGCAGGCGAGGCAGACGGCGGTGAGCTTCTCGGCGATCGGCACCACCATCAGATCGATATGGACGTAATATTCGTCGATGAAGGCGAGCCGCGTCTCCCAACCTTCCTTATCGAACCATTCCTTGACCTGGCGTGCGCCCTCTTCCTGCGTGCGGGCACCGCCGCAGCCGATCAGCACCACGCCCTCCTCGATGACGTTGAAATCGCCGCCCTCGAAAGTGCCGGCGGTCACCATGTCGTAGATCGGAATGCCGAGCTTTTCATAGGTACGGATGGCGGCATAATTCTCACCGCGCCGCCACCAATTGGCCATGGCGGTGATGAAGGCGCCATAGGGAGTCATGACGCTGGAATCGCGCGAATAGACCTGCATCGGCAATTCCGGCGTCGGCTCGTGCCAGTGGATGTTGACGCCGAAATGCTCGTAGGCCGCGACAAGGTCCTTGTGCTGCGCCTGCGCGATCTGGATGTTGCAAGGCGCCTCGCGCAGATGCTTGCGCGACAGCGAGCTGGTCGACAGGTGGCGCAGAAAGTTCGGCGAGCCGAGCAGCACGTCGGTCAGCACATCAGTTTCGTTGGCGAAGCCCCAGGCGGTCAACGGCTTGGTGCCGCCATTGGGGTTGCGGCGCTGCAGCGAGAACGGCTCGGCGACGATGCGGTCATGGACGGTCATGGTGTTCTCCTCGGGGTGGTGTTTCGTATCATGCGGTGGAGGCGGCCGGGATCCACCAGTCGCGCCCGCGCGGCGTGGTGACATATTCCGGCCAGCGGAAGTTGATCGGCGGTACGTAGTCGCAGAGCGGCGCGATCCAGTTCGAGCCGCCGACGCCGCCGCCGGTCCGCCTGACGAACTCGTCCATGGCGGCCTCGCGCGCGGCCTTGTCTTCCAGCAGCCGCAGCGCCGTCAGCGCAACGGTTTTGGCGGCGCAGGTGACCATCGGGTCGATGGTCGCCGGAATGCCGCCCAGCGCGTTCATCACCCAGGCCGGATAGGTGTGGCCCGTGGCGGCGCGCAGCGCCGGACGGGCGACATAGAAGCGCGACGTCGGCGCATGCCAGCTCATGTCGGTGTAATCGTCCGAGGTGGAGTTCACCTGCGAGGGCGGCAGGTCGCGGCGCAGGATCGCCTCGGCATCCTGCGGCGAAATCAGCCGCTCCAATTCGTCGATGAACGGGTTCTCCGTCGCCTCGCCGCCGGCATTGACCTGGACCTCGCGGGCGATCGCCCTCGCCTCCTCGCTCCAGCGCGGCGCGCCGACGATCGAGAGTGACTGATAGGTGATGTCGGCCATGGCGTGGTTGGCCAGCCCCGGACGCGACTTCGACACCCAGTGGCGCTCGTAACGGCAGCCGCTCATCTTTGCCGCGGCTTCCGCGTTATGGTCGAGAACGGCAGTCACCTGCTCGGCCATGGCAATGGTCGGCACGCGGATCATGTACTGGATCTCGGCAAGGCCGGCCGGAAGGTTGTCGGCGGTCGCTTGCCCTGCCGTCAGGATCGCCTCGCTGATCGACCAGCCGCCTTGATGCGTCAGCATGGAATCGCGCAGCGCCTTGGAGGCCATGTACATCATCATCAGCGCGTCGTTGGCGCCGGGCGCCCTGACCGCCGAATGCGCCTGCGGGATGGGTGCTGCGTCGCTGGCGCGAACCCAATTTTCCGGCTCGTCGCAGACGAAGCGGTAGATCATCGAATAGGCCGCGCCGCAATGCGTGTCCCAGCGCGCGGTGTTGCAGAGCGGCAGCATGTAGAAGGGATGGAAGGAGATCATGCCGGCAAGGCCGTCATAATAGCCCTTGGCAGCATGGATAGGCTTGGAGCCCCGCACCTTCTCGGCCGGCTCGCCGGTGAAGCGCAGCGTGCCCTTGATGCGGTGTTCCAGCATCGCCGCCTTGGTGGCCAAAAGCCCGCCGAGGCTGCCGATGCCGAGGCCCGAATGCGGATCGGTATGGCCGCCCGCCTCCTGCCCAAGGCCCGGCCGCGCGCGTTTCACCGTCGCTGCGTCCTGGCAATTGCCGGGCACGGCGTCGTATTCGCCATACATGCCGATCACCGGGCCGTCGCCATTCGTCCAATGGGCGCAGAAGGCCGTGGGCATGCCGCCCGAGCCCTCCTCGACCGAAAAGCCTTCGCGCTTCAGTCGATCCACATACCAGGCCGCCGACTGGTACTCGCGCCAGGCGGTCTCGCCGAAATCGAAGATGGTGTGCGTCCAGGCCGACAGCAGCGGCTGGATGCTGTCGATGCAGGCAAGCGCGGTTTCTTGCGCTGAAGTCGTCACCGGTTCCTCCATGCCTTAAAGAAAGCAGTGAAGCGGCGCATCAAAAAGTGATATGTTTTCCCGGCTCGTGCAAATTCGGTTCACCTGAGGCCTCTTGCGAATACCATCCACGCAGGCGCTGCGCGCCCTCGACAGTTTTGCCCGTCACGGCAGCGTCTGGCGCGCCGCCGACGAACTCCACCTCACCCGCAGCGCCGTCTCGCATCAGCTGCGGCTGCTCGAGCGCGACCTCGGCTTCGATCTCCTGCAGCGCATCGGCAAGGGCGTGGCGCTGACGCCGCGCGGCCAGCGCTACGCTGCCGACGTCAGGAAGGCGCTGACCGTGCTCGGTGATGCGGTGACGCAGGGCGGCGGCGCCGGCGTTGGCGGCTCCTTCGCCATCTCCTGTCCGCCGGGCTTCGCCTCGATGTTTTTGTGCACGCATATCGGCGAGTTCCAGCAGATGTACCCGGACGTGACGCTCTCGGTGCTCACGCCGCGGCGGCTCGACGATGTCAGCAATCCGGATGCCGACGCCTTCATCGCCTTCGGCGTCGGCAACTGGCCGAACCGGGCGGTGGAACTGCTGTGCGAAGTCTCCTTCACGCCGCTTTGCAGCCCGAGACTGCTCAACAAGGTAGGCGGTTTTTCCAAACCCGCCGACGTGCTGCGCGCCAACCTCCTGCATCTTTCCGACACCGAGGACTGGGCGCGCTGGCTGGCGCTGTCCAAGGTGGAAAATCCCGATACCGAAGGCGGCATCTTCTTTTCCGATATGAATCTGGTCTTTTCGGCGGCAATCGCCGGCCAGGGGATTGCGCTCGGCGACGAGCTGACCGGCCGCCAGGCGCTGAGCGAAGGCCGGCTGGTCAAGCCGTTCGAGGCGACCGTCCCGTCGCCGCGCTCCTATTTTCTGGTCTTCGAGCACGCCAAGGCGGGGCACCCGGTGCTCAATGCCTTCGGCGACTGGCTGCGGGCGAAGCTGTCGGAGAGCAGTCTGGCTAAGTATTGAGATTGGCGCTGCCGCGTCGCCGTTCCGCACCACGCGTGAATCAAATTTGCCGATCAGGCGAAAACTATTCGGTTGCGGTGAGCCGCAGCCGTGCCTACGATTTGGCTTGACGGTGAGGATAGAGGCAGGATGCAGCAACCCGGCCGGGCCGCAGAGATCAAGGCGAACGGGATCGGCAAGAGCTTCGGCTCGTTCCGGGCGCTGGATAATCTGACGCTCGATATAGGCCGCGGCGAATTCCTCACGCTGCTCGGACCATCCGGCTCCGGCAAGACCACCTTCCTGATGATCCTCGCCGGCTTCGTGCAGCCGAGCGAAGGCAAGCTTTTCAGCGACGGTGTCGACATCACCGACCGGCCGGCCGAGCAACGCGCCGCCGGCATGGTGTTCCAAGGCTATGCTTTGTTCCCGCATATGAGCGTGGAACAGAACATCGCCTTCCCGCTCAAGGTGCGCAAGAAATCCGCCGCAGAGATCAAAAGCCGTGTCGGCGAGATGATCGAACGCGTCGGACTGAAGGGTCACGAGAAGAAGCTGCCGGCGCAGCTTTCCGGCGGCCAGCAGCAGCGTGTGGCGCTGGCCCGCGCGCTGGTATTCGAGCCGGGCGTGCTGTTGCTCGACGAGCCGTTCTCGGCGCTGGACAAGAGCCTGCGCGGCCAGATGCAGGCCGAGATGAAGCGGCTGCACCAGGAGACCGGCACCACCTTCGTCTTCGTTACGCACGACCAGAGCGAGGCGCTGGCGCTGTCGTCGCGCGTCGCCATCTTCAATCACGGCAAGCTGTTGCAGGTCGGCAGGCCTGACGAGGTCTATAACCGGCCGACCAACCGCTTCGTCGCCGAGTTCCTGGGCGAGATCAACATGCTGCCGGTGAAAGGCGTGCGCCCCGCCGACAATGGCGCGACTGGGCTCTGCGAAGATCGCGCGGTCAACATACGCTGCAAGGCCGAGGCGATCAAAGGCGACGCCATCCTCGCCATCCGCCCTGAAGACATGTCGATTGCGCCGGAAGCGTTCGCCAACCAAAACGGCATTGCTGCGACGGCCGTCGCCTCGACTTATCTCGGTGCCGCGACCAAGCTCGACCTCACCACGCGCCAGGGCGCCAAGGTCACTGTCTCGGTGCCGAACGAGGTCGCGGCCGCTGCGTTGAGCAAGGGCAATTCCGTCTGGCTGACCTGGCCGGCGGAGAAGGGCTTCCTCCTTCCGGAAGGAGGACAATAAGCACCCGCCGCCGCGGCCCGAAATCGCCGCGCCGGCTTCCGGTTCAATCAACGACAACAAGGGGAACTGACATGACGAACGAAACCAAGAAACAGACGATCGAATCCCTCGCCGAGCGGACCAAGCGCGGCGAGATCTCGCGCCGGCAGTTCGCGCAGCTTGCGGGCCTCGTGCTCGCCGGCACGCCGATGCTTTTGCGCTCGACCGGCGCTCAAGCCGAGACCAAAGGGCTGGTGCTGGTGAACTGGGGCGGCGACGCCATAACGGCTTACGATGCCGCTTACGGCCAGGCCTTCACCAAGGAAACAGGCATCCCGGTCAAGATGGACGGCTCCGGCCCGACCGAAGGTGCTATCGCCGCGCAGTACAAGAGCGGCGCGCCGACCTGGGACCTGGTCGACGTCGATCCGTTCTCAGCCATCACGCTCGGCGGCCAGGGCATGCTCGAGCCGATCGACTACAAGGTCGTCGACAAGAGCAAGATGCGGCCGGGCTTCGGCTGGGAATATGCCGCCTCGACCTACTTCTTCTCCTATGTGATCGCCTACGACTCGCAGAAATTCGGCTCCAACGCGCCGACCGGCATGGCCGACTTCTTCGACGTGAAGAAATTCCCCGGCAAGCGCTCGCTCTACAAATGGGGCGTGTCGAGCTGGGAAGCGGCGCTGCTGGCAGACGGTGTGGCACCCGCCTCTCTCTATCCGCTCGATCTGAAGCGCGCGCATGACAAGATCGCCGCCTTCAAGGAAAACGTCGTCTCCTATTGGGGCGGCGGCGCCGAAAGCCAAAGCGTATTGCTCAACGGTGAGGCTTCGATGGCAATCGTATGGTCGACCCGCGCTTCGCTGATCGAGCAGGACTCCGGCGGCCAGATCAAGTTCATCTGGGACCAGGGCCTGATCTCGCCCGGCGCGCTGGCGGTGCTGAAGAACAATCCCGGCGGCAAGGACGCGGCGATGAAGTTCATCGCCAGCACCCAGGATCCGCAGAAGGAGCTGGTGATGTTCGACAAGCTCGGACAAGGCCCGGCCAATCCGGCGGCCGATGCGCTGATCCCGGCCGACAAGAAGCGCATCAACCCGGTCGATCCGGACAACATGAAGAAGCAGATCCCGCTCGACATGGAGTGGTACGCCAAGAATTACGGCGCCGCGCTCGACGAATACACCAAGATCATCTCGGCCTGATCGGGCCGAGATTTTCTGACCGATGAGAGGCCCCCTCTCCGACAGGATGGGCGCGGCGCTGTTGATGGCGCCGCTGCTCCTGTTTTTGATCCTTGCCTATGCCTGGCCCTTCCTCGGCGTGGTGAAGTGGAGTTTTACCCTCCCAACGCCAGGCCTCGGCCAGTACCACGCTTTGCTCACCGACGACCTGGTGCAGTCGGTGTTCATCCGCACGCTGCGCATCGCGGCGATCGTCACCGTGGTCTCGGTCACCGCCGCCTATGCCATCACCGTGGTCTGGGTGCGCGGCAGTCCGGTGCAGCGTGTGCTGGCCGAGTTCTGCATCCTGGTGCCTTTCTGGATCTCGGTGCTGACGCGCGCCTTCGGCTGGGTCGCGCTGCTCTCCAACCGCGGCCTGATCAACACCTGGCTGCAATCGGTCGGCTTCATCTCGGAGCCGCTGACTTTGGTGCGCAACGAGTTCGGCGTCATCGTCGGCATGTCGCATTTTCTCATCCCTTTCGCGGTGTTCCCGCTGGCATCCGCCATGCGTAGCCTGGACGAGCGCGTGCTGCTTGCGGCGCGTGGCCTTGGCTCCAGCCGCATGCGCACCTTCTGGACGGTGTTCGTGCCGATGACGCGCTCCGGCATCATCGGCTCGGCGCTGATCACCTTCGTCTTCTCGCTGGGCTTCTTCGTCACGCCGGCAATCCTCGGCGGCGGCCGCAGCGTCATGATCGCGGAGCTGATTTATCTGCGCATCTTCCAGAGCCCGGACTGGGGGCTGGGCGCGGCGATCAGCGTCGTGCTGGTGGTGTTCGTCGGCGCGCTGATGGCGCTGCTGTTCCGCTACGTCAAACCGAAGCAATTGGTGTAGCCGAGATGCCGACCTACCGCCCCGGCCCCGTCTCGCTGCTCCTCGCCGTGCTGGTGGCACTCTTCCTGCTGATGCCGCTGCTTGCCGTCATCCCGGTGTCGCTGACGCCGAGCCGGATGCTGACCATGCCGACGGGTGAATTATCGCTGCGCCACTACCGCTCGCTGATCGAGGATCCGCGCTGGTTGGACTCGATCCTGCTTTCGCTCAGGATCGGCATCGTCAGCAGCATCCTTTCCACCGCGCTTGCCCTCACCTTCAGCCTCGGCGTGTGGATGTTCCAGCCGCGCTTCACCGCCGCCCTTGTCGGCTTCGTGCTGTTGCCGATGGTGGTGCCGCCGGTGGTCTCGGCGGTGACGCTCTATTTCCTGCTCACCTCGGTTTCCGGCATCACCTCCTTCTTCGGGTATGATACCTGGTTGGGCGTCGCCATGGCGCATTCGGTGATGACCGTGCCTTTCGCCACGGTGCTCATCCTGGTGTCGCTCAGCCAGCTCGACCGGCGCATCGACCTTGCCGCGCGCGGGCTCGGGGCCAGCGTGTGGGAGCGCGCGACGCGCGTCATTATGCCTAATATCAAGTTCGGCATCGTCACCGCGGCGCTGCTGTCTTTCGTGCTCTCCTGGGAGGAGATCGGCGTGACGCTGTTCATCACCTCGGTCAACGCCATCACCCTGCCGCGCCTGATGTGGATGGGCCTGCGCGATAACATCGACCCGGCGATCGCCGCGCTCTCGGTGATCCTGATCATCATCACCGTGCTGGTGCTCGCCGTGCGCAGCGTCATCACAAGGCAGCGCAGCGCACGCTAGAGCGATGCGTCGGCGGGCGGCAAGGCACATCGTCGGCCCGAAACGAAAGAGGCCCGCCGGAGCGGCAAGCCTCTTACGGAGCCGAAGTGGAAGCTTGGCGCCGTCATGATCCGGGGGTGTGGATCGACTCGAAATTTAGCCAACAGCGCCCGACCAGGCGACTTACAAATCTGTAACCTTCGGCTCAGCCAGACCCCGCTCATACACAAAATCGTTTGCTATCAGCGGCTTGCAGTAAAAATCGGACTTCCAAGCGTCGCCTCTCAAACAAACGTGATGAACCGCCCGGCGAGCGGTATGGCAGCAGCGGTTCAAGGAATGTGGGCGGGTCACGATGCGGCCGCTTGCACGCGCCATGGAAGTGCACGCCGGACGAAGGCCCCCCGGCCTCGTCCCTGCGTGCCAATCTGTTCAGGCGGCTTGCGGCCGCCGCATCCTTTCGACCAAGGCCTGCCTTGCCGGTCCGGCAAGCGGCTTGTCCGTCGTCAGCAGGCCATCGAGCAGTGTCAGAAGCTCGCGCGCTGCCGAAGACTTGCAGGAATAATAGACCATCTGACGATCGCGGCGGGTTTCGACAAGGCCAAACCTGCGCAGTTTGGCCAGGTGTTGCGACAGCGCCGACTGGCTGAGTTCGACCTTGTCGGCGAGCACGCCGACCGAGAGTTCGCCCTCAGCGAGGTAGTTCATGATGAGCAGACGCTTCTCGTTGCCCATCACCGCAAGAAAGGCTGCCGCGCTTTCTGCGTTGGCGGTAAGTTTCTTGGTGACCATCGATTCCCCATGGTTCATGCTCTTCCGAAGGCCATGGGGGCAATGGCTTCGGAGTTCCAGAGCGTTGACGGGCCAGCCCCGATTTGGACGGGACCTGCCCTGCTTCTTTTCGACCAGAACCCCTTCGTAACCCGGTTGCCACCACGTCGGGGTTGCTGGTCTCGGACAGAACGCACGGCGCTTTTCTCGACGCAAGTCAATGCAGACTCGGAAAAATTCCGTGCTGCTAATGCGTATCAGCGCAACGCTCATTCGGCAAGAATATAACGAGACCCGACAAAACAGCGGTCAGCCGCAGCCGCGGAAGCAGGCCGGGCGAGGCGCCTGACCAAAGAGGCCTGCTATGTACCGGCGACTCACTCCCGATCTTGAAGCATGCTAATATGTTAGCCGGGGCAGAGAGGGGCCGGGCTATTAGGAGGAAGCCATGACCGCGGTGCGCAACACATTCACCCCTGACGAGACGGCCATGCTTGGCCGTGTCTACGCGAACGGCAATGTCGAGGGCGAGACCGCCGAACAGAAGGAAGCGCGCGCTTCGCGCATCATCGCCAATTACATGGCGGGCATCACCGACGAGGCGGAATTGATGGAGCTTTCGCGGCGGCCGCTTGGCAGATGAACGGCGTGCGCCGCCTTCGTGAGACGGCTTCACGGTAAGTTGACGTTCCGGATCGGAACCACGCGGCAAAATTTCGTGTTCCGACATATTTCGGGAGAGCTTTCGCGATGATCCAGGGATGGTTTTCCAGGCCGGTCGAAGTCGCCGTCGGCGTTTCCGGCTCTATCCGGCATATATCCAACGCGGAGCAAGCCGTCGAACTGCTGACCGGCCAATGGCGCGATGCCGGCAGCGCGCTGCATGGCGCGGCGTTGCGCGCCTGCCGCCGGGCGATCCGCGGCGACATCGCGGCGGACAACGCCAGGGAGGCCTTTATCGTCGCCGCGCGCGAGGCGCATGTGCTGGTGGAATAGAGCGTTTTAAAGGCCCTTGGTCGCGCCATTTAGCGGCCCGGATCGCGCGCCAACCGGTGCCCATGAGCCGGTCCGAACGCGGCCTGTCGCCACCTTAAGATTCTTCGGAACCTAATGCGTGATGGTTGGTTAACGCGCGGGTTCCGCATCGCCTCGCGAACCTGCATCGGGTGCCCATCCGGCGCCGATTGCTTGCTCTAAAGACAATCACAAGAACGGAGGAAGTGATGAACGATGTCTGGTTTTCCGAACCAGTCGTGATCGATTTCCAGCCAAACGGCCAGCGCAAGGTATCAAGCTGTTTCGAGGCGATGGAATGCCTCGACCAGCGCTGGCCGGGGCCGGCGCGCGGCGGCGCCTGGCGCTCGGCAAGCCGTGTCTGCCGCGATGCGCTCGACGGCCTGCGCAGCCCGGTGGAAGCCCGCAAGACACTGCGCAAGGCGGCCAAGGTTGCCGGCCTGCTGGCGTAGCCCTCGATTTTCCAATGGCGTCCCACCAGGGGCGTCGCCAAGCCCGTCGCGGTTTCCCATTGCCGCGGCGGGCTTTGTTTCAATGAGGGCGAAGCGACGGCTGATCAGGCAAAATCGCCAAGCACTTCCGGAAACTGGACCGCCATTGCTCCTTCATCCGCCTGCCGGGCGTAGAGCCGATGCATCTTCGTGCCGTCATATCTGGCCCGGCGGCGCTGCACGTCCTTGCCGAAAAGACCGGCAACAGCATCGAAGCGCCGGAAGAAGCGCTTCATCACACCGCGCTCGAAGGGTATGCGCTGCTCGAACGGCTTGCCCCAAGGCGTGTCCTTTGCCAGGTCGCGCCATATCCTGAGAGCTTCGAGTTCGACGCCGACCTGATTGCCCCACGGCTTACCGCCCGCGAAATGCCTGGCCCAGGCTTGCGAGAAACGAAACTCTCTCGTTCCAAGCGATTGCAAATTCCAGTTGGGGTGCATCGTCTGCCACTTGCCCTCGAAGACCACGTTCAGGGCATTTTGATCGTTCATCTGGCCTTCGACGGCGAGTTTCCGAGCCTTCTGCATGAGTCCCTGTTCGCGCACAGGCGGCATATTGAAGACGATGATGCCGGCATTGAAGTAGGGCGCGCCCGGCTGCATGGACATTTTTTGCCGGTAGGCTGGCCGGAAGTACATGTAATCGTCATGCGCTGCGAGCAACGCGGCCTGAATAGGCTGCCCCACAAGGTCGGCAATGTCCCGGTTGAAAAGCACGTCGCAATCGATATGCGCTATGCGGTCGTAAGGTGCAAACTCCGCAAACTCGTCGACAAAGAGCCGGATGAACGTCGCAACGCTGCCTGGGCGAAAGCGGTAGCCGGATGCAGCCATGAAATCCGTTACGTCAACCAGCCGAATGCGATCCTTCAACAGACGATCGGCGACGCTCTTGTCGGCGTCGCTGGCGCCAAGATGAAGAATGAAACCGTCCGTCGGTTTTTTTGAAACATCCAAAATTCGGCGCGCCGCCAGGCAGGCATAAGGAAAATAAGTGGCGTCAGCCGCTATAAAAAAACAGGAGTTCGTCATCGCTGCCGTCTACCCCGACCGATTGAGGGCGGTGCCTGCCACAAAATGCTTCGCGACGAAAGCTTCGATGGAGCCAGTGAGCATGGCCGCCTCACGTTTGACCTTGTCATCGTCCCAATGCCACCATTGGATCGCCTGCAGCTTCGAGATGATCTCTTCGGGAAAGCGGTATCTTATCAGCCGAGCAGGAGACCCGCCGACGATCGCATAGGGGGGCACATTTTTGGTGACGACGGCCCCGGCGCCGACGACTGCACCATCGCCGATCTCCACCCCCGGCAGGATCATCGCGCCATTGCCGATCCAGACGTCGTTGCCGATGGTGATGCCGGACGGCTTGCCGCCATTGGGGATCGGCTCGGGCTGCTTCAGCAATCGGCTGTAGATTGGAAACGAGGTTGCGCTCTCGGTCGGGTGCTGGCCGGAGCACATGAAAAGCACCCGCCCGGCAACAGAGCAGAAGGCTCCGATTGTCAGCGGAGCGTCCTGCGAGGAAAACATGATCTTCTGCCGTTTCACACCGTAAGTGTGACGGCCAACGGTCACATGCTCCGGCAGTTTGGAACGGACTTCCCTCAGCCATTTGGAAAATGTCGACATCGCAAACCTCCCCTAGCCCATCAGCGACATAGCCGTACATAAGCCGAAGTAGCAAGCGCGAGGTCAGTGACGGGTCGCTCCTTTGCACCAGGTAACGAATCGAACGACTGTACCTTCCCGTCGCGTCGTGAAGGCATGGTTGATACTCGATCCAGCCAAGATTATACCCGCTTCGGTCAAAAGGCGGGTGGACTGTGTTACAGGAAAGTTATCTCGAATTCATACTGCGCTGGCATCTGTACCGCAGGTGGCATCGTCCGCCGCGCCCGAAGCGACAAGCCGAATTCAACTTTCATCAATTGATGAAAGCCACCTCCCCAAACGGCTTGTTTATCGATCTTGGCGCCAATGTCGGCGACGTCACGCGGCACGCCCTCAGCTATGGCATGAAGGTAATAGCTTTCGAGCCCGACCCAACCGCGCTCAAAATGCTGACGCGCCGGTTCGGCAACGACAAACGGGTGACGATCATTCCCAAAGCGGTTGGCGGGTCAGCGCGAAAGGCCACTCTCCATCAGAGACCGAACACTCAGAACATCCGAATGACAGAGTGGTCATCCCTATTCGAGGTGCCCGCACATGCGAAGGGAAGCGCTTTTGAAGTCGAAGTCGTCGATTTGGTGGAATTCCTGAAAGGAATTCGCGACCCCATTGCGATTGTGAAAATGGATATCGAGGGTGCCGAGGTAGAATGCATCGAGGCCATGCTGGACGAAGGAATCTATCGTTCCATAGGCCGCATCTTAGTCGAGACCCACGAGAGGTTCTCGCCCGATCTGGACGTCAGGATCCGAGCACTTCGCGAACGCATTTCCCGCGAGAATATCGCTAATATCGATCTGGATTGGGGCTGAAGCAAAGCCCCAAACGTCTGCTGGTGGCTAAGCCAGCGTACCGCTCCAAGCTTGCTTGATTTTCCAGCGATGCCGGGCAAAGAAAACATCGGGGCACAGCTATTGCGAGACAGCCTTGGCATTCAAACCGCTCGTTGACAGACTGAGCCGAAGCCGGACGGTCATCCGGTTAAGGGTGCTCAGGAACCAGGTGGTCTACAAGGTCTTCGAGCATCGGGGGCGCGCATCCGGGCGCCTTCTTGCGAAGGAATTGCAGGAGGCCGGGGTGTCGCGCGTGTGCGTCACTGTCGCCTTCAATGTGCCGTGGGTGATCGACGCGTTAACGAAGGCGTGGGAAATGCAACCGCCAGGAATGACCTTGGTCGTCGTCGACAATTCGACGAAGATTGCGGCAAGGGAGGTCATTGCCAACATCTGCAAGATGCGCGGCGTGCCCTATCTTGCCCTGCCGATGCGGGTCGAAAAGCACCTGTCGAGATCGCACGGAACTGCAATCACATGGGCCTTCCACAACATCGTGCGCCACCTCAAGCCGGAGCTCTTCGGCTTCATCGATCATGACTGCTTCCCGGTAACGCCGTTCGACATCCCGTCCAAGCTGGACGGCAAAGCCGTATATGGCCGCAGGGCGTACGGCACCGAAAATCACGTTTACAAGGCCAAGCCGGGCGATCAGCACTGGAATTTATGGGCAGGCTACTGCTTTTATCGGTTCTCCGCCGTGGCCCATCGCAAGCTGAACTTCGAGCCGCGCTTGAACCTCGGCCTCGACACCGGCGGCGCAAACTGGGCGGTTCTCTATTCGAAACTCGCCGAGGCGGATGTCGCCGTCGCAACGCTGGAACAGCGGCCGATGACGATGGCGGGCGCGGTCGGGCGGCATGAGTTTATCGACGGCGCCTTCTTTCACCTCGCCGGCGTGTCATACCCGGAAAGGCCAGGGTACCACCATCGAACGATGGAGCACCGGGAAATGCTTCGGGACTATGTGTGGAACACTTATCTCGGCGGCCCCGCCGGGCAGGCCGTGAGCGACTTCTGATCGGATTCGGAGCCGGCCGGATCTCATAAGCCACTGAACAAACTGGCGATCCCGGCAGGATTCGAACCTGCGACCATCGGCTTAGAAGGCCGGTGCTCTATCCAGCTGAGCTACGGGACCGTCGGCCGGCCGGGCCGGCTGAGGCGGGTTACGCCAGGCGACGCAAGACCGGGAGTCAGTGCGTCCAGGGCGTCCTGCGGTCATAGCGGAAATTGTCCGAATAGGAAATCTGCCGGCGCTTGGCTTCCTTCGGCTCTTCCACGCGATAGGCGATCTTTTGCTTCTCGGCATAAGCCACAGCCTCTTCCTTCGTCTCGAAGGTGAGCTTCACCTGGCTCAACATGTCGCCCGAGGTGGTGTAGCCCATCAGCGGATCGATCTTCTTGCGCTGGGCGGGGTCGAATTCCAGCACCCAATGTCCTGTCTTGGCCTTGCCGGACTGCATCGCGGTTTTGGCTGGACTGAAAATACGCGCGGACATGACCACCTCTTTGCCGCCCGAAGACCGGGCACCTTTGTTCGGCGCAATATCCGAGACCCTGCAGGATGCCTGAAATCTCGCGCCAATCCGTCATTACTGTGCAATGGCCGCGGCGGCAAGGCCGCAAGCGGCCAGGGGCCCGCCATGACGTAGGGAACCTCACTGGGCTGGCGACATTATCGAAAGGTCGGGCGGCCGGCCCGAGCCGGTCCTACCCTGTGAGGCAAATCAGAACCGGACGTTTCGCCATGACCAATGCAACCGAACACGCCGTCCTGCAGCTTGCTGTCCTTGTCGGCAGCCTGCGCGCCCAGTCCTTCAGCCGCAAGATCGCCAAGGCGCTCGCCGCCCGCGCGCCGGATTCGGTGCGCTGCCGCTTCATCGAGATCGGCGACCTGCCGCTTTACAACGAAGATCTGGATGGCGACAGCCCGCCTGCGGCGTGGTCGGCTTTTCGTGCGGCGATACGCGAATGCGACGCGGTTCTGTTCGTCACCCCGGAATATAACCGCTCGATCCCGGGCTGCCTGAAAAACGCGCTCGATGTCGGCTCGCGTCCGCCGGGCAAGAGCGTGTTCAAGGACCTGCCCGCCGGGGTCGTCAGCGTCAGCCCGAGCAAGATCGGCGCCTTCGGCTCCAATCAGGCGCTTCGGCAGACCTTCGTCTTCCTCGACATGCCCGTGATGCAGCAGCCGGAGGCCTATATCGGCAATGTCGCGGAGCTGCTTGACGATAAGGGCGCCGTCACCAATGCCGACACCGCCGCCTTCCTCGAGAATTTCATGGCCGGCCTGGAAAGCTGGATCAGAAGGGTGCACCCCGGCGGCTCGTCCTTCGATGCCTTCATGAAGCAGCGTGAGAAGATCGCCGAGGACTATGTCAATGGCGATGCCACCTCGCTGAAGGCGATCGTCACCCACGCCGGACCGGCGACGTTTTTCTCGCCGCGCGGCGACCATCTCGAAGGCGCCGAAGCGGTCGCCGGCCGCTACGAACGAGACGCTGCAAGCTTCCACAAGGGCGGCAACACCGACCTTGAGGTGCTGCAGGCTTCGGCAAGCGGCGATCTGGCCTTCTGGAGCGGCTTGCAGCACGCCAAGGCGCGCATCGGCAAGAACGGCGAGGCGACCGAGATGACCCTGCGGGTGACGGAAGTGTTCCGGCTGGAGGATGGCGCGTTCAAGCTGGTGCATCGCCACGCCGACCCGGCTCATTAGCCGGCGCTTGTAAAAATCCGCGACACAATGCCGGACGTCTCGCAACATCCGCCTATTCCTTTTGGCACGTGAGCGGCATATGTCAGATACATGGCCGTGCCAGTTGAAGGCATGATGGCGACGATAAAGACACCAATGGACGCGGAAGCGAAAGTCTTGCCGTCGGGGGTCGGCGAACCAGCGATACTGGAAGGCGCGATAGTCATCGGCGCGGGCGCCGCCGGGCTTGCCGCCGCTTATGCGCTGGCCAAGGCCGGTGTGACGGTGCAGGTCCTGGAACGCGAGCAACGGCTGGCCGAGCCCTGGCATCGCCGCCACGACAACCTGCACCTCAACACGCATCGCGACCTTTCCTCGCTGCCGGGCGTATCCTTTCCGGCAGGAACGCCGGCCTTCCCGCACCGCAGCGCCGTCATCGGCCATCTCAACGATTTCGCCGAGAGGCACCGGCTGCCGATCGCCTTAGGCGTCAAGGTCGATGAGATCGAATTTCGTGGCGACCGCTGGCTGCTGCGGACAAGCGCGGGCTTGAAGGCGGCGCGCTATGTGGTGATCGCCACCGGGCGCGACCGGCAACCCTTCATCCCGGCCTGGAAAGGCATGGAGGATTTTTCGGGATCGATCATCCACTCGGCCGATTTCGGCAGGGCGAGCGATTATGCCGGCAAGACGGTGCTGGTGATCGGCGCCGGCAATTCCGGCTTCGACGCGCTCAACCATCTTTCCCGCGTCGAGACGGGCCAGATGTGGCTTTCGGCGCGCAACGGACCTTCGCTGCTGCCCAAGCGTATCGGCAAGATCGCCGTGCACCGCATATCGCCGCTCATGGCGAGCCTACCGACAAGGCTCGCGGACGCGGTGATGGCGGCAACGCAGCGCCTGGTGTTCGGCGACCTTACCAAACACGGCCTGCCCCCCGCCCCGGCGGGCGGCGCAAGCCGGCTCGGCTCCGACTATACGGCGATCGCCGCCGACGACGGCGCGGTCGATGCCATCAAGGCCGGACGCATCATCGTGGTGCCGCAATTGCGCGAATTCAGGCGCGACGGCGTCGTGCTGGACAATGGCCAGACGATCGCGCCCGACATCGTCATTGCCGCCACCGGCTACCGCACGGGGCTGGAGACGATGCTGGGCCGGCTCGGCGTGCTCGACGCCAAGGGCGTGCCGTTGTTCAACGGCGCCTCGAACGACCCGAAGCTGCCCGGACTCTGGTTCACCGGCATGCGGCCGAGCATTCGCGGCTGCTTTGCCAATGCAAGGATCCAGGGCGCTGCGATCGCCAAGAAGATCGCCGGCCAGCAACGCTGAGCCGAACGGTCGCTTTTTGACCTCCGTTTTTGTGTTGCCTTCCGGGCGTGCGCCCCCTATACGCCGCGAGACGTCGGAGTGTAGCGCAGCCTGGTAGCGCACCTGATTTGGGATCAGGGGGTCGCGTGTTCGAATCACGCCACTCCGACCATCATTTCCTTCCCGGAAAGAACCAAGCCGGTCCCGCCCCGGCATCTGGCCAGAGGGGGCTCTCATTTGGCAGCCGTGGTCGTGGCGATCCTCGACAGGGACAATTGGGACGCCAACACAGACATCATCGTCGTCGTGGATGGCGCCAGGCGGCGGCTGACATGGGTGCCGCGCGACTTGTGGTCTCCCCTCATAAGCGACCGCATCAACGCGGCTTTCACCATCGGTGGCGGAAGCTTGCTGCTCGATGCGCTTGCTGAACTGGGATTTGCGGCGCAGAGTGCGATCTGCCTCAGGCGTGGCGCAAGCGAAGCCGCGCTTGCCGAAGCCAGCGTCAGGGTGCCGATCCCCGCGCCACTCGATTTCTGGTATCCACTGACACCGACAAGCCGCATCGAAGACGGGCGCCAACAGGTTTCCTTCCGCCCGCCCGCCGAAACGCTAAGGGGCGCCCGTCTTCATCAGTGGATCGGCGCCCGCAGCATGGTCAACGGACAGGGAAGCGACTTCCACCGCATGCGGCGCCAGATCGTGTTCCTGCGCGCGCTCATCGCCCAGGATTTCGATTTCTGCCTTTTGCTGAAGGATCCGGAACTGGTGCGGATCAGCGGCGGCGATCCGCTCTCCCTGCTTGCCCGCGTCTCAACCAGCTGGCGCATGCGGGTGCATGACTGGGTGGACGACGCCGTCATCGACGGCAAGATGGTCCTAGTCCCGCGCAAGCCGAAGCCATGGTGGCGGCGGCAACTGCGCCGGCTACGGGACAGGCTCAAGGGAAAGCCGACCTAGCCCATTTCCGGATCGCTCAAATCGCGCCTTCGACATCCGTCTTGGAGAAATCCTCGCCGACATAGAGCAGCCGGCAAGCGCGGTCCTTCGCCACCTCATAAGCGAAGCAGTCGCCGAAGTTGAGCGCCGCGGGGTGGATGCCTTTGCCCCATCGTGCGTAAGCCTCGGCAACACGCCGAGCCGCGCCTTCCGTGACTGGCGCAATCTCGAAGCCGAGCCCGTCGAGCAGGGATTGCACTTCCTCGGCCACGCCGCGTCGTGCGGCAACAATCAGGAGCTCGGCTACGGTTCCGGCCGATATCAGAAGTTCGTCTTCCGTTTCAAGCGTAGCGATACAGGCGTCCGCCGCAGGCTCGTCGAGGACGATGGCGATCAAGGCCGAGGTATCGACCGCGATCATTCCGGCAGGCCGTCATCGCCATAGAGGAAATCCTGGCTGCGCGCCGCAGGCGGGCCGGCACTGGCTTTCGCAGCGCCGGAGGCCCGGACGGCCTGCAGCAGGCTCCGGCGGTGCTTCCGGTCCGGCGCGGACCGTACCGGGACGAGACGCACGGCCGCGTGACCGTGGCGGGTCAGGATAATCTCATCTCCAGCCTCGGCGCGCCTCACCAGTTCGGTCAGTTGCCCCTTGGCGTCTGTCACGGATATCTGCATGACAACCCTATATGGACCATGATTTGGTCCATTAAATAGACCATTTGATAGTCTAGCTCAAGGCCGCAGTTCGGAGGAACGGTAAACCCGCCGGGCGAGAACCCCAACACCTCGAGCCCGGCGAGCCTACAACCCGATCAGGAACGCGACCGGGACCGGGATCAACCGGCATTGTCTGCCTTGCAAGAGCGATGCCGGAAAGGCTGTTCCGAAATGGGACGGCTAGGCCGCTGGCTCCCACGGGTTGATCACGGAACACACCGGCTGTGGCTTGAATAATCCCTCGCTTCCAACTTTGTCGCCGGTCTAAGCTTTGAACAAAAGGGGATTTCCCATGCCTGTTGTTGAGGCGGTGCTGTCGCTGATCGGCCCGGCCTATTTAGCCTATTACGGCTTTGCCGTTCCGGTCATGGTGGTCTGGGCAATTCTGTGCGCTGCGCTCTGGGTTTGGAACAACCGGCCGAGCAAGAGACCGGGTGGCGTCGCGCGGTCGCGGTCCGCCAGCCTGATGTTTTTCGTCCTTGTCGCCGCCTGTTACATCGCGGCGCACAGGCGTGTATCTTCTGGCCCAGCATCTGGCCGGGCTATGGGCGTAACCGCCGGGCGCTATCGGTGGCTAAATATCGAACTCGCCCTGCCCTTCGTCCATGGCGCTCACGGTCTCGGCGGCCAAGGCGCGGGTGATCGGCGTCTTGCGTTCGAGTGCGGCGCGGTCGAGGCGCTCGACGATGCGCATGGCGGTCGCGAGCGAGCGCTCGATGCGGCGCACCAGATATTGCACCACATGCGGTTCGACCTCGACCTGGCGGTCGGCGAAGAGCTTGGTGATGACGCCCGCAAGCAAAAGGTCGTCGGGCTCGTGGATCTCGACCGTCGACGCCGCCTTCAGCCGCGAGATGAGATCGGGCAGCGCGACGCGCCAGGCGGAGGGGAAACGCCGCGCCGTCAAAAGCAGCGTCGAGCCCGCGCCGCGCACGGCGTTGATCAGGTGGAACAGGCCCTGCTCGTCGACCGCCGTCTTGTCGATGTCATCGATGAACGCCGGCCTGCTGCCGAGCCCGGCAATGTGCTCGCCGATCCGGCCGGGATCGATGGCGACGGCATGCGTCCGATCCCGCCAGATCCGGGCGAGGTGCGTCTTGCCCGAGCCGGGCGGCCCGGCCAGCACGACCACCGGCGACGGCCAGTCCGGCCAGCGGTCGATCAGCGATGCCGCTTGCGCATTGGTGCCCGAGACGACGAGCTCGTCGCGCGAATAGCCGGTGCCGTGGCCGAGATCGAGCGGCAGCTGGCGCGGCGGGTCGGCTGGCTGAGCAGTCATTTCAGCCCCGCGTCGAGCGATGACCGCCGCCGCGGTCGGCCGGCAATTGCGGCGCGGGCTGTGTGCCGTTGCCCCTGTAAAGCGGCGATTCGAGATAGCGGCTGATGGCGAAGCGCACCAGCACGGCAATCGCCGCCGAGGCCGGCACGGCAATCAAAAGGCCGACGAAGCCGAACAGCGCGCCGAAGGCAAACAGCGCGAACATCAGCCATACCGGATGCAGGCCGACGCTCTTTCCGACCAGCCGCGGCTGCAGGATGTTGCCCTCGATGAACTGGCCGACGAAGAACACGCAGGCCACGGCGACCACCATGGTCCAGTCCGGCCAGAACTGGACGAAGGCGACGCCGACGGCGAGCACCAGCCCGGTCAAAGAGCCGACATAGGGGATGAAGGAGATCAGCCCGGCGAAGAAGCCGATGAGGATGGCGAAGTTCAGGCCGGTCAGCGTCAGGCCCGTGGCATACATGGCGCCGAGCACCAGGCAAAGCGTGCCCTGCCCGCGCACGAAGCCGGCAGTGGCGGTGTTGATGTCGCGGGCAAGCGCGCGCACCGTCTCGACATGATCGCGCGGCACCCAGCCGTCGACCTCAGCCACCATGCGGTCCCAGTCGAGCAGCATATAGAAGGCGACGACTGGGGTGACGACGAACAGGCTCACCACCGAGACCAGCGCCACGCCGGAGCTCCAGATCGAGGTGAAGACGGCGGTGAGCAGGCTGAAGCCGGAGGTGAGCAGCGAATTCAGCCCGTCGCGCAGGCCGGCGGCGTTGACGCCGAAACGCTGCTCCAGCCATTTCGGGTCGAAACTGGTGATCAGCGATTGCAGGCGGGTGAGATATTCCGGCAGCTTGCGGGCGAAATCGGCCATCTGGGTGGCCAGCACCGGCACCAGGATGACCAGGGCCAGCACCACCACGACGATGAAGGCAATCAGGATCACCACGGTCGCCATCAAGCGCGAGAGGCCGAGCCGCTGCAGCCAGTCGGCGACCGGGTCGAGGAAATAGGCGAGCACCATGCCGGCGACGAAAGGCAGGAGGATGCCCGAGAAAATGTAAAGGAACAGCGCCAGCAGGACCGCCGTCGCCAGCCAGAAGAAGACCTGGCGGCGAAGCCCGCCCGAGCTGTCGTCGGCCTCAATCACCGCGGCTTCGCCGTCAGGCGCCCGTGTTGGAGCCGCCCGATTTGCCGATGCCCGACTTGATGTCGCCGGTTTGGGAGTTGCTCGTTCGGGAGCCTTCGCCATAGCCGCTCATATGCCTTAGCCAGGCCACGAGATAGGCTGCGGCCGAAGCCACGGTCAAGACCCCGGTCAGCAATATGAGCGCGGTCCGCAACGGGTCCAGGTGCACGGCAAAGGCAAGTTCGCCCAGCACAAGCGCCGCCAGCACGATCTGCGCGGCGGTGTTGGCCTTCGACACGAAGAGCGGCTTGACCTCGACCGGATGGCTCATCACGCTGGACAAGAGCACGGCGCAGACAATGAGCCCGTCGCGCGAGACCACGGTCACCACCAGCCAAAGCGGCAGTTCGCCGGCAAAACCCATGACGACGAAGACCGAGACCAGCAGAAGCTTGTCCGCGATCGGATCGAGATAGGCGCCGAGGCTGGACGACTGGTTCCAGCGACGCGCGATAAAGCCATCGACGCCGTCGGAGATGCCGGCAACGAGGAATCCGGCAAAGGCCCAGTCCCAATGCGCCTGCAGCATGGCGAGCACCACCGCGGGCACGAGCAGCAGCCGCATGATCGTGATCATGTTGGGAAGGGTCACATGATGTCCCGTCGCGATTTTTATTGGAGAATAGATGATGGAGATAAGTAAATTGGGCAAGAGAGGAGCGGCGCTGAAGCTGCCGATCTCCCCTCTTGCAGGGGAGATGCCTGGCAAGGCAGAGGGGTGCTGTCCCTCGGCATATCGGAGTTCTTCTTTCGCCGTGTCGTCAGAACCATTATCGACGCTGGTATTCCTTCACACCCCGTGTCCTGCCGGACATCTCCCCCGCAAAGGGGGAGATTGGCCATCTCGGCCTTCGCCAATCGCCTATGTCGGTGCTCACTTTCCACGCTTTTGTCGGCGGAAACGACGGCCATCCTTGCTCCCCGAAACCATTCATGCGAAGAGCCGGCAATGGAAACGAGGACGAGCCGACGATGAGCAAGGGCGACAAGGCCGAGCGCAAAAACGGGCTCACCTACGCCGAGGCTGGCGTCGACATCGATGCCGGCAATCTGATGGTCGAGAAGATCAAGCCGCTGGTGCGCGCCACGCGCCGGCCGGGCGCCGATGGCGAGATCGGCGGCTTCGGCGGACTGTTCGACCTGAAGGCCGCCGGCTTCACCGATCCGGTGCTGGTCGCGGCCAATGACGGTGTGGGCACCAAGCTCAAGATCGCCATCGATGCCGGCAAGCACGACACGATCGGCATCGATCTCGTCGCCATGTGCGTCAACGACATCGTCGTGCAGGGCGCCGAGCCTTTGTTCTTCCTCGACTATTTCGCCACCGGCAAGCTCGACCCGGACCAGGGCGCTTCAATCGTCGGCGGCATCGCGCAAGGTTGCCGGCAGGCCGGCTGCGCGCTGATCGGCGGCGAGACCGCCGAGATGCCGGGCATGTATCACGACAAGGATTACGACCTTGCGGGCTTCGCCGTGGGCGCCGCCGAGCGCGGCCAGCTGCTGCCGACCGACGACATCGTCGAAGGCGACGTGCTGCTCGGCCTTGCCTCGTCCGGCCTGCACTCCAACGGCTTTTCGCTGGTGCGCCGGATCGTCGCCGCGAGCGGCCTTAGCTGGAGCGATGCGGCGCCATTCAACGAGGAGCTCAGCCTCGCCGAGGCGCTGCTCGAGCCAACGCGCATCTATGTGAAGTCGATCCTGAAAGCGATCCGCAACACGCATGGCATCAAGGCGCTGGCCCATATCACCGGCGGCGGTTTCCCGGAAAACATTCCGCGCGTTTTGCCCAAGGATTTTTCCGCCGAGCTCGACCTCGAAGCGATCGACGTGCCGCCGGTGTTCTCGTGGCTGGCCAAGACCGGCGGCGTCGCGCCGGAAGAGATGATGCGCACCTTCAACTGCGGCATCGGCATGATCCTCGCCGTCGCCTCCGGCCAGGCGGCGCAGGTCGCGGCGGTGCTGCAGGAAGCCGGCGAGACGGTGACGCCGATTGGCCGCATCGTCCCGCGCCGCGACGCCGGCGTCATCTATCGGGGCTCGATCGGCCTATGAGCAGGAAACGAACGGTCGTCCTGATCTCGGGACGGGGCTCCAACATGACGGCGCTGATCGCGGCCGCCGCCGATCCAACCTATCCGGCAGAAATCGTCGGCGTCATTTCCGACCGCGCCAACGCGGCCGGCCTCGGCATCGCCCAGTCGCGCGGCATCGCCACCAAGGTCATCCAGCGCGCCGACCATGCGAGCAAGGATGCCTATGACGCCGCGCTCGACGCCGCGCTTGTCGGCTTCGGCGCCGACATCGTAGCCCTTGCCGGCTATATGCGGATCCTCGGCCGCGGCCTGGTCGAGAAATGGCAGGGGCGCATGGTCAACATCCACCCTGCCCTGCTGCCGGCCTTCAAGGGTCTGGACACGCATGCGCGGGCTATCCGCGCCGGTGTTCGCATCCATGGCTGCTCGGTGCATTTCGTCACGCCCGAGATGGATGACGGCCCGATCATCGCGCAGGCCGCCGTGCCGGTGATGGTCGGCGACAATGAGGACACGCTTGCCGCGCGCGTGCTGAAGGTGGAGCACCGGCTCTATCCGCTGGCGCTGGGTCTGGTCGCCGAAGGCAAGGCGCGCATGGAAAAGGGCCACACCGTGCTTGCCCATTTCGCCGACGACGCCGACAACGCCACCTCGGTGGTGATGGCGCCCGACCCGCTGCGCGAAGAGACCGACCTCGAGCAGCTGGCGCGGATCACGCCGTAGAGGCTGCAATGCCCCTGAGACAACTTCTTATCCTCCGCCACGCCAAGTCGAGTCGGGACGATCCCAAGCTTGAGGATTTCGACCGGCCGCTAGCCGCGCGCGGCTTAAAGACGGCGCCGCTGATGGGGCGGGAGCTTGCCCAGCGCGGTTGGCTGCCGGATCTGGCGCTGGTGTCGCCGGCGCTGCGCACGCGCGATACCTGGCGGCTGGTTGCGGCCGAACTGCCGAAGAACGTGCCGGCGCAATTCGCCGACGAACTCTACGAGGCGGCTGCCGGTGCGATCCTGGCGCGCGTGCGGCAGGCCAAGGCAGCGAGCCTGATAGTGATCGGCCACAATCCCGGCCTGCAGCACTTTGTGTTGCGGCTGGCCGGCCCCGGAACGGATGAGAGCGTTTTCAAGAAGATCGAAGCGAAGTTTCCGACGGCAGCTCTTGTCCGGTTCACGCTGGACAAGGATTGGGCCGATCTCGACTTCCGTGGCGCCCGACTGACGCATTTTGTTCGGCCGAAGGATTTGACGTAGCCCGAAGCCTGGCGGCCCATAAGCAAGGCGGCGGGCAAGCCCGCCGCCTTCAATATTTTCAAAGACGAGCTCAATTGCCCCAGTTGTCCGATGGCGGACCCGGCCAATCCGCAGCGCCGGTCGCGCCAGTCTTCATCTCGGTATCGACCTTCGGGGCCGGCTTGACTGTGTTGTGCTTCGGGATCGAAGCCGTGAGGCTGGTGTCGGAGCCAACGGTGGCTGCCTGGTTGACGCCATCGGCGCCGTAGTGGTCGCTGCCGGCGAAGGCGGAGCCCATCGCGAGAAGCATTGAGACAGTGGTGAGAGCGATCCTGGTCATTTCGGTTTTCCTTGTCCGTTTGGTTTCGTCGGGCGATGGCCTTGGGAGGATGGCCCCGCTGCCGAAAAGACCCGCGGCGGCCTGGGTTTATTCCCGGCGCGTTCGCTTTTCAGCTGCCATGGCAGTGTCGGATCGGACTTCGCTCAGAAAAAGACAAACGATTACAAATGCTTGTGATGACAAATACTTGTGATGCGATTCAAACGGCGTTAGCCGGCTGCAGAAAAACAGAGCGGCGGGACAAGCCCGCCGCCTGCTTTTTTCCGGGTCGGATCAGTGGTTGCCGAACAGGTTGTGATCGGTGCCCTGCACCACCGGCCTTCGGACATCCGCGTCCGACTTCGCGATCGAGGTCGTCACAGTCCGGTCGATGGTGACAGCCGGCTGTTTGGCATTGGCCGCTCCGTAATTGTCCGAGCTGGCGAAAGCGGCGCCCGTGGCGACAAGCAGGGCGACGGCGGTAAGAGCGATCTTGGTCATTACTCCAGATTTGAAGGTTATTGGTTGAAGCGGGTTAGGAGGCGCGCCGGTTAGCGGCCCCAGATGCCTTGGCCCGACTGCGGCTGGTTCTGATCAGGTGTGATGTGGAACTCGCGCTGCTCGAACTTGTCGAGCTTGCGGATCGAACCGGTGACGGTGTTGTCGACGTTGCCCGCGGGGGCCGTTACGGCCGGCTGGTTGACATTGTCGGAACCGTAGTGGTCGCTGCCAGCGAAAGCGCTGCCCGTGGCAATGAGGAAAGCAGCGGCGGCAAAAGCAATCTTGTTCATTTCAGATACTCCAGATTTCAAAAGTCGTGTCCGTCTAGTGGCGTGCCGTAATGGAAATTCGCGTCGCTCGGACCACCCCGAAATGGGTCGGCCCTGTTGCCATTTCCAATCACAAAAAATTGCGAACTGAACCGTTCGGTTCGATCTTGAAATTAGGTGAACTACGCAGCGGCCACATTCTTATCGTTTGTTATCAAACGGTTACGGGGGTCATCGCGCGGTGCGGCACCTGGATAACAGGTCCGGTGTTGACCCTGGCAATACGAACCGTCAACATTAATTGAACCGAACGGTTCGGTTTTATCGCTTGCGCAACCGAACAGGTGGCTCGGCAGGCACCATGACCGGGGTGGCGGTCGCCGAGAAACCACGTTTGCCTTGCGCGCGGATCGATACTATCGGTTGCCTCGGGAACCAATTTGGACGCCGCCTGCCGCCCTTTGGCGAAGGTCGACGCCGTTGGGAGGAACAGCGACGAACGATGCGGCTGCTGCTTGTCGAGGACAATCGCGAACTGGCCGATTGGCTGAGCAAGACGCTGCGCCAGGCGAGCTATGTCGTCGACGTGGTGCATGAGGGCGAGGATGTCGAGCATGCTTTAGCCGCCGGGGATCAC
Organism: Mesorhizobium sp. CA7; assembly: GCF_020165015.1. Taxonomy (NCBI): domain Bacteria; kingdom Pseudomonadati; phylum Pseudomonadota; class Alphaproteobacteria; order Hyphomicrobiales; family Phyllobacteriaceae; genus Mesorhizobium; species Mesorhizobium sp. CA7. Next base: position 102,735 of record NZ_JAIUHH010000016.1, read on the forward strand.
GCTTTGATCATCCTCGACCTTGCCCTGCCCCGCATGGGCGGCATGGAGGTGCTGAAAAGGCTGCGGGCGCGTGGCAACCCGGTGCCGGTTATCGTGCTTACCGCCAATGCCAGCCTTGACGGCCGGGTCAAGGGCCTCAACGAAGGCGCCGACGACTATCTGGCGAAACCATTTCAGATCGAGGAGCTGGAAGCGCGCATCCGCGTGCAGCTGCGCCGCGCCAACGACCGCACCGCGCCGATCGTTTCCTGCGGCGATCTCACCTTTGATACCAACACCAGGCTGTTCTCGCTTGCCGGCGCGACGCTGTCGCTGACGCCGCGTGAGCACGCGGTGCTGGAACAGCTCGTCGTCAAGGCCGGTCGCACGGTGAGCAAGGCGGCGCTCTCGACCGCGATCTACGACTTCGACACCGACGCCGACCCCAGCGCCATCGAGATCTATGTGCACAGGCTGCGCAAGAAGCTTGAGGGATCGCGCGTCCAGATCGCCACCTTGCGCGGCCTGGGCTACCTGTTGCGCCACGACGATCCGGCGCCATGAAAATCGACAGGCTCCGGTTCGGCAGCCTTCGCCTGCAGTTGCTGGCCTGGGTGGTGCTGCCGCTGGCTGGGCTCGCCGCCATCAATCTGTGGACCAGCCAGCGCAACGCGCTGGCGACGGCAGACCTCGTCACCGATCGCATGCTGGTCGGCTCGGCACGCGCCATCGCCGAGCAGGTGGCGATGGCCGACGGCGCGCTCGACGCTACCGTGCCGCCGGCGGCGATCGAGATGTTCGACACCGGCGACCGCGACAGCGTCTATTATCGCGTCGAGACCGCCGGCGGGCGGCTGCTGAGCGGCTATCCGGACCTGCCCGAGGCGCCGGATCGCGGCAGCGTCGAAGCCACCTACCGCGATCACCCGCTGCGCCTGGCAACGCTCAGCCATGCCGTGATCGGCGCCGGCAGCGATTCGCCGATCAAGGTCACGGTCGGCGTCACGCTTGCCGGACATGACGCCATGGTCAAGCGCCTGTGGCTCAGCGCCTTCGCCCAGCAGCTTGCCTTGGTGGCCATTGCCGGCGTGTTCGTGCTGCTTGGCCTGCGCCGCGGCCTGGCGCCGCTGATCCGGCTGCGCGATGCCGTGCGCTCGCGAAGCCGCAGCGATCTCGATCCGGTCGAGGTCCCGGGCGCGCAGAGCGAGATCCGGCCGCTGATCGAGGCGCTCAACGCCTATATGGAGCGCGTGCGGGCGCAAATGGCGGCGCAGCGACGCTTCATCGCCAATGCCGCGCACCAGTTGCGCACGCCGCTGGCGCTCTTGTCGACGCAGGCAAGCTATGCCTTGCGGGAAACCGTGTCCGATCGGCGCCAGGAGGCGCTGGTCGCGTTGCAAGCGAGTTCCGGCAGGCTGGCGCGGCTCGCTGAACAATTGCTCACGCTTTCGCGCGCCGAGCCCGGCAGCCGGCGGCCACGCGCCGACCGCATCGACCTCACCGAGGCCGCCCGCCATGTGCTGGAAGCGCAGGCGCCGGTGGCGATCAAGCGCGACATCGACCTCGGCCTCGAGGAGAACGGACCGGTGGCGGTGATCGGCGACGGCACGATGCTGCGCGAGATGATCGTCAATCTGGTCGACAACGCGCTGCGCTACACGCCGGCTGGCGGCGCGGTGACCGTCAGGCTGGCGATGGTCGATCGCGAGGGCGTGCTGACGGTGGCCGATACCGGCCCCGGCATTCCGGCCGAGGAACGGGAGCATGTCTTCGAACGCTTCTACCGCCTCGCCGGCTCGGCCGAGGAAGGCAGCGGGCTCGGTCTGGCGATCGTGCGCGAGGTGGTCGAGAATGCCGGCGGCAGCGTCACGCTGGGCAACGCAGCCGCGGGCGGGCTCAAGGTCGAGGTCCGGCTGCCGCTGGCCTAAGGCCTACCTCAATGTTCGGACTCTTCGTCCGGCAATTCGAGCGTACGACCCGAATAAAGAATCCGGAGGATGACCACTTTGTCATCCACGATTTCGAACGCGATCGTTGCGCGTCGGCGCCATCCTACCGTGCGCAAACCCGGTGCGATTTCGTCATGACGCGTGCCCCGCTCCGGAAAAGTTTCAAAGTCGAGACAATAGTCGACAATGCGCCCGACAAAACGCAAAGCAGTTGCCACGCCAGCCTTTGGCGCGAGCTCGCTCAGCAACTCGGCAATGTCCCGCTCGGCGGCAGCATGGAACCTGACCTGATATTTCATGCACCGGAGCGCGGTTTGGCGGCGATCGCGTTGATGTGCTCAGAGAGATTGCGGCGCAGCTGTTCGGCCGTCAAAAGCTTCTCAGGATGGGCGCGCGCATCCTGCATCGTCGGCACGACTGCCTCGCGCAGCCAGCGTTCAATCGCCGCGTCACGGGCAGCCAACGTACGCAGGCCATCACGGATGACTTCGCTCTCGGTGGCGTATTCGCCTGAGGCAACTTTATTTTTCACCATCTGCGCCATCTCGAGCGGCAGTGTGATCGTCAGGGGCTGGGAGTTTCGCATGGCTCGTCTCCTCGATACCCCTCAGTATAGCACAAGGCGGGTGACTTTGTCATACACTAGGTGAAGCCGCACACCAGACATGATGATGTGCGGTGATTGCTCAGGTCCCCTGCTCGTTGAACGGCGCCGGGCGCCACTTCACCACATAGTTCTCGAAGCGGGTGATGATGAACTCCACCACCAGCGCCATCACCGCCAGGATGATCATGGCGGCGAAGACGCCATTGGCGTTGAAGGCGCCCTGCGCGGTGGAGATCAAAAGGCCCATGCCCTGCTTGGCGCCGAGAAACTCGCCGACGACCGCGCCGACCAGCGCGAAACCGAACGAGACATGCAGGCTGGCGAGGATCCAGCTCATCGCCGAAGGAATGATGACCGAGGTGGTGATCTGGAACGGCGAGGCGCCGAGGATCTGGGCGTTGGCAATCATCGCCCTGTCAGCCTCGCGCACGCCCTGGAAGGCGTTGGCGAAGACGACGAAGAACACCATGACGACGGCCAGCGCCACTTTGGAAGCCATGCCCAACCCGAGCGCGATGATGAACACCGAGCCGAGCACCACGCGCGGCACGGAGTTCGCGATCTTGATATAGATCGAGAACACATCGGCCAGCAGCTTGTTGCGACCAAGGATGATGCCCGCCACGATGCCGCCGACGGCGCCGATAGCGAAGCCGAGGAAGGTTTCCTCCAGCGTCACATAGATCTGCAGCCAGAGCGGCCCCTGCGAGGTGCCCTCGGTGATCCAGGACCAGATCTGTTCCCAGATGCCCGACGGGCTGGAGAAGAAGAACGGGTCGATGATGTTGTAGTCGGCGCAGAGTTCCCAAAGGCCTAGGAAGACGACGAGGATCGCGAGGCGCAGGCCGATGACCAGAGCATGGCGTTTGCGCAGTCGTGCCCTCGCCTGCGCTTCCGCGGCGACGATCGAGGTGGCGCGGGCTGCGGCCTGATCGGTTGGAGAGATGGCGGTCATGGCAGTCTCCTTTCAATGGCTCGCTTGCAAGCCACGGCTTTGGCCGAGCTGCACTTCCTCACGCAGATCGTTCCAGATCACCTTGGCAATCTCGATGAATTTCGGGTCGTAGCGAATGTCGGACATGACGCGCGGGCGCGGCAGGTCGATGTGGTAGACGCTCTTCACCGTGCCCGGACCGGCTGTGAGCACATAGACCTTGTCGGCCAGCGCCACCGCTTCCTCCAGATCGTGCGTGACGAAGACGACGGATGATCTCAGCCCCGACCAGAGGTCCAGCAATTCGTCCTGCATTGCCGTGCGGGTCTGCATGTCGAGCGCGCTGAAGGGCTCGTCCATCAGCAGGATCTTGGGCTGGTTGATGAAGGTCTGGGCAAGCGCCGCGCGCTTGCGCATGCCGCCCGAAAGCTGGTGCGGATAGTGCTTCTCGAACCGCGAAAGGCCGACCCGGCCGATCCAGTCGCGCGCCTTCTCATAGGCTTCTTTCTTCGGCACGCCGCGGAAGAGCGGACCGGCGGCGACGTTGTCGAGGACGCTGCGCCACGGAAACAGCGCGTCGGCCTGGAAGACGAAGCCGATATCCCGGCTGATGTCGGTGACCGGATTGCCCATGACACGGACATTGCCGGTGGTCGGACGCAACAGGCCGGTGACGAGGTTGAGCGTCGTCGACTTGCCGCAGCCGGTCGGGCCGACGACGCAGGCGAACTCGCCGCGCGCCACCGTCATGGTGAAATCGCGGATCGCCGTCATCATGTGGCCGTCCGGCGTGACGAAGCGCAGCGTCACATCGTCGATGGCTATCGCTGCGTCAGCCGGCGGCGCGGCGGGAGACAGTTTCTCCGCCGCCATGGTCTGCGATTGCATGGCACACTCCTGTTGTGGTGGTGCGGGATGGCGCGATCCGGGCCCGCGGGCCTGCTCGCCGGCATCCGGGAACGCGGCCGCCGAATTGATCAGTCGGCCGACGCAAGCTCTTGCTTTTCGAGGGCGGACGGGGTCCGTCCGCCCTCGCCTGCCGGCGCCTACTTCGCCGCGTCGACGAACTCGGTCGTGTAGGTCTTCGATAGGTCGATCTGCTTGCCCTGCAGGCTCTTCGAGAAGGTCGACAGAACCTTCAGCACGGTCTGCGGTCCATCGGCCGGCATGCGACCATCCGGCGTGAACATCGCCTTGCCGCCTGCCAGGCCCTGAACATAGAGGTCCTTGCTGCCGGCGTAATAGTCCTTCGGCATCTTGTCGGCGATCTCCTCGGCCGAATGGCCGGCGATGAACTTCATCGTCTTGACGAAGGCGTTGGCGAGCTTCTGCGCCTCGTCCTTGTGACCTTCGAGCCAGCTCGACTGGACGTAGAACGAGGCAGCCGGGTAGTCGCCGCCGAGCGCCGCCTTGGTCTTTTCGGGCGTGCGCATGTCGACCAGGACCTTCGCCTCGCCGGTCTGGAGCAGCTTAGCGATGGTCGGCTCGGTGGTCATGCCGGCCTGGATCTGGTCCTGCTTGACGGCGGCGATGAAAGTGTTGCCGGCGCCGACGGGAAGCAGCGTGTAGTCGCCCGGCTTCAGGCCGCTGCGAACCGCGAGATACTGTGTCAGGAAATCGGTCGAGGAGCCGAGGCCGGTGACGCCGAGCGTCGCGCCCTTGAAGTCGGCCGGCGACTTGATTTCCGGGTGCTTGGCCGAGACCAGCTCGACCTCGCCCGGCGCCTGGCTGAACTGCACGATCGACTGGATGTATTTGCCCTTCGACTGCAGGTCGACGGTGTGGTCGTAGAAGCCGACGACGCCCTGCACGGCGCCGGCCAGCAACTCATTCTCGGCCTCGACGCCCGCGCGGGAGTTCACCAACTCCACGTCCAGCCCCTCGTCCTTGAAGTAGCCGAGCTGCTGGGTGAGCACGGCCGGCAGATAGATCTGCTTTTCCATGCCGCCGACGATGATGGTGATCTTGTCGGCTGCCGATGCCGTCGATGCGCCAGCGCCAATCATGGCAAGCGTCAGCGCCACTGAACGCAGGGCGCGTTTAGAGATGAAACGGGTCACTAGTCTTCCTCCACTGGGCGGCGCGCCGCGCCGCATTCCTCCTGTCGGCCGCTCCCAGGCCGTTCATGTGGCGACCGCCACAAAACTGTCATGGCATGGCCAAGCTTTCAGCTGGCTTTCAGCCGCTTTAGCAGCCGTGGAATGGAGTCCGGCGGGGTTTCCGGTCACAAGGCAGTGAAGCCCAGCACATCGCGCATGTCGTATTCGCCGGGCGGCCGTCCGGCGAGCCAGAGCGCAGCCGCGATGGCGCCGCGGGCGAACATTGAGCGGTCGCCGGCGGCATGCGAAAGCGTGAGCCTCTCGCCGTCGCTCAGGAAGCTGACGCTGTGCTCGCCGACGATGCTGCCGCCGCGCATAACGGCAAAGCCGATCTCGCCGGCATTGCGCGGACCAACGAGGCCATCGCGGGTGCGTCTCGCCACATCGTCCAGCACGACGCCACGTCCTCGCGCGGCCGCCTCGCCCAGCATCAGCGCCGTCCCGGACGGCGCATCGACCTTCATGCGATGATGCGCTTCAAAAATTTCGATGTCGCAGTCGTCGGCGGCAAGCGCCCTTGCCGCCTGCTCGGCCAGGCCGGTCAGCATGTTGAGCCCGAGCGAGTAGCTGCCGGAGCGCATGATGGCGACTTTCTTCGCGGCGTCGGCAATCGCCGCCAGTTCCGAGGCGCTGAAGCCGGTCGAACCGATTACCAGCGCCGGACCGCCGCGCGCCGCGCAGGCCTTGGCCAGTTCGGCGGAAGCCGCGGGCATGGTGAAGTCGACGACCACATCGGCAAGCGCCAGCGCTTCGTCGCGCTCGACCTGCCCCTCGCCCATGCTGCCCGGTCGATGGAAGCGCGCGACGAGCTGCAGCCGCGGATCGGCCGCGACGGCTTCCGCCATCTGCCGGCTCATGCGGCCGAGCGCGCCGGCGATGGCTATCCTGAGCGGCTGCGGCATGGCGATCCTGTCGAAAACTGAGTCGGAACAATCCTCTAGCACGCCGCCTTGGCAAATTGATTCAAACGACTGCAGGCCACGGCAAACGGGGCGAGACGAGAGCGAACTGTACACGAATGTGAAGGCGGCCGCGGACGAGATCAAGACGCTGGACGCGCAGGCGGCGAAGTAGCAAGGCTACGGGCCGCGACGGCGCTATTGCGCCTTGTCAACATGATCGAGGATCGCGCGATAGCGCCCGCATATGGCGGCATCCTGGTAGAAATCCACTTCGGTATCGATGATCTGGTCGAGGCTTAGTCCGCGATAATGCGCCTTTACCTTTGCCAGGACCTCTTGCGCTTGCCTGATTTCGCCGAGTTCGGAATGGCAGATGACAAGACGGATGAGCGACCACGGTGTTACAGTCGCCATTTTCGCGTAGCAGACGACTGCCTCGCGATATCGTCCGGCCGTCGTCAGAAGGACGCCACGGAAGTCGTCATACCATCCCACGGCGTATGGGTCGCGGCGCTGGGCTTCGGCTATCTCGTCAAGCCCCTCCTCCGGCCTGCCCGTGTGATTGAGGAAAATAGCGCGGATACTAAGAATGAATGGATCGTTCGGATTGAGCGCGACGGCCCGGTCAAGGCTGAATTCAGCCTGTTTGAACTGGCGCAGGTACAAGTGAGCGAAGCCGGTGGCGAGATGCCCATAGGCCTCGTCGGGATCAAGGTCCAACGCCGTTCTTGCGATCGCCAGTCCGGAATGCAAATGGCCGGGATTGTTGTAGTCCCAATAGTACTTGATCGACTCCACAAAGCTGAGCATGGCATGGGCGGCAGCAAACTGCGGATCGAGCTTTGCCGCCTGGCGCAGAAATGGTTCCGCTTCGAGCACAGTGTCATAGACCGCGGCCAGTTGCAGCGCCCGCAGATAAAACTCATAGGCCGACATGTTGTTGGTCGGGCGGCCTCTGGCGCGCGACGAAATCGCGGTTCTGGCCTGCCGAGCCAGACGCGCCGCGATCATCCGGGTGATTTCATCCTGGATGGCGAAAATGTCGTCGAGTTCCCGGTCGTAGTGTTCGCCCCAGATATGAGCCATCGACGACGCATCGGTTAGCTGCACGGCGATCCGCACCCTGTTGCCGATCTTCCGCACGCTGCCTTCGACGACGTATTGGACGCCAAGCTTGCTCGCCACCTCCGCCGGATCATGCGCCTTGCCGCGGAACTGGAAGGAGGAGTTCCGCGCGATGACCAGAAACTCCTTATACTTGCCAAGCTCGGCGATGATGTCCTCGGTGATGCCGTCGCTGAAATAATCCTGCTCCGGATCGCCGCTCATATTGTCGAAAGGAAGTATGGCGATGGACGGTCTGAACGACCGCGTAACATCCGCCTTAACCGCGAAGGGCCTGGGGCCTGCATATTTATAGCCGCGACCGTGCACGGTTGCGATAATCTCGGCAGACAGCAATTTTCGCAGCGCCGAAATGTGGACCTGCAGCGTATTCTCCTCCACCACCACGCCGGACCAGACCGCATCTAGAAGTTCGGTCTTGCCGATCACCTCGTCGGGTCTGTCGAGCAACATGGCGAGGATGTCGAAGGAACGCGCCGAAAGCTCCACCGGCCCTTTCGGGCCTAGCAACTGCCGTTCGGCTCGTCTCAAACGATAGTTCCCAAACTCCAAGTCCATTGGCCACCACCCTCGCGGGGAGGATAGTCCAAGATAACCCTGAAGGCGAACTTCAGGGCCGTTCGGGATTCTTCGCGTCAGGCAAATTCAGAGCCGTGCAGGTCTCTTCAGGTTCAAGCCAAGGACCTGCGTGGGAGGCAGCGCCATTGTCGCCGTTACAGGAGGACATCATGGCTGACATCCTCACCACAGGCCCGATCATAGTCCGACGCCTTAAACTGCTGCGGCGAGACTTTCCGAGGCTCGGCGCATCGCTCAATGCCATATCCGGTTTGGTAGGCGACGCACTCAAGATGGCTTACGTGGATCCCTACGCCAGTCTTGCGCGCCAATCGCGGATCGTCCCGGACGATGATCTCGAACGCCGAGATCCCACTTGGTGAGCGCAAGCAATGGCAGACCGCGAAGTGGGTCAAAGCGCCCTGAGCCACACCTTGTTGTCATGGACGGCGGCGCCGCCATAGGGCGCGGGCGCATCGGCGCCGGTCAGCACGTTGATGCCTTCGCCGCGCTCATGCGCGCTGTTCGGCCAGATGCCTTCGGCGATCACCACACCGCGCTTCACACCGTCGAAAAATTTTGCGTGCAGCACCACGTCGCCGCGCCGGTTGCCGACCTCGACGCGGCCGCCATCCTCGATGCCGAGCGCCACGGCATCTTCGGGATGGAGCAACAATTCGGGCCGGCCTTCCCTGGCCTTCGACACTGGCGTCTCGGCAAAAGTCGAGTTCAAAAAATTGCGCGCCGGCGAGGTCGCCAACCGGAACGGATGCTCCTCGTCCGCGATCTCGATCAGCTCGACATGATCGGGGAATTCCGGCAGCCGTCCCACCGGGCCGAACAGGCCCATGCTTTTCGGCGGCCGGTTGGGCGCCGACTGCCCGGTCCAGTTGGGCCGGAAGTGGAATTTCTTGTCGGCATGGCCGAAGCCGTTGATGAAATGCGCGTCGTCGAAGCCGGGCTGCAGGTCGACCCATTTCTCAGCCTTCAGGCTGTCGAAGCTGCCGAGCCCGCGCTTGCCGAGGATGATGTCGATATGCTCGCGCTCGGTCAGGCCGAAGCCCGGACGGTCGCCGACGCCGAGGCGCTTGGCGAGCTCCTCATTGACATAGTGGTTGGTTCGCGGCCCCTCCGGCGGCTCGATCAGCTTGGGACCCAGCGTGATGTGCTGGTTGCCGCCGCCCTTGTAGATGTCGTCATGCTCCAGAAACATCGTCGCCGGCAGCACGAGGTCGGCGAGCTTGGCCGTGTCGGTCATGAACTGCTCATGCACGCAGGTGAACAAATCCTCGCGCAGAAAACCCTTTCTCACCAGCCGCTGCTCCGGCGCGACATTGGCCGGATTGGTGTTCTGGATCAGCATCGCCGTCACCGGGGGACCGCCATAGAGCGCGTCGGCCGCGCCCGTCAGCACCGGGCCGATGCGCGAATGGTCGAGATAGCGCACCTTCGGGTCGCGCATCGCGGTGCCTTCCAGAACGTCCTGGTTCAGTTGGAAGATGCCGGAGTTGGAGTGGAAGGCGCCGCCGCCCTGATACTGCCAGGCACCAGTGACGGCGGCGATGCAGGAGACGGCATGCATGTTGACGGAGCCGTTGCGCTGGCGGGCAAAGCCGTAGCCGAGCCGGAAGTAGGTCTTCTTGGTGTTGCCGACGAGACGGGCGAATGCCTCGATCTCGGCGACCGATAGCCCGGTTATGGCGGCCGCCCATTCGGGTGTGCGCGTCCGCAAATGTTCTTCCAGCCCGCGCGGATCATCGGTGTATTTCTCGAGATAGGCGCGGTCGGCCAGCCCGTCGCGGAACAGCACATGCATGACCGCGCAGGCGAGCGCGCCGTCGGTGCCGGGCTTCAGCACCAGGCCGAGATCGGCCTGCTTCATCGTGGCGTTGTCGTAGATGTCGATGACGACGATCTTGGCCCCACGCTCCTTGCGCGCCCTTGTCGCATGGGTCATCACGTTGACTTGGGTGACCACGGCATTGGTGCCCCAGATCACCACGCAGTCGGATTTGGCCATCTCGCGCGGATCGGGCCCGCGCAGCGCGCCCGCCCCCATCATCCAGCCTGTCCAGGCGAGATTGGTGCAGATCGAGCCGAAGAAGCCCGAGTATTTCTTGGCGTGGCGCAGCCGCTGGATGCCGTCGCGCTGCACCAGCCCCATCGTACCGGCGTAGAAATAAGGCCAGACCGTCTCCGAGCCGTATTTTTCTTCGGCTGCAATGAATTTTTCCGCCACAAGGTCGAGGGCTGCTTCCCAGCTGGCTTCCTTCCAGGCGCCCTCGCCCTTGGCGCCGGCGCGCACCAGCGGTTTCAGCAGCCGGTCGGGATGGTGGACGCGGTCGGCATAGCGCGCGACCTTGGCGCAGACGACACCCGCCGTATAGCTGTTCGCCTTGGCGCCGTGGACGCGGCCGATGCGGTTGTCATCGAGCAGCTCGACTTCGAGGGCGCAGGTGGAGGGGCAATCATGCGGACAGGCCGAATGGCCGATCCGGAGCTTGGCGTGCTGGTTCATGCGAAGTGTGTAGCGGGTTTTGGAGGAGAGGTGTAGGGCCAGATGGGCTCCCCCTTCTCCCCTTGCGGGAGAAGGTGGATCGGCGCGTAGCGCCGAGACGGATGAGGGGTGTTGGAAGAAATGAGGCGGTTGTCTTGCAAGGCAACTGCGAAGCTGGAATCAAACCTAATGTCGGCTACTCAGTGATGTTTTTATACAGCGCGCAATAAGCGCCGCATTTCGGGCAGCGCATGTGCCGCTCGATATGATCTTCGCCTGCCTTGGTGTCGAAAACTTTGAGGTCCGCTTCGCCACATTCCGGGCATTTGACACTTGCGTTCGAGTCGACCGCCAGAAGGCTGCCTGCATTGATCCACAATTTTCTGGACATCGACGTTTCCCGCACCGCTTTACCCAATTCCAGCGTCTCACTCCGCTGGAACACCCCTCATCCGTCTCGGCGCTGCGCGCCGATCCACCTTCTCCCACAAGGGGAGAAGGGAAATAGCGTTACTCCGCGATCCCTTCCTCATACTCCGCCGACATCGTCAGCCACTTGTCCTCGTTTTGCGCCAGCGTCTGCGCAAGTTGCGAGCGCTCCTTGGCGAGCTGCGTCGCGGTCGAGGGGTCCTTTTCGTAGACCGCCGGATTGGCAAGCTCGTCCTCGATCAGGTCGATGCGCTTGCGGATGCGGTCCATGAGCGCCTCGGTGGCGCGGATTTCCTTGGCTAAAGGCTCCAGTGCCGCACGGCGCTGGGCCGCCTCGCGGCGGCGATCGGCCTTGGACGCCTTGTCCGCCTCCTTCTGCTCACGGCGGTTGGCGGAAACGCCGGTGACCAGCGTCTTATAATCCTCCAGGTCGCCGTCATAGGGATTGACCGCGCCGTCCTTGACCAGCCACAGCCGGTCGGCCGTCGCCTCGAGCAGATGCCGATCGTGCGAGATCAGGATCACCGCGCCCGGAAAATCGTTGAGCGCATGGATCAGCGATTCACGGCTGTCGATGTCGAGGTGATTGGTGGGCTCGTCGAGGATGAACAAGTTCGGCCCCTCGAAGGCCGACAGCCCCATCAACAGCCGCGCCTTCTCGCCGCCGGACAGATCCTTGGCGGCGGTGTTCATCTTCTCGGTGGTAAGCCCAAACTGGGCGACACGGCCGCGCACCTTCGATTCCGGCGCCTCCGGCATCAGCCTGCGAACATGCTCGTAGGCGTTTTCCTCAGGCCTGAGATCGTCGAGCTGGTGCTGGGCAAAGATCGCCACCTTCAGCCCCGGCGCCACCGTCATCGTGCCGGTCTCCTGCTTCAGCCGACCGGACAGAAGCTTGGCGAAGGTCGACTTGCCGTTGCCGTTGGCGCCGAGCAACGCGATGCGGTCATCGGCATCGATGCGCAAGGTCATCTTCTTCAGGATCGGCTCACCGGGCGTATAACCGACACTGACGTTGTTGAGCGCAACGATCGGCGAAGCGACCGTCTTCACCGGCTCGGGAAAGGAAAACGGCCGCACCGTGTCGTTCACGATCGCCGCGATCGGCTTCATCTTTTCCAGCGCCTTGATGCGCGACTGCGCCTGCCTGGCCTTGGAGGCCTTGGCGCGGAAGCGCTCGACGAAGGATTCCATATGCTTGCGTGCGGCTTCCTGCTTGATGCGGCCCTTCTCCTGCTGTTCCTTTTGCTCGGTGTACTGGCGCTCGAACTGGTCGTAGCCGCCGCGCCAGAAGGTCAGCTTCTTCTGATCGAGATGGACGATCGAGTTGACGGCGCGGTTGAGCAGGTCGCGGTCGTGCGAGATCAGCAAGACCGTTTGGGGATATTTGGAGACATAGTTCTCCAACCACAGCGTGCCTTCGAGGTCGAGATAGTTGGTCGGCTCGTCGAGCAGGAGCAGGTCCGGCTCGGAGAAGAGCACCGCGGCCAGCGCCACGCGCATGCGCCAGCCGCCGGAGAAGAACGAGGCCGGACGCTTCTGCGCGGCATCGTCGAAGCCGAGGCCGGCAAGGATGGTGGCCGCGCGGGATTCGGCCGAATGCGCGTCGATATCGGCCAGCCGCGTGTGGATCTCGGCGATGCGATGCGGATCGGTCGCGGTCTTTTCTTCTTCGAGCAAGGCCTGGCGCTCGACATCAGCCTTCAGCACGATGTCGATCAGCGGCTCCTCGGTTCCGGGCGCTTCCTGCGCGACCTGGCCGATGCGCGTGCTCTTCGGCAGGCTGATAGAGCCCGTCTCCGAAGGGAAATCGCCGGTGATCGCCTTGAACAACGTGGTCTTGCCGGTGCCGTTGCGGCCGACGAGGCCGGCCTTGGTGCCGGCCGGCAGCGTCAATGAGGCATGATCGAGAAGCAGCCGCCCCGCCATGCGCAGCGTAAGGTCGTTGATGATAAGCATAAGCGGGCTTTTGCACGGGACATCGACGCTTCGCAAGAGCCAGCGCCTGGACGAGGGCCCTCCGCGCGCTGTCTACGGCCATTCGGCAAAAACTCGACGGACTGGAACCAGTTGCCTGCCGGAGCGTTTTGGAGCCCGTGATCCGCTATCTCGCCCTCGCCTTCATTTTCTTCCAGGTCGCCACGACAACCGCGCTGGCGACGCAGGTGGTTCTGTTCGAAGACGAGACCGCTCACATTGCTCTCGCCGCTGAACCCGCGAGCGGGCTGCAGGGCCAACCAATCTCGCCCCAAGCGGCCAAGATTGCGAACCGGCTGGAGACGCGGGAGCCGAAACACCTGTTGATCCAAATCGATTCCGGAAAAGCATCCTAGGCTTCGCCTTATGATTGACGAAGAGGCTGGCGGACACGCCCTTCTATCCTGCCGGCCTGCCGGAATGTCTCCCCTCAAGGAAGGATTGTTCGTTCCTCTGCTTTCGCCCGGTCACACTTTGCTTGCCACGTCACAGGTTTGGCGTTGATCGCCGCGGTTGTCTCAACCTATGCTGGCGCGAGCGGCGGGTTCGGCTCAAGCAGAGGACAGATCAGATGTCAGCCAAGACCTCGCTCCTTTCGGCCTCGCTGGCGGTCGCGATTTTCGCAGTCGTCGCCGGCCTGACCATGCTTCCCACCACTCCCGCCGCCCGTGCGGCAACCATCGACTGCGCGGCAGCGAAGACGCAGGCCGACCTTGCGACCTGCACGGCCGCGAATGCCGCTTCGGCGGACGCGGGGCTCAATGCAGTCTACAAGGAGCTGGCGGGACGTCTGGCTCCCGCCGACCTGAGGCGCCTGCGCGAGGCGCAGCGCGCCTGGATCCCGTTCCGCGACAAGGAATGCGCCTTCCGCACCGAGCCCTATGCCGATGGCTCGGTATATGCGACCCTCGTCGAGACCTGCAGACAGGACTTGACGAAGGCGCGGCTGGCGCAGTTACAGCACCAGTTGCAATGCCACGAAGGCGACCTCTCCTGCGTGCCGCAAAGCGGCGGCGGTGCCGCGCCTGCGACGGCTGGCGCCACACCTGCGACGGCTGGCACGGCGTCTGCGAAACCCGCCGCTGCACAGCCAAGCCGGAACGACACGCGGCCATGCGTGCAATCCGCGGGAAAGGCGAAGTCGGACCAGTATGTCTCGCAATGCGTCCAGGTGTCGCCGGCGACCAATCCGCCCTGCAACGGGCAGAACGCGTGCGACATGATGATCGACGAAATCAAGCGCGGCTGCGCCGTGATCGGCAACGACAACCCGCCCGCCTTCTGCTCCGCGTACAAGAACTAAGCCGCACCCGACGTCGCTCCTGACTGCCACGGCGATCAACATTCCCGGGGAAAGATCAACCCGTCGCAAGCAGACAACCGCAAGTTTGCCTCGTGCTCAATATTGATGCAGCAAGAGACGATACCACCAAAAAGGCGGCGAAATCTTCTGACCCAAGCATGATGCTTATCAAAAATTGATTTCAGTTTTTATCGCAAACCTGCGACCTTGCCGATGCGCCATGAGTCGTGAGTTGGCGCCAACGATAACTTGATCCAAGAAAACTTGGCTCTGGCATTCAGGAGCTCACGATGGGCGCGGCGATCAACGATCCACGCACGTTGCGATATGTCGCGGAAATCACGCGCAAGCTGGCGAAGATGCTCTCGCGCACGCGCTACAACATGCTCGTCTACCTTCTTGAGATGACGGCTGTCGAGGCGGAGAGCCTGGCCAACGAGCAGGACCCCAAGCAGGTCCGGCCAGCGGAGCCGCCTCAGGTCCTCGGCTGAGCGCTCGCCGTAAGGCGGTCCAGAGCGTTTCACCGTTTCGAGAAACGGTAAATCGCTCTATCTCGCTGTTTTGACGCAGTTCCGGGCGGAAAGGCTACGCCGAAGTCGCCGAGCCTAACCGCTCACACTTTTTCTGGAATTGCTCAAGGACGGCGAGACATTCCAGCCTGTGCGCCTCGATCACCGGCGGAGCGTCGCATTCGATGATGGCGCGCTCGAACCGGTCGAGCGCGTCCAGCACCGCAAGCAGGTCGCCGGACGGACTGCCCAGCGAAAACAGGATGCGCCGCGCCTTGACGCCGTGAGCCGCATTCACTGAGCACTGCGCAGCAATCCCGCGGCGCAACGCGGCAAGGTCGGCCAGATGGTCGCGCAATGGCCATGGCGCGACATCATCCGTTGCGGGCAACATGCCTCAGGCCTTGACCTTACGCTTGCCCTTGCTCCTGGCCGCGTCGCCGCCGGCCGGCTTGCGGCCGAGGCCGGAGGATTTGGCCAACGCCGAGCGGGTGGCCGAGTAGCTCGGCGCCACCATCGGATAATCGGCGGGCAGGCCCCATTTGGCACGATATTCGTCCGGCGTCAGGTTATGATCGGTCGCGAGGTGACGCTTCAACGACTTGAACTTCTTTCCGTCCTCCAGGCACACGATGTGGTCGGGGAAAACCGAGCGCTTCGGGTTGACCGCGGGCGTCTGCGCCACCGCCTCCTTGACAACGCTGCCGGTGGCGAGCCTGCGCACCGACGCGCTGACGCTGGCGATCAGATCGGGCAGGCCGGAGGCAGGGAGCGGATTGTTGCCGACATAGGCCGAGACAATGTCGGCGGTCAGTTCGATTGCAGTCTTGTCGTCGATGTTGGACAATTTTTTCACCTTCTGCTGGCCCTCAAATCGCCAGCTCTTTTTTTAAGACTTTCGTCGGTGTATCGAATTGGACCTGTCCCCCAACGGACCGTCCAGAGTCAGTAAAGCTACGAGACTCAATACCGGGTGATGTTTCTACACGGATTGGAAACGCGCAAGTTAGGAATTCTAATAGCTATAGCGCACGCTTTATAGCACCGGCCGCCCGCCTGGATAGGTAAAAGGGGCTACAGAACTTCAACCTACGGTAGGAGTTGCTGAAAAATCGAAGTTCAGGCCAAGTTCCAGCACGGCAACGGCAATCTACCAGCCGAATGCTCGACCATGCGCGATTCGGCGGCCCCATGGCAAATCGCTCATCCGGCGGCGACACCGCGCCTGAGCTCGGCAGGCGGCCTCTCCGCGAGGATCTCCAGCACGCGCTTCCAGCGCGCGCAGCGGCTAAAGTCCTTCTGCTCGATGGCCTTTTCGGCCTTCATGGCCGCATAGAGCGGCGCCTCCGCGCCAAACTCCCTGACCAGCCAGTGCGCCTCCTGCCTGGCGCGGCGTTCGTCCTCGTCAACGGCCATTTTGGACATTGTGCCTGCTCTCCGTACCTTCGATGCCGACCGCAAGGCAGCTGCCAATGACGAGGACGGCGCCGGCAACAGCCGTCATCGACAAGCTTTCGCCCGAGAGCGTCAGCAGAAACGTGGAAGCTATCGGCGTCAGATAGGCGACGACCGCTATCCTGCCGCCGTGGTCGAGCTTTGCCGCGCGCGACCAGAAATAATAGCCGAGCCCCATCGGGCCGGCGCCGAGATAGAGGCCGAGCAGAAGATGCGCGCCGCTCGGGCGCACGACGCCATCATGCAGGCACCAGGCGAAGGTGAGCGCGACACCGATCAGCGCCGAAGGCAGGAGCAGCCGCTCGGGCGACACGGCGAGGCGGCCGACAGCGAACGAGTAGAAGGCCATGCAGAGAGCGGAGCCGAAAGCGGCGAGATAGCCGACAAGGCTGCCGCCTTCGAACCATGCCCCGTTGGACCAAAAATGCGCGCGGCCGCCGGAGATCACCAGCGCCACGCCGACGAAACCAAGCGCCGCCGCCAGCCCGAGCAACACCGGACGCCGCGGCCTGCCAAGCAGGATGACCGCCGCGGCAGTCATCAGCGGCCAAGTATAGGCGACAAGGTTCGCCTCGATGACCGGCGCCGAGGCGAAGCCGATATATTGCAGGACCATGGTGCCGACCAGGCCGAGGAAGCCGACGAGATAGGCGAGCGCGGCATTTCCCTTCTCCCCTTGTGGGAGAAGGTGGATCGGCGCGAAGCGCCGAAACGGATGAGGGGTGTTGGAAGGAACTCCGGCGTCGGCGATCCGTCCAGCACCCCTCATCCGACTGAGCTTCGCTCGGCCACCTTCCCCCACAAAGGGGGAAGGAAAGAGCCGGATCAGCGCGAAAACAATCGTCGCGCCGCAAAATTGCAGGAACTGCACTTGCGACACCGGATAGACGGCAAGCAACGTCTTGCCGACCAGGGCGTTGGTCGCCCACAGCGCCACGGCGCCGAGGGCGAAGGCAAGCGCCGCGCCGAGGGCGCCGGAAAGGCTTTGGCTTTCCGGCATGACCGGCCCGAGGCTCAGCGACACTGAAGGCGGCTGACACTCGACCGGATCATCGGTCATTACCAAGACTCCCTCGCCCCGCCGGAAACCGCTTCCGCCGTCGGCTGCGGCACGGGATGTTCCTCGGCATGGCGGCGGTAGGCGGGCAGCTGGTTGGTCCAGACATCCTCGGCCAGCTCGTTCACCCAGGCACGGTCATGGTCGTTGTCGGCGGCGAGGTAGAACATGCGGTTGTCGTCGACATAGGGTTTGGCCGTCGAGCGCTGGTTGAGCACCAGGGTGACGCGCTCGCCGAGCTGGATCGGCGCGGTGCGGTGGAGCACACCGAGGAACTGACCGAGCGTGGCGTAGTTCATCTTGTGGTCGATGCGCATGATCTTGTTGCGCGGCAGCTCGCGGCCGGATTCCAGAATCGAGCGGCCGGTCTCGGAATCGTCGCAGTAGATTTCCAGATGACCGCCGATGAGAGGATCGCTGATCGACAGCGGAATGAGCTCCGTCACCGGAACGCCGTCGCAATGCCATTCGACCGCGCCATCCCTTGGATTCATGAAGGTGACGGTCGAGCCGACGATCGACAGCGGATAGGGCTCGAGCTTGGTTCCCATCATGTCGGACAATCTTTCCAGGCGCAGCTTGTCGTGCAAGAGCTCCTTTATCTCGGGAATATAGCGGTCGGCACCAGTGATGAAGGTGAGGTCGAGGTGCTTGTGCACGGCATGGCTGGCCTTCAATTTGAGCGCCGCTTCTTCGATAGCGGCAAGCAGAGCCGGGTCGTAACCGTGACGATACTGGGCGACGCCGAAACCCGACACTTTCCAGGAGGTCTCATGACCAATGATGGCCTCGCGGCTCATTGCACAGCGCAGTTCGGGAATTGTATGGGCGTTCATTCTATTTTCTCCAAGATGGGGGCAACACTTGGTTAACAGTCATTTAAACGCCTACCCCTGTAAATTTAGGAATGCTGGTGGTAGCGTAAGCCCAGCTTAAGGTCGAACCCCGTGCGACTGCTCAGTCAGGTCAATCTCAATTCGCTGAAAATCGTGGAGAGCGCCGCGAGGCACAGGAATTTCACGCGTGCCGGCGAGGAGCAGTTCATCACCGCTTCCGCCGTCAGTCAGCGCGTCAAGAGCCTGGAGGACCAGCTTCGCTTCAAGATCTTCGAGCGCGGCGGCAACGCGGTGTCGCTGACGCCGGAGGGCGAGACCTATGTGGCGCGCGTGCGCGAGGCGCTGGAGCGGATCGTGGCGGCCAGCATGGAGGCAACCGGCCAGTCGCAGGCGCATGTGTTGCGGATCTGCGTGCTGCCGACCTTTGCGGCGCGCTGGCTGTTTCCGCGGCTTTCGGCCTTCCAGCATCAATATCCCGACATCGAGATGCGGGTGTCGACCTCTTACGCCACGCATGAATTCTCGACTTCGGAATACGACCTCGAAATCCGTTATGGCGACGGCAATTTCCCCGGTCTCACGTCGGAGCTGCTGTTCAAGGAAGACCTGACGCCGGTGTGCAGCCGCAAACTCTTCCATGAGGTGCTGGGCGACAAACCGCTGTCGAAGGTGGTGCCGCAGGATCTGCGCTACTTCACGCTGCTACACTCTGACACGTGCACGCAGAACTGGCAGTCGTGGCTGGGCTTTGCCGGCGCGAGCTTCGTGCTTGACGAAACGAGGAGCGTCTATTTCGATAGCTGCATGATGTCCTACGAAGCGGCCAATGCCGGCATGGGCTTTGCCGTCGCCAACCGCGCCTATATGGCAAGCGACATCCGCGCCGAACGGCTGGTGGCCCCCTTCGCGGTCCACCATCCCAACACGGCGGGTTGGTATTTCGTCAGCCCCATCAAGGCGGTCGGCGCCCGCAAGGTCGAGCTGTTCAAGCGGTGGATCATGGCCGAGGCGGCGCTGACGCAGCGCCAGTTGGACATCGAGATCGCCAACGTGCCGGTACGGCGCGTGGCGATGGCGTGAAGGCCAGTCTTCCACGGATGCTCACTTGAGCGAATCCCGCACCATCGGAGGCCTCGCAATGACGGGCCCTGCAAAATTTCGTGATTTTCCGGTGGCTCCATAGCCGGCTACCGCGATCGCACCATGACGCGAAGCGGAGACTCAGCTATCTTGTGTTGTGCGGCGGGCCTGATTTCCCGCTTGGCCGGCGCTACCCAGCTTCCTCCCAAGCAGCGCCGGCCTTCTTCGTTTGAGCCCGACGATATGCCCTGCCCTATTGCTTCGGCGGCGTGCCCGGCTGATCGCCGCCGGTGGTCGATTTCGGCACAGGGTTCTTGTCGACCTGAGGGTTCTGGTTGACTTCATCGCCCGGCGCCTTGGTGGGCGGCACGCTGTTGTCGCAGGCGGCGAGCACGAGCCCTGCCGCAAGAGCCAGCAGCACAGGAAGCTTCTTCATGACGACCTCCTCTCGTTCGCTCCTTTGAGGGGCAAACGGGGCGGTGGCGGTTTGGTTGCGTTGACCGGCGGGAACCAACCGATCCGAGTCCGGTTGGAATCCCGAGCCAATCGAACGCAACGAGGAAACTGATTATGGTCCGCCTTCTGCTTGCCGGGCTTTTTGCCTACACCGCCTATCGCGTCGCCGTGAGGATCATCGACGAGGTGCCTGGAGACGTCGCGCCGCTGGATATGCCGGGCGACGAGAGGCGCAATTTGCGGCGCCAGTCGGCGGCGATGGGGGTCGAGCCGAAGCGGTAGCGGCTCTTTCGATTGGGAATAGCCCCTTCCGGTGAAGCGTGGATGCCGGCGCAGCCCCTCTCCGGCCGCTTCGCGGCCACCTCTCCCCCCCTCGCGCGGGCCGAGGAAATTATTGCGAACAAAGCGGAAACGATGCTTGATGGGCGATGAACATCGCCGCTCGTGATTCGTCCTTCGAGGCGCCCGCCTATCTTGGCCGGCTGAACGATGCGCAGCGGCTGGCGGTGATGCATGGCGACGGCAAGGTGGCGGCGCCGCTGCTGGTGATCGCCGGCGCCGGCTCCGGCAAGACCAACACGCTGGCGCATCGCGTCGCCCATCTCATCGTCAAGGGCGCCGATCCGCGCCGCATCCTGTTGATGACCTTCTCGCGCCGCGCGGCGGCCGAGATGGCCAAGCGCGTCGAGCGCATTGCCGGCGAGGTGCTGGGGCGCGACGCGGCAATCATCGCCGACGCACTCGCCTGGGCCGGCACTTTCCACGGCATCGGCGCGCGACTGCTGCGCGACTATGCCGAGCAGATCGGCCTCGACCCGGCCTTCACCATCCATGACCGCGAGGATTCGGCCGACCTGATGAACCTTGCGCGGCACGAGCTGGGATTCTCGAAGACCGAAAGCCGCTTCCCCACCAAAGGCACCTGCCTGCAGATCTATTCACGGGCGGTGAATGCGCAGGCGCCGCTGGGAGAAGTGCTTGGCTCAGCCTTCCCCTGGTGCTCAGGATGGGCCGAACAGCTGAAAGAGCTGTTCGCGGCCTATGTCGAGGCCAAGCAGGCGCAGAACGTGCTCGATTACGACGACCTGCTACTCTACTGGGCGCAGATGGCGGCCGAGCCGGAGATCGCGGCGCATCTCGGCGGTCGCTTCGATCATGTGCTGGTCGACGAATACCAGGACACCAACCGGCTGCAGGCCTCGATCCTTCTGGCGCTGAAGCCGGACGGCGCCGGGCTGACCGTGGTGGGCGACGATGCGCAGTCGATCTATTCCTTCCGCGCTGCCGAAGTGCGCAACATCCTCGATTTCCCAAAGCAGTTCGTGCAAGCAGCCGCGGTGATCATGCTGGAGCGTAACTACCGCTCGACCGAGACGATCCTGGCCGCCGCCAACAAGGTCATCGGCGAGGCCAGCGAGCGCTTCACCAAGAATCTATGGACCGAGCGCCGGTCCTCGCACAAGCCGCAACTGGTCAGCGTGCGCGACGAGGCCGAGCAGGCCAACTATGTATGCCAGGCGATCCTGGCCGAGCGCGAGGCTGGCACGGCGCTGAAGGCGCAGGCGGTGCTGTTCCGCACCTCGAGCCATAGCGGGCCGCTGGAGGTGGAGCTGACGCGCCGCAACATTCCATTCGTCAAGTTCGGCGGGCTGAAATTCCTCGATGCCGCGCATGTCAAGGACATGCTGGCGATGCTGCGCTTTGCCGAGAACCCGCGCGACCGCGTCGCCGGTTTTCGCGTGCTGCAGCTTATGCCGGGCATCGGCCCTTCCGCCGCCTCGCAGATCGTCGACGCCATGGCGACGTCGCTGGACGAGACGCTGGGCCTGGCACGGTTCCGGCCGCCGCAGCGCGCGGCGCAGGACTGGCCGGTCTTCCTCGACATCTATGGCGGCTTACGCGCCGGCGCCAAATGGCCGGCCGACCTCGAGCGGATCAGGCTGTGGTACGAGCCGCATCTGGAGCGCATCCATGAGGACGCGATCACGCGCCGGGCCGATCTCCTCCAGCTTGAGCAGATCGCATCGACCTATCCGTCGCGCGAGCGCTTCCTGACCGAGCTCACCCTCGACCCGCCCGACGCCACAAGCGACCAGGCCGGGCCGCCGCATCGCGACGAGGATTATCTCATCCTATCGACCATCCATTCGGCCAAGGGCCAGGAATGGAAGAACGTCTTCGTGCTCAACACCGTTGACGGCTGCATCCCGGCCGATCTCGGCGTCGGCACCAAGGAGGACATCGAGGAGGAGCGGCGCCTGCTCTATGTGGCGATGACCCGGGCCAAGGACAGCCTGCATCTCGTCGTGCCGCAGCGCTTTTATCCGCACAACCAGGCGGCGCGCGGCGACCGCCACGTCTATGCCTCGCGCACGCGCTTCATCCCGGCCTCGATGCTTTCGGCCTTCGAGCAGTCGTCCTGGGCGAGCGCCGCGCTCAAGGACGACCCGCGCCAGCGGCCGGGCGTCAAGGTCGATCTCGGCGCCCGCATGCGCGGCATGTGGAAATAGGCTGCCTGGCCGTTCCAGCCACTGCAAGGCAAAGAGCCCGATTTGTCTCCGTCAGCGGGGGGCACGCCATCCTTGAGAAAACAGCGGCATGCGTGGAACCTCCCGCCGCAAGCCGCGTTGTGTGGCGTCCTTCCCCAGCCAGGGAGGCTCGCCGCCTCCGCAGCCAACTGACGAGGTCCGAATGCACGACAGGACGTTCTTCACACCGGTCGCCCTCAGCGTCGGCGCCGGCCACAAGCGCATGATCGCCTCGCTGTTCGACATGCATGATTTCCTGACCGAGTTCCCGCCGTCGCGCCGCCGCCTCAGCTATGGCGCCGCGGTGAAGGCCTGCGAGGCCGCGCGGAATGGAGAAATCCCGGTCGAGGTCGCGCGCGATGCGCTGATCACCTTCGCGGTGACGGCAGGCGTCTTGTGGCCTTCGGAGCAGCCGGTCGTCTCGGTCAAGCCGGTGGCGCGCGGCTATGGCGGCTTCGCCGCCTGAATTTTACAACAGAAGACCGCCCTCCCGGAAAGCCCGCCTTCAGTGGCGGGTTTTTCCGTGCCGTCATTCCGGCTTCGCGGCCGCCGGCGACGTTTCTGCAATCGGCGCGACCGGTTCGGCCGCGGTCACGAAGGGATAGACGAGCTGCTGGTGATAGAGCTGCGGCACCGGCTCGTCGATGCCGTATTTTTCCGGCATATGTTGCGGCATGAACAAGGTGCCGCCGATCAGATCGAGGACGGGCAACTGTCCGGCGAAGTTCTTGTCATAGGCCTGGCGTTCGTTGGCATGGTGCCAGTGATGAAACTGCGGCGAGGCAATCAGCCATCTCAGCGGCCCGAACTTGATGCGGGTGTTGGAGTGGATGAACACCGACTGCCAGTGATAGATCAGCACATAGATGAGAACCGCTTCGCCGGAAAAACCCAGGGCGAAGAGCGGCAGGAACGAAGCCGACTTGGTCAGGATCTGATCCACCGGATGCACGCGGTGGCCGGCCAGCCAGTCCATCTCCTCGATCGAGTGATGGATGGCGTGAAAACGCCACAGGAACGGCACCGCGTGAAAGGCGCGATGGGCAAAGTAGAAGCCTATATCGGCGATGAGCAGAGCCTCGATCGTCTGCAGCCATAAAGGCTGCGACCGGACGGCGGCCGAAAGCGCCTCGGGAACGACGCGCGGGACCACCAGCATCGCAGCGCCGATCACCAGCAACAGGCCGAACTTGATGACGATGCCGTTGAAGAGCAGATAGAAGACGTCGTTCAGCCAATGCCGGCGCGTGGCCGATTGCTCGGCATGCAGCGGCAGGAGCTGCTCGAGCGGAATGAAGATGAGGGCGATGACCAGCACCGCCTTGTAGTCGATGAGATCGAACACGGTCGCTCGCGGATCGGCTGAGGCCAGTCTCCGACACTAGCCGCCAAAGAATGAACGGACCGTTGCTGGCATACGCGGCGCTGCGAAATCGCGTGAAAACTTTCGACGGCTGCGTGAAACACCACACGGACGGTTGCCGTTCACAATGTCAGTTGCGGACGCGCTTTAAGTCTTTGTTTTGATGCATGTTGTTGTCCCGGAACTGTTGCACACTTCCGGCGACATGCATCGGGAGGGCGGATGTTTCTCGATCGCGAGCGTTTCAAGCCGGCGGCCGAAATGCGGCTTGGCCGGGACAAGTCGTCGATCCGAGTGACGATAACCGATCCGAAGGCCTGCGAACTCGGCGAAGCCGTCTATGCCTGGGTCACCGCCGACGGCAAGGCGGTCAGGATCGGCACCTGCGGCGCCTCGGCGGGCAAGCGCCTGCTTTCCTATCCCGGCTACATCAATCGCAGCCTCACGGGCCGCGGCGGCGCGACGCCTAAATGGGAAGCGCTGAAGTGGCTGAACCTGCTCGCCGAACACGGCATGCTGATGGCGGTGGTGCATCAGCCGGGGTCGACCCCGACCGCGGCGGGCCCGATCAGGCCTATCTCGATGTCGAGCGCCAGTTGATCCGCCAGCAGAGGCCGCTGCTCAACCGCAGGCACCGTTGTCCTCGGATTCAGTGGACCGTGCCGGCGGCATCGCCCGCCGGCCCGCCGCGCGGAATCTCGAAGCTCACCTGGTCGCGGCCATTGGACTTGGCCTTGTAGAGATGGCGGTCGGCGACCTGGAACATGTCATGGTAGGTGGTCGGGCCGCTGAAGGCGGTGCCGCCGATGCTCACGGAAAGCGGCCAAGGCCGCCCGCCGGGCGCAAACTCGGCCTCGCGGATGCGGCGCCTGATGGATTCGGCGACCAGAAAGGAGCGTGCGGCGTCGGCGCCGGGCAGGAAGACCGCGAATTCCTCGCCGCCGATGCGTCCGACAATGTCGGCGCCGTGCAGTTGCCCCTTGATCGTCGCGGCGATCAACCTCAGCGCCTGGTCGCCGCAATCGTGACCGAGGCGGTCGTTGATCGATTTGAAGTGATCCGCATCGACGATCAGCAGCGCGCCGGTGTCGGCGACCGTTTGGTCGCGCGCCCGCTCGAGATAGGCTTCGACCAGCATCGAGAAGGCACCGCGATTGAAGACCGCCGTCAGGCTGTCGGTCGCGGCAATGACGCCGAGTTCCTTCTGCGTGATGGCCAGCTGGCGCATCTTCCACATCAGGAAGAACAGGAAGGAGCCGCCAAGGACAAGCGGCAGGAAAAGGTCCGTGAGTTGCGCCCAAAGCAGCGCCTGCGGCGACAGCGAGGGGAAATTGAAGGAATCGACGAAGAAAGCGGCGGCAATGAAAAAGGCGGTACCGGCGGCGGTGACCACCACGACCCTGCCCCAACTTGTCGGGGACAAATCGATGCGCATGCCCTTTGCTCCCACTGCAACACGCTTATTGTGGAGCGCGAGCGCAAAAGAAGTCCTAACATATTAGCTTCAATGCAAGTGTGGTTAATACGCCGTCGGCACCGCCTGCCGTGGTAGGCAATCAGAAAGCCCACCACGGATGCGGAAGGCTCTCCGACTGATCGGAGGCCTCGTCAGGCACCGCCGGCCGCAGCCGGCAATGCGGCAGGCGTGCCGCGGAGCCTCACGGCCGGTCCGATGCTCCCGGTTGGCCGTTGGCTGCATGGTATTGCCCCGCTGCAACCGGTCGATTGTCCAGCGGGAGAACAATATCGGCTTCAATGCAAGCTCGGTGCGCGCAGCAATAACGCGAAGTAACCGGCAGGCCCGTCTCCACGGCGGCGGGCTCTGCCTTTCCTTTTAGTGGGCTGTCGAGCGGCCCGAACCACCCACGGTGCCACCGATGCCACCGGTCGAGGTATTGCCGGAACCTATGGTGGAGCCGGCGGCCGAGCCGCCGATACCGGCGTTGAAGCCGCCGGAGCCGCCCACCGTGCCGGTGCCGCCGACGCCGCCCGTCGCGCCAAACGAGGTACCAGTATTGGGGATGATTGTGCCTGTGGCACCACCAATCGAGCCGCTGGTGCCGGCGTTCAAGCCGCCGGCGCCGCCACCCACGGAGCCGGTACCGACGACGCCACCGGTCGCACCGAACGAGGTGCCGGTAGTTGTATCCATGGCACCGCCAATCGAGCCGCTGGTGCCGGCGTTCAAGCCACCGCCGCCACCTACTGTGCCGACGCCGCCGATGCTGCCCGTCGCACCGAACGGGGTGCCGGTGGTCGTGCCCATGGCACCGCCGATCGAGCCGCTGGTGCCGGCGTTTAAGCCGCTGGCGCCGCCCACCGTGTCGGTGCCGCCGATGCCGCCGGTCGCACCGAACGAGGTGCCTGTCCCGGTAGTCGTGCCCGCGACGCCGCCGATCGAGCCAGTAGTGCCGGCGTTGAAGCCGCCGGTGCCGCCCACGCCGACGCCGCCGATGCTGCTGCCAAAGCCCGTGCCGAGACCGGTTGAGCCGCCCATCGAGGAGCCCGTGCCGGCGCTCGCGCCGCCCGGGCTACCCGCCGCAACGCCAGTGTTGCCAATACCAAAGCCGATATCGAGACCGGCGGCATTCGCCGGCACGGCGAGAATGGCGATGCCGCCGATCAATGTGCCGGCGATTTTTTCTACGATACCATTCATGGCATTCTCCTTCGTTGCCACTTTTTTTCGCACTGCATCGCCGGACTGCCGGGTCCGTGCGCATGCCTGTGCGAGAGGGAATGAAGGGAATACGAACGGGCTCGGTCAGGGTTCCATTTTTTTCAAGGAAAAATTCGCTGATTCCGCGTCTTCCTTGATGGTCGAGTTTGATCGACAATCGGCTCGCGGAAAAGCCTGGACCATGCAGCGCTCAGGCGTAGGCGCGACCTTCCTCGGAGCGCTGGAACAGTGCCAGGTCGAGCGACACCGAGGGCCGGCCG
>NZ_JAIUHH010000017.1:0-127190 GCF_020165015.1 Mesorhizobium sp. CA7
GTCTGCTTCACAGCCATCGCGATTCCCTCCGAGCTTCCTCTCAGAGAATCACAACCAGCCAATTACGCAACAGGCCCACAAGAAGGGAGAAGGCAAAGTCCTCAATGGTGGGCGTGGTGCTCCGCGTTGCGCTTGCGCGTGGCCGCTGCCTTCTTCGCGGAAGCGGAGCGCGCGGCCGCCGATCGCTCGCCCGACGCCTTGCCGCCAGCCTTCCCGCCCTTATGCGCCGCCGGATGACCGGTATGCTTGCCGCGGCCGGAGCCCCCTGCCTTCTTGCCGCCGGCGTCGTCCTTGTTGACCGTCGCCCAGGCGCGGCGCTCGGCTTCTTTCTCGGACACGCCGCGCTTCTCGTAGCCTTCGGCGATATGGTCGGCCTTGCGTTCCTGCTTGTCGGTGTATTTCGATTTATCTCCACGTGGCATTGTCCTGCTCCTTGTTGCGCTGAGTGAATGTGAGTCTCAGGAACCCTTTTTCTTGGCGACATCGCCGAGGTCGGCCCGTTCCGGATCCTTGTTGTTCTCGTCGGCCGCGTCGCGATCCTCGTCGGGATCATCCTTGGCCGGCAGATAGCCGCGCGGCTTGTTGGCTTTCGGGCCTTCCCAGCGCGGCCATTGATCGGAGGTTCCGGGACGTCCGGTATTGGGTGAATTGCTCATCTTAACCTCGCTTTCGAGAAGGCCGTTTGCCCTCCGTCCTTGGAGAACCGTCAGCCTTCCGCTTTCATGGTCCGTGCGATCTTCAAGAGTTTGTCGCGGTCGTGCCCGTGCTCCCGGATCAGTTCGCGCGCCTGCTTTGGCGACAGATCGGTGTTCTCCGCCAGGAAGCGCACGTCGGGATCGTCGCCGCCCTTGGTCGGCAAATTGCCGGTCGCCGTCGCATCGGCGGCGCCCGGCCGGTTCGGTATATTGTCGTTCGCCTGGATCATCGCAGGCCTCCTTCGATTTCCGCCGTATCAGTTCGCTGTCTGGGAGTGCCTGCGGCGCGCTTCCTTCTTGCGGCGCAGCACCTCGTCGGTGCCGACGATGTCCTTCGAGCCGCCGGTGATCGCGGTCGAGACCACGGCCGGCGGATCGCTTGCCGGAAAGGAGTCCTCAAGGCCGGACTGCAACTGCTCCTCCAGCGTATCCGGGTCTTCCGAACGGCCTTCGGCGCGACGTCCGTCGATCTCTTCCAGATCTTGCTTGGCGTCGGGATGCTCGCGCACATTGCGCAGCGTCGACACGACGAGTTCGACGGCGAATTCCTTCATCTCCTCGCCGTGCGGGGCGGCGACGTCGGTCTCCTCGACCAGGCGAACAAGCGATTGTTCGAGCTTGTCCAACTCGCGCATGCCCTGGCAGTGCCCAAGTTTCTGCGCCAGAGCTTGGATCAGCAACGGACCGAAGGTCGAGTAGGCTTGCATGCGGGTCTCATCGACCTGTTCGGGATGAAGCGTTTGCAGCGACATTGATGCCTCCGTTCAAACATCCTGCGGCGGCAGCCTGGGCAACCGACTGAAGAGGAACTGGAGGGCGGGGCAGAAGTTCCATCGCGGGGGAGATCCCGCGGGCAGATGAAATGGCGTCCGTGAAGGACACGGACGCCATTTGAATTCAGCGCTGACCGCCTTTACGGCCGGCCTCGGAGGCGCGCTGGCGGTCTTCGGCGAAGTTGCCGCTGCCACCTCGGTGCTGGCCGGCGCTCCGCTGACCCATGTTGCGATCCTCGGCCTGCTGCTGCCCGCTGCCGCGATGCTGGTCTTCGCGGTTCTTGTGGCTCTGCTGGCCGGCCTTGACGTGCTGTTCGTGGGTTCCGCCTTGATTGGGCATATCGAATTCTCCGTTGATTCGGATTTTTCTTGAGGGTGAATTCAAGGACGCGTCCAACATCCCTGAGTAAGGGCAACAGGCGCCGGCGATCGATGTTCCGGTCGAAACATTTTGTGACTCGTCAGACTGAAGTCCGATCCGGCCAGCGCATTGGGCTGGCTTGTGCAACCAAATCTCTTTTTGCGAATTGGTGAGCGGCCGACGAGAAAGCCCCCTCCATCGCCGGCTATCATGGTGCCCGCCGGTCAGCCCCGCGCAATTCCGGCGGGCACCGTTATCCATAAACAGAAGGCCGCGCAGCCGACTTCGGAGCGAGACGACGTTTTGACCTATATCTCTGCAAAGCCCGCTCGGCAGAATGCCGAAAGCCTGCCTGCCAATGACAACCAGCGTACCACCCTTGCCGATCTTTCGTTCCTCGACATCATCAATGACGAGGACGAGGTCGCCGATATTGCCAGGCGCGCAGAGCGTCTCGGCCATGCCGCGCTCATCACAATGGCGATCGGCCTGGCGGCCCTGCCGTTGCTCTGGCTGATGCTGAGGTGAGCCAGGCCGACCGGCCGCTTGGCCGGCCGGCGCCATCTGCCGGAAAGGATCGTCTCTATCTTCCGGAAAAGAAGGCGTCGAGCGTGGCCGCCGTTTCGATCGGCGATTCCTCCGGAAAGAAATGGCCGCCGGGCATCGCCCCGCCGCTGGCGTCGTCGGCCCAGTTCCGCCATATGCCCAGCGGTCCGTCTTCGTCCCGATACCATTCGGCCAGCGCGCCATGCTCGCTCCACAGCGCCAGCACGGGGCAGGATATACGCCGGCCGGCCTCGCGGTCCGCATGGTCGTGCAGCCGGTCGAGCGAAGCCGCCGCGCGATACTCTTCGCAGATGGCGTGGATATGCGCCGGATCGCGCAGCGCATCGACATAAGCCTGCCGTACGCCGGGCGGGAACGCGTCGGCGGCGGATCCCCAGCCAGAAAGCGCATTGTCGACGATTGCTTCGGCCGTCGCCGCCAATATCGTCTCCGGCAGCGGCTCGGGCTGCGCCAGCAGCGACCACGGCCAAAAACTTAGCGCCAGCCTGCCATCGGCCCGGTCCCAGACCTCGGCGGTAGGGACGATGTCGAGCACGGCGAGCTTCTCGACGCGCTCCGGATGATCGAGCGCCAGCCGGTAGGCGACGCGCCCGCCGCGATCATGGCCGGCGACCAGGAAACGTTGGAAGCCGAGGTCCTCCATGAGCGCCGCCATGTCGGCGGCCATGGCGCGCTTGCCGTAGGGCGCATGGTCGGCAGCCGATGGCGGGCAGGAGCTTTGCCCATAACCGCGCAGATCGGCACAGACGACGCTGAAATCCCGCGCCAGGCTGGGCGCAATGTCGCGCCACATCGCATGCGTTTCGGGAAAGCCGTGCAGCAGGAGCAGGCCGGGCCCGCTGCCGCCATAGCGGACGAAGATACGCGCCTCGCCGGTGTCTACTTCCAATGTGTCAAAATCGGCGAACATGCTTGGCTCCGGCGGGATGCGATGCTGATGGCAAAGGCCTCACTTCCAGGCCGAGTCCAGCGTCAGCGACGCCTCGAATATCTGCTCCTTCTCGGTGCGCAGCTTCACGGTGATCTTCAACTGTTCGGTCCCGGGCGCCTCGTCGCGGGCAATGTCGTGCAGGATGCGCAACGCCTCAAGACGGGCACGCTCGCGGTCGGCAAAAAGCTGCCCGTGGTCGTCAATCTGGCCATGCTCGGCGTTATGGAGGTCGAAATAATAGCGTTCCATCGGTGAAGCACTCCGGGCGTTTGGCAAGTTCAATCCCTGGCCCCGATCATGGTTCCAAGCGGTTGATCCTCAGGGAAATCCGCGGCGCGCCGGCCCTTGATGCGCGGCCGACTGCAACCGGCCCAGCCCTGCGGCGTTAGCTGTTGCCCATGGAGAACCGCGGATGCTGGAATCGCTTTACCTCAACCTCGGCCAGCATGACGTCCTGTCAGAGGAAGAGAAGGCGCTCCTCGCCGGCGCCATGTCGCTCGAAAGATACGTCGCCGCCGGCGAGGATATCGTCACGGAAGGCACGCGGCCGATCTACAGCACGCTCATCATCGACGGGTTTGCCGCCCGCTACAAGGTGTTGGAGCATGGCGGCCGCCAGTTCACCTCGCTGCAGGTCGCGGGCGATTTCGTCGACCTTCATGCTTTTTTGCTGAAGACGATGGACCATGGCATCGTCGCGCTATCTCCCTGCCATGTCGCCGCAGCGGAGCATAGCAAGCTCAAGACGATTACCGAGCAGGCGCCGCACCTTACCCGGCTGTTGTGGCTGGACACGCTGGTCGACGGCGCCATCCATCGCGAATGGATCGTGGCCATGGGGCGCCGCTCCAAGACCTCTCATCTCGCGCATTTGATATGCGAGCTGTTCGTCAGGCTGCAGGTGGTGAAAAAGACGCGCGAGATGACCTTCCATCTGCCGCTGTCGCAGGCCGAGCTCGCCGACGTGCTCGGCCTCTCCGTCGTCCATATGAACCGGGTCATCGGCACGCTGCGCCGCATGAACGTGGTCAGCTGGACGAACCATATGATCACGATCCTTGACTGGGAGCGGCTGATTGCGATCGCCGAATTCGACCCAACCTATCTCAGCATGACCCGCGAGCCGAGATAGGCATCTAGCTGCGCGGGGTCTTGGATCGCGACCACAGCTCGTCCAGCATGGTAAGCGCGGCACTCGGCTGGGCAGGCCTCAGCAGGCCCTGCTGCGCGGCGACCTTCTTGAAGGCGGCAAAGGCGATTGCCGGACGGCAGGTGCCGGCGATCGCGTCGTCCACCAGCCGGGCCGCCTCGAGATAGGCCGGCGCCTCCTTGTTCTTCCATGCGCCTCCAAGCGCCTTCTTGGCCTCGGCGACGGTGGTAACCACCATCGTGCCACCGCTGACGAAGCGTATCGTGAGGGGCAGGAAACGGCTCATCGGTCCTTCACCATCCGAGCCATTCGCGCGTGCGCCAAGCAAGACCGACAAAGGGCGCGGCCGTGATCATGGCGGCGGCGAGGACAAAAAGCGGGCTGTTCGTACGCATGGATTTCATGTTTCACCGTAAAAATTGCGGATGGCAGTAAACGATGACTTCGGCAGTCGGTTGCATCCGGCCGGATGGTCCGAGGCTGCAAATCCGAGGCTACATATTGCTCGCGGGCCGGGCCGGCGGCGCCGGGCGGTGCGGCGGACGTGGGCGCGGCCTGAGCGGCACTTCGGCCAGCGAAGCACGGATCACCCTGACGGGGACTGGTGGCGCTGCGGCGCGCCGGCGCAGCATTGCGGCCGAGAGACTGCCGATGAGAGTTCGAACGTCCATGTGGACTCCTCCTGAAGAGTCCCCCAGCGACCAAGCGTTAGCACCGCGGCCGGGCGGCCGCATTTAACTTTGATGTACGCGCAGGCATCTCGGCGAGGTGCGGCGATCCAAGGGCCAACCTTTTCCGTTGGCATGCGTTGTCCTCCGAAAGGAGATGACCATGCCGACCAGCAGCCGAACGAAAACCGACACAGCCAGAAAATCAGCGACCGCCAAGAAGACAGACACGGCGAAGGCCGCGAACAGGCAGCGCGGCGTGCAGCGCAAGGTCGATGCCACGGACCGCAGCAAGCCGAAGCCGGAAGCGCCGGGCGCCATGCAGGCCGGCGCGCGCAAATACCCCACGCCGCCTTTCCCCAGGCAGCATCATCCCAAGCCCGGTGAGGAATGGGCGATCGAGCCCGCGCCGCTTTATGATGCGCCCTTCTGGCAAGGGTCGGGCAAGCTCAAGGACAAGGTCGCGCTGATCACCGGCGGCGATTCCGGCATCGGCCGCGCTGTGGCCGTGCTGTTCGCACGCGAGGGTGCCGATGTCGCCATCGCCTATCTCAGCGAGGACCGCGATGCCGAGGCGACTAAGCATGCGATCGAGGCGGAGGGCAGGCGCTGCATCACCTTGCGCGGCGATGTCGCCGAACGCGCCTTCTGCCGCAAGGCGGTGGCGGAGACGCTCAAGGCCTTCGGCAAGCTCGACGTGCTGGTCAACAATGCTGCCTTTCAAATCCACTCCACCGATTTCGCCGATCTGACCGAGGAGCATTTCGACACCACGCTGAAGACCAATCTCTACGGCTATTTCCACATGGCGCAGGAAGCTGTGCCGCACATGAAGCCGGGCTCGGCGATCATCAACACGGGTTCGGTCACCGGCATCGAGGGTTCGAAGGAACTGGTCGACTACTCGATGACCAAGGGCGGCATTCACGCCTTCACCCGCGCTCTCTCCGGCAACCTCATCTCGAAGGGCATCCGCGTCAATGCGGTGGCGCCGGGTCCGGTCTGGACGCCGCTCAACCCATCCGAAAAACAAGCGGAAGACGTTTCGCAGTTCGGCGCCAAGACGCCGATGAAGCGGCCCGCCCAGCCGGAGGAGATCGCGCCGGCCTACGTGTTCCTGGCCTCGCCGCAATGCTCGAGCTACATAACTGGCGAAATCCTGCCGATCATCGGGGGTTACTGACACCCATGAGGAGGATCTCATGAAGAAAGCGCTTCTCATTGCAGTCGTCACCCTGATCCCGGCCCTGCCGGCGGTGGCCCAGAATGCCGCCCAGCCGAACGACCAGCAGGCGCAGAACTGCCAGGCCAAGCCCGACGCCAACGACCAGCAGCAGAAACAGAAGCAGCAGGCCGACACCGATGAGCTGTCGAAAAAACTCGGCAATTGCGGCGGCGTGCTGAAGCCGCCGCCGACCGGCGACAAGAACGCGACGCCGCCGCCCCCGACAGGCAGCGACATGCCGGTGATCAAGCCGGGCGAAATTCCGCCGCAGACCGGCCAATGAGGCCGTCTTCAACAACAAGGGTTCAATGCTTGCGCTTCTCGCCCTCGGTCGCCTTGGCGGCCGGCAAGTTGTGGGCCTCGCGTATCATCTGCAATGCCTCCTCACGCGTGAGGCCGCATTTGCGGGCAAAGTAAGCCGCTTCGAGGATCTCGGCCTCGGAAGCCGCCGAAACAGTGGAAGCCGGCCGTCTGTGCTTCTTCTTGGCCATCGGTTCACCGCGCCATGAATCGCTTAGTCAGCTAAATATAGGCCCGTTGTTTCTCATTGCAAATTCACCGCTGCTTTTGGCGATCCTGCTGGGCTGCCTGTGCCATTGGGAACCATTGCACCGGCACAGGATTGTGACTTGCGGGCCGCGTCAGCCGGACCTGGTGGCAAAGAGAACAGGGCTGGTTTCTCCGGCTTCCCGCCCTGGCCAACGAAAAGGCAGTCGAGCTCTTGTCCCACCCGGCCCGCTCCGAGCTTGGGGCAGTACATGGCAGTGGATACGGAATCAAACGGTGGCGGGGTCGAACCGCGCAAGGGCATGCCCAGCCCGCGTCTCGGCGAGAGCGAGTTCAAGCAACGCTACAGGAAGCTGTTCTACGATCCGGCCTTCGAGCCGGAGGCCGAAGCCATAGGCAGGCTGGCCGAAATCGCTTGGCAGGCCTATAGCGAGGAACGCAAAAGTCCGGTGACCCGCAAAGCGGGGGAGGGTTTTCACGACCCAAGCTACGATCTCTCCGTCGAATGGATCGCCGCTCACGATGCGGTCAAGGCCGCGCAACGGCGCCACGAGGACAGAACTGCACCGTCGCGCATCCTGATCATCAACGGCTCCTCACGCAGCGAGCATACTTGCCCGGGCGAAATGTCGAAAAGCTTTCGTCTCGTCGAACTGGCGCGCCGCGCCATTGCCGGCAGGCCGGGCTTTTCCGTTGAAGTGCTCGATCTGTCGCGGCTCGCTTCCGAATATGGCCGCAGGATCTACCCTTGCAAGGCCTGCTTCTCGACAGCGGCGGCGCTCTGCCACTGGCCGTGCTCGTGCTATCCGAACCATTCGCTCGGCCAGGCGCACGACTGGATGAACGACATTTATCCCCTTTGGGTCGAGGCGCATGGCGTGATGATCGTCACGCCCGTCAACTGGTACCAGACCTCCTCGCCGGTGAAGTTGATGATGGACCGGCTGGTCTGCGCTGACGGTGGCAATCCCGATCCGTCTTTGACGCAGGGCAAGGATGCAGCGCTTGCCAAGCAAGCCGAACTCGCTGGCTGGAGCTATCCCCGCCATCTCGAAGGCCGGTTGTTTTCGGTTGTCGTTCATGGCGATACGGAAGGCGCTGCGAACGTGCGGCATGCGCTTGCCGACTGGCTGCGTTCGATGAAGCTCGATCCCGTCGGCGAGATTGCCGAACTCGACCGCTATATTGGCTACTGGAAGCCCTATGCAACCAGCCATGACGAGCTCGACGCTGACAAGGACGTTCAGGTTGAAGTAACCAACGCCGCGCTAGCCCTGGCCGAAGCGGTGGCGAGGCGCCGGGCAGGGGAATTCCCCACCATCGGAGCCGACCTCAAGGATCCACGCCCAAAATAGAGGAAGAAGATGCCGCGCTGGGCCAACGAAGGCTGGACAATCCTCAAGGAAAGCGTCTCCGGCTATATTGCCGACAATGCGCTGAGCCACGGCGCGGCGATGGCCTTCTACGCCACCACCTCGCTGGCGCCGATCCTGCTGATCGTGGTCGCGATCGCCGGGTTCGTCATCGGCAACGATGCCGCGCAACTGGCGCTCTCGGCACAGATATCGGGCGTCATGGGACCGCAGAGCGCTGATCTTCTCAAGGCAACGGTCGAGACCGCCTCTCAGCGCGGGTCCGGTACTTTGGCCGCCTTGATCGGGCTGGTCACGCTTTTGATCACCGCGTCCGGCGTCTTCGGCGAGATGCAGCAGACATTGAACGAGATCTGGAAGGTCAAGCCCACCAGCGTGTCGTTTTCGCGCCTGGTGCGGGCGAGGGCGGTGAGCCTC
The DNA here is from genome assembly GCF_020165015.1 of Mesorhizobium sp. CA7. Lineage (NCBI taxonomy): Bacteria > Pseudomonadati > Pseudomonadota > Alphaproteobacteria > Hyphomicrobiales > Phyllobacteriaceae > Mesorhizobium > Mesorhizobium sp. CA7. The sequence continues at coordinate 8,668 of NZ_JAIUHH010000017.1, forward strand.
GGACTTGTGGCGGCGCTCGGCTTCCTGCTGCTGGTGTCGCTTGCAGCCAGCACTGCAATCGCCGCGCTTGGCGAAGTCATTAACCGCAGCCTGCCGTTTGGAACGCTGATCGTCAGCGGCATCAACACGGTCGTCTCCTTCGCATTGATCGCGCTGCTCTTCGCCGCGATCTACAAGGTCCTGCCGGACCGCACGCTCAAATGGCGCGATGTCGGCATCGGCGCTGCGGTCACGGCGCTGCTCTTCACCATCGGCAAGTCGCTGATCGGCTGGTACATCGGCACCAGCGCCATAGCGACGTCTTACGGAGCGGCGGGCGCACTGATGGTGGTGCTGGTTTGGGTCTATTATTCGGCACAGATTTTTCTTTTCGGCGCCGAGATTACCCGCACCTATTCGGTACGGCGCGGCAGCCGGCGCGACCTCGCGCCGGTCGTTGCGAATGCAACCGACCGGGCTGCGCTGCACCATGCCGAAGAAGTAGCCAAACCGGGGACGACGATGCCGGCCGACGCTGGTGCAAGTGTCGGCGCGGCGGCGCGTCGGGCATCCGGCGGCGGGATCGTCCTATGGATTGTCCTCGGCAGCCTGATCGCTCTACTTGTCACGGGGGTCTTGCGCCGCTCAGGCTGATACGACCTCGTCGCCGGGCTCGTGCCTTACCGCCGTTCTTCCTGCCGTTTCTCGATTTCGTAGGACAGCCAGCGGCAGAACATGCCGATAACCGAGGTAGCGGCTCCGCCGAGCAGACAAGCAATCAGCAACGGACTTTTCGAGGCATTGTCCCAACTGACGATCGCCAGCAGCGCCACGCTCACTGTGGAAATCAGATACCCTGTACCCTTGAGAAGATGAAGCGACGATCTGGTCATGTTGGCCCGCCTTCCAATGAACAGACAATCAGGATCGAAGTTCCATTTAGCCGATGTTCCTCCAGACGGTGGCGGCATCAGGCACTTACTGGAAACCGGGAAGGCAGGCTGGCCCGGCCGCGACATATAACTCACTTGGACTGAAGTCGCACGCAGCGCCGCTTTGGTCCAAGCAGTGAAACCTTGGCCCGCCGTTGGTGGTTGGGGGACGGTTTGACGGATATTTGAGTCCCTTCATCGTCAACTGTTTGAACGCCCATCATTCCCGCGACTGGTGGGCGTTCATTCGAGGCCAACGATCCAGTGCCAAGGGGCGGACCGGATCACATGCGGCACGCTGTGAGGCGCCCCGACAGCGGTCGCGGGGCGCGCCCCGATCCTCATCGGTAATCTGACGGCCGAGCTTTTTCTATCGCGGGGGGGATTGGTCCGTCCTCGACAAGGATATCCTTCTTGCGCGCGAATGCGGCGAAAACGCCTCGCGCGGTTTCCGCGTCGACTTCGCCGACCAAAGCCGCCTTGCAGGCACGGATAGCCGCTTTCTGCTCCGGGCTATTGCCGCACCAGTCGGTCGCGAACTGATAGGCATCGACGACGGTGTTCAGTTGCCGGGGAAAGCCCAGTCCGACCCAAACGCGAAGGGGTTTCTCGAAAGGTTTGGAAAGCATCGCGAACTCCCATAACCGCGAAACTTTCAAACAGTCAGTCCGCCGCCGCGGCCGCCTTTGCCGGTCATCCATGGCAAGGGCATACTCACGTCCTCGAGAATTTTGACCGACCTTGCGAAACCGCTAAAAGCATCTCTGGCGGCAGTCAGCGGATAGCCGCTGTCGAATGCCCGCTGGCAGGCACGAAGTGCCGTTTCAAAAATGGTTCCGCGCCTGTTCTTGGGCCACGCGTAGAGAAATTCCAGGGCATCTTCCAGGCACGCGATTTCCTGGATGAGGCTGTCTCCGCTCTTCACGAAAACAGGGCTGTCGAACATGCGATCGTTCATAACGTCCTCCAATCGAACGAACAATTGAGTTCAGGCAACGGCTTGGTGCCGACAGCGGCCCAAGCTCAGCGGCGATATGGGTTTGTAGATCTTGACCGTCAAGAGGCCCGGGGTCGCTGCAAGAACCGGCGCGCCAATTCTGCCATCCAGGACGAATTATCGGTCCAACAAACAGCTAAGATCGTTGGTGGCGAGGGCAGCGGCCGCCGTCGTTCGATTAGACCTGCAATGTGGCAGAGAGCCCTGGCAAGCTGCCGGGGCTCGGCGGCCGTCAGCGGATCGTCCGCTATGCGGCTTCAGCCGCGACGTTGACCGCGGATTCGGCAAGCTGGGTAAGCGCGGCGTCCGTTTCCTTTTCTTCGTTCAGCGTCTTGTCGAGCAAGGTGACGGCCTCCGTCAGGCCGAGTTCCTGCGCCCAGGTCCTGAGCGTGCCGTAGCGAGAGATCTCGTAATGCTCGACGGCTTGGGCGGCAGCCAGCAGGCCGGCGTCGAGCGAGGGCGAGCCCTTGTACTCGTCCATGATCTCGGCACCTTCCTCGGTGATGCCTATGATGGCGGCACAAGTCTTGCCCGCCGGTTTCTTATCGATCACCTCGAACACTTCCTCGAGACGGGCGACATGTTCCTCCGTCTGGTCGCGATGCTTCTCGAAGGCCATTTTCAGCGCGTCGTCCTGCGCCGCCTTCGCCATCTTGGGCAGCGTCGTCAGGATTTTCTTCTCGGCGAAATAGATATCCTTCAGCGTGTCATGGAAAAGTTCGTTGAGGCCCTTGTTCGAGGCCGCTTTCGTCGTCGCCATTCTGAATCTCCTGGTGCGGTTGGATCACCACCAACACGGCCCGACCAAAGTTGTTCCAGAAAGAAATACATGCGGCGACACAGCTAAAAGCATCAATTGTTATTGACGGCGACGAAGCACCGCCGCGGCCAGGCAATTGGCCGGACCGACGCATGAATCGCCTGACTGTCGCATCTGAAAGGCCGCTTTCCCCTGCTCAGGATTCACGCAAACCACTGCGCGATGAGGCCCACCGACGAGGCTGCCATTGTGATTGTCGTTAGCCATCCCATCGCGCGCAGCCAACCCTGAACCGGGAATTCACCCATGATGTCCTTGCGGCCGGCCATTCGCATCATGACGATCAGCACGGGAACGGCGCATATGCCGTTGATGACGGCGCTCCAGTAAAGCGCCTTGATCGGGTCGATCGGGGTAAACATGATCCCGGTGCCAAGAGCGGTCGCGGCGGCGAGTGTGACGTAAAACGCCAACGCTTCCTTCGGCTTGCGCTGCAGCCCCACCGTCCAGTGCAGGGCTTCGCCGACGGCGAAAGCCGCTGACCCCGCCAGCACCGGCACAGCCAAAAGCCCGGTGCCGATAATTCCCATCGAGAAAATGATGAAGGCGAACTTTCCGGCGGCCGGCTCCAGAGCCTTGGCCGCGTCGGTGGACGAAGCAATGTCGGTCACCCCCGCCTTGTGAAGCGTGGCGGCCGTGGTGAAGATGATCGCGACGCCTATCAAATTCGAAAACGCCATTCCGACCAGCGTATCGGCGCGTATCCGCCGGAATGCCCTGGAAGCTTGCCACGGCGCCCATCGGAGCGGCTTGGCGCTTGGCTTGAGTTCCTCCTCCTCGACCTCCTGCGAGGCCTGCCAGAAGAACAAATAAGGCGAGATGGTCGTGCCGAGGATCGCGAGCAGCGTGGTGAAGAAAGCGCCACTCCATTGAATGTGCGGAACAAGCAAGCCTTTGGCCGCATCGGCCCAGGCTACATTCGCGGCGAACATGGCAATGACGTAGGCGAAGAGGCTCAAAGTTGTCCATTTGAGCACTTTCACGTAGCGGGTGTAGTCGATGAAGACGATCGCGCAGATACAGGCGATCGCGAATGCGATGACATAGAGCGGGCTCGGCCCGCCGATGAGCAGCTCCAACGCGTCCGCCATGGCGCTGAGGTCGGCACCGATATTGATGACGTTGGCGACGGAAAGCAGCACCACCACGACGCAGAGCAGCGAGGCGGGATAGTGTCTGCTGAGGTTGCCGGAAATCCCTTTGCCGGTGGTGCGGCCGATGCGGGCGGCGATCTCCTGGATCGCCGCCATCAGCGGGAACGTGAACAGCATGCTCCAGCCTATATTGAAACCGAGCTGCGCGCCGGCCTGGCTGTAAGTTCCGATGCCGGAGGGATCGTCGTCGGATGCGCCGGTGATAAAACCGGGGCCGATCGTACGCAGGAACCGTTGCAAAGGTCCCTTCGCCGACGTGTTGCTTCGTTCTCTCTCGATGTGCGAACCGACTTCGGCCATCCTTGGTTCTTCCATGCCCGGCCGAGCGCTAGCGCAATGGCAGCCGAGGCCAGGGATTAATCGGAGCGACTGTACGACAGGCTCGGACAGGTGTTTTGCGTAGATAAGCAAGAGCTAACGAAGATGGTGGGTAACTGGCGGCGATGACGTCGGTTCCGCCGTCACCGTCACTTTCGCATCAGAGGGCGGATCCGGTCGGGTGCCGAAAAAGGGTCCTGCATAAATATATCGGGGGTTGTCTTGCCGGGAGTCAGTTTAAACGCTATATGTGCCACATCGATCTTGTTGAACGAACGTTGTTTCAGGGCCTTTGCGCCCGACGATCTTCCCTCTCAATTTCGAAAACCGTGACGTTTGGCATTCGGCCAAGCGGCGGTAATTTGCGTCGATTTGAAAGGAAATCGTATGACTACTGGAACCGTGAAGTTTTTCAACGCCACCAAGGGCTTTGGCTTCATCGAACAGGGCGGCGGCCAGCCGGACGTGTTCGTTCACATCTCCGCCGTGGAGCGCGCAGGGATGCGTTCTCTCGTCGAAGGCCAGAAGGTAAGCTTTGACGTCGTCAAGGACGCTCGCAGCGGCAAGAGCGCCGCGGAAAACCTCCAGGCAGCCTAAGCCATGCGTCGGCGCCTTTGACCACGGATGTACCGGCACAGGCGCTGGGGCTTTGAGGGAAGGTCGGGTTCGCCCGGCCTTTTTCGTTTGCATAGCGAGGTAGCACATGGCTGATACGAATGTGTTCAAGCCGAAAGGCGACGCCAAGAACGAGGCCACTACAAAAACCGCGCGCGCCATCATCGACAGCGAGGCGGCGGCCAGGATTGCCAAAACGGCGCGTCTTCGCAAGGCCAGGCTTGCGCAGGAGCCGGTGGAGGAGCCGGTAAAGAAGGTGAAGAAGAAGGCCGCCGCCAAATAGGGGCGCGGCGTGAGCGGCGCCGTGGCGGCCGGGCTGGGTTCACCCTTTCCTGAGATGGGTCGCCCCGGCTGCGGGAAAATCTCGATAAGCCTTTGATCAGTGCCGTCCCTTGAGGAACCTCGCCTCTCTCACCAGTGAAGTCCAGTCAGGGCCGATAAGCTTGATCAGTTCGCGAGCTTCGTCCTCCGAGATGTCGGTATCCTTTGCCAGGCGGCGGGCAAGCAATTCCACATCGCCCTGTGCTGGTTGAGCCGCTTTGCCATCGCCGGGCTCGGCGCCGTCGCCTCGGTTGATCATGAGCCAACTCCTTCCGGTAGGAACTTTCGAGGCGGCGGCATGTTTCATGCGTTTCTGCAATTTTGATATCCGGGGGCGTCCCGCTGGCGGCGGACCATGAGATCCGCGGCTGATTCCCGATGCGGCGCCTTTCTGGAACCGGCGCAAGGCGGCGCGCCCGGGGCCTCGCGAAGGCAAGCCGATCCGGATAATCCAGCGCGCCATTGGCGCGGGCGGAACTCGGCCATGTAGCCCATCAGAGCCATTCATGCCGCCCGACCTGCAGGTCGAGACGGATACGCCGCCGTCGCGCGGGTGACCGGCTTACTCAAAGGCGCTGCCGCGAGGCAGCGCCCTTCGTTTTGGGGAGCCGGCCGTTACCAGCTCTGCATCCTGTACCAGTCGTCGATGTCGCGGCGCACGCGATCCTTCTCCAGGCCGTAGCGTTCCTGGATTACCCCTTCGAGCTGGTCGCGCTTTCCGGCGATACGATCGAGATCGTCGTCGGTCAGCTTGCCCCACTGTTCCTTCACCTTGCCCTTCACCTGCTTCCAATTGCCTTCGACGCGGTTCCAGTCCATGGCCGGACCTCCTGTTGGATACGGAGGGCTAACGGCAACACGACCGCGAAGTTCCTGTCGAAAGCTCTTTCTGCGTCGAGGCAGGCACTGAGCACAACGACACGGACGAATGTGCCTTCATCTGGCCGTCATAATGAACCGCCAAATTAGCAAACGCTGTTCCCAAGACCTCTCTTGCCCGGCTCCTGGTCCGGGCTTCTTTTTAATGCATGTCGCCCAGAATGCGCAGCGGTTCTGGGACGACGGGCATCAAAACAAAGACTTAAAGCGTGTCGTCTGAATTCGTTTCAGCGACGCGCCTCAGGTGCTGGCATCCCGCCTGGAACGGGTGGCGCGGATTGGCGATGGCGCATCCTCAAAAATCCGGCAGCGTTGGAACATTAGGCCGGTGCCGAGGTTCTTGCATGCATGGATGGCGCGCAGTTCCCCGAAGGCCCGTCATCCGGACCGGGTTCCGACCCGAGCAAGCCCGCCTCGGCCGTCCCTCGCCGGGACGGGCTTTATCGTGACGAGATCGGAAGGACCATGCTTCACCAAGCCGCCAAAATCGCCGAGCAGGCCCATCGGGGTCAGAAAGACAAGACCGGCAGACCCTACATCGAACATCTGAGACGGGTTGCCGATGCGGTCGAAACGCTGGACGAAAAGACGGTTGCCTATCTGCATGACGTGGTCGAGAAAGGCGAGGGTTGGAGTCTCGAGCGGCTGCACGGCGCCGGCTTCGGCCTGCCGGTGGTGGCGGCGGTCGATGCGCTGACCAGGCGCATGGACGAGAGCGAGGAGGGTTTCATTTTCCGCGCCGCCTCAAACGAGCTTGCCCTGCCGGTTAAGATAGCCGACCTGCGCGACAATCTGTGGCAAGCTCATCAGGCGGGCGTTGCGCCGGACCGGTATGAGACGGGGCTCGAGATTCTGGGCGAGTTGGCCGCCAGGGACTGAGCGGCGTTGGGGGCACTAGGCTGCTGCCGGCGTCGCCCCGCTATTCGTCTAGCTGCAGCAAATCGAGCCGCGCGTCGGGCAGCGCGTGCTCCCACAGGGCCCTTTCGAGGTCGTTGCGGTTGTCGCGGCCCGTGGCTGCCGGCAGGTCGAGCGCCGTCAAGGCCTGGTCGTCGAACTCGATCGGCGCCCCGTAAAGTTGGGCGATTTGCATCACCAGGCTTTCGATGTCCTCGCGGGCGATGTTCTCGGCGAGGTTCTTGAGCCTGATTTCTTCCGCAACCCGGATGATGTTGACGATCCCGTCGATCCGCAGGGCCTGCTGGACCTTGCAGTGAGAGTCGTCGCGCAGCCGGTTGGAAAATCCTCGCATCATTGGAAAACCCTCCTTTCGCGGGGGTCTATCCCTCTGTTGCAACCATGCGCTGGAGCAGTGCGGTTGGCAATACACAAATTTTAAAAACAATAAATAAATCAGCCAGTTAGCAAAGTATATCAAACGTGATTTCACCGCATCCTTAGCATCGTTGGCTTCATTACCGATCGGCAAATCATCCCCTCTTGACGCCTTATGGCCATTTCCTATTTCTACTCACAGTTAGGCACATACTAACTCACAGTGTTCGGCTCGGATGGAGGCGGAGGTGGTTGAGCTTGAACGGCCGCAAAGGTTGCAGATCATGCTGACCGACGAGGAATTGGCGGCGTTAGAAAACTGGCGTTTCGAAAAACGCATGCCAAGCCGCTCGGCCGCCGTGCGCGAGCTTTTGCGCCGTGGGCTGGCGTCCGATGGGTTTCTGACCGCTGACCTGGGCGCGAAGTCGCAGGATTTCGGCGTGATATCGCTGGATCGGAAGGTCGCAGATGGCTCCAGCGACTCGAAACCCTGAGCAGATGCACGCTCGCTCGCGGCAGATTGCCTTGACCTCGGCCGGCCCTAATTACCGTCCATGACCAATCCCGGGGGGCCGTTCCGACACGATCCGAACGCCGATGCGCGCTTGGCCGCGATCGTCGATTCTTCCTACGACGCCATCGTCGGCAAGACTCTGGACAGCGTGATCACCGACTGGAACCACGCGGCCGAACGCATGTTCGGCCATACCGCCGAAGAGGCCATCGGCCGGTCGATCCTGATGCTGATCCCAGAGCATATGCAAGACGAGGAAACCGAGATCATCGGCCGCATTCGCAAGGGGGAGCGCATTCCGAGCTTTGAGACGGTGCGCAGGCGCAAGGACGGCTCGCTGATCACCGTTTCACTGACGATTTCGCCGATCAAGAACAATGCGGGCGAGATCATCGGCGCCTCGACGATCGCCCGCGATATCAGCGCTGCCAAGGAAAGCGAGCGCCGCATCCGGCTCTTGATGCGCGAGGTCAATCACCGCGTGAAGAACCAGTTCGCCGTGATCCTGTCGATGATCAGGGAAACCAGCAAGCGCTCCACCGATCCGGGCGAGTTCGAGGAACTGATCCGTTCGCGCATCATGGCGCTGTCGCGCTCGCACGATCTCCTGGTCACCTCCGAATGGGCCGGCGCCAGCCTGTTCGACCTGATCCAGGAGCATCTGAAGCCTTTCGGCCATGAGGAGCGCATCTCGCTTTCCGGGCCGCTCCTGACGCTGCAGTCCAACGCCGTGCAGAATCTCGGCATGGCCTTCCACGAGTTGGGCACCAACTCATCCAAATATGGCGCGCTGGCGGGCGAAGGCGGCCGCATCGAAATCACCTGGCAGGTCGAGCCCGGCCCGCAAGCGCAGCGGCGCTTTCATCTTCTGTGGCACGAGACATCCGGCGCGACGGCCGTTGGAGCTGAGCAGAAGACGAGTGAGCGCAAGGGTTTTGGCACTGTGGTGCTGCAGCGGGTTGCGCCGCAGTCGCTGAGCGGTTCCTCAAGCCTCGAACGCTCGCCCGGCAGCGTGAAATGGACGCTCGACGCGCCGCTCGAGGCAATCGTCGTTCCGCAGCTCGGGGCAGAGGGCGACGCCGACTTCGGCGTTTGAGCGGCAGGCGGCGGGATTTCTGCCATCCCACGCCGGGCGACGCGCGTTTCGGGCCCGCCCGCCCGCCACTTGCAGCCTGATAGAAACGTAATTACATCAATCGCTAAGCGTGCAATGTCCACGCGGATACAGTTGCTTTGGTCAAGCTTCGTCTATGGAGGTTGTCATGCCAAGCAAACTGATGGAAGCAAGAAAGAGTCAGGACTGGATCACCCTGATCCTGGCGATTTGCCTGTTCATCTCACCATGGGTCATCGGATTCACCGCAGCGACGGTCCCCGCGTGGAACGCCTGGATTGTCGGCGTTCTCCTCGGCGCGCTGGCGCTCGCGACGCTTTCGGTGTTCGCCGAATGGGAAGAATGGGTAAACGTCGTCCTCGGGCTCTGGCTGATCGTGTCGCCCTGGTTGCTACACTTCGCGGCTGACACGTATGTCATGGCCACGCATGTCGTTCTCGGCGTGCTGGTGGTCGCGGCATCGGCCTGGGCTGTCTGGGACTTGCGTCATCCCCACGCTCATGCGTGAGCGGTGATTGAGCGGGAGCCCGCCGCGCAAGCGGCGAGCTCCTGCTACTGCGGCGTCTGGGCATCGGGCTGAGCGGCCATTGCAGCGTCTTCACGCGATTGCTGCAACGGGAAGCGTTTTGGTGCATTCTTGGGAATGGTCTCGATGCTTAACCCCGACACCCCGGCCAAGTGCTGCTCATACTGCGGCGGCCGCGACCATGATTTCGAGGAATGCCCGAAACGCAAGGCCGACGCCGAGAAGGAAAAGGTGCAGCGCGAGCCGGCCGTGATCAGGCTCCCATATTCTCGTCACGCGTCCTCCAACCAGTAGATCGCCTTGCGTCGCCATAAAGACCCATGCGGCGCGGGCCTGCGCGGCCCGCGTCCACGGCTCGATTGCCGACAGGGATACCGTCGAGCCGACGTCTCAATTTGGCGCTCGCCTTATCCCCTCAGCGCACGCGCCGCCGCCTCGGCGAACGAGATGTCGCCCTTGATCTCGCGCATCGCCATCGAAGTCACCGTGCGGCGCACGCCGGGCAGGCGGCTGAGTTCCTCGCGCAGCATCCGGTCGAGCGCCATCATGTCGACGGTGACGATCTGGAGCAGATAGTCGGCTTCGCCCGTGGTGGCGTAGCAGCGGCGGATCAGCGGGTGCTTCTTCACTGCCGCCTCGAAGGCATCCGACACCTCGAAGTCGATCGACACCTGAATGAAGGCCTCGATGCCGAAGCCGATCCTGGCCGGGTCGATGCGGGTCGAATATCCCCGGATAACGCCGGCCTCTTCCAGCGCCTTCACCCGTTTCCAGCAAGGCGTCTTGCTCAAGCCGACCTCCTCGGCGAGTTCGCCGAACGAGATGCGTGCGTCGCGCTCAAGCGCGGCGACTATTCTGCGGTCGAGAGCATCCAGCGTCACTCGTTCTCCAATATGACAGAAGATATCGACGATCGTCCTTCATTCCACGTCATTTGGATAACAGAAAGGAACAATGTTCAAGCCGAAAGCGCTATCCTTGTCGCCCGGTCGAAAACCTGCCGCGAGGAGGAGAAGCCATGGACAAGAACGATTACCACGCTCGCATCGAGGCGCCCGAGATGCGCGACTACGGCGTCTATCTGAAATGCGACAAGCTTCTGACCTGTCAGAAACCGCTCTCCGACATGGTCAACGCCGACGAGCTGCAGTTCCAGATCGTGCACCAGGTCGAGGAACTGTGGATGAAGCTCATCGCCTACACGCTGGTCGACGTCCTCGACTATCTGGAGAAACAGGACACGCATCGCATCGTCACGCTGATGGGCCGCGTACACCGCCTGATGGGCATGATGACGGCGCAGCTCGACCTGCTGGAGACCATGTCGCCCAAGGAGTACCAGCAGATCCGCCTGCAGCTCGGCAATGGCAGCGGCCAGGAATCGCCGGGCTTCAGGCTCTTGCTGCGCCTGCCGCCGGACCTTTGGCGGGCCTTCAAGCATGCCTATCTCGACGGCCGCGGACTGACCGTGGAGGCTATCTATGACGAGCATTACGACCACGGCGATTCCTATGTCGTGGCCGAGGCGCTGATCGAGTTCGACGAGCTGTTCCAGAAATTCCGCGCCAATCACCTCTATCTGATCCACCGCTCGATCGGGCTCGGCGCGAAGTCGCTGAAAGGCAGGCCGGTGGAGATCCTCGAAGGCGGCGCCCGCCACCGCTTCTTCCCCGAGCTCTGGGACATTCGCTGCGCCATGACGGACCGCTGGGGCGCCGAATACGGCACCGTTCGGGATTCGATCAGCCATCCGCCGCAACTTTCTCCTTCTTCCCTTGTGGAAGAAGGTGGCCGCGAAGGGGCCGGATGAGGCGTGTTCCAGGGAAAGCCAGCGTTTCACTCCGCTGGAACACCCCTCATCCGTCTCGGCGCTGAAGCGCCGATCCACCTTCTCCCACAAGGGGAGAAGGAGAAAGTTGTGGCGCCTCGCCAAACAATTTTTCCAGCGCCTGTCGGAACCATCTCTCTCCGCCCGTCCTTGGGGGCATCAGCCGCTTCAACAATCCGGAGGACATCGTGGAAATGCAGTCGACCTGGCAGACCGCCGCCATTCTCATCGCCCGCCTGATCTTCGCCGCCATGTTCGCGATGGCCGTCGCCTTCAAGCTGATGGATATCGGCGCCACCGCAGGCTACATCGCGGCCGCCGGCTTCCCGTTCCCGCTGTTCCTGGCCTGGTGCGCGGCGATCCTCGAAGCGTTGCTGGTGATCGCCTTCCTCACCGGCGCTTATCTGACGCCGTTGGCGTTGATCGGCGCCGTCTACGTCACCTTCCTCGGCTTCGCCTTTCACGGCCCGTCGCACTGGGCCGGAAACCAGGCCGAGTTTGGCGCCTTCATGTCGCATTTCCCGTTCGCCGCCGGCCTGCTCTACGCCGCCGTCCACGGCCCGGGCAGCGTGCTGGCCGCCAAGCTGGGTTGGCCGGGCAGGGCATGAACTTTCCTTCTCCCCGTTCTACGGGAGAAGGTGGCCGAAGGCCGGATGAGGGGCGGCGCCAACATTTCAAGACAAGGCGCCTTCCCACATGCTCACATCTGATCGTTATACGGCTCTTTCATCTGGCCGACCATGCGCGCCAGCTTCGAGAAGGACGGCATGTCGGCCTCCGGCTGGCATTGGTTGGCGAGTTCGAGCAGCCGGATCGGGAAGTTGACGGCGTCGCGGCTCGAGGCCGACATGCCTTCCGAGCGCTCCTCGCTGGTTTCGCTGGCCTCCGCCTTGCGCAACGCGATGTCGATCTCCTCGACCGTCAGCACGCCCTTGCGCACCAGCACCTGGTTGACCGAAGCGACGGCCATCAGTAGGCCCTCGAGCTGCAGATTGGCGACATTCATGGCTTTTGCTCCCATTGACCGGGGTGAAACGCGCGAGCCGCGGTTACGATCCGGAGATGCGCGAGCCTCGCTTAGGCCTCCATCCACCGCTCTCCATATTCGCTCCAAAGCCGCCTGATCTCGCGGTTGCCGAGCGGCGGCGTCTGGCGGTCACCGTAGAAGACAGCGACGGCGCTGAGGTCATATTGGCCCTCGGCCTGGGCGATGAAGCGGATCGCTTCGCCGAGCGGTCTCGAATGGAAGATCGGATCGGCCTGGCCCCGGCCCAGGCTGCGAACGCCCGAAATGCTTGCTGGCACATGCCGCATCCGAAAGACGGATGCCATGGCAGGTTTGTCCATGCCTGCTCTCCGCGATTCCCCTTAGGGAATGATCCCATAAGCACCGGCTAATGACCAGCCCGGGACGGCCGCCGAAACAGAGCGGGCCCCAGCACAACCTCGAAAACTAAAAAGCCGGCGGGGAAAGAAAAAGGCCGGGCGCGACGGCCCGGCCTTTCCGCGCGGTTGCCGCAAAGCAACCCTCGCTCACTATTGTTTTCCAGCTCGGCTCTCTGGCCGGGCCGGAAATGTCTACCTGTGCCAACGATGCAGCCAGTCCGGCTCGGGGGCGGAGCTTCGGCTGATCGCCATGCCGGCCAGCAAGCCGACCAGCCCGCCGATCAACATCGCGGTCGAGAAGGTGCCGGGGTTCTGCTGCACGGTCTCCGAAACGCTCTGCGCCTGGCTGCGCAACTGGCTCGCCGCGCGCGACGCGCGGTCAGAGGCGCCGCTGTAAAGGTTCGAAGCCCGGTCGGCCGCGCCCCGATACCAGCCATGCGCGGTCTCTGCGGCTTCCCCGGCCTGTTCGGAAAGCGTGCGGTTCAGCCGGTTCACCTCACGCTTCAATTCGGCGATCTGCTTCTTCATCGCGTCTTCCGATGCCCGCGAGGCTCGTGCGCTGCTGCGGGACGCGGGACGGGTGCGCGTGGGGCGCGCGGCGGCGGTTTTCGCGTTGCCGTTGGCTGAATTGGTGGTGCTGGTGTCATTGTCTGCCATCGGTCTCTCCTTTTTGCCTCCTGGGAACGAACGGCCGAGCCGTGCCATTGTTCCCCCGCGGTTTTCCGCAGGCGCGCCGCCAGACCAAAAGACGAGGGCCGCGAAGCGAACTCCACGGCCCTTGGTCCAAGCCCGATGCCCTTGCTTGCCGCAGTTACTTGCCGCAGTTGTTGTCGTTCACGTTCGGCTGCACCGTGGTGGCGGTGCTGTTATTGGCATCGCCCATTGCGCCCTGCGGATGATTCGCGCAGTTCTTGTCGGCGTTCGAATTCATGTCGCCGCCTGTGATGCTGCCGGTCGTGCCGGTATCGGGCGGAGCGGCCTGGTCAGGCGACGGCGCGGCCGGCGTCTTCGGCTCGACGGTAACGGTCTGGCCGCTGCCCGTGCCGTCATTTCCGGCGGTGCCCGCGTTCTGGGCCATCGCCGCCATCGCGAGGCCGATGGTCAAGGCCGAAGCTGCAAGAATCCTTGTAAGCATGATCTCTTCTCCTCTGTTGCGAGACGGTCATCTGTCGCGTTGCGACTAGGGGTGGAATCCGTCGGACCAAGGTTGGTTCCGACAAAAATTGTTGTCATCTGGCCCGGCGTTTCAATCTATAGGTGTGGCGCGCGCGGGGGCTTTGCCCCCGGTATTTTGAGAAATTTAGGAAAATGTACCTAGAGGCTATTGCCTGGTGAAGGCAGCTATGCTACTATTTTATCCATGGTGCTGATTTGCGCCAACGACCCGCCGCCGGCGGGTTTTTTGTTTTTCGCGCCATCCATTCTTTCGAAGCGCTGGCGGCGCCTTCCCTGTCCTGCGGCGCTTTCAACATTCTGCTGGAGGCCCAGATGCCACGCTATGCCACCATCGTCACCGCCGATGACGGCGCCGAGATCGTCAGCGCTATCGGCGAATTCGAAGGCACAAGCCTTCCGCACCGCTCGGGCCGTTTCGAGCAGGTCGCGCCGGGCGTGCGCATCGGTATGGTTCGCGGTGGCCTTGATGAAGCCGTCGCCGGTTTCGGTTTCCCGCGCCAGGGCCTCGGCCCGGCTGCGGTCCGCACAGCCACGGCGGGGCTGAAGGCAATGGCCGCGCCGTCCGCCGATGCCCGGCCCGCCAGGCCGGCCAGGGCAAGGCCGCGCAGGAAGCCGGCCCGCAAGGTCCGCAAGGCGAAGGCGGCGAAAGCAGCGCCATCGGATTCTGTCACGCATGGCTGACGAAAACAGACGCCGCGAGGCCGTAGGCGCGAAGCGGGCGGGGCGAAAGCCGAAAGCTACCAAAGCCGCTGCCGCTCCGTCCCCCCGCCCCAAGCGCTCGCGAAGGACGCTCGTCGACGATTTCGCCGCCGCGCTTCGCGCCGATTTCCGCGTCCATGGCGCCGGCGTCATCGCCGCGGTGCGCGCCGAAAAACCCGAGCAGTATCTGAAGGTCGTGCTGACGCTGCTGCCCAAGGATTTCTCGGCCAAGGATTTCTCGGAACGTGTCGATGCCAAGCAAACCAGCCTCGGGCAATTGAGCGATGAGGAGATCCGCAGCCGCATCCGCAGCCTCGAAACGAGCCTCCGGCCCCTCCTGGACAGCGATGCAGACCTATCTGGCGCTGCTCGAGGAGCTGGACCGCAGGCGTCGTCATAATCTTCTTGCAGCCTACGCGCCCTACAAGCAGCAGGCCGAATTTCACGCGGCAGGGGCGACGAACCGCGAACGCCTGTTCATGGCCGGAAACCAGCTGGGCAAGACCAGGGCAGGGGGTGCCGAATGGGCAATGCACCTCACCGGTCGCTATCCGGGCTGGTGGAAGGGCAAGGTGTTCGGCCAACCCGTCAGGCTCTGGGCCGCCGGCGTCACCGGCGAGGGCACGCGCGACAATCCGCAGCGCGTGCTGGTCGGCCCGCCGCAGCAGCAAAGCGAGTGGGGCACCGGCATGATCCCGGCCGATGCCATCGCCGACACGGCAATGGGCCGCGGCGCGCCGGGAGCGCTGGACAGCGTCGTCGTGCGCTGGGGCGGTGGCGGCGATGTGCAGGCCGGCGAGAGCGTGCTTTCTTTCAAGAGCTACGAAAAAGGCCGCGAGAAATGGCAGGGCGAGACGCTGCACGGCGTCTGGTTTGACGAGGAACCGCCGCTGGATATCTATTCCGAGGGCCTCACCCGTACGAATGCCACGGACGGCATCACGATCGTCACGTTCACGCCGCTGCTCGGCATGAGCGACGTGGTGCTGCGGTTTTTGAGCGCGGAGGCGGTTCAGGACTTGGGTTCCTCGCCCCCGCAAGGCGGGGAAGAGGTGGCCGCGCAGCGGCCGGAGAGGGGGGCTTCGTAGGGCGATAAGCTCTACGAATAGCTTTCCGCTCTTGCATCGAAGGCCGGCGCTGCCGCCACTCCGTCGCCGCTTCGCCGCGCCATCTCTCCCTCACTTGCGTGGGGGCGACGAACTGGAGCTTGCCGTAGGCCCTATCAAAACGATTTCCACCGCTTATGGTGCGCGAACGCGCGGTCGCGCGATTTGCATGCCGTAAGGGACTTCGGGAATGTATGTAGGCCGTTCTTACCGGTTGCTGGACTTCGCGCTCTGGTCGCGGCGCAGCGTCATCTACATGGTGGTGGTGAGCGGGTTGGCGATCGCCGCCTACCGCCTTCCGGCGACCGCGGGCTTCTCGGTGCCATGGTCGGTCGTGCTGGTGCTCGGCACCACGGTGTCGCTGGTCGCCGGCTTCAAGAATTCCCAGGTCTTCACCCGCGCCAACGAGGCCCTGCAGGCCTTTTCGCAGATCACGGCCAGCAGCCGGATGCTGTCCGGTTTCTGCCGCGATTTCATGGATGCAGCCGCCGCCCGGCGGCTGATCCACCGCCATCTCGCCTGGCTGACGGCGCTGCGCTTTTCGCTGCGGCGGCCGATGCCTTGGGAATCGCTGGCGAAGGCAGCCAATATCGAGTTCCGGCGGCGGCGCTATCACATTGAGGAGGACAAGACGTCGCTTGCCGAGGAACTGCGCAGGCTGCTGGGCGAGGAAGCCGAAAACGTGCTGAAATCGCCGCAGCCGGCGATAGAACTTCTCGACAGGCAATTGGCCGAGGTCAACGGCTTGTTGAAGAGTTCAGCCATTCCGACGCAGGTCTATTCCGAATTGACCAAGCTGATACGCGACTTCCAGGACCAGCAGGCGCGTTGCGATCGCATCAAGAACAATCCCTATCCCCGGCAATACGCGATCGTGAGCTCAATGTTCATGATCATCTTCTGCACCTTGCTGCCCTTCGGCGTCGTTCCGGTCTTTGCCGACATGGCCAAGCTGGGCGGCGTGCTCGGCTGGATCTCGATCTGGCTGACCATCCCGTTCAGCGCGCTGCTGGGCTGGGTCTACATGTCGCTGGACCTGGTCGGCGAAAGCAGCGCCAATCCGTTCGAAGGCAACGCCAACGACGTGCCGATCTCGCAAATCTGCCGCGACATCGAGATCGAGCTGCGCCGTGGCCTTGGCGAGGCCGCGCTTCCCGCGCCGCTGGCGCCGGTGAACGACATCGCGACGTGAAGTTCTTTCCTTCTCCCCTTGCGGGAGAAGGTGGCCGCGAAGCGGCCGGATGAGGGGTGCTCCAGGGAACGCCAGCGCGTCTCTCCGCTGGAACACCCCTCATCCGTCTCGGCGCTGCGCGCCGATCCACCTTCTCCCACAAGGGGAGAAGGGAAAGGTTTGCCATGTCCCGCCACGTTACCTTCATGACCATCGACGATGCCGGACATTATTCGCCCGGGCAGCGCGCAGAAATCGTCGCTGCCTATCCCGAGCACGAGCGCGAAGCGCGCGCGAAAGGCATTCCGGTGCTGGGCTCCGGCCGCATCTTCCCGGTGGCGGAGGAGACGATCGCTTGCGAGCCCTTCAAATTGCCGCGCTGGTGGCCGCGCATCGGCGCGCTCGATTTCGGCTGGGACCATCCTTCGGCCGCGGTCGAGCTGGCCTGGGATACCGAAGCCGATGTCGTCTATGTGACGAAAGCTCACCGGGCTTCGCAGCAGACGCCGGCGATGCAGGCGCTGGCGCTGAAGGGCTGGGGCGACTGGCTGCCCTTCGCTTGGCCGCGCGATGGCCGCCGCGAAACGCTGGAAGGCGCCGGTGTGGCGCTGGCAAAGCAATATGCCGCCCACGGGCTGAACATGCTGACTAGCCACGCCCGCTTCGCCGACGGCTCGGTTTCGGTCGAGGCCGGGCTGATGGATATACTCGATCGCATGCAGTCCGGCCGCTTCAAGGTGTTTTCGACCCTTCACGCATGGTTTGAGGAATTCAGGCTTTTTCATCGAAAGAACGGCCAAGTGGTGAAGCTGCGTGACGATCTCATGGCCGCGACACGCTATCGAAAGCTTACGCTCGCCTATGTCAGCGGCGCCGGCACTTTGCCGACCAGCACCGACGGCATCTGGCTGATCTTCACCCGCGCTGGCGACAAGGGCGCGGATGGCACCGGCGTGGGTGACTTCACAGGCCCGGCCTCCTCGGTGACCGATAACATCGTCACCTTCGCCGGCACCACGGGGAAGGCCGGTAAGGACAGTGGCGTGGCAGTGGGAAGCCTGGTGGCAGGGCCGGCCTCGGCCGCGGCCGACAACATCGCCACATTCAACGGCACGACGGGCAAGCTGGTGAAGGACAGCGGCGTGGCAGTGGCGAGCCTGGCGCCGAAAGTCAATGCCTCTTTCACCGGCACCTTCAGTCCGCCGGCGAACGCCATAGCACTGAACACCCTGGCTGACAGCGCTGCGGTGTCGGTCCTCGGCCGATCGGCCAATTCGAGCGGCACGCGCGCGGATATCGCGGCCGGGTCGGATGACACTCTGCTGCGGCGCGTGTCCTCGGCGCTGGGTTTCGGCCAGTTGACGGCAGGCATGGTGCCGGCCGGGCTGGTGACCTATGCCATGCTCGCTTCGGCGGCGATCGCGTCGAACAGCGAATTCCAGCTCGGCACGGCAAGCAAGCTTCTCACGGCGGCCGCATTAAAGTCGACCGTAGCCTACCAGACACTTACGTCCGGCGCGTCGGTCTCGTGGGATATGTCGCTTGGCAACAACGCTTCGTTGGCTGCGTCGACGAACGTCACGATCGGCAATCCGACAAATGCGGTGCCCCAGTTCGGCTTCGTGCTCAAGATCACCGCCGTGACGTCCGCACGCACCGTGAGCCTAAGCGCAAATCTTGTGCCAGCGGCCGGCGTCGAGAGCTTTCCGATCACCATCCAGACGACGGAAACCGTCTTCCTGGCCGGCTTTGTCGACACGGCGAGCCGCCTTGTCATCACCAGCGTTTTGAGAACCTAACAGGAGAGCCCGATGTCCCTTCTCGTACGCAAGATCAATGACGTTTGGCAGGAGTGGCACGCCTCCTCGATCGTGACCCAGATGGTCGGTACCTATACCGCCATCTACGGGGATGGCCGGCAAGTGGAGACGCCATGCGATCCTTATCCTGTCGAAATCCAGATGAACGGCGACAGCCTGCGCGGCTTCTACGACCAGGGCCTTTGGACGATCGACGAAGTCGAGGCGGTGGGCGGCAGGATTGCCGTGCCGTTCGTAGTGCCGGAAGGAAAACAGGTCGTCGGCGCACCGTCCTATGTGGAAACCGATGGCGTGATCCAGCAGGTCTACGAAATCGAGGACACCCCGCCGCCACGGGAGCCGCCGACGGCAGAGGAGAAGGTGGGTGCTATGCTGGCGGGATCCGGCGTCTCGATCAGCGAGCTGAAGTCGGTCCTCGGGCTGGGCATCTAATGTATCCTGGTATCATCCCAAAGATCGTCGCGCCGCCGCAGAAGAAGGCGACCATGCTTCTGCATTTCGACGGGGCCAACGGATCGCAAGTTTTTGTCGATAGCTCGCTCAACAATCTCGCCGTAGGGTTTGGAGGTAACGTTCAAATCGACACGTCTACGTCGGTCTTCGGAGGAAGTTGCTGCACCTTTGATGGGATTGGCGATTACCTTTACTGCGACCATCCGGCGGCACTCAAATTGCCGGGGGATTTCACGTGTGAGGGTCGCATGCGATGCACTGCGGAAACCACAAACTCGCGCCCGGTATTCGATATACGAGGCGGCACGAACAATGCTGGGTTCTTCATCAATCTCAATCCGAGTGAGCAGTTAGATATCTACATTGATGCAAATGATGGCGCCGGGGGCGTCAAGCGCGCCACGTCCGGCACGCTCACCGCCGGTACTTGGTATCATTGGGCAATCTGCCGCGCCTCGGGTGTGATCCGCTGCTTTCTCAACGGCACGCAATTTGGAAGCAACTTCTCCACCTCGGTTGCCTGGGATAGCACTTCGCTGAACATCGGAACTTTCGTCGGTGAGCGGGACACCGGCGGGCCAGACCACAAATACAAAGGGAATATGGACGAGATTCGGATCTCGAACAATCTTGCCCGCTACATCGCCAACTTCACACCGGCCGGTTCTGCATTTGATCGCTACGACTGATTGTTCATCTGGACATCTGGCATCGGCTGCGCGTACTAACGTCGGCGGTTTGCGAGGGACATGATCAGAATGGGATTCGGTACGGGCGACAGACAGCGTTTGTTGGCGCTCGATGGCCTTCGCGCCTACGCGGCAATCGCGGTCATCTTCTATCACGGTATCCTTCATTTTGATGAGGGATTGATACAGCGCGTTTTGCCAAAAACGTTCTGGGAAGTGACCGCAACCGACCAGTGGCCCAAGCTGTGGCTCTCGATTTTCAACGGCACGGCGGCGGTCGAGCTGTTCTTCCTTCTAAGCGGTTGCGTGTTGATCCGTTCCCTTTCTGACATTGGTAATCCGTGGCGTGCAGGCGCATCGTTTGCCGTGAAGCGCGTGTTTCGCATCTATCCAGGGCTCATAGCCTGTGTGCTGGCCGCGGCATTGCTTCAGGCATGGCCTATCTCGTGGTCGGAAGCCTGTGCGAACATGGCCCTGTGGTCCTATGCAGTCATACAACCAAGTTGGACACTGCAGGTGGAAATGCTCGCCGTCCCACTGATGCTGCTTGCTGGAGTGTTTACGCTTCGGTGGGGCATGTGGGGCACTCTTGCAGTGCTCGTTTACACATGCATCGCTCGGAAAAATCCTGAACTGCTTGGAGTACAATTGCTCTCAGATTACGGGTATCTGTTCATCTTTGGGGCCTTGGTGCCGAGCGGGCTGGGTGCCTTTGCTGCTAAGTTGGCAAGGCCGATAGGATGGGCACTGCTCCTGGTCGCATTCCTGTTGCTTAGGCAATTCGTGCACGGCCTTGAGCTTCTGACGGCAGCGTTAGGTTTTGTGTTGCTCGCGCTGTTGTTCCACGATGACAGGGCGGCTTCGTCACCGTTCTTCGTTTCGCCTCTTCCCGCATTTCTCGGGCGTGTGAGCTTCGGCCTCTATCTGTGGAATGTCCTCTTTCTGAACGCACTTCACAATGTGCCGCCAAGTTGGCTTCCGTCGGATGCAGTGATGGCGGGCATTCTGGTATCTCTCGTCATTATCCCCCCGAGCGTCTCCTTGGCAGCCGTCAGCTACCGATTGATTGAGCTGCCCGGAATTGCGCTTGGGCAAAAACTCTCTCGCGCCATCGTTAAAGGCGCACCGCGTTTAGAAGCCGCGTAGATATTGCCACTGCACCTTTAGTTTGGTCGCTGACCGCCGCGTGCGAGCGCTCCGTCTCGCCGCATGTTCCTTCGCACCCCTGAATCTCAAGAATCTGCCCCTCCCGGCGGAAAGGAACCCCCATGGACCGCAACTTTGCGCGTGCCCTTTCGCTCGTCCTCACCTCCGAAGGCGGCTGGTCCGACAACCCCGCCGACCCCGGCGGTGCGACCATGAAGGGCGTCACGCTCGCCAATTTCCGCCGCTACGTCAAAGCAGACGCCACGAAGGCCGATCTGCGCGCCATCTCGGATGACCAAGTTGCCACCGTCTACCGCCATTTCTATTGGGATGCTGTGGTGGGCGCTCAGCTCCCCGGCGGCATCGACTACGCGCTCTTCGACTTCGCCGTGAACAGCGGGCCGGGCAGGGCTGCGAAGCATCTTCAGGGTGTGCTCGGTGTTGTTCAGGATGGCCGCATTGGCCCGGCCACGCTGGCGGCGGCGAGGGCAAAGCCCGCCGGCGTCGTCATCGATGCGCTGTGCGACGCGCGGCTCGCCTTCCTCGAAAAACTATCGACCTGGCCGAGCTTCGGCCGGGGCTGGAGCGCCCGAGTCGCCTCCGTGCGCCGGCAGGCGCTGCTGATGTCGGCCGGGCCGTCGGCGACTGAGGGATCCGCTTCGCCGGGGCCGGCATCCACCGATGTCCCGCTAGCCGCAGCGCCTGCCGGCGCCGGATTGCCTGCCGCCGGCGAGGCGCCCGCTGTGCCCCACAAATCCGCATCGGCTGCCAAGGCAGCCGGCATTCTCACCCTGATCGCGCTGGCGCTCGGCTCGCTCATCGTCTGGACCGCGCATCTTTCCTGCAATCTTTTCGGAGTGTTCTGCCAATGATTGCCGTCATCATCCGCGTCGCCCTGCGCTATTGCGCGGGCGTGCTTGTCGCGCGCGGCCTTCTGGGCGCCGACGACGCCTCGGCGTTCTCCGCCGATCCCGACATTCAAATGGCGCTGGAGACCGGCCTCGGTCTTGCCATCGCCGCCGCGGCCGAGTGGTGGCATCTGCTCGCGCGTCGGTTCGGCTGGGAGCATTGACCATGGAAAATCTGAAAGGTCTGCTCGCCGCCTGTATCGAAGCTGCCAGGCCGTATGTCGTCATCGGCGCCGCCTGCTTTGTCGCCGGTCTTCTCGTCGGAGCGCTTCTATGAGCGCGCTGCTGGCATGGCTTCTCACCAATCCGACAATCCTGGCGATCGGCGCCGGCCTCGTCGGCGCGCTCGGCTGGGGCTTCCGCCAGCGCCTCGCAGGCGCAAGGGCTGAGCGCAGCAAGCAGGCCGACGCCGAGGCCGCGGCCCGGGATGTCGCCGACCAGGTCGACAACGATGTCGGCGCTTTGCCGGCTGACGCGGTCAGAAAGGAGCTGAAATCATGGGCAAGGGATTGATCGTCGCCGCCATCGTCGCCGCGCTCGCCGGCTGCACGACGGCCAGGGGCAGCTTTTGCGCCGTCGCGCCGCCGATGCGCCTCTCTGCCAGCGCGGTCGATGCCTTGTCCGACCAGGAGGCGAGGGCGCTGCTTGCGCACAACCGCAAGGGCGAAAAACTCTGCGGCTGGAGGCCGTGATGCATGACATCTTCGATCTTCTTGGCATCAAGGGCCAGGTCGTGGCAGCGGGGCTCGCCGGCGGCGTGCTGCGGGCGCTGTCGCGCCATCGCTACAAGCTGCGCGAGATGATTGCCTCGCCCATCTGCGGCGCCTTGGCCGCCGCCTATCTGACATTGCCTGTCGTCGCTTGGGTCCGGGCAAGCGGCCTGCCAATCCCCGCCGCCGACGACACCACCACGCTCGCCGCAGCCTTCCTCATCGGAGTCTCGGCCATGTGGATCTCGGACATCGTTTTCGAACTGGTCGTGCGAAGATTCAAACAAACGGATTCCTGATCGCGGCGGACCGAAGCCGTGCAGGCATCGAGACATCGACCGGGAGATCGTCCACACGATACCAAGATAACGGTGTCAGCGGTTTGCCCGCTCGAGCCGCTGGAAGAATCCAGGCGCAACGCCTATCTATGGAGCAATCCAAAGGAGGTACGACATGGCTTCTTCCACCGAGCGCGCGGTCCTTGCCGGCGGCTGCTTCTGGGGCATGCAGGATCTGATCCGGCGCTTGCCCGGCGTGATCTCGACGCGAGTGGGCTACAGCGGCGGCGATGTCCCCAACGCCACCTACCGCAACCACGGCACCCACGCCGAGGCGATCGAGATCATCTTCGACCCGGCCAGGACCAATTTCCGCACGCTGCTCGAATTCTTCTTCCAAATCCACGATCCGACGACGAAGAACCGCCAGGGCAACGATATCGGCGCGAGCTATCGCTCGGCGATTTTCTATACCAGCGATGAACAGAAACGGATCGCCGAGGACACGATAGCCGATGTCGACGCGTCCGGCTTGTGGCCTGGCAAGGTCGTCACCGAACTCGCTCCGGTCGGGCCCTTCTGGGAAGCCGAGCCCGAGCATCAGGACTATCTCGAGCGATATCCCAACGGCTACACCTGCCATTTCGCACGGCCGGGCTGGAAGCTTCCGGTTCGTCAACAGGCGGCCGCATCATAATCAGCGACTGCGGTGTGTTGACATAGTCTTCACGCGGTTTGATCCGCCCGCCATGCCGGAAGGCATGGCGGGCTTTTTGTGTTTCGGCCGGTTGCCCGGCCCGGCGGCCTTAGCCCTTGGCTCGGCGGCCTTCGTGCTCGTGGCTGCCGATCCAGTGGGCGCGGATGCGGTCGCTGGCTTCGAGATAAGCCATGTCGATCAGGTAGGTCAGAAGCTTCTCGCCATCGGCCTCCGCCTTTTGGCGAAGCTCTCGCAGGATTCCCTGCGCAAATTGCAGGTTTTCCATTTTGCTAGGCTGGTCCATGGGTGCCCCCAAATGTCGGTGCGGTAAGTTTGGCTCACTATACTTGTACGAAGATTATCGCCTCGCTCGCGGTGAAGCTGTACTCGGTTGCACTGAGGACGCCCGATCAACGAAGCTGTTGGACATTGCGCGGAAATGTCGATATTTTACGCGCCCAATCGGATGGCGACCATGCACGAAGACGAGGGCAGCACTCCTGACAAGTTGCAAGCCATGCTTGACGTGATCGCCAGAAGCGAGCCCCCGAGCGAGAGCGGGCAAGCCGATTTCGGCCGATTGAGAGCCGACGCCGCCAAGGCCGCCGGCGTGTTGATCGAATTTTACGGCGATGCAGCCCTGGAGCGGGCCAAGCTCATAGAGCGCCGGTCGCCCCAGTCGCATTTTGCGCGCATGGTCGCGGCTGAAGTCGGCCGGCGCGGCAAGCGAAATTGACCCGCAAACAATCGGCGAAAGCTGCTTCAAGACGATCTTCGCCTCCCCAGCCTTGCGCCAAGCCGCTGCTCGACCTCTTCCTCGATGTTGTCCAGGAGATAGGACATCAGGTCGTGTCCGATCAACCGCGCTAGGTCCTTGGCTTGCCCGACATGGTTGCGGATCTCGCGCAGCGCTTGCTCTTCGCACGCGGCGTCGTCCGTCAAATCGACGAACCAGCCGGGATAGAGCGCTGCCTCGCCCGTCCCGTCAACATAGCATTGGCCGACGGCCAGGATCTTGCGCAACCCCATCTTTTCGGAATGGACCCTGTAGACCTCCCTAAATGCGGACCTGCGCTCCACGGCCTTGCGGATCGCCAGCCGAACCCGTGAACGGTCGTCCTGATCGATGCTTTGCATGCATCGTTCAAGCGAGGCGCCGTGAGAGAACTCATCGAGTGTCAGACCGAAATAATCTGAAAGATTGGCGTCGCCATAAACGCGATCGCGCTTGATGTCCCAGGTCCAGAACCCGTCGATCGGTGGATACCGCATATGCATGTTGCGGCCGTGTTCAGGCGCCGACGTCATGAAAACCGCCCCGTCCGGTTTCAAGCTTTGGCAGCACTATGTCGCAAAAACGGTAAGAAACAAACATGGCCTTTTGTACAAGGCCCGAAGTCATAAGGCTTGCTGCCGGTGGCAATTCGGAATGCCATGTTTGATATAACCGGAAAGACGGCGAAGAAAAATTTCTTGAGCCGAAAGAATTTTCACTTTGATGTTGCAACTGCCGCTTGGCGTTTCACACGAAAACGCGGCGGACAAGCAGGCGAAACAATCCCGAAGGTTGTATTTCCGCAAGAAGCATGGTTGAAAATTCTTATATTTTGTAAAAAAATAAAACTCTTTGCATGCTGCTGCAGGAAGCCAAGCCGGCTTACCGCCTCATATTTGCAGCTATCCAAATGCTAGCGTCAGCCGATTGGCCGGCAAACCGACCGGTGGTTGAAAAACGCGAAACTTAGAGAAAAGCTCGCGCATATCAGTCCGCGGTCGGGCGTCATCCCGGATGTGCCGAAGCGTCACCGGACTGAAGGTCGCTGTCGTTCGGACTAAAGTCTGCCAAGAAATCAACCTAAGCCAATCTTTGCCGCGGCTCCTGGTCGGCTTCAGCGCTTGCGGCCGAATCATCGGCGATCCGGTCATGCTCGAACTGGCGCGCCGCGGGGAGGGCCTGCAACCAGGGCTCGCGGCGTCCGATCCACAGTTCATAGCTCGGCACCAGCCCTTCGGTTGGCGCAACGTCCAGGCTACCGATCGTCACTTCGGCCTCGTCGTCGCCGACGAACGGAACGCGGCTTCCGCAGGTGGGGCAAAAGCTCCGAGCGCCGTAGCTGCTGGTGATGCCGGTGGTTTCGAACGCTTTTAGCGGCCATACGGCGTAGGCATGGAAGGCCGATCCGCTTGTCTTGCGGCAGTCCTTGCAGTGACAGAGGCCGACCCGGAGCGGCTCCCCAGTGACGCGGGAACTGCACCCCGCCACACAGGCAACTCCCGCTGCGCGCGATTTCAGGCATTGCTGTTCCTCCTGCGGCTATGCACAGAGCCAATTCGCCGGCAGGTCCCGCTGCCGGCTGCTAAAACCCGCAACAAGTTGCGATGGTTCCACGCCTGCGTGCAAAAGGCACGGTCAGTCGGGGAGGTTGATCGGCTCCTCGCACCGATAGACGCGGCACACGCCGTCCTTGGTCGGAACCGTCGACGACACAGGCACTTCCGGCCAGTCGCACTCATTGCCGAATTGCCAAACGAATCGGTCATAAGTATCCGCGCCTGTGCTCAAGACCACGGCACGATCGCTTTTGATTAGCGTCTGCGTCTGCTCGCAAGTCATCGCGCGCGTGTCCGGCCGGGCGTAGGCGGCGCTCACGGTGCACAACGTTGGGCCGGCGCACAACATTTTGCCTGTGGCAAGTGCGATCAACAGGGTTCTCATGGGGACGCCAGGTTTTGAAGTTTCCGGGTGTCGAATATGGATCGCGGCTAGAACACCGCAAGATATTTGAGCAGCGAAACGATTCCGATGATGATGACGATGATCTGCGCGATCTGGCGCGCGCGGGCATCGAGCGGCAGGCGTTGCACGAGGTAAAGCACCAGGATCACCACCAGGAAGGTGATCAATATGCCGATAAGGATCGATGCGCCCATTTGCCTGCCTCGTTGCCAAGATTGCCCGGATGGGCAGGCTCCAACGTTGCCGGCTGCGAAATGGTTCCAAGCGGATTGAGCCACCGATCGTGTCGTCCGAAAGCAGAAGCCGGCTTCGACGTCGGCGGAACATGCGCGCGGCTTGCGAGTTCACTTCCTCGATAGCAATGCGCGGGATCGCACTGTCAGAGAGGAAGAAACCATGGGCCTCGGCACGATTCTCATCATCATTCTCATTCTTGCCCTGCTTGGCGGCTTCAGCGGCTTAGGCGGAGGGCCTTTCTACGGCACCGGCTACTATGGCGGCGGCGGCCTCGGACTCGTCCTGGTCATCGTGATCATCCTGGTGTTGCTCGGCCGCATCTGACGGCCCACGATGCGACTACGCCTCAGGGTGTCGCCAGCGCGTCCCTCAGCTTCGCCGCCAGGCGATTGCTTCGCGGCTGGCGTCGCGGCTCCCGATCTGCGTTTCGGCTAGTTTTGGCGGCCAAGGCGGCGATCAGCGCGACGACGGCAAGGAGCGGAAGCATTTGCCGTCGCAGGGCGCGTCGCAGTCGGATGATCATTGCTGCAATAGAACGAGATTCCGCGGCGTTGCGGGTCGACCGGCGGCAGATCCGCGAATCCCGCTAGCTCTCGCGCCCACTGCATTCGAGGCACACGATACTGTGTCCCGGACAATTCAGCCGGTGCGTGCCCCCTGGGCAGCAATGGCCGTTCGAGCTCAGCCACCGCGCGCAAACGAAAACCTTCTTGGCCCCGTGACAGCGGGAGCATTCCTGCGGACGCATCAGTTCCTCCCGTGACGGGACGCCATGTTCCGCTTCAACGACCGTGTTCATCCGTTTAGTCCCCAACGCCTGGATTATCGGTCACATATGTTAATTCACTATTCTTTACATTAGGGTTTATGAATGTGAAAGGCGTGAAAGCGACATAGGCTTTCACGCGCTTGTGCGCTTTCCCTTTGCGCTGGCGTTGTTAAATGTGGTGCCGCCCGATGCGTCGACGGATCAGGGCACGCAAAGGGAATCTTCTTGCAATGACATGGACCGGCGCGGGCGCGCTTTTCATCCTCGTGCTCACCTATGCCGGCGTCGCCGTCGGCCGTATTCCGGGCCTGCGGCTCGACCGCGCCGGCATCGCGTTGCTGGGCGGCGCCGCCATGATCGCAATCGGCGCGATCGGCATCGAGGATGCCTACAGAGCCATCAATTTCGACACCATCACCTTGCTGCTCGGCATGATGATCGTGGTCGCGCATCTGAAGGTCTCGGGCGCGTTTCGGGCGCTCGGCGGCTTTGCCATCGAGCATGCCCACGCGCCCTTCATGCTTTTGGTGATGGTGACGCTGCTGACCGGCGCGCTCTCGGCCTTCCTGGTCAACGACGCGATCTGCCTAGTGATGGCGCCGATCGTCGTGCACGTCACACGAGTCATCAACCGCAACCCGGTGCCTTATCTCATCGCTACCTGCACGGCCTCGAACTGCGGCAGCGTCGCCACCATCACAGGCAACCCGCAGAACATGGTGATCGGTGCGCTGTCCGGCATTTCCTATCCGGCTTTCACGCTGGCGCTCGCGCCGGTGGCGCTGTTCGGCCTGCTCTGCGTCATCGTCATCGTGCGCATCGTCTACCGGGCCGAATTCTCCCGCCCTGCCGAACTCAGCCCGGAAGTCTATCGCGGCCGCATGCTGCCCGGGCAGGTGCTGAAGGCCACCATCGTCTGCGTGTTGCTGGCGCTCGCCTTTTTCGCCGGCGTTCCGGTCGCGAAGGCGGCGCTCATTGCCGGCGCCTTCCTGCTGGTCACGCGGGCAATCAAGCCGCGGCGCATTTACCGCGAGATCGACGGACCGCTGCTCTTCATGTTCGCCGGCTTGTTCGTGGTGGTGGCGGGTGCCGAGCGCA
Source organism: Mesorhizobium sp. CA7 (assembly GCF_020165015.1). Lineage (NCBI taxonomy): Bacteria > Pseudomonadati > Pseudomonadota > Alphaproteobacteria > Hyphomicrobiales > Phyllobacteriaceae > Mesorhizobium > Mesorhizobium sp. CA7. The sequence goes on from NZ_JAIUHH010000017.1 coordinate 37,017, forward strand.
CCTTGCTCACGCCCGACATGATCGCCTGGGCCAAGAACATCGGACTCGACGATGTCTGGCGGCTCTCCGGCTTCACCGCGGTGCTTTCCAACATCATGAGCAATGTGCCGGCGGTGCTGGCGCTCCGGCCCTTCGTTCCTGGGCTGGAAAACCCGGCGCGCGCCTGGCTGGTCGTGGCGATGAGCTCGACGCTTGCCGGCAATTTCACGCTGCTCGGCTCGGTTGCCAATCTGATCGTCGCCGAGCAGGCAAAAGCTGCCGGCAAGGAGCTTTCCTTCTCGGCTTTCTTTAAGGTCGGCCTGCCGCTGACGCTGGTGACGCTTCTTGCCGGAACCGCCTGGCTGGCCTGGGCCTGAAGACGCTGTCCCTGCGGACCGCCTGATCGAGGGCGCCGCGGCGACATGACCGGCGGCAGCGTCTCGACCTGGCAGTCGGCTTGCCGGGGTGAGGGCCTTGCTTAGGCCACCGCCTTCAACGGCGCCCTGTCTGCCTGCTGCAGGCGTGCGGCGGCCGCGAGCAGGTCGGTCTGGGTGATCAGGCCGAGGATGCGCCGCTCGGCATCGACGATCACCACCGCATGGCTTCGCCCGTCGGTCAGCACCGGTAGCAGGCTCATCGCCGGGGTGTCGGGAGAGGCGGTGCCGGCCTTAGACATCACCCCTTTGACCGTGTCGGTCGCCCTTGTCAGCTCGCGCAGGCCGACCGCGCCGGAGAGCCGACCGTCCGCGTCGATCACCGGCAAGGTGCGGATATTGTGGTCGATCAGCTGTTTGCGCGCGTCGTCGGCCGAGGCCTTTTCCGCCACGGAGATCACATCGCGCGACATGATGTCTTTGCAAAGCAGCGTACGCTGCGAGCGCACCATGGCCTGCAACTCGACCTGGCGCAGCAGGCGCTCCAGGTCGTCACGGTCGATGTCGAAGGTCTCGTCGAGCGCCGAGAGGGCGGCGTCGACATCCTCGGGCCGGAAGCCGACGCGCTCGGCCGGCGGCCGGTCGGCGGTGCCGTGGCCGCGGGCGGCAGGCACGTGCACATGGGGATAGTTGCGCCGCGACAGCTTGTGGAAAAGGAAGCCGAGCGCAACCAGGATGATCGAGTTGAGTGCTACCGGCACGAAGGGAAACAGGAAGCCCGCGGCGGCTACGGCCGGCCCGCCGAGCACGCCGGTAAGCGCCGCTGCGCCGCCCGGCGGATGCAATGAGCGCGTGAACGACATGGCGGCGATCGCCAGCGCCACCGCTAGGCCGGAGGCGATCACCGTGTCATGCACAAAATGCGCCACCGTCACGCCAACCAGCGCCGAAATCGTGTTGCCGCCGATGATCGACCAGGGCTGCGCCAGCGGGCTCGAGGGAACGGCAAAGAGCAGCACCGCCGAAGCGCCCATTGGCGCCACCAGCATCGCCACTAGCGGGCCGCTACCCATGGCGAGCCCGCTGATCATGCCGGTGAGCGCGATACCGATGGTAGCGCCGATGCAGGCAAGCAGCCGCTCGCGAAGCGTCGCGCCAGCAAGGATCGGAACGAAAAGGCGAAACGCCATGGCAGGCCCTGGATCGAAGAGGTGGAATTGCGTTGCCCGCAATGCCGCTGAAGCCGCGGATTTGAAAGCCAAACCAATCCGTAGATTCGCCGCTGAAGGGAATATTATTGCACAGCGATCCGCGCAGGACGCGCCGCCAGCGGCCTCGGCTTTCTCAATCGCGCCAAGCCTTTACGACGGTTTGCAGAGTCGGTTCGGCAATTCGCCCGAATGTCTGGCCTAGGCGAAAGTGTGCGAGTGCGGCGCGCGGCGCTGAGGCTGGGGCATGGGAGGATTGCTGCAAGGTCAAGCGAGGCGCTGCGCGCGCCTCGCTCTCGGATAGCTAGGGCGCCACCTCGACATGGCCTTTCATGTTGGGATGGAAGCGGCAGAAATAGTCCGCTGTTCCCGCCGCCTTCAGCGTAACCTTGCCCTTCGACTTTGCCGGGATCATCACGTCCCAGCCGCCTTTCACCGTCGCGGTGTGGGCGATCACGTCCTTGTTCGTCCACTCGATCGTATCGCCGACCTTGGCCTGAATGTTTGCGGGCGAGAAGACCAGCTTGTCGATCGTTATCTCGATCGTCGCCGCGAACGCCGGCGATGCGATGAGCGCCAGCGCCAGAGTGAGCAAAGCAATTCCTGGAAAAGTGTGAAACGGTTGGGCGCAGCGACTTCGCCGTAGCCTTCCGTCAGGAATTGCCTCAAAACAAAGCAATAGCAGCCTCATTTCAACATGCCGGCGACGTGTTCGGCATGTTGCTGATGCCCCCGGAAAATCTTGAGGCCGGTCTCCAGCAGGTCCTTCAGTTCGGCATTGCTTGCCGAGGGGATAAGCAAGGTTTCGAGCGCGCCGTTGACCTGTTTGTGATAGGCCACTTCGTTCTCGATATAGGCCTTGTCGAAGGCGGCACCCTTGAGCTTCGCCAGCTTGGCGTCTTCTTCCTTCGCAGCCTTGGTCAGGGCCTTGCTGGTGTCGTTGTCCTCGGGCGTGACCTTCAGCTTCTTCACGAGGTCGAGCGCCTGCTTGTTCACCGCCTCGTGGTCGCGCTCCATGTCTTTGGCGAAGTCGACGACCTCCTTGTTCTTGGACTTCTTGATCGCCAGTTTGGCCGCTTCGATGTCGAGCGTGCCGGCCGTATAGGCAATGTGGGCGATCTGCGGATCGGTGGGCTTTTCGGCGGCTAGCGCCAGCGGCGCCGTGCTCACGAAGAAAAGAGCGGCGAGGGCGGCGGTTGATCGCATGAACATGGCATCTCCTTCACCCGACGGCGCTGGCCTCGGGCTTCATTTGAGGTTGACGGTAGATTGGATGCCGGACGCGTCAAAACGTTCCCGGGAAAGTTAGACCTCGAAATCCAGCCTTTTCATCACCGCCTGCGTCAGCCGCTCGCAACGCCGGCCTGCAAAGGGGAAGGCGTCGAGCAGCACCGGACCGATCTCGTCGTCCAGTGCCTTTCGCACCAGCGTTCGCGCCCGGTGCAGCCTGGTCTTCACCGTCTCGGGCCTCACGCCGAGAAAATCGGCGGTTTCCTCGATGCTCAGGCCCTCGATGACGCGGGCGACGAAGACGGTGCGATAGACATCGGGAAGGCTGTCGGTCGCCCGTTCGACAAGCCTCAGAATCTGCCGCTGCGCCATCGTCCGCTCCGGATCGTCGCCTGGGTTCAAGTCGGTTGGATTCAAAGGAAACCGGATGATCTGCGCCTCCGGGTTCTCATGCATGGCCGCGACGCGCTTGCGCTTGCGCAGCCGGCCGAGCGCTTCGTTGATGACGATGCGCGACAGCCAGGTGGAGAGCGAAGCCTCGCCGCGAAAGCTGCTCAGACTTGCGAAGGCGTGCAAATAGGCCTCCTGCACGATGTCCTCGGCCTCCGCGTCGTTGCGCACCACGCCGCGCGCGATGCGGTAGAGTCGCTGGTTGTACGTCTTGATGATGGCACGGAACGCATTCGGATCGCGCGCAAGCGCCCGGCGAACCAATGCCATGTCGCCGGCTTCGGCCGTACCGACCTCAGCGGTTTCGATGGCGGGCTTTATCATCGCGCCCGATCTCCCGACAGATGTTGCATCCACGGTTGGATGCGCCTGCCGATAAAAGGTTCCCGAGCTGGTTGCACGGACCATGCTACCGCTTCGACCGGGGCTTGTCTGCCGCCGGTGCGGATTCCGTGCCGATCAGCCTGTCATCCGGGTGCGGCGGCCGCCGCGAGCCCGCGCAGAACGTCGGCCTTGAGATCTTCGACATCCTCCAGCCCGACCTGCAGCCGGATCAGCGGGCCGGCATATGAGCCTTTGGCAACCAAGCGGTCGCCGAGGAAGACCGGAACGGCGAGGCTTTCATAGCCGCCCCAGGAATAACCGAGGCCGAAGATCTTGAGCGCATCGAGAAAGGCGTGTTGGGCCTTCTGGCCGCCGCCGTTGAGCACGATCGAGAAGACTCCGCTCGAGCCGCAGAAATCGCGCCTCCAGAGCGCATGGTCGGGGTGGCTTTCCAGCGCCGGATGCAGCACCTGCGCGATGCCAGGCTGCTCCTCCAGCCAGCGCGCGATGTCGAGCGCGCTCTTGCGGTGATGCTCGAGCCGCAAGCCCATCGTGCGCAGGCCGCGCAGCACTTGGTAGATATCGTCGGGACCGGAACAGCAGCCCAGCGCGCAAAACCCATCATAAAGCTTCGTCCAGCAGGCGTCGTTGGCCGAAACCAGGCCGAGCAGAACGTCGGAATGACCGGCCGGATATTTCGTCGCCGCGTGGATCGAGATGTCGACGCCATGGTCCAGCGGCTTGAAATAGAGCGGCGTCGCCCAGGTGTTGTCCATCATCACGATGGCGTTCGCCGCATGTGCAGCCTTGGAGATCGCCGGGATGTCCTGCACCTCATAGGTGTTCGATGCCGGCGATTCGGTGAACACCACTTTTGTGTTTGGCTTGATTAGCGAAGCGATGTCGGCGCCGATGCGCGGCTCGTAATATTCGATCTCGACGCCGAGCCGCTTCAGCATCGTGTCGGCGAAGTGGCGCGTCGGGTGGTAGACGCTGTCGACGATCAACAGGTGATCGCCCGCGGCAAGGAAGGTGAGCAGCGGCACCGTCACCGCCGCCAGCCCGGAGGGCACGGCGATCGTGCCGGCCGAGCCTTCCAGCGCATCGACGGCGAGCGTCAGCGCGTCCATCGTCGGGGTGCCGCGGGTGCCGTAAGTGTATTTCTGGCTGCGCCCGGCCATCGAAGCGGCGTCGGGATAAAGCACCGTCGAGGCATGCACGACCGGCGGGTTGACGAAGCCGAAATAGTCACGCGGGTTGTTGCCGGAATGGGCAAGCAGCGTGTTGATGCCCATCTCGATGCCGTCTCTAGCCATGGTTCGTCGCCTATCGAATGATGTCAGGGGACCAGCCATAAAGCGGCGGCAAAGCCGGCGCAACCGCGCCCGGCCCGCCAAAAGCCGGTCTTCCGCTGGGCCAATCCAAAGGCGCACAAGCCCAGTAAAGCACCGCTAGTGCCGCAGCGGATTCTATCGCCGGACCACGGATTCGCGACGGCGCGACTTGACTGATTTGTTCGCACGGCCTGCCGGTTTCATGTGCTCTTGTCCGCAATTCAGGCATTTGCGCCAATTGCTTTTCAAACCTCCCTGGAATCGGTCATTTCCCTTGACCTCACAGGAATAATCGCCTTCGATGCGTTTCGTGAATGGGAGGCAGCGCATCGGCAACCGATGCGGGTCCCGGGAGTGGGCCTTGGAGTGGGAGCTGCATTCACAAACGAAAAAAGATCGAGCGTCGCCTGGCAATAGGGGCGCCTGTAACAGAAAAGGGTCTGTGGGTCATGAAACACATTGCAATCGGCATTCTTGGCGTCGCCGCGCTCGGGTTCATGGCGTCTGCCGCCTCGGCCGGCACGCTCGATACCGTGAAGCAGAAGGGCTTTATCCAGTGCGGCGTCTCGACCGGCCTCGCCGGCTTCTCGGCGCCGGACGACAAGGGCGACTGGAAGGGCATCGACGCGGACTTCTGTCGCGCCGTTGCGGCCGCTGTCTTCGGTGACGGCTCCAAAGTCAAGTTCACGCCGCTCAGCGCCAAGGAGCGTTTCACCGCCTTGCAGTCGGGCGAGATCGACATCCTGTCGCGCAACACCACCTGGACCAGCAACCGCGACAGCGCGCTCGGCCTCGATTTTGTCGGCATCACCTACTATGACGGCCAGGGCTTCATGATCAACGCCAAGAAGCTGCCCGGCGTGAACTCCGCGCTGCAGCTTTCGGGCGCCGCCGTGTGCGTGCAGAGCGGCACCACCACCGAGCTCAACCTCGCCGACTACTTCAAGAAGAACAAGATGGAGTACAACCCCGTCGTGTTCGAGAAGCTCGAAGAGGTCAACGCCGCCTATGACGCCGGCCGCTGCGATGCTTACACCACCGACCAGTCCGGCCTTTATGGTATCCGTCTGACGCTCTCCTCGCCGGCCGACCATGTCGTGCTGCCCGAGATCATCTCCAAGGAGCCGCTCGGCCCGGCCGTGCGCCAGGGCGATGACCAGTGGGCGCATATCGCGCGCTGGACGTATTTCGCGCTGCTCAACGCCGAGGAAGCCGGCATCACGCAGGCCAATGTCGATGAGATGAAGACGTCGACCGACCCGAACATCCAGCGCCTTCTCGGCACTGAACCGGACGGCAAGTATGGCGCCGATCTCGGCCTCTCCAACGACTTTGTCGTCAACATCGTCAAGGCTGTCGGCAACTACGGCGAAATGTTTGAGCGCAATGTCGGCTCGGGCAGCCCGCTCAAGATCGCGCGCGGCATCAACGCGCTGTGGACCAAGGGCGGCCTGCAATACGGCCCGCCGATCCGCTGATTGAAACGTGATCCGGGAGGCAGGTCGTCTGTCTCCCGGTTTCTCTTTCCAGAGGACGGTCCATGGCTTCGCAGGAAATCCTTCGCGAGGAGCCGAGTCGCGGCTCCTTCATCAATGACCCGAGAATACGCAGCCTGTTCTTTCAGACGCTGGTTGTGATCCTGCTGTTCAGTTCGATCTGGTGGATCGTCCACAACGTCATCGAAAACCTCCAGCGTCTGCACATCGCGTCGGGCTTCGGTTTCCTCAGGAGCAGGGCCGGTTTCGACATTTCCGACACGCCGATCGCCTATACGTCTGATTCGACCTATTTCCGCGCGCTGGTCGTCGGTTTGCTCAACACGATCATTGTCGCCGCCGCCGGCATCGTGCTTGCGACCATCGTGGGCTTCGCCATCGGCATCGGCCGCCTGTCGCAGAACTGGCTGATCCGCAAGATCTGCACGGTCTATGTCGAGATCTTCCGCAACATCCCGCCGCTTCTGGTCATCTTCTTCTGGTATTCCGGCGTGCTGGCCGTGCTGCCGCCGCCGCGCGAGAGCATCCACCTGCCTTTCGGCTCGTTCCTCAACCAGCGCGGCTTCTATTTTCCGCGCGCCGTTTGGGGCGATGGCTCCTGGCTGATCGGCGTCGCACTGCTGCTCGCCATTGCAATGGTCTGGTTCGTCGCCCACAGGGCGCGACAGCGGCAGAAGGCGACGGGCCAGCAATTTCCGGTCTTCTGGACATCGGTCGCGCTTATCGTCGGCCTGCCGGTGCTGGCCTTCCTGCTCGGCGGCATGCCGCTCACCTTCGATTTTCCGAAGCAGTCGACCTTCAACCTGACCGGTGGCTTCTGGGTCAAACCGGAATTCCTGTCGCTCTTGCTGGCGCTCTCCTTCTACACGGCGGCCTTCATCGCCGAGATCGTGCGCGCCGGCATCAGGGGCGTCAACAAAGGGCAGAGCGAAGCGGCGGCGGCGCTCGGCCTCCGCTCCGGTCCGATCCTGCGGCTGGTGGTCATCCCGCAGGCGATGCGCATAGTCATCCCGCCGCTCACCAGCCAGTATCTCAACCTGACCAAGAACTCCTCGCTGGCGATCGCTATCGGCTATCCGGACCTTACCGCCACCGCCGGCACGGTGCTCAATCAGACCGGGCAGGCGGTGGAGGGCGTTTTCATCATGATGATCGCCTATCTGGTGCTGAGCCTGGTGACGTCCTTTGTCATGAATATCGTCAATGCCAGAATGGCGCTGGTGGAGAGGTAGGGCCATGCAGGAACATGACATGTCCTGGGTGCGCACCGAGATGGCGCTTGCCCAGCCGGCCCCGCCTACCGAACGCGGCGCCTATGCCTGGGTGCGCAAGAACCTGGTCGGTTCGGTCGGCGACACCGTCCTCACAATCCTCGGCATCGCCATCGTGCTTTGGATCCTGCCGCAGGTCATCAGCTGGGCCTTCCTCAATGCCCAGTGGACCGGGCCGGATCGCACCGTCTGCACCACCGTCACGCAAGGCGGCATCCAGCCCGACGGCTGGACCGGTGCCTGCTGGGCTTTCGTCAACGCCAAGTTCGGCCAGTTCATGTTCGGCACCTATCCGATCGAGGAGCGCTGGCGGCCTATCCTGGTCGCCATCCTGTTCGTGGCGCTGTTGGTGCCGATGCTGATCCCGCGCGTGCCGCGCAAGGGATTGAATGCGGTGCTGTTGTTCGTAGCGCTGCCGATCGTCGCCTTCTTCCTGCTGCTTGGCGGCGTGTTCGGCCTGCCGGTGGTCGAGACCTCGCGCTGGGGCGGGCTTCTCGTGACGCTCAGCCTCTCCTTCGTCGGCATTGCGGTGTCGCTGCCTTTGGGCATCGTGCTGGCGCTCGGGCGCCGTTCGAAGATGCCGATCATCAAATGGCTTTGTATCGTCTTCATCGAGACGGTGCGCGGCATTCCGCTGATCACGGTGCTGTTCTTCGCCAGCGTCATGCTGCCGCTGTTCCTGCCCGCGGGCGTTACTTTCGACAAGTATCTGCGTGCGTTGATCGGTGTGTCGCTGTTTGCCGCCGCCTATATGGCCGAAGTGATTCGCGGCGGCTTGCAGGCGATCCCGAAGGGCCAGTATGAGGGCGCCGATTCGCTCGGCCTCGGCTACTGGCAGAAGATGAGCCTGATCGTGCTGCCGCAGGCGCTGAAGCTGGTCATTCCGGGCATCGTCAACACCTTCATAGGCATGTTCAAGGACACCAGCCTGGTCCTGATCATCTCGATGTTCGACTTGCTCGGCGTGGTGAAGCAGAATTTCGCCGATGCCAACTGGGCAACCCCGCAGACCGCGAGATCCGGCCTGATCTTTGCCGCCTTCGTTTTCTGGCTGTTCTGCTTCGGCATGTCGCGCTATTCAATGTACACCGAACGCCGGCTCGACACCGGTTATAAACGATAAAAAGGGAACAGGTTATGGCCACCGAAAACGCCGTCAGCGCGGAAGAAATCAAGGTCAACGCCGCCAAGATGCACATCTCCACCACCGATGTCGCCATCGACATCGTCGGCATGCACAAATGGTATGGCGAGTTCCATGTGCTGAAGGACATCAACCTCAAGGTGATGCGTGGCGAGCGCATCGTCATCTGCGGTCCGTCCGGCTCCGGCAAGTCGACCATGATCCGCTGCATCAACCGGCTGGAGGAGCACCAGAAGGGCAAGATCATCGTCGACGGCAAGGAACTCACCAACGATCTGAAGAAGATCGACGAGGTGCGCCGCGAGGTCGGCATGGTGTTCCAGCATTTCAACCTGTTCCCACATCTGACCATCCTGGAGAACTGCACGCTGGCGCCGATCTGGGTGCGCAAGATGCCGAAGAAGCAGGCCGAGGAAATCGCCATGCATTTCCTTAAGCGCGTCAAGATACCGGAACAGGCCAACAAATATCCGGGCCAGCTCTCCGGCGGGCAGCAGCAGCGCGTTGCGATCGCGCGCTCGCTGTGCATGAATCCGCGCATCATGCTGTTCGACGAGCCGACCTCGGCGCTCGACCCGGAAATGATCAAGGAAGTGCTGGAGACGATGGTGGGGCTGGCGGAAGAGGGCATGACCATGCTTTGCGTCACCCACGAGATGGGCTTTGCCCGCAAGGTGGCCAACCGCGTAATCTTCATGGATCAGGGCCAGATCGTCGAGCAGAACACGCCGGCCGAATTCTTCGACCATCCGCGCCATGAACGCACAAAGCTTTTCCTGTCGCAGATCCTGCACTGAGCGGGCGCGATCGCTAGATTTTAGGAAGCCCGGCTGGAAACAGCCGGGCTTTTTTTGCATTCGGGCGATCGGACAAGGATCGGCTCATTTTTGGTTGACGCTGCGAAATCGTCTAGCCTGATCGTCCAGGTTATCCTGGGGTTGACGCAGACGAGACGGAACGACCGCACCCGATGAGACGAGTCCTGCGATATATGGTGATGCTGTTGGGAGCGGCGGTGCTTGCCGCCGCGCTCGGCACGCTGGTGCCGCGTCCGCTCTGGCCGGCGGCACGGGCCGAAGGCGAAGGGACGCGGCACATATTGGTGTTGAAGAACCCGATCCACACCGACATCGCCGTGCCCCTCGATGACGGCGTGCGCCGGCGCTTTGCCTTTCTCGCCGATACCGGCCTGCCGATCGAGGCTCCGGGGGCGCGCTACATCGTCTTCGGCTGGGGCGGCCGCGCCTTCTATCTGGAGACGCCGACCTGGTCGCAATTGAAGACCATGCCGGTGCTGAAGGCGCTTACGCTCGACGCCGCGGTGATGCATGTCGATGTCGCGGGCGCTATCCTTGAGCCGCATCCGGATGTCGCCGGCTTTGACGTCGATGGGGAACATTTCTCGGCGCTGCTCGACTATATCGCGGCAGGCTTCCGGCAGGGGCCTGGCGGACTGATACCGATCGAAAATGCGGGCTATTCAACTTACGACCGTTTCTACGAGGCCAACGGCCACTTCAACGCGCTGGTCGGCTGCAACACCTGGACGGCGGCGGCATTGCGCACTGCCGGCATCCGGACAGGTTTGTGGAACCCGCTGCCGATGTCATTGGGTTGGTCGCTGAGCCTGTATAATTAGAAGCGCCTCATTCCTTGGCCTCCCTCTGTCCTGCCTGTCTATCTGGCCGTCGGGCGCGCTACCGCCTCACTACCTTCCGCTCTTCCCAGCCATAGAGCCAGTCCAGGTCCGCCGCGAGCTTGTCCGCCGGCCGCGCCGCCAGCACCAAGTTGCGCGCGATCGCCACCGGTCCCCAGGCGTGCCAGGCCAGCCGATTGAGAGCGCCGCGTTTCAGCACCTTTTCGACGCGCGGGCGTCTGAAATTTTCCCAGATGGCAAGGCCCTGAGCTGGATCGCCGGGGAAGTCGGCAACGAGATTGGCGAGCATCGAGGCATCCTCGATCGCCATGGCCGCGCCCTGCGCCGCGAACGGCGTCATGGCGTGCGCGGCATCGCCGATCAGTGCCACTCCCTCCGACATGGTCCAGCGCCGCTGCGCGACCGTGTGGATGGGGAAGGCCGTCCACGGCCCGGCCAGCGCCGCCAGCTTCGCCAGCGTTGCCGCCGTGCCCCGCATCGCTGCCGAAAGTACGGCGGGATCCGCATGCCCGGACCAGCCTTCGGCGATGCGCTCGCCCCTGGTGAAGGCTGCCAGATTGAAGGCGCTGCCCTTGCTCACCGGATAGGCGACCATGTGGAAGCCGGGACGCAGGAAGGTGGTGACGCAGTCGGCAGCGCCGATTTGCATAAAGGCCTGGCCGGCGGCGCTTTCCGCCGTGACCGTCGCGCGCCAGGCGAGCTCGCCCGAAAAGCGGCTTGCCGCAAAGCCGGCCGTCCGGGCAAGCTGAGCGCGAACCGACGACCAGACGCCGTCGGCTGCAACCAGCAAACCGCATGCGACATCCGTCGCCTTGCCGTCGATCTCGACCGTCGCGGTAACGCTTTGCGGGTCGACGGCAAAGCCGGTAACGCGCGCACCGGTGACAAGCGCGATACCGGGCCGTTTCGCCACTGCCGCCATCAGCGCCGCCTGCAGGTCGGCGCGGTGCGCCGCGAGATAGGGCGCCCCCCAGCGCTTTTCTGCGGTTTCCCCAAGCGGCACGCGCGCCAGCTCTCGCAGGCTCCTTGCGTCCTTCAGCACCACCGCTCGCGGCCGGATCGCGTTGGGCAGCAGGCGATCGAGCACGCTGAGCCGCCGCAGGATCCGGGTCGCGTTGGGGGAAAGCTGGAGGCCGGCGCCGGCCGCTTCGAGTTGCCTGGCCTGCTCGAACAGTGTTACCGGGAAGCCACGCTCGGCAAAGGCAAGCGCCGCCACGAGCCCGGCAATGCCAGCCCCAGCGATGACGATCTGCCGGGACCTTATTTCAGTCATGGTCGATCGGGACGATCAGGCGGCCTGGTCGACATAGAGGCAGCCGGCCGGCTGCGTTTCCGTCGCCTTCAGCGACGGTGAATAGCGGTAGAGCGTCGAGCAGTAGGGGCAGACCTTTTCATTGTCGTCGCCCATGTCGAGGAACACATGCGGATGGTCGAAGGGTGGGTTGGCGCCGGTGCACATGAATTCTTTGACGCCGATCTCGATGACCGGATGGCCCGCGTCGTTCTGGAAATGGGGAATGCTGCCGCCTGCCATCGTCGTCTCCAATTGGGTTCGGCCAGTGGGTGTGACCAGTTTGCATCTGGAGCATAACAGGCCAGTTTGCAAGATCGATGAAATCAAACTGTCGCAAAAGGCTGGCAGAGGATAAGTTGAGCCGGTTAAGCGCATGGGGCCGGTGTCGGAGCGATTCCGTGACGATCATGCGTCATAAAGACATGCTAGAGCGTCGTTGAACGGCAGTATGCGGCGCCTCCTCGGAACGGTTGCGGGCAAGAGCGGGAAACCATGAACGAACTGAAGCCTGTGCAGAGCGAGTTCATCACCGTCGAGGCGGCAAGCCCCGACGGCGGCAATCCCGATCGTTTCGTCAACCGCGAATTCTCCTGGCTGCAATTCAACCGCCGCGTGCTGGAGGAATCGCTGAACGAGCATCATCCGCTGCTTGAACGCGTCCGCTTCCTGTCGATTTCTGCCGCCAATCTCGACGAGTTCTTCATGGTCCGCGTCGCCGGCCTTGCCGGCCAGGTTCGCGAGGGCATCGCGCTGAAGAGCCCGGACGGCCGCACGCCCGAACAGCAGCTGGAACAATTGCTGCGGGAGGTCGAGCGCCTTCAGGAAGATCAGCAGAAGAGCCTCTCGGCGCTGATGACGCTGCTCAACAAGGAAGGCATCGAGAGCATCACCCGCGACGCGCTGACCAAGGATGAGAAGGCCTGGCTGGAGGAGCATTTCCAGGAACAGGTTTTCCCGGTGCTGACGCCGCTGTCGATCGACCCGGCGCATCCGTTTCCGTTCATCCCCAATCTCGGCTTTTCCATCGCCCTGCAATTGCGCCATCGCAAGAATGGCGAGGAGATGAGCGCGCTGCTGCGCCTGCCGGTGGCGCTCAGGCGTTTCATCCGCCTGCCCGACCGCAAGAACCATGTCCGCTTCATTCCGCTGGAGGAAGTGGTCGGCATCTATATCGGCAAGCTTTTCCCCGGCTACGAGGTCAAGGGCTCCGGCACGTTCCGCATCATCCGCGACAGCGACATCGAGGTCGAGGAAGAGTCGGAAGACCTGGTGCGCCTGTTCGAAACGGCGCTGAAGCGGCGCCGTCGCGGCTCGGTGATCCGCATCGAATTCGACACGCTGATGCCGGCTGCGTTGCGGGACTTCGTCGCCGGCGAGCTCGGCGTGTCGTCGAGCCGAATCAGCGTGCTCACCGGCCCGCTGGCGCTCAACCAGATCTCCGAGATTGTCGCCATTCCGCGCGACGACCTCAAATTCACCCCCTACAATCCGCGCTTTCCCGAGCGCATCCGCGAGCATGGCGGCGACTGCTTCGCCGCCATCCGCGAGAAGGACATCGTCGTCCATCACCCCTACGAGTCCTTCGACGTGGTGGTGCAGTTCCTGCGCCAGGCCGCCGCCGACCCGGAAGTGGTGGCGATCAAGCAGACGCTCTACCGTACCTCTAACGACAGCCCGATCGTGCGCGCGCTGATCGACGCCGCCGAGGCCGGCAAGTCGGTCACGGCACTTGTCGAGCTCAAGGCGCGCTTCGACGAGGAAGCCAACATCCGCTGGGCGCGCGACCTCGAGCGCGCCGGCGTCCAGGTCGTGTTCGGCTTCCTGGAGCTGAAGACCCACGCCAAGATGTCTTTGATCGTGCGCCGCGAGGATGGCCGGCTGCGCAACTACGTGCATCTCGGCACCGGCAACTACCACCCGGTTACCGCCCGTATCTACACCGACCTGTCCTTCTTCACCACCGACCCGACGATCGCGCGCGATGTCGCGCAACTCTTCAATTTCATCACCGGCTATGCCGAGCCCGCCGAGGAGATGCGCCTTGCCGTATCGCCCTTCACGCTGCGCAAGCGCATCCTGAAACACATCTTGGACGAGATCATTCATGCCCGCGACGGCCGACCGGCCCGCATCTGGATGAAGATGAACGCGCTGGTCGATCCGACCGTCATCGACGCGCTTTACGACGCCAGCCGCGCCGGCGTCGAGGTCGACCTCGTCGTGCGCGGCATCTGTTGTCTGCGGCCGCAGGTGCCGGGTCTTTCCGAGAACATCAGGGTGAAATCGATCGTCGGCCGCTTTCTCGAGCACAGCCGCATCTTCTGCTTCGGCAACGGCCACGGCCTGCCGTCCGACGAGGCGGTCGTCTACATCTCGTCCGCCGACATGATGCCGCGCAATCTCGACCGCCGTGTCGAGACCCTGGTGCCGATCACCAATCCAACTGTGCATGAACAGGTGCTTGGCCAGATCATGCTGGGCAACATCATGGACAACCAGCAAAGTTTCGACGTATTGGCTGACGGCACCTCCCGGCGCGCTGTGCTGGAGGAGGGCGAGGAGCCGTTCAACGCGCAGGAATATTTCATGACCAATCCGAGCCTCTCCGGGCGGGGCGACGCGCTGAAATCGCATGCGCCCAAGCGCATTGCCCAGTTCAAGCGCCGCAAGAAGAACAGCGCCGCGTGACTGCAGTTTCCCAGGGCCGGCTTCAGGACCGGCGGCCGCTGTCGATCATCGACATCGGATCGAACTCGATCCGCCTTGTCGTCTATGAGGGGTTGGCGCGCTCGCCCACGCTCCTGTTCAATGAGAAGATGCTGGCGGGCCTCGGCCGCGGCATCGTTTCGACGGGCAAGCTCGACCCGGAGGCGGTGACGCGCTCGATGGAGGAATTCCGCCGGTTCCGCGCGCTGTCGGACCAGGCGGGCGCTGAACATATGTATGTGCTAGCTACCGCCGCGGCGCGCGAAGCTGGCAACGGCCCCGATTTCATCCACCGTGCCGAGGAGGTGCTGAAGACCGAGATCCGCGTGCTCACCGGCCGTCAGGAGGCCTATTATTCGGCGCTCGGCGTCATTTCCGGGTTCCATCCGGCCAACGGCATCGCCGGCGATCTTGGCGGCGGCAGCCTTGAGCTGATCGACATCAATGGCGAAGCGATGGGCGACGGCATCACGTTGCCGCTCGGCGGCCTGCGCCTGCAGGATATGGCGAAGAACTCGCTCGTGCAGGCCCAAAAGATCGCGCGCCAGGAACTGGCGCGGGCGAAGCTTCTGAAGGGCGGGCAGGGCAGGGTTTTCTACGCAGTCGGCGGCACCTGGCGAAACCTTGCCCGGCTGCATATGGAGATGAACAACTACCCGCTCGGCGTCATGCATCACTACGAGATATCGGCCGACAGCGCGCAGACTTTCCTCAAGCAGGTCGCCCGCAGCGAGGTCGAGAAGGTGAGGGGCATCGAGGGCGTTTCCAAGAACCGCCGCTCGCTCTTGCCCTACGGTGCCGTCGTGCTGCAGGAGATCATGTCGGCCATGCAGCCGTCGAAGATCGTCGTCTCGGCGCAGGGCGTGCGCGAGGGCTTCCTCTATTCGCTGCTCGACGCCGCCGAGCAGAAGGCCGACCCGCTGATCTCGGCCGCCGAGGAACTGGCGCTATTGCGCTCGCGCTCGGTGCATCACGCGCACGACCTGGTCGAATGGACCGGCAAGGCGTTCAAGGCCTTCGGCATTGATGAGACGGAAGACGAGGCACGCTACCGCCATGCCGCCTGCCTGCTTGCCGATATCGGCTGGCGCGCGCATCCGGAATATCGCGGCCGGCAGTCGCTCAACATCATCGCGCATGCCTCCTTCACCGGCGTCGACCATCCGGGCCGCGCCTATCTGGCTCTGGCCAACGCCTATCGCCATGACGGCGTCTTCAACGACGGCATCGCACCCGAGATCAAGGCGCTGGCGCCGCCGCGCCTTCTGGAACGCGCCCGCACGCTGGCGGCCATGATGCGCGTCGTCTATCTGCTGACGGCGGCTATGCCGGGCGTGATGCCGAGGCTGAAATGGGAGAGCCGCGGCAACGAAGCGCTGGCGCTGGTGCTGCCGTCCTCGCTCGCCGACCTCTATGGCGAGCGTCCTGCCGGCCGGCTGGCACAGCTCGCGCGCATCACCAACCGGCGCCTGGTGCTGGCGGTCGAGGGCGGACCAAGTGTGTCGGTGAAATAGGCATGTCAGTGAAATAGGGCCGGCTCAGGTCACTTCGGCACCGAGGCCGAAACCGCGCCCGTCCGCCGACCATGCGCCGGCGCCAGCCATGGCGAGCGCCAGGAAGCCGCCGGCAACGGCGATGTCCTTCATCAGCATCTGCTGGTGCAGGAAGGCGAGGGTCGCATCGTCGGCGCCCTGGCCGTAGTGACCGATGAAGCCGGCGACTACGCTAAAGGCGGCAAGCAGCAGCGCCACGATCCGCGTCTGGAAGCCGACCAGGATCAGCAATCCGGCGATCAGCTCGAACAGGCCGGTGCCCCAGGCTGCAAGAGTCGGAAGCGGCAGGCCGAGGCCGGCGAAATAGCTGGTCGTGCCGGCGATGTTGGTGAGCGCCTGGAAACCGGAGGGCACGAACAACGCGGCGAGCAGGAGCCGCGAGACGAGAAGCAATGCGTTGCGGAGCATTGGTCATCTCCCTTGCCGGCATCAGGCCGGCTGCCGGCGCAGTCTACGCCTACAACCGGAAAACGAAAAAGCGATGCGGAAAATTCCGCACCGCTTTCGTTTCAGTTTGGGAGGATTGCTTCAGTATGGGAGGAAAAAGATCAGCCGCGCTTGGCGTCGATCGAATAGGCGCCGGCGCCCGAGGAGGCGAGCAGTATGAAGCCGCCGGTGATGGCGAGGTTCTTGAGGAACTGGATCATTTGCATCTGGTCGGCCCAGCCGGTGTGCGCGACCAGCCCGGTGGCGATCGTGAAGATGGCGAGCACCCAGGCGGCGATCCGGGTCTGGAAGCCGACGAGAATGGCAAGGCCGCCAAGCAGCTCGATCAGGCCGACCAGGACGGCGGTTACGGTTGGCATCGGCAGGCCGAGAGCGCCGAAATAGCCGGCAGTACCGGAAATCGCGGTGAGCTTGCCGAAGCCGGAAAGCAGGAAGATGACGGCGAGCAGAATGCGGCCCAGGAGGATCGTGGTGGAGCTGTTGGACGCGGTGCCGGCGACGGAAGAGTTGATGGACATGGCGGTTCTCCGAACGGGGTTGAATAGTCCGTCAGGTAGACGACCGTTACTGTTCACCAAAGCCGCCTATGTGACGACACATTGTTCACAGAATATATATTCCGATATCGGCAGCAGCGCGCGAAAAACCTGTCGGCAGGTTGCGCCGGGGGAGTAAATTGTTCTGCCACCAAATGGCTCTGCTACCGAGTCGGTGGTTTGGGCAGCGGCAGTCGCGGGCTTTCGGATATTCGCCGACACGTTAAATGCTTCGTCATTCTCGGGCGTAGCATGAGCGAAGCTCCGTCGCGGAGACCCTGGAATGACGACGTGGGCTTTCCCCGATGGCGAAAACTATCCCGGATGCGTCATGTCCTCCGGCCGCACCAGCCGATCGTAATCGGCTTCGCTGACCAGCCCGGTGGCCAAGGCCTCCTCGCGCAAGGTCGTGCCGTTCTTGTGCGCGGTCTTGGCGATCTTGGCGGCGTTGTCGTAGCCGATGGTCGGCGCTAGCGCCGTCACCAGCATCAGCGAGCGCTCGAGCGCGGCCTTGATGTTGTCCTCGCGCGCCTCGATGCCGACCACGCAATTGTCGGTGAAGGAGACGGAAGCATCGGCCAGCAGCTGCACCGACTGCAGGAAATTGTAAGCCATCAGCGGGTTGTAGACGTTGAGCTCGAAATGGCCCTGGCTGCCGGCGAAGGCAAGTGCTGCATTGTTGCCGAACACCTGCACGCAGACCTGCGTCAGCGCCTCGCACTGGGTCGGGTTGACCTTGCCCGGCATGATCGAGGAGCCCGGCTCGTTTTCCGGCAGCGAGAGCTCGCCGAGACCCGACCGCGGGCCGGAGCCGAGCAGGCGGATGTCGTTGGCGATCTTGAACAGCGCCGCGGCCGCCGCGTTGATGGCACCATGCGAGAACACCATGGAATCATGCGCCGCCAGCGCCTCGAACTTGTTCGGGGCAGTGACGAAGGCGATGCCGGTGATGGCGGCGATACGGTCCGCCACCTTTTCCGCGAAGCCGACCGGCGCGTTGAGGCCCGTGCCGACGGCGGTGCCGCCCTGCGCCAGCTCCTGCAAACCGGGCAGCGTCAGCTCGATGCGCTTGATCGAGGAGGCGACCTGCGCGGCATAGCCGGAAAATTCCTGGCCGAGGGTCAGCGGCGTGGCGTCCTGGGTATGGGTGCGGCCGATTTTGATGATATGGTTGAAGGCGCGGGCCTTGGCGCCGAGCGCCTTGTGCAAATGGTGCAGTGCTGGGACCAAGTGGTGCGCGACCCGCTCGGCGCAGGCGATATGCATGGCCGTCGGATAGGTGTCGTTGGACGACTGGCTCATATTGACGTGGTCGTTCGGATGCACCGGCTTCTTCGAGCCCATTACCCCGCCGAGCATCTCGATCGCCCGGTTGGAGATCACCTCGTTGGCATTCATGTTGGACTGCGTGCCCGAGCCCGTCTGCCAAACCACCAGCGGGAAATGATCGTTAAGCTTGCCGTCGATCACTTCCTGCGCCGCCTCGACGATCGCTTTGCCGATGACCGGATCGAGCCGTTTCATCTCCATGTTCACTTCGGCCGCGGCGCGCTTGACGATGCCGAGCGCGCGCACGATCGAAGCCGGTTGCTTCTCCCAGCCGATCTTGAAATTGCCCAGCGAACGCTGCGCCTGCGCGCCCCAATAGCGGTCGGCCGCCACCTCTATGGGGCCGAACGTATCGGTTTCGGTTCTGGTCTTTTCAGCGCTCACGGCAAGTCTCCGTCTGTCGATTTGGGCAAGGGCGTATCGCGTTGCACAAACCGCTTCAAGCGGAGATTGCGGTCGGGGAAGATGCAAATCGGTTGAAGAGAGGCCTCTTCTTCTCGCTCTGGGCGAGACGGCGGTGACGGCCAATCTCCCCCTTCTTATGGGGAGATGCCCGGCGGGAGATCAGCGCTTCAGCGGCGGCCCGACAATATCGATGCCGTTCTCGGCGCACAGGCTCGTCAACACCTCAATCATCTCCGGCGTCGGCGCTGCCGCCGGCGGCAGTTCGGCTCGCTCCGCAGGGCGACTAGCCTTGCGCACCATCGTCTCGAAATCCGAACCGCGCGCGACGGTGAGCGTATGGGCGCCTTCGAGAGACTCGACCTTATAAGTGTGCGGCAGGCCTTTCGGAGCGAGCACCGTTTCGCCGGCGCCGGCAAGCCGCTCGCGGCCGTCGACGACAAAACGTATCCGGCCTTCGAGGATGTGAAACACCTCGTCCTCATTGCGGTGCACGTGCAGCGGCGCGGAATCGCCGTAGGGCTGGCGGTGCTCGATGATGCAGATGCCGTCCTCGCCGTCGGCCGACGAAAGCTGGATGGCAACGAGCGTGTTGTTGAACCAGAGGAGTTCCTTGCCTGCGATCGTCGTGTTGATCATTGTCATCATTGCTCTCCCTTGTTGAGTGCCGACAAAGCGGCTTCCACGGCGACCTAAGCAAGGATGAGCCGGTGATGGAAATCGAATGATCGTATGGGGCGGATTGATGCGATGAATTTGAACGCGCTCGACTTCAATCTGGTGAGGGTGCTCGACGCGCTGCTGCGCGAGAAGAGCGTGACGCGCGCCGGCGAGCAGATCGGCCTCAGCCAGCCGGCTGTTAGCGCCGCGCTCAACCGCCTGCGCCATGCGCTCAACGACCAGCTCTTCGTGCGCCGCGGCAACGACATGGTGCCGACGCCTCGCGCCGAAAGCCTGGCGGAGCCGGTGCGTGCAGCGCTGCGCGAGATCGAGCGCGCCTTTCAGCCGGCGACCGATTTCGATCCGGCAAGGCTGGAACGGACCTTCACCTTCATGGGCGCGGATTTCTTCTCAATGCTTCTTATGCCGCCCTTCGCCGCGCGCATTGCGGCGGTGGCGCCCGGCGTATCGTTCCGTTTCCTCGACAGCGCCATCGGCGACGTCTCGAAGCTGTTGCAGGACGATCGGATCGACCTTGCGCTGGAGCGCCCGCTGGAGGTCGCGGAGTGGGTCTCAAGCGTGGCGCTGTTCGGCTCGCCCTTCGCCATTGTCGCGGCGAAGGACAATGCGGCGCTCGGCCAGGCCGGCATCGCCGAGGGCGAAGAGGTGCCACTCGACCTGTTCTGCGCGCTGCCGCATGCGCTGCGCTCCATCGATGGATCAATGTCGGGCTTCACCGACGATGCGCTGGGCAGGATGGGCCGGGCGCGTCGCGTCATGCTTGCTTTGCCGCACTTCCAGGCCGTCGCGCTGGCCGTGGCGAACGGGCCTTATCTGGCCGCGGTTCCAACGCAGTTCGCGGTAGCGGCGGCAAAATCCCTGCCGATCGGCATCTATCGGGCGCCGATCCCGATACCATCGCCGGCGGTCAGGATGTACTGGCACGCCCGCCGCGATGATGAACCACCGCATCGCTGGATCCGCGAGCAGATACTCGATGAGGTGGGAACGCTCGGCTTCAAGGACTGGGACGGCACCGCAAGTGCTCTCCCGGGGGTATAGCCGCCGTTGGAGCGGGAGTGCAGCGCTGAGCAACGCGGACGGTCAAGCGCGGGAGCGATCGTCGGTATGAACTTATCCGGCTGAGGCTAGCTCGACCGGCGCGGGCTGGCGCAGGCCCAGCCGGCCCGCGACGAAATCCTTGACCTGGCGCACGGCCTGTTCGCGCGTGACGCTGCCCGGCTGCAGGCCAAGCCTGAGCCACAGTCCGTCGATCAAAGCGGTGACGCCGAGCACGATTTCTTCGGCCAGTTCGGGCGCAGCGAGGCCACGCAGGCCGGACAAGAGGTTCGAGCGCATGCGCGCGTGGATGACTTTCTGGATGCGCGCCAGCTTCTCGTCGCGCGGTACCTCGGCGCAGAGCGACAGCCATGCGTGGCAAAGCGGCGGCAGGAACAAATGCTCCTCGAAATTGCCCTCGATCACGGCGTCCAGCCGTTCCATCGGCGTTCGCGCCCGCTGAAGCCGGGCGACGACGGCGTCACAGAGCACGGCGTTCGCCTCGCGCATGGCGTGCTCGAAAAGCTCCTGCTTGTTGCGGAAATAATGCAGCACGATGCCCTTCGAGGCGCCGGCCTGGGCCGCGACCTTTTCCAGCGTCGCGCCAGCGATGCCTTCGCGCTCCAGCACCGCGAAGGCCGCCTGCCGCAGTTCCTTGCGGCGAATGTCGCTGAGACGCGTGAGTTTCACCGGACCGATCCATGCATGGCGAATCCACGTTGACATTTTCGCCCGTCCAGATCAATGATTGACCAATGGGACAATAAAATGACCACAAGGTCAAAAAGGATTGAAAGAGGAGAACCGGAATGTTGCGCATGCTTGCGAGAGGCGTCTGGGTCGCGGCGCTAATGGCGGCTTCCCAGGCGGCCGGCGCCGCCGAAGCCGAAGGCTGCAAAGCGGTTCGCATGGCCGAACCCGGCTGGAACGATCTCGCCTTCACCACGGGTGTGGCCAAGGTGCTGCTCCAGGCGCTCGGCTACGAGCCGCAAAGCGAGGTGCTTGGCATCAACGTCATCTATGAAGGGATGAAGAACAAAGACCTCGACCTGTTCCTCGGCTACTGGGATCCTGCGATGGTCACCTACTACGAGCCCTACAAGAAGGACGGTTCGATCGAGAATGTGCGCGTCAACCTGGTCGGCGCCAAATACACCTTCGCCGTGCCGACTTATGTCTGGGACGCCGGCGTCAAGGACCTGTCGGACCTGCACAAATTCGCCGACAAGTTCGGCAAGAAGATGTACGGCATCGAGCCCGGATCCAACCAGCTCATGATGGATGCCATTGCCGATCCGCAATATGGTCTGGATGGCTGGCAAGTGGTGGAGTCGAGCGAAGCCGGCATGCTCTCGGAGGTCGGCTACGAGATCAAGGAGAAGCAGTTCATCGTCTTCCAAGGTTGGGCGCCGCACCCGATGAACACGATGTACGACTTCAAATACCTGACCGGCGGCGACAAGTTCTTCGGCCCGAATTTCGGCGCCGCCACCGTGACCACCCAGGTGCGCAAGGGTTTCCTGCAGGAATGTCCCAACGTCGCGCAGTTCCTGAAGAACCTTGCCTTCGACATCGACATGGAAAATGTCGGTATGGGCTATCTCATCAATGACGGCATGAAGCCGGAGGATGGGGCGCTGAAGTCGATCACCCTGCACAAGGATCGGCTCGATGCGTGGCTGGCCGGCGTCAACACCTTTGACGGCAAGCCCGGCCTTGCCGCGGTCAAGGAAAAGCTCGGACTGTGAGCCGTCAGCCTTGGAACTGACGGATCAGGAGGTCGAGCAGGCGTCTTGGGCCGGGCGCAAGCGGATCGTCGATATCGGCGGTCTCGACCTTGCCTATGTCGAGATCCCCGGTTCGGAGCCGCCGCTTGTCCTGGTGCACGGCTTCACCGACACCAGCCGCAGCTTCTCGCTGCTGGCGCCGCATCTTCCCGGCCGCCGGCTTATCATGCCGGACCTGCGTGGCCACGGCGGCTCGCAGGCGGGCGAGGGCTGCCGCGTCGCCGATTTCGCCGACGACATTGCCGGGCTGATCCGGCGCCTGCGGCTCGATCGGCCGGTCGTCGTCGGCCATTCGCTGGGTGGCATGGTGTCTATCGCGCTGGCCGCACGGCATCCGGAACTGGTCGGCGGGCTGGTGACCCTGGCAAGCGCGCTGATGCCCGGTTTCGAACAGGATCACCAACTGATCGATGAAGTCGCCGCGTTGCGCGATCCGATCTCGCCGGTCGATCCCTTCTATGATTGGTGGCATGCCTGCCGGCCGGGCGTGCCGCGGGCTTTTCTCGCCGGCCTGGCGAAAGACGCGTCCGCGATTCCCGCAGCGCGCTGGCGCGCCATTCTCGAAGAAGTCCGTGGAACCGATCTGACCGCCGCGGCGCGCGCCGTGCAGGCCCCGACGCTGATCATCGCAGGCGGGCGCGATCCGCTTTTTGGCGAAGCGCATCAGCGGGCGATGGCAGGGGCGCTGGCCGGATCGCGCCTAGTGTGGGCACAGGATTGCGGCCACAACCCGCATTGGGAAGATCCGGCCTTTGTCGCCGAGGCAATAGCCGGCATGTTTCCGGCAGCGTGACTATCGCAACAGCGACCGGGCCGTGGGCGTCAGGCGCAACGTCTCGGTCGGCTTCGTCGAAACAGCTTGCAGGGTTTCGCGAACCACTTGCCATTCCGGCGAAGCGGCGAGAGCGGCCTGATGGTCCGCGTGGGCATCGCCATCGTCGAAACCGGTAATGGCGATGAAGACATTTTCGCCGGCTCGCACGGGCAGCCGAGGAAATGTGTTTTCGGAATGCTCGCTGACGAAGGCGCCGAGAAGCCGGGCGCCGTTTGCCGCAAGCAGCGGAACCGCCTCAGCCTGGAAGCGTTCGGCAAAGCCGGCCTCGGCACCTGGCCGCAAATGGTGAATCGAAATCTCAACAAAGCCGAGCAACCGGCTCCCATTGCTCATGGTTTCGGCCTCGGTGGCTGTCGGCCGCTGCAACCCTGACAGGTCGAGCCCCGCGCCCCGCCAAGCCGGTTTGAGCAGCAACACGTCGTCGGAATCGATCATCGTCGCATTGGCGGCATCGCGATGCGCTGCCCAGACCGGGCCGCCATAGAAGGCGCTCAGCGCGTCCTTTCTCGTTTCCATGTCCTCAAAACCGCGCAGCCAGACGAACATGTCGGGGCGATCGAGATCGCGGAACTGGCCGATGACGGTCATGCCCGTCGCTTCCTGCGTTTCGACGAGCTCCCGCTCGAACAGCGCGATCAGCGTTTCGCGCTGTCCGGGCTTGAGCGTGTATTGCCGAAGCTCGACGACGGGCGAAGCAAGGCGGGAAGGTCGGTTCATGGCCAGAATCTCAAAACAGGGTGATCGTCCTGTTTATAAACAGACCGGTTGTCCTGTTTTGTCAATCTGCTATCTTCTTCCCTTCTCCCCCTGTGGGAGAAGGTGGATCGGCGCGCAGCGCCGAGACGGATGAGGGGTGGGTGACGGATCGCCGTCATTGCCAAGCTGGATCACCCCTCATCCGTCGCCTTCGGCGACACCTTCTCCCACAAGGGGAGAAGGCGGAGATGGCGATAGGCAAAAAGCGCACCAACGATCCGGAAGGCATGCGCCGGCGCGTCCTCGACGTGGCGGAAGGCGCCTTCCAGGCGCGCGGCTATCACGCCTCAAGCCTTGGCGATCTGATGGCGGCGGCCGGCGTCACCGGCGGCGCGCTGCACCACCATTTCCCGACCAAGAAGGCGCTGGCGCTCGCAGTGATCGAGGAACGAGTGGCGGCGGCGGTCCAGGAGACCTGGATCGACCCGGTGCTGGCGGCGTCATCGGCCCGCGAAGGCGTGCGGGCCGTGTTCGAGGCGGTGGCTGCGGAGCTAGAGCGACAGGGCTATGTCCGCGGCTGCCCGCTCAACAATCTGGCGCATGAACTGTCGCTGGCCGACGACGAGTTTCGCCTGGCGCTTGCCAAGATTTTCGCCGGCTGGCGGAGGGCGATCGCCGACAAGATCCGAGCCGACCAGCAGGACGGCGGGGAGGGTGGGACCGATCCCGACCGCTTCGCCGCGCTTGCGGTGGCTGCTTATTCCGGCGCCATGTCGATGGCCAAGACATCGCAGGATGCCGGGGTGTTGCGCGAGTGTTTGAGCGGGCTGGAAAGCGTGCATCCGTCTTCGGGCGGATTGGCAACGAGACGACGCCGCAGGGTGCTGTTGCGATAAATGCTGTCAGGACAGAGGGAGGCGGTCCGAGGTTGTTTAATCGGGTCACGATGAATCGCTCTTCGCCAGCAACCGTTTCGCGCCGCGTCTTCATCGCCGGAGGTCTCGCTGCTGCCGGCGGGCTGCCTCGCGTCGCCTTCGGCCAGACCGGCAGGCGCATCCAGCCGATCGACGCCACTTTCCTCTTCATCGCCGATATTCATGCCTGCCGCATGGCGAACGGGCTCAGTCCCAACTGCCTGCAGGAAGGCAAGACCGATGCAGCACTTCTGCGCAACGTCGCGGCCTTGAACGCGATTGCCGACAAGAAGTGGCCGGCCGAGATCGACGGCGTTGCCACTGGCCTGCATTCGGCCGGCACCCGCATCGGCACGCCGCTCGGCCTCGTCACCGGCGGCGACATCACCGACGATGGCGGCGGCCAGGTCACCGAGCCTAGCGAAGGCACGCAGCTTCTGCAGTTCTCCAAGCGCTATCAGGAAGGTGTCGGGCCGGACCGGATCCACATCCCGGTCTATGTCGGGCTCGGCAATCATGATCTCGACCAGAACGGCTCGCCGCCGCACGTCGATTGGTATCGCCGCGAATTGCGCGATTATGTCGAGGTCAACCATCGTCCCGGCGTGTTCTTCAAGCCGCCGGTGCCCGCTACCGAATACGACGTCGATACCGACTGCTATTCCTGGGACTGGGGCGGCCTGCATCTCGTCCAGATGCACCGCTTCGCCGGCGATACCGGCCATGGCGCGCCAAGCAGCCTGCCTTGGCTGAAGCAGGACCTCGCCACTTATGCCGGCGACGGCCGGCCGGTCATCCTGTTCCAGCATTATGGCTGGGACTCTTTCTCTACGGAGCGCTGGGATCCGCTGAAACGCACCTATGATGACGTGGGCTCCGGTCGCCCGCATTGGTGGGGCGAGGCCGACCGCCAGGCGCTGCTGGCCGCGATCAAGGGCTACAATGTGATTGCCGTCTTCCACGGCCACCAGCACGAAGTGCCGATGATCTACCAGCGTGACGGGCTCGACATCATCAAGCCGAAGGCGGCCTATATGGGCGGCTTCGCGCTGGCCAGGGTCACTGCCGGCAACATGGATGTGGTATTGGGCGAGGCGGCCGGCGACCATGGCGAGATCGCATTCACCAACGCTTTCGCCAAGCAATTCCAGACATGAAAAGGCCGCCTCGCGGCGGCCTCTTGCCTATCTGCCATCAAGACAAGACGGCCTCAGAACGCTTTGCGAACCTTCTCCTTCACGTCGCCATAAGCTTTCTGCATCTTGCCGGCGATCTTGTCGGCGGCGCCCTCAGCCTGGATCCGCCTGTTGCCGGTGGCCTTGCCGGCCGTTTGCTTGACTGAGCCCTTCATCTGCTTGGCGATACCGGGCGACCTGATCCCTGTTCACCATGCGCGCATCTCCTGGGTCTGGAAGGGAAACTGGACACGAGAACCGCATCCGGGTCTGACAACGTGCCGGATCCATTTGGGTTCCAGGCCGCGGCGATCTCTCTCTCGGTGCGGTTGCATCGGATAACGCAATCCGGTTAGGGTCTGCCGCGGCTGCGGAGAGGGCAGTCCTGGGGGAAACGAGTTTGCGTCTTCGTGTGGCCTTTGTCGCAGTTTTGATGGCCGTGGCCGGCTGCGTCGCCGACGATGTCGGGCCGATCAACGTGCTGAGCACAGAAGTCGGCCACCCGTCGCCCACCTACATTCCCGTCGCCGATGTCGATCCGGCGGTGCAGACGAAGCTCAACGAGATCCCGACCAGGCTGCGGCTGCCGATCGATCAGGCCGGCCGCAAGGCGATCGAGGTCAACCCCGACATAAAGGCAGCGGTCGCTGCGATCCAGGCCCGCGCCGGCGTCAGGCCGGCGGCGATCATGACGGCCGCAGCGAATTGACATCATCAGGAGGCGGTCGTGGCGGAGTTCACCCTCTATATCGGCAACAAGTGCTTTTCCTCATGGTCGCTGCGGCCATGGGTGGCGATGAAGCAACTGGATATCCCTTTTGAGGAAGGCTTCGTGCGGCTGCGCACGCCCGAGACGGCGGCAAACCTCGCCAAGGTGTCGCCGACCGGCCTCGTGCCGGTCTTGAATCACAATGGAAGGATCGTCTGGGAAACGCTTGCCATCCTTGAATATCTGGCCGATCTCTATCCGGAAAAAAGGCTCTGGCCGACCGATCTCGGCGCCCGTCAACTGGCGCGCTCGGTGGCGACGGAAATGCATTCGGGCTTCCGCGAGGTCCGCTACGGCTGGCCGATGAACCTGCGCCGGCCGAAATCCCATAAGCCGCTCGATGCCGAGGGCGAGGCGCAGCGGGCGAGGATCGAAGCGATCTGGCGCCAGTGCCGCGAGCAATATGGCGAAGGCGGCCCGTTCCTGTTCGGCCATTTCACCGCGGCCGATGCCATGTATGCGCCGGTGGTGACGCGCTTCGACACCTATGGCGGCGAACTGGCGCCCGTCACCCGCGCCTATGTCGACGCGGTCTTGGCGACGCCCGCGATGCGGCACTGGTATGCGGAAGCCGCCAGGGAGCCCTGGCCGGAGCCCGGGCCGCACGAACAGGATTGAGCCCGGGTCGGCTCGGCAAATTGCGTCGACTGCTCTGATGGGGGCCTTCAAGCCCCGGCGGCCCGGCCTATGTGAAGGGGCGGGCCGGGCTCCTGGAGATTTCTCATGACAACCGCAAATTCACCACTCACGGGCAAAGTCGCGGTCGTCACCGGCGCTTCGTCCGGCATCGGCGAGGCCACCGCCGTAGTCCTTGCCGCGGCCGGCGCGAAAGTCGTGGTCGCCGCCCGTCGTGCCGATCGCCTCGAAGCATTGGTTGCGCGCATCGAACAGGCCGATGGCGTCGCGCTCGCAATTGAAGCCGACATCGCCAAGCCCGGCGACATCACCGCGATGGTCGACAAGGTCGTATCCGAATGGGGACGGCTCGATATCCTCGTCAACAATGCCGGTGTGATGCTGCTTGCTCCTGCAGCCGAAGCCGATCTAGACGACTGGCGCCAGATGATCGAGCTCAACCTTATCGGTCTGATGGCGACCACCAAGGCGGCGCTGCCGCACCTGAAGGCTTCAAAGGGTCATATCGTCAACGTCTCCTCGGTCGCTGGCCGGGTCGCAAATCCCGGCGCCAGCGGCTATGCGGCGACAAAATTCGGGGTGGTGGCTTTTTCGGAATCGCTGCGCCGCGAGGTCTATGCCGACAAGGTGCGCGTCACCGTCGTCGAGCCGGGCCTTGTGCGTACGGAACTCGGCGATCATATCACCAACGTGCAATCCAAGGCCGGACTCGAACACCGTCTCGCCACGATGGAAGCGCTGACCGCGGAAGACATTGCGAACGCGATTTTCTATGCTGTCAGCCAGCCGCCAAGGGTCAATGTCAACGAGATACTTATCCGTCCGACCGATCAGGAGCGGTGAACAACAGAAAACGCCTCTCGCGCTTGTTACGGCGCGGGAGGCGCTTTTGCCGTCAACCGTTCTCGATTGCTCGTGAATTGCTGACGGCTTGAGTGAAAACGGCCCGCCACGACATTGGTTCCGCAGCCGACGAATTTTTTGCCCTTTTTGCGGATAGCCCCAACGTCCGCCACGATGTGATAAGGATGCTGCAAGGCCAGGGATGCGGACGTCCGCAATTTAATCCGACGCCAATGTTGCTTTGTGCGTGGTCATGGCCGAAAGACGCTCTGCCATTTCGGCATCAACCTGCGGGCAGGAGAAGATTTTGACCGCTAGCTCGAATGAATCATGTGGGCAGGCTTTGCCGAAACCGGCAGGCACACGCTGATGGCCGCCAAACGCGTGCCATCAACGCCGATCGCCGCCGATGCGACCATCGCCGATATGATCGACACCCTTGACAAGCCGATCGAATATGTTCGCCGAGTGCTGGAAAGGCTCGAACGCTGCAAGCGCGCGCATGGCGATGCCCAGGTGCGCGTTGGCGTGCGCGGCCGCGCCGAAGCCCCGAACTATCTGATTGAGTATGTGCGGGAAGACGCCAGGACCCATCAACGCACCAGCTATCAGGATGCCGCCTACAGCGGCAGCACGCATCGTGAGCTGGCGCCGCACCACATCGAGGACGCCAGGAACTGGTCGCCCGAGGAAATGAACATCACGGCGGTCTCGGCGCTGATCGGCCGCTTGCGCAATCCGAATGCGCCATCATCGCGCTTTTCTGACGAGGACTGACATGGCCATAAAATTCTCCGCCAAGGACCAGCCGGCAGCTCCGCCCGCCGCGGCCAAGCCAGCCAAGCCGGCGGCAAAGCCGGATGCGCCCGCAGAGGTTGCGACCGATCTGTTCAAGTCGCCGGCCGAAGCGCCGCCGCGCAAGACCAGGAAGAAGTAGCGCCCTTGCCGCAGGACGGCGGTCGCACAGCCGGGCCGCTCGGCCTGCTCGGTCAGCCCTCTGTGTCTGTCGACGAGGATGGCGGCGCGGTCGCCGTCTTCGACTGTCAGAGCTGCGGCGCCTGCTGCTCCTACTCGGCGGACTGGCCGCGCTTTTCGACCGAGGAGGATGAGCAGCTCGACCGCATCCCGGCCGAGCTGGTAGCGGCCGACCAGTCCGGCATGCGCTGCGAGGGCGGCCGATGCTCGGCGCTCACCGGCGAGGTGGGCAAGCACACGGCCTGCGGTATCTACGAGCTGCGCCCCGACGTCTGCCGGGCCTGCATGCCCGGCGGCGGCGACTGCCTGATGGCGAGGGCGGCGCATGGGCTGGCGGTCAGCTAGTTTCCTTGCCCCCGCATCGCGGGGCGAGGAAAAGCGCCCCGCTTGCCCTGTTGCACGCCTCCCGGTACCTTCCCGCCGGGCAGGGCAGCGGAGGAAATCCATGAGCATTGAATTCCTGTTGACGTCGTTGATCATCGTGGCTTCGCCCGGCACCGGCGTCATTTACACGCTTGGCGCCGGCCTCTCGCGCGGCGCGCGCGCCTCCATTATCGCGGCCTTCGCCTGCACGCTTGGCATCATCCCACATATGGCGGCCGCCATCACCGGCCTGGCCGCAGTGCTGCACACAAGCGCCGTCGCCTTCGAGACGCTGAAATATCTCGGTGTCGCCTATCTGCTCTACATGGCCTGGAACACATTGAAGGAAAAAGGCGGCCTCAGCATCGACGAGGACGCCGCGCCGCGCTCGACCGCCAGAACGATCACCTCGGGCATCCTGATCAACATCCTGAACCCGAAACTGTCGATCTTCTTCTTTGCCTTCCTGCCACAATTCGTCAGCACCACCGAGCCGCACGCGCTGCCCAAGATGCTGGATCTCTCCGGCGTCTTCATGCTGATGACGTTCGTCGTCTTCGCCATCTACGGCGTCTTCGCGGCATCGGTGCGCAGCCATATCGTGTCGCGGCCGAAGGTGCTGACATGGATGCGCCGCAGCTTTGCCGCCGCGTTCGTCATGCTCGGCGCGAAGCTGGCGCTTGCCGATCGGTAGCCTTTGGCGCCAGCCCTCTACATAGCCCATGTCGCCTCGGGGGAGCTTTGGGCTGATGAGGCTCGAGAGATCCAGAAATCCGAGGAAGGCCGGAAATCCGAGTAAGAAAGGCGGTCGCAATGACGCTTGAATGCATCAATCCCCAGGATCTGCCGAAGCCTGACACATACAGCCAAGTTGTCGTGGCGAAGGGCACCAGGCTGATATTTATCGCCGGCCAGGAACCTGAAGACCTAGACGGCAAGCTTGTCGGCGAAGGTGATTTCACGGCTCAAACGCGCCAGGTGTTCGCCAATCTCGGTCGGGCTATTGCCGCCGCAGGCGCCCGTCCCAACGACGTGGCGAAGATCATGATCTACGTCGTCGACTATCGGCTCGATGACCATTACCCGATCATCGATGCCGCCCGCGTGGCTCTGTTCGGGGACCACAAGCCGGCCAACGTGGTGTTGGGAGTGGCCAGCCTGTCGCCTGGATATCTGATCGAGGTCGATGCGGTTGCGGTGGTCGACGCTTAGCCTTTCACGTAGCCCATCGCCTCGACGATTTGCCGATCCGCGACGCGCATCAAGTTGACGCCGCGCAGCGACCTGCCGTCGGCCATCCAGAAGCGCCAGCGGATCGTGGCGCGGTCGCCGGCGACGAACGTCTCTTCGATGTCGAAGCGGGTACCGGGTCCGGTAGCGATCGCCGACCACAATTCGACGCAAGCCGCCTTGCCGGTGCGGCGGGCGCCGTCGGGCGCCGGCGTGGTGTTCTCGATCACGCAGTCCTGCGCCACCAGTTCGTTCAGTGCCGAAGGGTCGTGGCGCTGGAAGACGTCGTTGTAGCGCCGCATGATTTCCGCCGTCTCGGCGGAGCGTTTGGCCGCGGCGATGTCGATGATGTGTTCATGGGTCATTTGATCTTCTCCTGTCGTTTCATTGAGCTGCGAGGCTCGCCTTGAGCGTGATGGTGGCGACGCCCGCCAGCGCGCGCGAGACGAGACAGGCCGCCTTGGCCTTTTGCGCCAGCCGCTCGAAATCCTCGGCCGATATGCCGGCGATGCGCGCCTGAGTTTCGAGCTCGATGCGGGTGATCGTCGGCCCGGCCGTGGTCGCGCCGAGATGCACCTTGGCGATGGTGTGGATGCTCTCGGCCGTGTGGCCTTCGGCGCCGAGAATGGCGGTGAGCGCCATCGAAAAGCAGCCGGCATGGGCGGCCGCAATCAGCTCTTCCGGATTGGTGCCTGGGCCGTTCTCGAAGCGCGACGGGAAGGAATAGGCGCCTTCGAAAACGCCGCTTCCCAGCCGCAGCCGGCCGGATCCTTCCTTGAGCGTTCCTTGCCATTGGGCGGAGGCTTCGCGGATTGTCATGGCTGATCTCCTATCTGGTTTTGCGGAAAAGCGGCGATCACGCGCCGTCGATGACGACCTTGCCGAAGACGTCGCCCAGCTGGAAATGGCGGTAAGCCTCGCGCGCCTCGGCGAAGGGGAAGACCTTGTCGACGATCGGTCTCAGCCGGTGCGTGGCGACCGCGGCAAGCATCGTCTCGAGCCCGTTGCGGCTGCCGACAAAGAGACGAGCGATGGTGACCAGGCTGCGCTGATAGACGGCGCCCGGAATCTCGACCGACTTGCCGTCGCGGTCCTGCACGGTGAGCAGCACGATGCGCCCGTGAAGCGTGCTGGCGATCAGCGAATGCGCAAAAGTCGCCGGGCCGCCGGTTTCGACGACCAGGTCGATGCCGCCGGTCGCCTCGCGCAGCTTCATGCCCCATTCCGGTGTCTCGGCTGCCGCGACGACGAGGTCGGCACCGAGCGCCCGCAGCCTGTCGGTCTTCTCCGCCCGCGAGGTGACAGCGGCCACACGGCAGCCCATGAGCTTGGCGAACTGCAAGGCAAACAGCGCAACACCACCTGAGCCAATGGTGAGAACCCATTGCCCCGGCTTCGGAATCTCGGCGTGCGTCAGCGCGCTCCAGGCCGTCAGCCCGGCGCAGGTGAAGGTCGCAGCCTCCTGCCAGGAAAGATGGTCCGGCAGTCGCACCGCCCATTGCTCGTCAAGCAGCGCATATTCGCTCAGCACGCCGTCCAGTGTGCAGCCGAGCTGGTCGATCACGCCCGGATGGATGCGGCCGTCGATCCAGCGCGCGAAATAGCTGCCGGTGATGCGGTCGCCGACGGCAAAGCGAGTGACGCCGTCGCCGGCGGCCACGACTTCGCCGGCACCATCGCTCAGCGGCACGATGCCCGCGCGGGGTGCCAAAGGATAGGTGCCGTTGAGGATCATCGTGTCGCGGCGGTTGAGCGAGGCGGCGCGCACTCGTACCAGGATCTGGTTTGCACCCGGCTTGGGCAGCGCTTCCTTGCGCATGACCAGTCCCTCGATGTCGCCGAATTCCTTGAGCCGGTAAATCTGCATCGCTGTCTCCGAAATATGTAGACCGATTTACATATTATGTAGACCGATTGTCATATTTGGGGCAAGTCCTATAATGCGCACTCCTGACAGAGGTTGACATTCTAGAGGTCGACGTGGCGACGGATACACGCACCCGCATGATTGAGGCGACGGCGCTGCTCATCCGGCAGCGCGGCTATCACGGCACGTCGCTGAACGACATTCTGAGCGCCAGCGCGGCACCCCGCGGCTCGCTTTATTTTCATTTCCCTGGCGGCAAGGACCAGCTTGTCATCGAGGTGACGCGCGCCAGCGTCGCCGATGTGACAGAGCGGCTGGGCGCGGCGCTGTTGGAGGAAAGCGATCCCGCCGTTGCAGTCCACCACATCTACCAGTCGGTCGCCCGCATGCTGGAGGAGAACGAATTCTCGCTCGGCTGCCCGGTGGCGCCGGTGGTGCTCGACGCGCCGAACGACGTTCCGGACCTGGTTGAAATCTGCCGCTCAGCCTTCGAGCAGTGGATCGGGCTGCTGCGCCAGGCTTTCATGCGGGCAGGGGTGCCGGAGCGGCGCGCGCAGGCTCTGGCGTTGCTGGTCGAATCCTCGCTCGAAGGCCTGATGGTGATCGCCCGTGCCACCCGCGACCGTACCCCGGTCCAGGCGGTTGCCGACGAGGTCGCTGCGCTGGTCGAGCAGGCGGTGCTTGCCGGAAAGGCACGGCAGGCGGAGAGTGCCGCCTGAGGAATCGGATTTGATCTCCAAATGCAAAACAAAAAGGGCGCCTTTCGGCGCCCTTTCGTATGCATTGGCTTGGTAGCCTGGATTTAGAAGTCCATGCCGCCCATGCCACCCATGCCGCCGCCGGGCATGCCGCCCGGCATACCGCCGGCAGCTTCCTTCTTCGGAGCTTCGGCGATCATGGCTTCGGTGGTGACGAGCAGGCCGGCGACCGAGGCCGCGTCCTGGAGAGCCGTGCGCACGACCTTGACCGGGTCGACGATGCCCATGGCGATCATGTCGCCATACTCGCCGGTCTGGGCGTTGTAGCCGAAGGTCGCGCCCTTGTTGTCGAGGATCTTGCCAGCGACGATCGAGGCTTCGGCACCGGCGTTGGCCGCGATCTGGCGGGCCGGAGCCTGCAGCGCGCGACGCACGATGTTGATGCCGGCGGCCTGGTCGGAGTTGGCGCCGGTGGCCTTGAGGTTGCCCGAAGCGCGCAGGAGGGCGACGCCACCGCCGGCGACGATGCCTTCTTCCACGGCCGCGCGGGTCGCGTTCAGGGCGTCATCGACGCGGTCCTTCTTTTCCTTGACTTCCACTTCGGTCGCACCGCCGACGCGGATCACGGCAACGCCGCCGGCGAGCTTCGCCAGACGTTCCTGCAGCTTCTCCTTGTCGTAGTCCGAGGTGGTCTCCTCGATCTGCTGCTTGATCTGGGCGACGCGGCCCTGGATCTCGGCCTTCTTGCCGGCGCCGTCGACGATGGTGGTGTTCTCCTTGGAGATCGACACCTTCTTGGCGCGGCCGAGCATGTTGAGGCCGACATTCTCGAGCTTGATGCCGAGGTCTTCCGAGATGACCTGGCCACCGGTGAGGATGGCGATGTCTTCCAGCATGGCCTTGCGGCGGTCGCCGAAGCCCGGCGCCTTGACGGCGGCGATCTTCAGGCCGCCGCGCAGCTTGTTGACGACCAGCGTGGCCAGGGCCTCGCCTTCGACGTCTTCCGAGATGATGAGCAACGGCTTCGAGGTCTGGACGACGGCTTCCAGGACCGGCAGCATGGCCTGCAGGTTGGAGAGCTTCTTCTCGTGCAGCAGGATGTAGGCGTCCTCGAGATCGGCGACCATCTTGTCAGCGTTGGTGACGAAGTAGGGCGACAGGTAGCCGCGGTCGAACTGCATGCCTTCCACGACTTCCAGCTCGGTTTCGGCGGTCTTGGCTTCCTCGACGGTGATGACGCCTTCGTTGCCGACCTTCTGCATCGCTTCCGCGATCATCTTGCCGACCGACTCGTCGCCATTGGCCGAGATCGTGCCGACCTGGGCGACTTCCTCGGAAGTCTTGATCTTCTTGGCGGCCTTGCCGAGCGCCGTGACGACTTCGGTGACGGCGAGGTCGATGCCGCGCTTCAGGTCCATCGGGTTCATGCCGGCGGCGACCGCCTTGTGGCCTTCCTGGACGATCGACTGCGCCAGGACCGTTGCGGTCGTGGTGCCGTCGCCGGCGATGTCGTTGGTCTTCGAAGCGACTTCGCGGACCATCTGGGCGCCCATGTTCTCGAACTTGTCCTCAAGCTCGATTTCCTTGGCGACGGTGACGCCGTCCTTGGTGATGCGCGGGGCGCCGAACGATTTGTCGATGACGACGTTGCGGCCCTTGGGGCCGAGGGTGACCTTCACCGCGTCGGCGAGGATGTTGACACCGCGCAGCATGCGCTCACGGGCATCGCGGGAGAATTTTACGTCTTTGGCAGCCATGTTTTAGCTCCTGGCAGGGGCTCGGGAAGAGCCCGAAGATGAAGATTCAGGTGAGGCCGATGATCAGCCGATGATGCCCATGATGTCGGATTCCTTCATGATCAGAAGGTCTTCGCCATTGAGCTTGACTTCAGTGCCCGACCACTTGCCGAACAGGATGCGGTCGCCGGCCTTGACGTCCAGCGGCACGAGCTTGCCGCTTTCGTCGCGGGCACCGGAGCCGACGGCGATGATCTCGCCTTCCTGCGGCTTCTCCTTCGCCGTATCCGGGATGATGATCCCGCCGGCGGTCTTGGATTCGGATTCGACCCGGCGAACGACCACGCGGTCATGAAGCGGGCGGAACTTGGACTTTGCCATGTTTTCTTCCTCGAATGAGAACGGTGAGAACTGTTCCTCCATCCGGCGAGGCCGCCGGATATAAGTTAGCACTCACCAAAGGCGAGTGCTAACGTGGCGCTGAGATAGGCCGCTGGGTTGCCGGAGTCAAGGCGCGCGCAACGGGGCAGCGGCGCGAAATTTTTCTCGTGCGAGACGCAAGGCCGAAATGCACCGGCCATCGCGAGGCGCCGACGAGCAACCCGCCCGTTAGTCCAGGCGCCTCGGCGAACGCAGCACCAGCAACGGGCAGCGTTCTGCGAGCCCGTATGTGCCGGTCGAGGCCAGCCGGACGTCATCGAAGAAGGTCTGGGCTTCCTTGATCAGCGCTGCCGCCGGGGCGAAGCTGTAGACGACGGACGAGTTCCGGTAGACGTCGATGGTCCCGATGGTCGGCAGCTCCCACCCGGTTCGAGCCGACAGCTCCTCGCGGTCGGGAAACATCCTGTCGAATTGTTCGAGGATGCCCCTCACCGGTATCGTGTAATCAGGCGCTCCGCCGATGGCGGTCATTGCCACGCGCCATTTGAGTTCATGGAAGGTCGAGACGCCGCCGCTCAACGCCAGGGCGCGGACATCCTTCGGGTCGTCTGGAGTTCCGGGGGAAGCATAAAGCCTGATGGCGGCACGGCCGACGGATTTGAGTGAACGCGCAATCGACGCGAACAGCGTGCGTCTGAGGTCAGCGGCGCCGATGACGGAGAGACATCCATCGCCGATCAGCGCTTCGATGCTCGCGCCGGGAAACGGCAAGTCGAACCAGTCGCCCTGCACCGCCTTGCGCATATCGGTGTCGCCCGGCCAGATGCCGGCAATCATGTCGGGAGACTCGTCGACCGCCGTCATCGTGGCGCCGAGCCCGGCGAGCTCGGGCGTCACGCCGAGCATGACGACGTGCGATTGCGAAAGCTCGAGCTCACGTTCGTAGGCCTCGACCACCTGAGCCGGCGGCCGCAGCGGCGAGCCGAGCAACTGCCAGTGCTTGCGAATTGCATTCCAGTGCTCGGTCATGCAAACCCTGTATCGGTTAGGGCATTGTGTTCGTCGCATAATCGAAGGCGCATGATAAGCCAAGTGGGGCGCAT
Source organism: Mesorhizobium sp. CA7 (assembly GCF_020165015.1). Taxonomy (NCBI): domain Bacteria; kingdom Pseudomonadati; phylum Pseudomonadota; class Alphaproteobacteria; order Hyphomicrobiales; family Phyllobacteriaceae; genus Mesorhizobium; species Mesorhizobium sp. CA7. The sequence goes on from NZ_JAIUHH010000017.1 coordinate 73,478, forward strand.
GGCACGCATCGCCGTCATCACGCATGAACAAGACCGCTTCCAGACCCGGCGCGGGCTGCTGCTGCGCCGTGACAGCCCGTATATGCTCTTCGACCTGCTGGAGGAGCTGAAGCGCCGCGGCCATTCGGTGCGGGTCCTGCGCGGCACCTCGGCGAAGCCGGCCGCCGACATCGCGGTGCTGCATCTCGACGCGACCGTGACGCCGCCCGATTATGTCGACTATGCGCGCCGCTTTCCCTTCTGCCTCAATCTTGGGGCCGCCGACATCTCGAAACGCCGCGTCAGCGGCGCCGTGATTGGCCAAGGCGACGACTGGCAGGGACAGGTCATCGTCAAGAGCAGCCTCAACCATCGGGGAACGCCGGAACAGCAGCTGAACCGGCGCGCGCGGCGAGCCGGCAGGCCGGAGCCGTTTCCCGGCGTCCAAGCCTTCGAAAAATACGAGATCCATGCCTCGCTCGCCGATGTTCCGGCCGCGGTCTTCGAACGCCGGGATCTGGTCGTCGAGAAATTCATTCCCGAGCCGGAGCCGGACGGTTTTGGCGCCCGCTTCTGGCTGTTCTGCGGCGAGCGCGAGCGCTGCACCCGTCATGTCTCGCCGCAGAGCCTGGTCAAGGGCGACGACACCATCCGCCGCGAGGCGGTGCCCGTGCCGGACGAGCTGCGCGCGCTGCGGCGCCAGCTCGGCTTCGATTACGGCAAGTTCGACTTCGTCATGCATGAGGGCAGGGCGGTGCTGCTCGATGCCAACAAGACCCCTGGGCGTGCCAGGAACCTGTCGAGCTTCATCGCCGCCGGCAATGCCAATCTTGCCGACGGCTTCGAAGGACTGATCCGCCAGGTCAAGTGACCGATCGTCTAGATATTCATGCCCCCAGACACCTCGATGCGCTGGGCGTTGACCCAGCGATTGTCGTCGGAGAGCAGCGAGGCGATCATCGGCCCGATATCGTCGGGGACGCCGACGCGGCCGAGCGCGGTGACGCCGGCCACCATGCGGTTGATCTCGGCATTGTCGCGCACATGGCCGCCATTGAAGTCCGTGGCGATCGCGCCGGGCGCCACGGTGTTGGCGGTGATGCCGCGCTGGCCGAGCTCCTTGGCGAGGTAGCGCGTGAACACCTCGATGCCGCCCTTCATCATCGCATAGGCCGACGATCCGGGAGCAGCAAAGCGGGCGAGCCCGCTCGAGATGTTGATGATGCGTCCGCCATCATTGATCAGCGGCAGCAGCGCCTGGGTGAGGAAGAACACGCCCTTCAGATGGGTGTTCATCAGCGTGTCGAATTCCTCTTCCGTCGTTTCGGCGATCATCTTGCGCAGGCCGGTGCCGGCATTGTTGACGAGATAGTCGAAGCGGTCGCGCTGCCAGGTGTCCTTGAGGGTCTTCTTCAACGCCGCAACGGAAGCCGGGAAGCTGGCGACGGCGCCGGCGTCGAGCTCAAGCGCCGCTGCTCGACCGCCGGCAGCCTCGATCTCGGCGATTGCGCTCTTCGCCTCGTCGGCGCGCGAGCGATAGGTGACGATGACGTCGACGCCCCTCCGGGCAAGGTGGATCGCGGTGTTGCGGCCGAGGCCGCGGCTGCCGCCGGTGATGAGAGCAATGGGACGAGTGGTCATGGCGAATCTCCTTCTTTTGGATGGAGATGCATATACTCGCCTGCCTGATCGATATAATCGGCCATGGATTGCCAACACTATTCAGTCTGTGCGAACAATCGGCGATGGACCGGTTCGACAGCATGCGGCTCTTCACTCGCGTTGTGGAACGGCGCAGCTTCACCGCGGCCGCCGCCGATCTCGGCCTGCCGCGCTCCAGCGCCACCGCCGCTATCAAGCAGCTCGAGGAGCGGCTCGGCGTACAATTGCTGAGGCGCACAACGCGCCACGTCACCACGACGCTGGACGGCGAGGCCTATTACCAGCGCTGCATCGGCATCCTCGCCGACATCGAGGATGCCGAGGGCAGCTTCGGCGCGCATGAGGTGCGCGGACGTCTGAGCATCGACATCAACGGCAACATGGCCCGCACCTTCGTCATTCCGGAACTGCCGGCGCTGCTCGCCCGCTATCCCGGACTCAGCGTGCATATCGGCGAGGGCGACCGCTTCGTCGACCTGGTGCGCGAAGGCGTCGATTGCGTGGTCCGCGCCGGCACGCTGCCCGACAGCGACATGATCGCGCGCCGCATCGGCATGGCGCGCGAGGCGACGGTTGCCAGCGTCGCCTATGTCGAGCGCTACGGCCTGCCGCGCACTCTGGACGAGCTTGCCGGGCACGTCATGATCGGCTTCGTCTCGTCCCGCACCGGCCAGGTGATGCCGCTGGAGTTCACCGTCGATGGAAAGATCCGCGAGATCGTGCTGCCGTCGCGCGTCACCGTCTCCAATTCCGACACCGCCGCCACGCTCGTGCGCCAGGGTTTCGGCCTCTACCAGGCGCCGCGCCGCCGCTTCGCCGCCGACATCGAAGCGGGCCGGCTGGTCGAGGTGCTGCCGGACAATCCGCCGACGCCGACGCCGATCTCGGTGCTTTATCCGCCGAGCCGCCAGCTTTCGCCAAGGGTGAGAGTGTTTGTGGATTGGCTGGTGGAGATTCTGGGGCCGAAGCTGGAAGCGGGCTGAGGCAGCCAGGCGCGGCCCCGATTATGGCGTCGGCTACAAAAACAGCTTCAACTGCGTATGGATGATCGACCGATAATCCTCGATCGTCCTCCGTCCCTCCGCTTCGTCCTGTGTCAGCGCCAGCCGCACGACGCTGCCGGCGAGCTGGAAGATCAGGAACACGACACGTCCGAACGCCTCGCGCTGCTCCGCTTGGAGCATCGGCCCGACCTTATCGCAGAACATCTTCGCCTGTTGCCTCGTCTCGGCGATGTCGAGATGCTGCAGCGCCTTGTCGGCCTGGATGGCGTTCTGCAGGTCCTGGATGGCTGGGTCCGCGGCGACACGGGCATGATAATCGTCGAGCAGCTGGTCGGCCGCGGCGGTCACGTCGTCCAGCCGGGCTATCCTGGCGATGATCGCGCCGAAGCGTGCGCGGCTTTCCTCGGAGAACCGCTCATAGAGCATCGCCAGGATCGCCGACTTGCTGGGGAAGTAATGATAGACGGTAGCGATCGGCCCGCCGGCCAGCGCGCCGACTTCCTTCATCGTCACCGCGTCGATGCCTTTCTCACCGATCAGGCGCATGGTCGTGGCGAGGATCGCGTCGATGCGCTCGCGGCTGCGCTCCTGCTTCGGCCTGCGCCGCGGTTCCGTCGCTGTTCGCCTTGTCTGCGTCATGCGCCAAATCTCGTGAAAGCCGCGAATTCGCGGTTGACAAGAAACATGATCAAGTATCAGTTCCGTCAAATACTGACAACTTGTCAGTTTTTCGAGTGAGCTGCAAGGGAGAGCGCCTCGTGACCGCATCGCAAGCTGCGCAAGCGGAAAATGGCGATTGGCTTGTCGGCAATCCGACGGGCCTGCAACTGGCCTCGGCGCTGTGGATCGGCTCGGTCGGTCTCCTCATCCTCGGACTGCAGCCGGTGCTGCTCGGTGCGCTCTACAGCGAAGGCCATGTCACCGGCGACGAGCTGGCGCTGGTCGCCACCGCCGAGATGATCGCGATCGCTATCGGCTCGGGCGTGGTGGCGATGCTCTTGCCGGCGCGCAACATGCGCTGGAAAAGCACGGTGCTGCTTGTCCTGCTCGCGCTCGCCAATGTCTGGACCGCTTATGCCGGCAGCCCCAATGCGCTGATTGGCGCGCGCACGCTGGCCGGCCTCGCGGAGGGCGGGCTTGTCGCTGTCGCGACCGAGCTGATCGCCCGCTCGCGCCGGGCCGAGCGCATCGGCGGCTATTTCGTCACGCTGCAGACCTTGGCGCAGTGCGCGCTGGCGCTGATCCTCGCGCTCTTTGCCGTGCCGAGAGCGGGCTCGGCCGGCGGCTTCATCTCGCTCGGCATCGTCTGTCTGCTTTCGCTCGTCGTGGCATGGACCGTGCCCGACGACTATGCCGACCTGCCTAAGCAAGAACAGTTCGCCAACGTGGCAACCGTGCCGACGATCGCCGCGCTGCTGTCGATCTTCTGCTATTTCATGTTCTTCGGCGCCGTCTGGGCTTTTCTCGAGCCCATCGGCGCACAGTTCGGCATCGATGGCCGCACCGTCGGCTTGATGGTTTCGGCGAGCCTTGCCGCGCAGGTGCTCGGCGCGATGACCGCGACAAGCTTCGAGGCGCGCATCGACTATCGTTTTGCCATCACCGTCATCGGGATCGTCGCGGCGATCAGCTCGCTGCTGCTTGCGTCCGGCCCGGGTCTTTCGGTGTTCTGGGCCGTGGCACTGGTGATGGGCTTCATCCTGCTCTTCATCGTGCCTTACCAGATCCGGCTGGCGATCACCGCCGACGAGACGCGCACCGCGGTGCTGCTGGTGCCGGCCGCCCAGCTCTTCGGCCTCGCCATCGGCCCGGTCGCCGCTTCGCTGCTGATCGACGGCGCGGACTTCCGGCCCGTGCCCGAATTCGCCGCCGCCGCCGCTTTGGCGAGCGTGCTTTTGCTCGGCATTTTCGTGCTGGTCGCGCGGCGGCGCGGCCGGGTCTGAGCAAAGGGGTCAAGATGGCAACCGCGTGGAGCAACTGGTCCGGCTTCGTCACGGCTTCCCCGAAATTGATCGCGGCGCCGGCCGATGCCGGCGAGTTGGCCGAACTGGTGCGCTCGGCACCCGGTCCGCTGCGCGTCGCCGGCGCCGGCCATTCCTTCACGCCGTTGGTGCAGTCCGACGGCACCATCGTCTCGCTGGAGAAGATCGAGGGGCTAGTCTCGCACGATGCCGCGAACAACCGGGCGCGGGTGAGGGCAGGCACGCGGCTCGGCGCCTTGATGCACATCCTGCAGGACGTCGGCCAGGGTCTGCCCAACATGGGCGACATCGACCGCCAGGCGATCGGCGGCGCGCTGGGCACGGCAACGCATGGCTCCGGGCCGACTCTCGGCGCCTATCACACGCAATTGGAGGCGCTGCAACTCGTCGATGGGCAAGGCGAGCTGCGCGAGTTCAGCCGGGCAGACGACCTGGACATGATCCACGCCACGGGCGTCGCGCTAGGCGCCTTCGGCGTGCTGACCGAAGTGGCGATGAACAACATCGCCACCTACCGGCTGCGCCGCCGCAAATGGGTGCTGCCGATCGGCGACATGCTCAAAAACTTCGAGATGATGATGGCCGCGCATCGCTCGGCCGAGTTCTACTACATCCCGTTCTCCGGCTACGCCCAGTTCATCGCCAGCGATCTCAGCGACGCGGCGCCGACTATGCGGCCGACCGAGGACGACGAGGAAGGGCTGGCGACTTTACGCAAGCTTCGGACCGCGTTGCACTGGCTGCCGTGGTTGCGCCGCGCGTTGATCAGAGGGGCGGTGAGGAAGGTGCCGGCGGAAGACTATGTGCAGGACTGGCTCAACGTCTACGCCAGCGAGCGTCGCACCAAATTCAACGAGATGGAGTATCACCTGCCTTACGAGGAAGGTCCCAAAGCGTTGGCCGAGATCATTGCGCTTACGGAAAAGCATTTCCCGGAAGTCTATTTCCCGATCGAGGTGCGCTCGGTGGCGGCCGACGAATTCTGGCTTTCGCCATTCTACAAGAGGCTGACCTGCTCGATCGCAATCCACCACGATGCGGCGAACGACCCGCTGCCTTTCAGGCGCGCCGCCGAGCCGATCTTCCGCAAGTGTGGCGGCAGGCCGCATTGGGGCAAGATGCACAGCCTGAAGGCGGCGGACTTCAAGAAGCTTTATCCGCGCTGGGACGATGCGATGGCGGTGCGGCGCGACATCGATCCGCAAAACCGTTTCGTCTCGCCCTACATGGCCGGCCTGTTCGGCATCCAACAATGAGCGCCTATTTCGCCGCCCTGGCCGATGCATTGATGGCCGCCGAGATTTTCCGGCCCTGCCTTGTCCTCGATCGCGACCGGCTGGACGGCAACATCGCGCTGGTGAAGCAAAGGCTGGCGCCGGACCTTGGCGTGCGGCTGGTCGACAAGTCGCTGCCTTGCGTGCCGCTGCTTTCGCACATCGCCAAGGCGCTTGCCACCAATCGCTTTATGACCTTCCATCCGCCGTTGACGCAGGCCGTGCTTGACGCGTTTTCCGAGGGCGATCTTCTCTACGGCAAGCCGATGCCGGTGGGTGCCGCCAAGGCCGCGCTGACCAGGGGTGGCGCCGGCTGTTGGTCGCGCGTCTGCTGGCTGATCGACACGCCGGAACGGCTGGCGGAATATGGCGCGCTCGCTGCCGCGCTCAACGCAGAATTGCGCTTCGCTTTCGAGGTGGATGTCGGCCTGCATCGCGGCGGTTTTCGTGATCCCGCCGAGATTAACGCGCTCACGATTCCAAAAGGTCTGCTCTGCGACGGCATCATGGCCTATGAGGCGCATGCGCCGGAGATACCGGGCCTGTTCGGGGGCGCGGCCAAGGCGCTGAAGCAGGCCTCTGCAAAAGCCGCCGGTTTTGCCGCCGTCCTCGATCCGGACCAGCGCCGCATCCTCAACATCGGCGGCTCCAAGACCGCGCTGCTGCATGGCGGCGGCGTCGCCAACGAAGTGTCGATCGGCTCGGCCTTCGTGCTGCCAAAGGATTTCGACATGCCTGGCTTGGAGGGCTTCCAGCCGGCGGCCTTTATCGCCACGCCGATCCTCAAGGCGCTCGATCCGATGCTGCCCGGCCCGCCGGCGGTTTCCAGGGCGCTGCAGGGGCTTGGCCTCTTCCCGCGCAAGGGCTGCTATCTCTATGGCGGCAAATGGATGGCCGAGCCGGTGTTTCCCGAAGGCATGAAACCGAACGGATTGATGGGCCTGTCGTCCAACCAGCAATTCATGGGCCTGCCGGCGGGCGCAGATGTGAAGCCCGGCGACTATGCCTTCCTGCGGCCGACGCAGAGCGAGGCGGTGCTGCAGCATTTTGGGGCGATCGCTGTGTTCTCGGCCGGGAGTATTGTGGAGGTTTGGCCAGTGCTGCCAATGGGTTAGGGCCGCTGCGGTCGCGATTGGCACTGGCCTCCGCAACTGCGCGTCGCTTCGCTCCTTGCTCCGCCCGGAATGACGAAATTGTGTAGTGTTCCGCTCGCCATATTAATTGACTAAGTCAACTAAATGGTTGATCCTGTCCAAGACAGGAGGATTTTCCCATGACCATTCACAATCACCCAGGCAAGGATCGTATCGATGCGGTGCGCGCCTTCAACCGCTTCTATACCCGCCAGCTCGGCCTGCTCGACGAGGGCCTGCTGAAAAGTCCGTTCTCGCTGACCGAGGCGCGGGTGCTTTACGAGCTCGCCCATCGCGATGGGCTGGTCGCAAGCGACCTGGTGCGCGACCTCGGCCTCGACCCCGGCTATGTCAGCCGGCTGTTGAAGAAATTCGAGGAGCGCGGCCTGGTCGGACGCGAAGCTAGTGACACTGACGCGCGCCGCGCCTCGATCGCGCTGACGCCGGCCGGCAGGGAAGCCTTTGCGCCTCTCAACCAGGATTCGCATGACCAGGTGCGCGCGCTGCTCGATCGCCTGGCCCCGGCCGAACAGGAGCGGCTGGTCAACGCCATGCGCACCGTCCAAGACTTGCTCGGCGACAGACCTGAAGCCAAGGTTCCCTATATTCTGCGGCCGCTGCAGGTCGGCGACATCGGCTGGATCACGCACCGTCAAGGCCTCATCTACGCGCAGGACTATGGCTGGGACGAAACTTACGAGGCGCTGGTCGCAGAGATCCTCGGTGAGTTCGTCAAGAACTTCGTCCCGCAATGGGAGCGCAGCTGGATCGCCGAGCGCGAAGGCGAGGTGGTCGGCTCGGTCTTCGTCATGCGCAAGTCACCCAAGGTCGCGAAGCTCAGGCTGCTCTACGTTGAACCGTCGGCGCGCGGCCTCGGCATCGGTCGGCGGCTGGTCGACGAATGCATCGCCTTCGCGCGCGCCAAAGGCTACCGGACGCTGACGCTCTGGACCAACGACGTACTGGGCTCGGCCCGCCGTATCTATCAGGCTGCCGGCTTCAAGCTGGTCGAGGAAGAACGCCATCATTCCTTCGGCAAGGATCTTGTCGGGCAAACGTGGAATCTCGAGCTTTAGCGCTTTTCCTTCTCCCCTTGTGGAAGAAGGTGTCGCCGAAGGCGCGGGGTGCTCCAGGAAATGCCAACGTCTCACTCCGCTGGAACACCCCTCATCCGTCTCGGCGCTGCGCGCCGATCCACCTTCTCCCACAGGGGGAGAAGGGAAAACCATCACCCCTTGACCGGCACCCAGATCTCCAGCCCGCCATTGCCGGTGCGCGCGTCGAATTCGGGCCCATAGCGCTCGAACTCGGGCGCGTCGGCGATCTCGTGGCCCGAGGCCGGCAGCCAGCTGTTCCAGATCGTGTTGACGGTCCGGCGGATGGTCGAGATGTGCTCGCGATGCGAGAATACCGCATGTTTCTGCGCCGGCACCCGCACGCGGTGGAAATCCTTCGGCAGGTCGGAGAAGTCCGTCACCTCGACGCCGACGACATAGTCGAAATTGCCGGCATCGTCGCCATTCGTGCACACGCCATAGAAGACGCCGGGCACTTCGCCCGGAATGTTGCCGATATAAGGGGCGAAGCGCTGCCACTGCATCGGGATGCCGGCGCTGGTCTCGCAGCTGTAGCGCTCGCCGAGCCCGGCGACGAGGAAGGGGCGGCTGGTCTCGAAGCGCGGCGGCTCGAGTGTGGTGAGAAGCGAACTGTCCATCAGAATGGGCTCCACGAGGTCGAGGTTTTCGGTCGAGCCTTGCGCGCGCACCAGCTCCGGCGTGGTGCCGAATTGCTCGCGAAAAGCCCGCGTGAACGCCTCATGCGAGCCGTAGCCGGTATCGAGCGCGACCGAGAGAATGTCGCGCGCGCCGCCGGCCAGCTTGCGCGCCGCTTCGCTGAGCCGCCGCGCTCGCATATAACCCATCACCGATCGTCCCGTGGCCGCGCCGAAGGCGCGCGTCACATGGAAGCGCGACACACCGCTGCTTGCCGCTATCTCGTCGAGGCTGATGGCGTCGGGCAAGTGGCTTTCGACAAACCATAGCGCCTTCTCGGTCGGGTTCATGGCTCCTCGCATTTGGCGGGACGATACTAGCCCTACGCCGCCGGCCAGTTTGATCGAAATTGCGCGCCAGCAAAGAATGATTCATCGATCGGCAGTTACCAACGTAAAAAACCAGTGCGCGTGTCGACTCTCGCTGGTGCGGTTTGTACCTGTAAACAGATTGTAGGGGATATATTCATCGCGGACTGAGCAATCGTCCGACGGTCGCTATAGTGACGGAATGGCATACGATTTCTCTCGATTCTCTACGCAGTCCTTCGAGCGGCTCATCCAAGCGCTCGCATCCGCCGCAGTCGGTGCCACTATTCAAATCTACGGGGCAGGCAAAGACGGTGCTCGTGAAGCAACCTACACCGGACCATGCACAATTGGCAGCAAGGAATGGGACGGCTATATCGTATTCCAGGCGAAATACCATCAGGTAAATGAATCTCCGGTAAAAAATACTTCTTGGCTAATCAAACAAATTGACCAGGAGATGGCCAAGTTTGCTGACTCAAAGAGAGCTCTAAAGCGGCCGGATTATTACGTTATCGCATCAAATGTTCGGCTAAGCGGCGCTGCAGCCGACAAATCGGGCCGAGGCCAAGGAGGAGTTGACAAGGTCTATGCGCATTTGCAGGGATGGGCGAAGAAACTAGGGTTTAGGGATGTCGTTGTCTGGCATTTGGATACAATAAGTACGTTATTGGACGTGCACTCAAACGTACGAACGCTGTTTGAGTTTTGGGTTCAACCGGGTGACGTTCTCGCTGCAATTTTACGCAAACTTGCCGGTCCCAAGCACGAGGACGTTCTTTCGCGGTATCTACGAAACGGCCTGAGGCAGTCACGTGAGATTAAAACGCGAGATATAGGGCAGGCGATCGGCAGGACTGTGATGCTTGAAGAAGTGTTTACGGACCTGCCAATCGATGAGGGAGCCTATGAACAAGAGGCGTTTGATTTTGCAAATCTTAGAGGTGACCGGCAAGACATTGATGATGACTCTGATGCCCCAGAGGTAGACGATGAAATTGAGTTCGGAGATGAATCAGTTTTTGATCATCCCAGAATTCTAGCTCGGCTGATGTCACGATCCGCTGACAAATTCGATCCACAATCTTGGCAATCGTGGGAAGATTCGGTTGAGTGCGATTGCCGTCGCAACACGCCGCTGCCCAATCGGATTGTTCTCTTAGGTGGCCCTGGGCAGGGCAAGTCAACTATAGGTCAATTTTTGGCGCAGCTTTGCCGAGCAAGGTTGTTGCATCAAATGCGATTGACGCAAACGCCTGAGGTGAATAGCGCCATAACGGCTATTCTCAAATGTGCAGCTGCTGAAGGCATCTCGCTCGAAGGGCCGCTCCGATATCCGTTCCATATCGAATTGCCGCGCTTCGCTGACGCGTTAAGTGAAGCGCAGAAGGCAGATGTCGGTTTCTCTATAGTGGCTTACATCGCTAAGCAAATTGCGAAACTTAGCGAAGTCGATATAGACAGTGCGAAACTTCGAGAATGGATAGGGACTATTCCAACCGTCATCATCCTCGACGGATTAGATGAGGTTCCACACAGCGGAAATAGAGTTCAAGTTATAGAAGAAATTGAGCGGCTGATTGATACGCTGCATGAGATAAATGCGGACGCTCTTATATTTTCGACAAGCAGACCGCAGGGCTACCAGGAGGAGCTTGCGCCGAAATTGTGGATGCACTGGAGGCTGGAGCTTTTGAGTCCCGCCGCCGCAATCAAGCTCGCCACACGGGTTGCTCCGATCCTGGTAAGCGAAGATACTCGTCGCGAAGAAATCTTGTCAATTCTCGCTGAGGCGGCAGAGGAAGAAACGACGGCGCCACTTATGACAAGTCCGTTGCAGGTTATGCTGCTGTTTCAATTGGTGTCGACGCACAACAATATTCCTAAAGATCGTTGGACATTATTTTATCGGCACTACGAGACGCTACGTGATCGAGAAATCGCAAAGGGCGGTCCAAGCGGAACAACAATTGGAAGATTTAAGTCGCAGATCGACCGAATTCACTATGACGCAGGCTATCTTCTTCATTTGCGTGCGGAGAGTGCCGGCGGAGCCAATGCCTATTTCACGGTGGAAGAATTCGCGGATCTGGTCGGTAATCAGCTTGCTAGCGACGGTTTTGATGACGTTGGGGGAACGTTGGCGGTAGAGATTGCAGATCTAGCGACCAATCGGCTCGTCTTCCTGCGTTCCCAAATTGAGGGCCAAATAGCCTTTGATGTGAGGTCATTACAAGAATTCATGGCTGCGGCACGGCTGACTACAAGCCCGGAAAGCAGTATCAAGGACCGTCTATTCGAAATTGCCGGTCGAGCCCATTGGCTCCATGTGTTTAAAATCGCTTGTAGTAAGATATTTGCTTCGACCGCTCACGAGGCACTTCGCGAAACCGTCATCGCGCTCATCGACAGTTTGGACGCTGGTGATCGATCCCCCGATGATCGTATCGTCAGGACCGGAGCCAATTTGGCTCTTCAACTGTTGGCGGATGGCACGGCTGCAAGTCTTCCGCTCTATCGCAAGAAGCTTATCTCAAGGGCGGTAAGGGTCCTTTCGGTCCCGCAAAGGTCCATAATCTCGTCGTTGGCGCGCGTTTTGGATCTGAGTCAGAATGCTATCTTAGAGCCAATTTTTGTGGAGGCGATAAACTGCGGCGACGACGTCACCCGCCGAGCGGCGCTTCGCCTTTTGGCGCTATTGACCTATCAAGATAAAGGGCGGCATTTTGCGTGGATTGAGGAACTGCTAGTCTCGTCGTGGCCAAACACTAGTAGTGATTTCTTGGAAGTGTTCGATTCCACGTCGTTTCTTGCTATTCAAGGTGATTTTGTCGCGAAGAGTAGAAAATCACAATGGCAAGCTGAACCAAAGGAGGTCGCATCTTGGGTTGGCGATCTTGGCATTGGAGATCCCGAAGAGGCCGATCCGTCGCCTGATGTTATTGTCTGCGGGGGGCTGCCTCGGTTGCAATCATGTAGGTTAATTGACCAAGACGGCGTGCCAACTGATTTTTCTATTAAGTATTTTAGCATGACATCGGCAATCCAGGTTGACGCGGTGCCTGATGATGCTCTGCCAGTCTGGCACGTTGCCAAGGCCGCAGCGGATTTTTCCAATAATCCGTCGATCGGCAAAGCCGCTGCATTCATGGATCAAATTATAGACCGGAACCAACTAGAGGAGACAAAGTCGCTAGCTCTTCCTTGGGTGCTACATGCCCTGGTGTTTCACGTGGATGGGATCGAAGCGTTGCGGGGCCGGAAGGACGAGGTGGTACGCGGTCGTCACGGGAATCCTTCGACGTGGCGCGAAGCTGAGGTCCGGTGGCAAACCAGGGGCCTAATGCAAATTGAACTTTTTCCGACGAACGGTGCGGGCGGGATTCCGAGCACCTTGGCAAAGAACGGCGCTCCTCCTTTGGTAGGTCGGGTGATCGAACGATCAGGTAGCAGCGCACTCGTCGAATTGCTAGCATTGGCCAAGCGTAAACGCGGAGACAGCTGGGTCCTAAATACGTTACTGTTTTATTTTGTCAGAAACGCGTCGGCAGCGGCTGATGAAAAGCTGATTGATTTTCTGAAGGAAATTCCGATTTCGGATGATGCGACGTCACCTTGGTTGGCTGGGGCCTGGATCAAGGCATTGCCTGACGCGAAGAACAGAGACGAGTTGATAAATCGCTTGCGAAAGCTGATGCCTATTCGACGATGGCTGATCAGTCGCAGTATGGCGGCGTTAGATACCTTAACTGGCATATTCCTCGCTGATCCAACCTTTCGCGAAGTCCTCCAGCCCATTGCTATGCTTCATCGTGCCTTTTATCGAGGGCCAAATGTGGGCGGCTGGAAGATATCAGAGAAAATGATTTTTCATGAGGAGAGCGATACGAACGAAGTGGCCTCAAGTGTTGCTAGCATTAGAATATTGGAAGGATGGGGTACGCAAGGCCCATTGGAAGATGTACGAATGTTGATGCAATCGGAGCACCCTTCAGTGCAATGGTTCTTACATACTCTTTCACGGAACTCGGAGGAGGAAGGGCGGTTACCTATCGTATTAGAGCTTTCGCGAGAGGTCCTCATTCGTAAGAAAGTTAGAGCCGCGCAGACGGCATATGAGAAATTGAGTGATTTTGTGGAAGCGCGGCCTGTGAACTTTACCCAAAGATCAGAGGCCGAGCGACTTAATCTTCCAGAGCAGCTTTTGCCGCCTATGCAGACCACAACTGATGGCGATTACCGCCGCTAAAATATGCGTGCCGCTTCGCTCAAGCGGCGTGCCCGCATATAGCCCATGACCGACCGTCCCGTGGCCGCGCCGAAGGCGCGCGTCACATGGAAGCGCGACACGCCGCCGCTTGCAGCTGTCTCGTCAAGGCTGATGGCGTCGGGCAGGTGGCTTTCGACAAACCACAGCGCTTTCTCGGTCGGGTTCATGGCCCTCGCATTTGGCGCGGCCACACTAGCCCCCGCGCCGCCGGCCAGTTTGATCGAAATTGCGCTTTGAGCGAAGTCGAACGAGTTGACAAGCCAAGGCAATGTACGCCCGGCGTAGCGCACGCACAAAGCGCTCGTTCCTGGCCGCGTCAGTCTCCTTCATCGCCAGATGCGCCTTGAGGAATCGAGCAGTTTCTTTGTAGCCGGCCCCATCCTGATAATCGAGCAGGATGAGGAACTGCGGATTGCCGCCCTACCGGCACCGACCCCTGCACGTTCATCGATCGCTAACCGTAAGGGAGCTTGCCTTGCTGCAACGTCGATTTGCCGGCTTCTGGAACAAAGCGGCCTCTTGAATAGTAAGCACGCTTATTATATATATCGCTCATGGTTTCCGACGGTATCGACAGATTAGGATTTTTGATCCACGACGTGCAGCGCCTGATGCGCAAGCGTTTTGAGGCGCGCGCCAGTGGGTTGGGTCTTTCCTCGGCGCAGTGGCGCCTGCTCGTGCGCGTTGCCAAGGAGGCGGGCGTCGCGCAGGCGCGGCTTGCCGAGCTCCTCGAAATCGAGCCGATCAGCGTCTCCCGCCTGGTCGACCGCATGGAGGAGGGCGGCTGGATCGAGCGTCGCCAGGACGCGACCGACCGGCGCGTGCGCATGATCTTTCCGACCGAGAAGGCGAACGCGGCCTATGCCGACGTCAAGAGCCTGGCGGGCGAGGTCTATGAGGAATCGCTGACCGGCGTGTCGGCGGAAGAACGCCGCGTCCTGATCCGAGTGCTGGACGCCATCGTGCAGAATTTGACGGACGCCGAAACGTCCCTGGAAAAGATGAAGAATACGGAAGGGGCAGCAGCATGAACGCGGCAGCCAAGATAGAAGACGACAACAACGTCACCAAGCTTGCGCCGGCGCAGCCGGTCGCTGAAGCACCGGCCCAGCCGGCGGCCGCTCCGGTTGCGGCGGCTGCCGAGCCGCGGCTCGCTCCGGCGCCGAAGAAGAAGCGCCGCCCCGGACGCTTCCTGTTGATGGTCGCCCTGCCGCTGGCCCTGCTTGCCGGCGGCGCGTATGTCTGGATCACGGGCGGCCGCTATCAGGAAACCGAGAACGCCAACCTGCAGCAGGCCAGGATTTCGGTCGCCTCCGACACGGCCGGCCGTATCGTGCAGGTCGGCATAGCCGACAACCAGCTGGTCAAGCAGGGCGACCTTCTCTTCGTCATCGACCCCGAGCCTTACAAGATTGCGCTCGCCCAGGCCGATGCGGCGGTCGCCGCCGCGCGCCTCAATGTCGAGCAGCTGCGCGCCGCTTACAGCCAGGCGATGGCGCAGGAAAAGTCCGCCTCCAGCGAGGTCGACTATGCGCAGTCGCAATATGGCCGCGCCGCCGATCTCGCGCAGAAAGGCATCAACGCCAAGTCGTCGCTCGACGAGGCCCGCAACGATCTCGACAAGGCCAAGCAGCAGCTCGCCGTCGCACAGCAGGGCATCGTCAGCGCCAAGGCAGCGCTCGGTGGCAATCCGGATATCGAGACCGACAAGCATCCGACCGTGATGGCGGCGCTCGCCGCGCGCGACAAGGCCGCCTACGATCTGGCGCAGACGACGGTCAAGGCGCCGGCCGACGGCATCGTCTACCAGGCCGCGTCGTTCAAGGTCGGCCAGTATGTCGGCGTCGGCACGCCGCTGTTCGCTCTGGTCGAGACGGGCGACACCTGGATCGATGCCAATTTCAAGGAGACCCAGCTCACCAACATGAAGCCGGGCCAGAAGGCCGAGATCGTCGTCGACACCTATCCGGGCCGCACCTTCGAGGCGACCGTGAAAGCCATCGGCGCCGGGACGGGCGCGGAGTTTTCGCTGCTGCCCGCGCAAAACGCCACCGGCAACTGGGTCAAGGTCACGCAGCGCATTCCCGTGCGCCTGGAATTGACCGACCCCGACGCCAAGATGGCGTTGCGCACCGGCATGAGCGCCACCGTCACCGTCGACACCGGCGTGGCGCGCGGCCTGCCGTCGATCTTCGGTCCCGCCACGGCAGGGGAGCAGGCGCGGTAAGACAGCGAGCCCGTCGCGATCCGTCGGGCATTGAGGGGATTGGTCCGGTGGAGACGTGGCAAGGATCAGCAAGGCAAGCCGCATGGCGGCTCGTTCGAAAGCTGAGGCCCGGCCACGGACCCGTTGGTCCTCAGGTTTCCGGGCGGCAGGGATCCGCTCCAACAGAGACTTTCAGTCGATGTAACCCCCACATCGATAGTCGCGTCCCACCGCGATGAAGGTCTCTCAACGAAGGCTTGCCGCCCGGAAACCTAGAGCCGGATGATTTCGGGCCTGTTCGACCTGAAATCTGAATCCGCCTCTAATCAAAGAGATAGAGCAGGATACTTCAGCATCATGCTCTAGCGTACATGTTTTTGTTACCTGCTGGAAGTTCAGCATCATGAGCACGCCCGAACCTTTCAAGGAAGTGCCGCACCGCGGACTGATCACAGTCGCGCTGATGCTGGCGACGATCATGCAGGCGCTCGATACCACGATCGCAAACGTCGCGCTGCCGACCATGACCGGTGACCTCGGCGCCTCGCCCGACAACATCAACTGGGTGCTGACCTCCTATATCGTGGCGGCGGCGATCATGACGCCAGTTACCGGCTGGCTCGCCGACAGGCTCGGCCGCAAGGAGCTGTTCCTCACCGCCGTCGTCGGCTTCACCATCTTCTCCATGCTTTGCGGTCTTGCCTGGAGCCTCGAGACCATAGTGCTCTTCCGCCTGCTGCAGGGCGTGTTCGGCGCGGCTATCGTGCCGCTGTCGCAGACCTTCCTGCTCGACATCAACCCGAAGGAGCGCCATGGCCAGGCAATGGCGATCTGGGGCGCCGGCATCATGCTCGGGCCGATCCTGGGGCCGACGCTCGGCGGCTGGCTGACGGAAAACTTCAACTGGCGCTGGGTGTTCTTCATCAATCTGCCGGTCGGCATCCTCGCCTTCCTCGGCATGGCCGCCTACCTGCCGGTCATCGCCAAGCGCGTGCGCGGCTTCGACTTCTTCGGCTTCGCCATGCTGTCGCTCGGTGTCGGCGCGCTGCAGCTTCTGCTCGACCGCGGCGGCGAGGTCGACTGGTTCAACTCGGCCGAAATCTGGATCGAGCTCGCTCTGTCGCTCACCGGCTTCTGGGTGTTCATCATCCACACGGTGACGGCCGAGCATCCCTTCATCGATCCGAAGATATTCCTCGACCGCAATTTCGTGACCGGGCTGGGCTTCATCTTCGTCATGGGCGTACTGATACTGGCCTCGATGTCGCTGTTGCCGCCGATGCTGGCCAACATCTTCGGCTATCCGACCGTGACCATCGGCGTCGTGCTGGGTCCGCGCGGCATCGGCACGATGATTTCGATGCTGGTCGTCGGCCGCATCATGCACAGGATCGATGCCAGGATCCTCGTCGCCATCGGCTTCCTGCTCACCGCGCAGTCGCTCTACACGATGGCGAGCTTCACGCCGCAGATGGACAATTGGCTGATCATCTCCTCGGGCGTCATCCAGGGCCTCGGCATGGGCATGGTGTTCGTGCCGCTGTCGACGGTCGCCTTCGCCACGCTCGACGCGCGCTACCGCACCGACGCCACCTCGCTGTTCAGCCTGGTGCGCAATCTGGGCTCCTCCATCGGCGTATCGGTGGTCGCGGCGCTGATGGTGCGCAACACTCAGATCAACCACACCGAGCTGTCGGCCTTCATCAATCCGTACAACCCGAACCTGTGGGCCGCTTCTCCGGCGGCCGCCGCCGGCAATCCCCTAGCACTTTCGCAGGTCGACCGCGCAGTGAATGCTCAGGCGATGATGATTTCCTATATCAACGACTTCAAGATCCTGATGGTGATGACGCTGGCCGCCATTCCTTTCGTCATTCTGCTGCGCAAGCCAAAACCGGCACCGGCGGGCGGGGCGCCGGCCGCGCATATGGATTGATAAAGTCGCTGCTCTCAGCCGGCCGCCTTTTCAGCGGCCCAGCACCAGCGCCCAATAGCGCAACGCCGGATCGCGGCCGTCCCGCACATAGGCCAGCCCGAAGCGGCTGAAGTCCTGATCGAGCATGTTGCGGCGATGACCGGCCGAATGCATCCAGATGTCGAACAGCTTCTCAAGGTCGAAGCGGCCCTCGGCGATGTTTTCGGCGGCGGCGCCGCGCACGCCATTGTCCTTCATGCGCGAGGCGAAATCCTTGCCCCAGCCAGTGGTGTGGCTCATGCGCTCGCGCGAGGCCATATAGCCGGCCTGCTGCAGCGCCGCCTGTTCGAGCTGCGCGTCCGGCGTCAGCGTCGGCAGACCGGCGGAGCTGCGGATACTGGCCAACGTCGCTGTCGCGGACGAAGAGACGCCGGCGCCTTCGCCGGTCGGCACGGAGACGGTGCTGCAGGCGGCTATGCCGGCAAGCGCCACCAGGCCGGCGGCCGCGAGCAACGTGCGGCGGTTGAAATCGGGGGAGGTGGTGATCGAGGTGGTCATGCGGCCTCTGATACTGGCGATCGTGGCTTTTGCCGGGCAGGGCGATGAAAATCGCATGAAGCGCGACATTCCCCGGAAGATCGGTTATCATCCCGGCGTTCTTGAAAGTGGCAGCCACGGGCGGCCACCCAGGCGGTGACCGCCCCCGGTATAAAACGGAGGACGGTTATGGCTGGTTTTCATGTCATGGCGGACGCGCGCGGGATGCATGTGCAGCCCACGGTGCGCCACATCACCACGTCGGATCTCTGGGATGCGTTGAGGCTCGGCGCCGAGGATTTCTGGGCCAAGCCGTCGCATTATGTGTTCCTGTGCCTGATCTATCCGATCGTCGGCCTGATCCTGACCCGGTGGAGCTCCGGCTCCAACGCCATCCAGCTCGTCTATCCGCTGATGTCGGGCTTCGCGCTGATCGGGCCCTTCGCGGCCATTGGCCTATATGAGATCAGCCGCCGGCGCGAGCTCGGCATGAGCAGCCGCTGGCACCATGCGCTCGACGTGCGCCATTCGCCGGCGCTGCCGTCGATCGCGGTAATCGGCGTCCTGCTCTTCGCGCTGTTCCTGTTGTGGCTGTTCGCCGCGCAGTCGCTCTACACCAGCCTGTTCGGCGCCGAGCCGCCCGCTTCGGTCGGCGCCTTTGTGCGCGATGTGCTGACGACCGGCAGGGGCTGGACGTTGATCCTCGTCGGCAACGCCGTCGGTTTCGTTTTCGCCGCCGTCGTTTTGGCCACCACCGTCATTGCCTTTCCGCTGCTGCTTGACCGCGATGTCGGCGCCGTCTCGGCAATTGAAACCTCGGCCCGTGCCGTCATGGCCAATCCGCTGACGATGGCGCTTTGGGGGCTTACGGTCGCCGTGTTGCTGGTGATCGGCTCGATCCCGCTATTTGCCGGGCTTGCCGTCGTCATGCCGATCCTCGGCCACGCGACCTGGCATCTCTACCGCAAGGTGGTCGAGCCGGAGCAGATCCGGCCTGTACGCCGGCCGATGTAGATGTGATGGCTCGCCCTTGGGGTGCGTTGAGATTCAGGTCAGGCGGGGTCGAGAATGATGGCTTTCGAGAACCGGCCTACGCCGGCCGTAGCCTTCATAGGGCAAAGACACTTATGAGGGCTTCGGCCGGCGAAGGCCGGAGCGGAGCGTACTGCTGTACGTGAGAACCGGAAGCGCAGACAGCCGTCATTCGCAGGCCGGTCTCACCTGAATATCAATGTGCCCTAGCGCTGCGCCTCGGTCGCCATCCTCAAGGCCAGCGCCGTCAGCACCGTGCCCATCATCCAGCGCTGCACGACCAGCCAGAACGGCCGTCCGGCGAGGAAATTCGCGATCGAGCCGGCCGTCACCGCAATGATGGCGTTGACGGTGAGGCTGATCGAGATCTGCGTCACGCCGAGCACCAGAAGCTGCGACAGAACATGGCCCTTGGCCGGATTGATGAACTGCGGCAGCAGCGACAGGTAGAGCACGGCCACTTTCGGATTGAGCAGGTTGGTCATCAGCCCCATGACGAAGAGCTTGCGCGGCCTGTCCCTCGGCAACTCGCGGACCTGGAAGGGCGAGCGCCCGCCGGGCTTCAGCGCCTGCCAGGCGAGCCACAACAGATAGAGCGCGCCGGCGAAGCGAAGCGCGTCGTAAGCGTATGGCACGGCGAAGATGAGCGCCGTGATGCCGAACGCTGCCGAGACCACATAAAACAGGAAGCCCAGCGCCACGCCGCCGAGTGAGATCAGCCCGGCTTTCGGCCCTTGCGACAGCGAGCGCGAGATCAGGTAGATCATGTTTGGCCCAGGCGTGAGCACCATGCCGAGGCAGATCAGCGCGAAGGTAAGATGATTGGCGGCGTCGGGCATCGGAGTCTCCGGTGGCGACGTGACAATCATCACGCGCCTCGGCGTTAGCAAGAGCATGATTGCGGGAGCTTTTGCGCCAGCGCGGACAATTGGCGAAATCGGCGAAGCTGCCGATCTCCCCCCTTGCGGGGGAGATGCCTCGCAAGGCAGAGGGGGTGCTGTCCCGCCAGCGTCAACAATCTCATAGGGCCTAAGCGGTGACCGGTTAGACAAGGGCTGGCGTTCCTTCACACCCCCTCTGTCCTGCCGGACATCTCCCCGCAAGGAGGGAGATCAGCAGCTTCAGCGCCGGCCCCCTTTACCCAACCACGCGCAAATTCGACAGCTCGTTGGCAATCTCCTTGAAGTTGTCGGAGAGCGTCGCCCCAGTGGCGTTCCAGAACAGCTTGGCCGGTTTGCTGGGATCGGTCGGATCCTTGCGGAAGCGGGAATCGGAAGAGCAGGCCTTCAGCGCGGCCATCGCCTTCTGGTCGCTTGAACTGATAGACGACATGTCGAGCGCCACCGTCATCACCATGATGTTGGCCGCCTTGGCATTGTCGCACAGCTTCGCCAGCTGCTCGT
The DNA here is from genome assembly GCF_020165015.1 of Mesorhizobium sp. CA7. Taxonomy (NCBI): domain Bacteria; kingdom Pseudomonadati; phylum Pseudomonadota; class Alphaproteobacteria; order Hyphomicrobiales; family Phyllobacteriaceae; genus Mesorhizobium; species Mesorhizobium sp. CA7. The sequence goes on from NZ_JAIUHH010000017.1 coordinate 93,955, forward strand.
TCATCGCCGCGGTGTAGTTGCTCGACGAATAGTTGAACTGGCCGATGGCGCTCGACGTGCCGCCGAACAGGCGGGTGATCGATGTGCCGTTATAGCCGACGCCGGTATAGCCGTAGGCGGCATAGGTCGACTTGTTGCCGGCCGGATCGGAACTGACCGTCGAATAGGTGTTCTCGCCGTCGGTGAGCACGATGACGACCTTGTCGTTGCCGCGCTCGGATTCCGGACGGCCTTCCGTGAAGGGTTCGGCGCTCGAAACCGTGCGCCAGCCCCAGGCCATGCCTTCGGGCACATTGGTGTTGCCGTTGGGCTGCATCAGGTCGATCGCCGCCTTGATGGCCGCGAGCCCATCTGTTTGGGTGACGTCGGTGAGCGGCGTGATCGGTGTGGTGGTGCAGCTGTAATTCGGCCCGGCGCCCGAGCTCAATACCGGAGCATTGATCGGCCGTGGCATGAAGTATTTGGCCATATTGGACTGCCTGGTCTTGCCGGTGGTGCTCGACGGATCGTCGTTCCACCAGCTGTTGGCGGGGCCATAGGTCACCGGCCTCGGTTCGTCAGGATCCTGTGTGACATACCAATGGTTGCCGGGCTCGTCGGGCGCGAACATCGGCACGAACATGGTCGCCGGATCGCCGATCCCGATACCCGTGTTGTTAGGCCCGCCGGAGGCCGGCGTGTCGTTGACATTGTAGGGATAGGGCCGCACTTCCACGCAACCCTGCCAACTGGCGAACGGGCCATAGGTGTCGTTGTAGTCATATTCGTTGTGGCTGCGCTCGCAGGTATGGTTGTCGCGATATTCGTCGCAGACGACGCGCTTGCTGCCGGCGATGCGTTCGTGGCTGGTGACGACCTTCATATCCCGATAGAGCTCGAAACGGGTTAGTATCTGCCCTTCCTCCGCGCCCCAGCCGGTGCCCTTTTTATACCAGATGCCGTTGATTTTCTGGGCGTATTTGGCGGGAGCGTTCAGCGTCGACCAATCGAAATTCTCGTTGGCGATTGGCGACAGCCCATAGGTGTCCATCCAGGAGGCGTTGTCGTTGTTCGGCCCGACATTGACCGATGCCGCGAACGGCACGAGGCTGAACTGGACCGGCTTGTCGATCTGCTTGATCTGCGCTGCCTGCTGCCCGAGCGTGTCGACGAGCTGCTTGGCCGCCTGCTTGAGCAGGTCGATGCGCTTCTGGCCCGTGCCTGTGCCCGGTGTTGTCATCGAGCCCGAATTGTCGAGCACCATCGCCACTTCCAGCGTGTTCTTCAGCCGCACCTGGGAGTCCATGGCAAGGTTGATCGACTTGTTCGCATCGACCGTGGATGCGCCGACTAGCAGCGAGGAGGACGGGTAGAAGTAAGGGTGATAGTTCAGCGTCGCGCTCATCGTGAGCAGACCGCCGCCGGCCTGGCTGGTGGGCAGCGTGATTTTGAGCGAGATGTCGGCGGGGTCGATGTTGCTCAAATTGGCGTTGAAGAAGTCGACCGCATAGGCTCTGATCTGGTCATCCGTGGCGCCTTCGGCAAGCCGCCGCGCCGCGGCGAAATTGGCGGCGTCGAGCGCGTTGAGCACCATCTGCTTCTGGCGGTTGAGCTCGCTGAAATCGACGGCCATCGCCACTGCTCCCATCAGCGGCACCATGGCGATTGCGGTCATGAGCGCATAGTTGCCGCGGCGGTCACGGCAGAATTGATGCCAGAATTTGCGCATTTTTCTCGAGCGGCCCCCCGCCGGCGGATTCTCTGTCGGGCGACATTTCCACAAAACGCTGAAGGACCAGTTTGGCAAACCCCTCGATTGCTTAACGGCGACTTCACCAGCCGCTAACCAAATCATTTCCGATGGTGCGCTGCACGATGAAAACGCCCGCCTGGAGGGCGGGCGTCATCGATTGCTTGTCCGAGCAGATTAGCTGACGATGCGCAGGTTCGACAATTCGTTGCCGATCGCCTTGAAGTCGTCCGACAGCGTGGCGCCGGTCGAGTTCCAGAACAGTTTCTTCGGCGTCTTGCCGGTCGGGTCCGCTGGATCCTTAGCGTAGCGCGAATCCGACGAGCAGGTCTTCAGCGCTGCCATCTGCGCCGCTTCGGCCGTGTTGGTTGAATCGAGATCGAGGGCGATGGTCATAACGATGATGTTGGCCGCCTTGGCGTTGTCGCATAGCGTTGCCAGATGCTCGCTCATGGCCTTGGTGTAGTTGGCGTTCGAATAATCGCTCTTGCTGACATTGATGCTGGTGCCGAGGAATGGCCGGCCATAGGTGTAGGTGCTTCCGAACGGCTTGGTCTGGCTGCCGTAGGCAAGATATCCAAGCGCGGAATAGATGGCCTTGTTGCCGGAAAGATCGTTGCCGCCGCTCCTGTAGTAGGTGCCGGAGTACGACTGGGCACTCACCGAATCCGGCGTGTAATAGGTATTGGCCCCGTCGGTCAGCACAATCAGAACCTTGTCGTTGCCTTTTTGTGTTTCCGGGCGTCCCTCGGTGAAGGGCGCGGTGCTGGAAAGCGTCCGCCAGCCCCAAGCCATGCCTTCCGGCACGTTGGTGGCACCGACATCGACCATGGCGTCGATCGCGTTCTTGACCGTGGTGGCGCCGGCAGAGGTGGAGACATCGGTCAGCGGCGTGATCGCGGTCGTGCTGCAACTGGTGTTCGGGCCGGCATTGTTGCCGTAGGCGGGGGTGACCTTGTTGCCGTAGTTGAAATATTTCGGCATGTATTTCTGGCGCGTCGGTGTCGGGCTGTCGCTGCTGGACGTCACGTCGAGATGCCAGTTGTTGTTTGCGGGCCGGGAGTAGCCGTCGGTATAGTCGGTCTCGTCAGGCGCGAACATCGGCACGAACAACGTCGCCGGCGTGGAGGTCGAGGCGGCCGTATCCTGGATATTGTACGGATAAGGACGCGACTCGACACAGCCGCTCCAGCTCGCGATCGGCGCGTAGGTTATATTGGACGTGCAAACATTGTTCGAATCTTTGGTGCAAGCCGAAATTCGCTGCATCCATTTGTAGAGCGAGAAGCGCGTCAGCGGCTTGTCTTTTTGGGTGGGATCCCAATCGGTGCCGCGCGCATACCAGATGCTGCCGACCTTCTCGACATATCTCTGTGGCCAGAGCGAATTTCCCTGGGTCATCGTCGTCCAGTCGAAATTCTCGTGCTGGATGGGCGAGATGCCATCCTGATCCATCCACGCCGCCGTCGAGTTGGCCGGGCCTATATTCACCGAGGCGGCGAACGGAACCAGGCTGAACTGAACCGGCTTGGAAATCTGCTTCATCAGCTGCGCTTGCCCCGACAACTGGTCGACAAGCTGCTTGGCGGCACTCTTCAGAAGGTCGAAACGTACTTGATTCGAGCCGTGGCCGAGTTCGGCCATCGAGCCAGAATTGTCGAGCACCAGCGACACTTCCAGCGTGTTCTTAAGGCGGATTTCAGATCTGGCCGAGAAGTTGACGTTCGTCTGGCCCGGCGTTCCGCCAAGCAATGCGACCGCGGCCGGCAGGAAGTAAGGTTGGTACTTCAGGGCGGCTTCGAGCACCAGCGTGCCGCCGCCCGCATTGTTGTTGGGCAAGGTGACCGTCAGCGTGGTGTTCGCCGGAAGGACGTGCCTCAGATTGGCCTCGAAAAATGTCTTGGCATAGGCCTTGGCTTCGGCGTCGGTGGCGCCGGCGACGATATGCTGTGCCGTCGCGATGCCGGCGGCGTCCAGCGCGTTCAGCGTCTCCTGCCGCTCCCTTATGAGCTCGGTATAGTCGACCGCAAGCGCCACCCCGCCCATCAGCGGTATCATGGTGACGGCCGTCATCAAAGCATAGTTGCCTCGTCTGTCGCGTAGGAATTTGCGGATCAACGCCCTTAGCCCCCGCCAGGATCCTATAGTTTCTCGTTTAGCATGATCCATGAATCGTTAAATTTTAGCTCCCTCGAAGCGTCAAGATCGCACGGTCGTTTGACAGGGCATTAACCCTGTGCACCGACGCGCCGTCGAAGGCCGATGCCGGAAAGCTGGTGACAGGATGAAGCGCTTCGGTTATGCGGGATCGGCCGTGGCGTCCTCTGAACTGATGAGTGGCTGCCGCGCTTGTCAGGATCGAAATCAGGGACACGGCATGGCGGATTCGCCTGACATCATCGCTTCGCTCGACGATCTTGCGGGGCGCTACGCCGCCATACTGTGCGACGTATGGGGCGTCGTGCACAATGGCGAATGGCACTTTCCGGCCGCTGCCGCGGCGCTTGCAAGGGCGCGCGCGGCCAATGTGCCTGTCGTGCTCATCACCAATTCGCCGCGTCGCAGCGCCGACGTCGTCGCCCAGATGAAGGTCATCGGGGTACCCGCCGACGCCTTTGACCGGGTCGTCACATCCGGTGATGTGACCCGCGACCTGATCGCCGAAGGACCGAGGAAGATCTTTCACATCGGTCCCGAGCGCGATTTCAGCCTCTATGATGGGCTCGACGTCGATCTCGTCGAGGAATTCGAGGCCTCGGGCATCGTCTGCACGGGCCTCTATGACGACGAGGTCGAGAAGCCCGCCGACTATGCGGAGCTGCTGCGGCGGCTGCGTGCCCGCAATCTGCCGTTCATTTGCGCCAATCCGGATATCCTGGTGGAGCGCGGCGAGCGCACCATCTGGTGCGCCGGCGCGCTCGCGCGAGATTACGCGCAGCTGGGTGGCCGTACGTTGATTGCCGGCAAGCCCTTCGCGCCGATCTATGATGTCGCCATGAAGGAGGTCGCCGGCCTTCTTGGCCGCGCCGTCGAGCGAAGCGAGGTCCTCGCCATCGGCGACGGCATGATGACCGACGTCAAGGGCGCGGCCGACAACGGCTTTGACGTGCTCTATGTCTCGGGCGGTATTCACGCTCGCGATTATGGCGATCCGCTCCGCCCCGATCCTGAAAGGCTGGCCGGCTTCCTTGAAAAGCACGGCTACCGGCCGGTCGCCGTCATTGCGCGTCTGCAATAGGTTGGAGGTCTGGCCATGACGGGCGCCTCGACATGAACCAAGCCTTCCAACGTCTTTCGGCTGTCGCGCCGCTGCCCGCGCATCTGCGCGGCGGCGTCGTGGCGATCGGTAATTTCGACGGTGTCCATCGCGGCCATCAGTCCGTCCTGGAGCGCGCGCTGAGCGAAGCAACCCGCAATGGCGTGCCCGCTTTGGTGCTCACCTTCGAGCCGCATCCGCGCAAGGTGTTCCGGCCACAGGTGCCACTCTTCGTGCTGACGCCGCCGCCGATGAAGGCGCGGCTGCTCGCCGGACTTAGCTTTGCCGCTTTGGTCGAGCAGCCGTTCACGCGCGATTTTGCCTCGCTCTCGCCCGAGGCTTTCGTGACCGATGTGCTGGAGAAGAACCTCGGCATCCGCCACGCCGTCACCGGTTTCGACTTTCATTTCGGCAAGGACCGCCAGGGCGGGCCGGCCTTTCTGATGGCGGCCGGCGAACGGCACGGCTTCGGCGTGACGCTGGTCGACGCCTTCCGCGATGAAGGCGCGGAGGTGGTTTCATCGAGCCGCATCCGGGACCTGCTCGCCGAAGGCAAGGTGGAGGAGGCCGCCGGCCTGCTCGGCTACCGTTTCACCGTCGAGACTGAGGTGATTGGCGGTCAGCGGCTTGGTCGCACTCTCGGCTTCCCGACCGCCAATATGCGGCTTTCGCCGGAAGCGGCCTTGAAGGAAGGGATTTATGCCGTCCGCTTCCGTCGCGCCGACGGCGCGCTTCATGACGGAGTTGCCAGCTTCGGCCGGCGTCCCACCGTGGACGACAATGGCGCGCCGCTGCTCGAAACCTACGTCTTCGATTTTTCCGGCGATCTCTATGGCGAGACCTGCCAGGTGTCGTTCTTCGGCTTCCTGCGCCCGGAGCTCAAATTCGACGGCCTCGATGCGCTGGTAGCACAGATGAAAAAGGACGAGGCAGAGGCGAGGGCGCTGCTCAAGGGCGTGCGCCCGCTCTCGCAACTGGATGCCGAAATCGCGTTCTAGGCTGCGTCGATATTCAGGTGATGCCGGCCTGCGAACGACGGTTTCCTGCGCTTCCGGTGCTCACGTACGAAAAGTACGCTCCGCTCCGGTTCTCGGAAACCACCGTTCTCGGTTCGGCCTGACCTGAATCTCAACACACCCTAGATCGCGGCTTGCCGCTACCGCTTCAGCGCCAGTCCGATGGCGATGAAGCTCCATCCCTGGAACACCAGATCGATCGCCAGGAAGAGGCCCAGCACCCAGAGGCTGTTCACCGGCCAGCCCATGGCGATCATCAGGCCGAGCAGAATGGTGATGATGCCGGCGGCCAGCAGCCATCCCCAGCCTTGCTGCGGCCGATGATTGAAGGCCACCCAGGACCGCAAAAGTCCCGAAGCGACGAGCGCGATGGCCAATAGCAGCGTCAGCACCGCCGAGGCGAGCAACGGGTTGTCGAAGGCGAAGAAGCCGGCGACGGCGTAGAGCAGGCCGCTCAGCAGCCAGTAGAAGAAACGTCCCCAGGTCTTGACCCCGAAGGCGTGGATGATCTCGATGACACCTGCCATCAGCATCAGCCAGCCGACGACATAGACGGAAGCGACGGTGGCGATGAACAGATTGCCGAAAGCGATGCCGCCGAAGATCAGCAGCAACACGCCGAGCGCCACGAACCACCCCCATTTGTCCCGCGTCTGGCCGATCGCGTCTTTCAGAGCATCGCCTTGCAAGGTCATGATCTTTTCCCTCCGATGTCGCCGCGCCGCTTGCGGATGAAAGGAAGGTAATCCCGATGAACTTGAGCGTCCAGCGAGCAGCGCGGCGCGAGCGAAGCGCCGCCTTCATCAGCCCGCCATTTGCCGATGAACCGACTTGGCCGGCGTCGGCCGGATGACCGCGATCGGCGGGCGTGCAGAGATCGTCAACCTGGCGGCGGCTGGACTTCGTCCGGGAAGGGCGCCAGCGTCGCCTCCAGCGTCTCCCGGCCGGCCTGCCCCCAGCTTCGCGCCACGAAATCTGCGGCCTTCGCTTCGTACGGAGCACGGGCCGCGGGCGAAGTGATCCACTCCCGCATCGCGTTCTCCCATCCTTCGACGTCGAGCGGATCAAGGCAGAGTCCCGACGAACCGACCACTTCGGCAATGGCTCCGCCCGTCGAAGCGATCAGCGCCTTGCCGTAGGCCAGCGCCTCGACGGGCGGCAGCCCATATCCCTCATAGAGCGACGGGTACACGCAGAACGCGCTGTTGCGGTAAAGAAGGGACAACGTACCATCATCGACGTTGTCGAGATGAACGAGGCTCTTGCCGTAGGCAGGATGGCCGTGAAGCTTGGCCAGGATGCCATCGACCATCCAGCCGCTGCGGCCGACGAAAACCAGTTTCATGCCGCTACGCGCGACTGTTCCGTCCAGGACGAGGCGCGTCCAGACATCCATGAGCAGCGAGTGGTTCTTGCGCGGTTCGATGGTGGAAACGAAGAGGACGTAGCGATCCGTCTCGAGCCCATCCGGCAGGCGGCCGTCCGCCTTCGATTTGCGGGCACTGTCGCAGCCGAGAGGGACATGCTCCAGCTGCGGCAGGTGGATGCCGCGCTTGGCGGCATATTCCTCGACATCGGTGGTGACGCGCCTCGAGGTCAGGATGAAACGGTCTGCCAGCCTCATCGCCAGATCCACATAGTCCGTGAATCTCTTGACGTCGTGCGGCTTGTACCATTCGGGAAACTGGATCGGAATGATGTCGTTCAACAGCACGATCAGCTTTGCGCCGGCCAAGCGCGCCTCGCGCGAAATGACCTCGATATCGGTGTGCGCCCAGTCGTTGTTCATCAAGAGCAGATGGTCGCCGGGCGAAAGGTCGTATTTGTTGCCGGCCACGGTCCTGAGCGGGACGATCCGGGCGCGTGAACCGCCCACGCCAGCGACTTGCCGCCGCTCGGTTTCCTTCATCAGCCGGTTTTCGATCCGCTCGAGGAAACGAAGCAAAGGGCTGCCGGGATTGCGCAGGCCGAACGCGCCGATTTCCATTATCAGGATCCGGCGCGGTCTGATGATCGCCATCAGCGACCGCCGGGCCCAGTTCGGCCAGCGATCGTAAAAACGTATCTTGAAGCGGGCAGGGTCCGGGTAAAAGCTCATGTCGCACGAAATGTTGCCGGCGATGATCTCCGTCGCCATGGTCGGCGAAACCTGTCTAAGCATCCGCTCGATCGGGTCGAACACCGTGAATGCCACCTCGGAGGCCTTGAATGCGGCCGCCGCGGCTGCGTAGTGGCGTTGCACGCGGACCAGGCCGACCGGGGGGCCGAGCCAGCGCACCATGCTCGAGAGATCGACGACAAGCCGCATCAGCTGGGCCGAATTCTTGCAGGGCGCGCGATCATCCTGCGCCAGGCCAGTCGAGGTCCCAGCGCAAGCGTCCTGAAGGAAGGGGCGCCGACAGCCGCCAGGAACAGCAGCTTGCAAGTGACGGCCATGGGTATGCCCGCGGTTCGCAACAGCAACTCGATGTCGCGTCTTTCCAGGCTGGAGATGCCGGCCCCTGTGGCGGCGCGCGATGCCAGAAAGCTCGCGATGGCCTGCGCGGGTTGGCTGTTGGCGTCGAACGGCTCGGTGCGATTGCGACGCAGCAGCGCCGACTGCCTGGCCAATGCCGCGGCAGCCTTCTGCTGGTCCTGCTTCATGCGCGATACCTGTCCCGGATGCGATCTCAGCTTCACGAGCCGCGCATCCATGTTGGCCAGTTTTCCGGTCTCGGAAAGCCGCAGCCAAAGATCGTAGTCCTCGGCATAGGTGAACGCCCGACGGTAGCCTCCCGCGCGCCGGACGGCCTCGGTCCGGAACATCACCGTCGGATGAAGCATCGGATTGTACCTGGCAAGCGCGTCCCGCAACTGGTCGTTGCCGGCCGGAACGTCTATCGGCCCCAACGGGTTTCCGTCCCGGTCGATCTGCAATCCCGCCGTGCCGAGCAACTGCAAATCGGCGTCGGCCTGGAAACACGCCACCTGCAGGCGCAACCTGTCGGATAGCGAGATATCGTCGCAATCCATGCGCGCGGCAAGAGGGGCCCGCGCGAGCGAAATCCCCATGTTCAGCGCATCGACGATCCCCTTGCCGTGGTTGGCGACAACTTTGACGCGGCCATCACGGTTGCCGATCGATGTCGCGATCGCGGCGCTGTCGTCGCAAGATCCGTCGTCGACAACGATGATTTCGATATCCGCCAGATCCTGGTCCAGGATGCTTTGCAGGGCCTCGCCGACATATTGCGCGCCGTCTCGCACCGGAATAATGACGCTTACTGTCGGCAATGGAACTTTCCTTGCGATGATTGGTCGCGACCGAATGGCCGTTGAATTCTCGGATGTCGGCAGCCTGGCTTCAAAATTCCAATTCCAAAGTTTCCTCAGTCTGTCGACCGTCAATTTCCTTGTCGCGCCGATCCGAGCGGGACCTCAAGTGCGGGCGCGAGCAGCCGCAGCACCGCCTCACGCTTTTTCGCCTTCAACGAGAGGTCGCCATCGAGGCCGACTTCATGAAGCCAGCTTCCCCGCCATTCGCAATAGGCCCGTCTGAGCTCAACCCCAGGCAAGGCCGCGAATGCGGTTATCGGCCGTTGCGGAACTGTGCTCGGATCCACATACCGATAGAGCGCCTCCCAGTTGGCTCCGCCGGTGTCGAGGCCGGCGAACCAGTCGAGCCCAAAATCGAGAGGCTTGCGGCCGACGGCGTCGAATCGGAAGAAGCAATAGCCAGCCCACAAATACCATCGCGAGCCTGCCCTGCGGAGGTCGCCGTGAAACGGCGCAACTTCAAGAGGCTCGAAAGGGTCGCATGGCTGCGTCGGGAAAAGATCCTGGTCCAGGAATCCGAACGCGGCCGGCGCGGCAGGCTTCAGAATATTGTGCCACATCCAGTTGAGCGCCGCGCCATGGGACCGGCTCGGGCTTCTTGCGGTCCACGGATTGGTCGGCAGCCTGACATACGCGGCGCCATGGGTTGCGCATACCTGCCTGTTGTCGCGTGCGGAAGCTTCGCTGATGCTGTTGTCGGCAACGATGTGGAGATCATGGCGAACGAATCGTCTCGTCAGCCGCAACTGCAATTCCAGGCACTGAGCATCGCCGAAAGCGACGGTAATCAGGACATAGCGATCGCGGGCGGCGGCACGGATCCCTTGGATGTCGCCATTCTTGATCGGCTGACGCAGAAACCTTCGGTCGATTTTCCGGTAACGGGCACTCTTGACGACATGCAGCAGCGGCTGCAGCCTCAGCCATTGCCGCAAGTTATATTCGCGCAGGGCCTTTGGCACGGCCGCCGCGGCTTTCAGTCGGACCCGGCTTGGCAGCCACGATCGCCCTGTGGAATTTTCATGCGCGCTCCAATTGAGTTTTTTGAAAAAGCTCGAATGCAACAGCATCCAGGTCTCTTGATAACGGGCTATATACAGCATATGCGTCTTTTCAACACGACCAACATTTGAGCGCCCGGCGTGTTTGTTTGAATGGGGAAGTCTGGGGCGCACCCGGGGTCTCTCTCCGATCTGACCTGGGGGTGGGGTGGCGCTCCGGAAAACGCGATGAGAATCTGCTGCGCAATCTCTACCCTCTTCATGAATGGGGGTCTGCAGAGGGATTGTCTCAATATCAGCGACCGATTGGTCGGGCGCGGCCACAGCGTGACGATCCTGACGACGCGCCAGGTCGGTCATGTCGAGAGTTCGGCTACGATAAAAATCCAGCCGGCAAGGGTTCTCTCCAATCCGGGCACCGAATATGCGCTGGGAAGGTCGGTGCTGACGGCCAGGCGCGACTTCGACTGCGTGGTCGGTTTCAACAAGATGGCGGGTCTGGACATCTACTATGCCGGCGATCCGCCCTATTTTGTGTCGAAGCTCGGATGGTGGCGGCCGTTTTCGCCCCGCTTCATGCGCCAGCAGAATCTCGAATCGATGATCTTTGCCCCTGGCAACACCGTGCAGATCATTGCGCTCAGCGAAAACCAGGCAGCGCTTTACCGAGATTTCTGGCGAACCGAGGAATCGCGCATTCACGTCGTCGGCCCGACGCTCGATCCGAAACGCCGCAGACCGGAACTGCTCACTGTCGACCGCAATGAGATCCGCGATCGTTTTGGGCTTCCCCGCAAATCCGTCATTGCCTTGACCATCGCCAACAGATTGAAGGTGAAGGGTCTCGATCGGGCGGTAAAGGGCCTTCAGCCGTTCCCGGATATCCATTGGCTGATCGCCGGTCTTCGAAAAGGCAGCGAGGAGGAAACGCGACTTCGCGCTCTGATTGCCAAATCCGGCATGTCGGAACGGGTTACCCTGCTGGGCATCCAGGAAGACATTCCGGCGATTGTGGTTGCAAGCGATTTCATGCTGCATCCGGCTCGTCTTGAAAATACAGGCACGGTGATCCTCGAGGCACTCGCAAACGGCTTGCCCGTCATCGCATCGGACGCCTGCGGATATGCAAAATATGTCGAAGCCAGCGGAGCGGGGCTGGTGGTGGCCAACCGCGACGATCCTGAAATCTGGCGGCAGGCAATCCTGAAGGCCGGCAACCCGGCGGTCCCCGCGCAATGGCACAAGGCGGCTCTTGCCTACGGGGCATCGAATCCGCTTACCGGCGGACTGGAAGCGGCCTGCGATCTGATAGAGACGTCTCGCCGCACCCGGCGTGTCGCCTAATTCGTCCGTCGATTCCGCTGGTTCCGACTTTACGACTTTAAGTCAAATTTTACCGAACGCACGGCATGGCTTGAGCGCTGGCAGGTGGTGCTGCCGGCGCGTTTCGCGTAAGGGGTGACGATGCGTATTGTCGGGACGATTCCGCTGGCCGTTGCCATGGGCCTGTCCACCGCGCCCGTCGCCCAGGCGGGTGAGGGCAGCTGGATATCCGGCGACTGGTATCTGACGCTCGGCGCCACAGCGCTGGTCGCGCCGAATTTCGAGGGCGGCAAGAAATACATGCTCAGCGCCCAGCCGATCATTTCGCTCGGCAAGGTCGGTCCGGAGGCGCGTTTCACCTCGCGCAACGACAACATCTCGCTGGCGCTGATCGATGACGGTTCCGTTCGCGCCGGCTTGACCGGCAAATTCATATTCTCGCGCGAGAGCAAGGATGAGCTCAAGGGGCTCGATCCGGTGCGCTTCGGCGGCGAGGTGGGCGGCTTCTTCGAATTTTATCCGCTGGACTGGCTGCGCGCGCGGGCCGAGTTGCGGCATGGCATACGCTCCCACAACGGCTTCGTCGCCGATATCGCGGCCGACGCCTTCTATGACATCACGCCGACCGTTCGCATCTCCGGCGGTCCGCGCGTTTCCTTCGCCTCGTCGGACTATTTCGACGCCTATTACGGCGTCAATGCCAAGGAAGCGGCGGCTTCGGGCTTGAGCGAGTACCATCCGGTCGGCGGTGTGAAGTCGACAGGCCTCGGCGGCGCGATCACCTGGAAGGTGACCGAGCCGATGACGGCGAGCGTCTTCACCGAATATTCGCGCCTGATGGGGCCGGCTGCCGATTCCAGCCTGGTCAAGGAACGGGGCGACCGCAACCAGTGGACCTTCGGTGTCTCGACCACTTACCGCTTCAATTTCACGATGTAGGTCGCGAAAGCGGCCTCATGCCTTGAAATCCGCGCTTTATTCCTGCCGCGCCATCCGCTAAAAGCCACGCCATGACGAGCTTTTCGCGCCTTTTCGCGATCGCGATACGAATTACGGGCCCGGTGTTCCGGGCGGCCTGAGCGCCGCTGGAGCCGCCGGGTGTTTTTCGCGCGCGCCCCTCGCGTTTTTTCATGAACATCAACGCATATCGCCCGAAGGTGGCTTCGTTTTTGGGAAAACGATATGCGTCAAGGCAAGACCTGAACGCCCGGCTTTTGTCGTCGGGTACCCTGAGATGGCAGATCAATGACCGACACCGTTGAGACGATCGACTATTCCAAAACGCTTTATTTGCCGCAGACGGATTTCCCCATGCGCGCCGGCCTGCCTGAGAAGGAGCCTGGCCTGGTCAAGCGCTGGCAGGACATGGACCTTTACAGAAAGCTGCGCGAGGAGGCCGCCGGCCGCGAGAAATTCGTGCTGCATGACGGCCCGCCCTACGCCAACGGCAACATCCACATCGGCCATGCGCTGAACAAGATCCTCAAGGACGTCATCAACCGCTCCTTCCAGATGCGCGGCTATGACGCCAACTACGTGCCGGGTTGGGACTGCCACGGCCTGCCGATCGAATGGAAGATCGAGGAGCAGTATCGCGCCAAGGGCAAGAACAAGGACGAGGTGCCGGTCAACGAGTTCCGCAAGGAATGCCGCGACTTCGCGGCTCATTGGATCAAGGTGCAAGGCGACGAGTTCCAGCGCCTCGGCGTCATCGGCGATTTCGGCAATCCCTATACGACCATGGCTTACCATGCCGAGTCGCGTATTGCCGGCGAACTGCTGAAATTCGCCATGTCCGGCCAGCTCTACCGTGGCTCGAAGCCGGTGATGTGGAGCGTGGTCGAGCGTACCGCGCTCGCCGAGGCCGAGGTCGAGTATCAGGACTATGAGAGCGACACGATCTGGGTGAAGTTCCCCGTCGCGAGTCTTGCCCAGCCGGTCGCCGGCGCCGCGCCGGCGCTGGACGAGGCCGCGCTCGATCTGGTCGAGGCGCATGTCGTCATCTGGACGACCACGCCCTGGACCATTCCCGGCAACCGCGCCGTGAGCTATTCGCCGCGCATCGCCTATGGCCTCTATGAGGTGACGGCGGCCGAGAACGCCTTCGGTCCGCAGCCCGGCGAGAAGCTGATTTTTGCCGACGCGCTGGCCGAGGACTGTGCGGCCAAGGCCAAGGTCACGTTCAACAGGCTTCATAGCGTCTTGGCCGAACAGCTTGGGAAGCTTACGCTTTCGCATCCTTTCAAAGGGCTCGGCGGCGGCTATGAATTCCCGGTGCCGATGGTTGCCGGCGAGCATGTCACCGACGATGCTGGCACCGGCTTCGTGCACACCGCGCCCGGCCATGGCCGCGAGGACTTCGATGCCTGGATGGAAGCCGCAAGCCAGCTGAGGGCACGCGGCGTCGATACCGCGATCCCCTTCACGGTCGACGATGCCGGCTTCTTCACCAAGGACGCGCCGGGCTTCGGCCCCGGGCGCGAGGGCGGTGCGGCGCGCGTCATCGATGACAACGGCAAGAAAGGCAACGCCAATCAGGCGGTCATCGACGAGCTGATCAAGCGCAACGCGCTCTTCGCGCGCGGCCGGCTGAAGCACAGCTATCCGCACTCCTGGCGCTCCAAGAAGCCGGTCATATTCCGCAACACGCCGCAATGGTTCGTCTATATGGACAAGGACCTTGGCGACGGCACGACGCTGCGCAGTCGCGCGCTGAAGGCGATCGACGACACCCGCTTCGTGCCGGCGGCGGGCCAGAACCGCATCCGCGCCATGATCGAGGAGCGCCCCGACTGGGTGCTGTCGCGCCAGCGCGCCTGGGGTGTGCCGATCGCCGTCTTCGCCGATGAGGACGGCAATGTGCTGAAGGACGAGGCCGTCAACCGGCGCATCATGGACGCTTTCGAGAAGGAAGGCGCCGACGCCTGGTTCGCCGAAGGCGCCAAGGCGCGCTTCCTCGGCAATCACGATGCCTCGAAATGGCACCAGGTGATGGACATCCTCGACGTCTGGTTCGATTCCGGCTCGACGCATGTCTTCACGTTGGAAGACCGTCCGGATCTCAAATGGCCGGCCGACGTCTATCTCGAGGGCTCGGATCAGCATCGCGGCTGGTTCCATTCCTCGCTGCTCGAAAGCTGCGGGACCAGGGGCAGGGCGCCTTACGACACGGTCATCACCCATGGCTTCACCATGGACGAGGAAGGCCGCAAGATGTCGAAGTCGCTCGGCAACACTGTCGTGCCGCAGGACGTCATCAAACAGTCCGGCGCCGATATCCTGAGGCTCTGGGTGGTGACGACCGATTATTGGGAAGACCAGCGCCTCGGCAAGAACGTGCTGCAGACCAATATCGACGCCTACCGCAAGCTCAGGAACACCATCCGCTGGATGCTGGGCACGCTCGCCCATGACGACGGCCAGGATGTGCCGGTCGAGGCGATGCCGGAACTGGAACGGCTGATGCTGCATCGGCTGTCCGAGCTGGACGAGGTGGTGCGCCAGGGCTACGACGCGTTCGAGTTCAAGCGCATCACCCGCACGCTGCTCGACTTCATGGTGGTGGAGCTTTCGGCCTTCTATTTCGACATCCGCAAGGACGCGCTCTATTGCGACGCGCCGTCGAGCCTGCGTCGCAAGGCCGCCGTGCAGGTGGTGCGCCACCTCTTCGAATGCCTGGTGAAATGGCTGGCGCCGATGCTGCCCTTCACCACCGAGGAAGCCTGGCTCGACCGCCATCCGCAAGCCGTATCGGTGCATCTCGATCAGTTCCCGGCGATCCCGCAGAACTGGCGCAACGAGGCGCTAGCCGAGAAATGGCGCAAGGTAAGGCAAGTGCGCCGTGTCGTCACCGGCGCGCTGGAGATCGCGCGCGCCGAGAAGCTGATCGGTTCGTCGCTCGAGGCCGTGCCGGTGGTGACGCTCGACGACGCCGCGCTGGAGGCGGCGATCGCCGATGTCGACATGGCCGAGATGGCGATCACCAGCGATCTCGTCGTCAAGCATGGCAAAGCGCCGGAAGGCGCCTTCACGCTCGACGACGTCAAGGGCGTGGCGGTGGTGGTGGAGAAAGCCGAGGATCGCGGTCTGGTCAAATGCGCGCGCTCCTGGCGCTACACCGCCGATGTCGGCCAGGACTCGGAATTCCCGGACGTTTCGGCCCGCGATGCGGCCGTGCTGCACGAGCTGAAGGCGCTTGGCCGTTTATAAGCCGGTGCAAAAGCAGTGCGCCGGGTGGCCGGAAACCCGCCCGTGCGTTGCCCTTGACGAGCGGTTGAGGTAAACACGCGACACTCCGGCAGACAAATTGTCGCCGGATTTCCATCGCAAATGCGGGGAAGCAGGGGACCGTGCCCTTGGCCGGTGGCGACCGAAAGGCTGTTAGAGTGGGACTTTTTGGCATGACCGACAGAACGTTTGCGCGCGCCGCGCTGATGGCGCCGCTTGTGGTATCGGCCATCGCAATGTCCGGCTGCGTGAGCTCGCCCACCTACGGGACCGGCAAGACCGCTGCCGCGCAGCTCTTCGATGATGTTTCCGGCGCTGCCGCGATCACGCCGAAGCGTCGCGATCCGATCGACTACAAGCCGCGTCCTGAACTGGTGAAGCCAGCTCCTGGGCAGAAGGAAAGCTTGCCCGCGCCGCAGCAGAGCATCCAGACGGCGAGCGCCGACTGGCCCGAATCGCCGGAGGCGCGCCGCGCCCGCATCCGCGCCGACGCCACCGCGCACCAGAACGATCCGAACTACCAGCCTGAAGCGGCCGAGGATGTCCAGACCGATCCCGAAGCGGTGAAGAAGGCGATGGCGGATTCGGGTTCCAGCCACCCGCCGCGCTGGTCGCCGGATGATTCCAGCGCCACGCGCCGCGCCGAGGTTCAGCGCCGGCTGGCCGAACAAAAGCAGGGCGATCCGACCACTCGCAAATATCTGAGCGAGCCGCCGCTTGCCTATCGCCAGGCGGCCGCCACCGCGCCGCAGAACGAGCTCGGCGAGGACGAGTACAAGAAGGAGCGCCGTCTCAAGGCGCAGGCCGAAGGCAAGAAGGGCGGCTGGTTCGACTGGCTCGGCCTGTGAAATAGTCATTAGTCATTAGTCAGTAGTCAGTAGTCAGTAGTCAGTAGTCAGTAGTCAGTAGTCAGTGGTGACTGCTTCACTACTCACTAACCACTACTCACTTCACCCACCATCCCGTCTCTCGCGAAAAAAATCCTTGAGGATGAGGGCGGCGTCGCTTTCGCCGATCCCCGCATAGACATCCGGCGCGTGATGGCAGGTGGGCGAGGCGAAGAAGCGCGCGCCGTTGACCACGGCGCCGCCTTTCTCGTCGGCGGCGCCGAAATAGAGCCGCCGCAGCCGGGCGAAGGAGATCGCGCCGGCACACATCGCGCAGGGCTCCAGCGTCACATAGAGATCGTGGCCGGTGAGACGCTCGCTTGCGAGCTTCCGGCAGGCCTCGCGGATCGCCAGCATCTCGGCATGCGCGGTCGGGTCCGAGAATTCGCGCGTGCGGTTGCCGGCTTTCGCGACCACCGTGCCGCCATTCGCGATCACGGCGCCGACCGGCACTTCGCCGCGGCCGGCGGCCGCTTCGGCCTCTTCAAGCGCCAGGGCCATGAAATCCGGTCGTTTCAAGCGGTCTCCATTCCGATTACTCCTCGCCACCCGACAGCGATCCTGTTATCTAGCGCGAGACCTTGAAAACCGGAATCGGTTTTTGCCGCGCTGGCATATGCGCAATAATCAAGATGACACCGCCTGCGCTGGGCGTCCGAAAGGGCGTGCTGCGCTGTAGCAGGTGAAGACGAGCGAAGTAATGAACGACGACAAGAAATCTCCACGCGGGCCGCGCAAAGGCGGCTCGAAACCGGCGGGCCGGCGAGACGGCAAGCCGGCCTACGGCGCCAAGAAGCCGTTCGTCAAGCGCGAGCGGCCCAAGGCTGCCGACGGCGAGCGTAGCTATAAGCCACGCGAAACGGGCGAGGGCGCTGGGCGTGCCGAAAAGCCGTTCCGCAAAGGTTCGCGCCCTGACGGCAAGCCCTTCGAGAAGCGCGATGGCCGCAAGCCTTACACACCGCGCGGCGACCGGCCGATGGCGGCCGAAGGCGAGCGCCCGGCCCGCGACTTCAAGCGCAGCTTCAAGCCGCGTGAAACGGGGGAAGGCGGGGAGCGTGGCGACAGGCCGTACCGCAAAGGTCCGCCGCGCGACGGCAAGCCCTTCGACAAGCGTGAGAGCCGCAAGCCCTATACGCCGCGGGGCGACCGGCCGGTAGTGGTCGAAGGCGAGCGGGGCGAACGACGTTTCGATCGCCCCAAGCGCGCGTTCGATGACGGTCCCAAACGCGATTTCGCCGACCGGCCGAAGCGAGACTTCAGCGATCGTCCGCAGCGCGATAGCATCGCAAGGAAACCGGAAGGCGGCTTTAAGCCGCGGCCGCGTCCCTCGGAAGCCGCGCCGGAGAGCGGCGAGCGTATCGCCAAGCGGCTGGCGCGCGCCGGCATCGCCTCGCGCCGCGACGCCGAAGAGCTGATCGCGGCCGGCCGCGTCAAGGTCAACGGCAAGGTGCTGGACTCGCCGGCCTTCAATGTCGGCGCCGACGACATCATCCATCTCGATGGCACCGAGATTCCGCCGATCGAGCGCACGCGTCTCTTCCTGTTCCACAAGCCGGCGGGCCTCGTCACGACCAACCGCGATCCGGAAGGCCGCAGGACCGTCTTCGACGTGCTGCCGCCCGACCTGCCGCGGCTCATGACGATCGGCCGGCTCGACATCAACACCGAGGGCCTGCTGCTCTTGACCAATGACGGCGGGCTGTCGCGCGTGCTCGAATTGCCCGCGACCGGCTGGCTGCGGCGCTATCGTGCGCGCGTCCACGGCAAGGTCGAGGAGAGCGCGCTCGCCGGCCTGCGCGAAGGCATCGCCGTCGACGGCGTCTTCTACGGCTCGATCGAAGCTTCGCTCGATCGCGAGCAGGGCACCAATGCCTGGCTGACGCTCGGCCTGCGCGAAGGCAAGAACCGCGAGGTGAAGAACATCCTCGGCGCGCTTGGCCTCGACGTGACGCGGCTGATCCGCATCTCCTACGGGCCGTTCCAGCTCGAGGATCTGCCGGAGGGCCATGTGCTCGAGATCAAGGGCCGCGTGTTGCGCGAACAGCTTGGCGAGCGGCTGATCGAGGAATCCGGCGCCAATTTCGATGCCGAAATCCAAAAGCCGTTCTCCAACAAGCCGGTGCGCGGCGGCGGGCCTCGCCGTGAAGAGACCGACCGGCCGAAATTCACGCGCGACGGCGACCATCGACCGATCGGCGAGGGCGGGCTGATCAAGGCGCGCAAGCGCCGCGAAGGCAGCCGCGACGAGGCGCTGAGCAAGCTCTCGACAAAGCCGGACAGGGCATTTGGGCCGGACAGGGCGTTCGGCGAGCGCGGCCCGAAATCCGACCGCGGCGGTTTCGGCGACAAGCCGCGTGGCGGCTTCGGCGACAAGCCGCGGTTTGGGGGCAAGAAATCCGAGCGCGAGCAGCGGCCGATCGAGCCGCCGGGCCAGCGCAAGGCCAATGTCTGGATGGCGCCGGGCGCCCGGCCGATCGGCAAGGGCAGGGCGGAGGCCGATGCCGCCAAGGCCGCCGAGGCGAAGGCGCGCAAGGCATCCTACAAGCCGGGCGGCAAGGGCAAGCCGGGCGCGAAGCCGTTCGGCAAGCCTCGCGGCGAGCGTCCTGAAGGCGATGGCGGCGACAGGCCGCGCGGTCCGAAGAGGGGCGGCGATGCGGATCGTCGGCGGTGAGTTCCGCGGGCGTCCGCTGGCGACCCCGAAAAGCAACGCAATCCGCCCGACCACCGACCGCACCCGCGAGGCGGTGTTCAACGTCCTGGCGCATCGCTACGCGGAAAAGCTCGAGGGCGGCCGCGTGCTCGACCTTTTCGCCGGTACCGGCGCGCTCGGACTTGAGGCGCTGTCGCGCGGCGCCTCCTACTGCGTCTTCATCGAAGAATCGACCGAAGGGCGAGGCCTGATCCGCGAGAACGTCGAGGCCTATGGGCTCACCGGCCGCACCAAGATTTTTCGTCGCGACGCCGCTCATTTGGGCGAAGCCGGCACGATCTCGCCCTTCGGCCTGGTCTTCGCCGATCCGCCCTATGGCAAAGGGCTCGGCGAGCGCGCGCTGCGCTCGGCCAAAGCCGGCGGCTGGCTTCTGCCTGGCGCGCTCTGCGTCGTCGAGGAGGCTGCCTCGGCGGCGTTCGAACCGGGCGCCGGTTTTTCCGTGATGGACGAGCGCAATTACGGCGAAACGGTCATCCGCTTCATCGAGGCCAACTAGCCTCGCCTCGAAAATGCCGAACAAATCACTTTGCCTCACCAGCGAACCTTGCCTATCGTCGCGCAACCGCGACCGGAGAACTTGATGAGACAAACAGGGATTGGGCTGCGCGCAGCGCTTCTGGCGGGCGCGCTGGCGCTTGCCGCGGCCGCTCCGGTCCGCGCGGCCGATGACGGCGAGGTCAAGGATTTCCTGCTCGACAACGGCATGGAAGTGGTCATCATCCCGGACCATCGCGCCCCGATCGTCACCCACATGGTCTGGTACAAGATCGGCAGCGCCGACGAGCCGCCCGGCAAATCCGGCATCGCGCATTTCTTCGAGCACCTGATGTTCAAGGCCACGACAAATCACGCCGCCGGCGAGTTCGACCGCGCCGTGTCCGGGATCGGCGGCTCCAACAACGCCTTCACCTCTTACGATTACACCGCCTTCCACGAGACGGTGCCGCCTTCGGCGCTCGAGCAGATGATGGGCTTCGAGGCCGATCGCATGCGTAACCTCATCCTGACCGACGATGTCATCAAGACCGAGCGCGACGTGATCCTGGAGGAGCGCCGCTCGCGCATCGACGGCAACCCGCAGGCGGTGCTCGACGAGGAGGTCGACGCGACGCTCTGGCAGAACCAGCCATACCGCATTCCGGTGATCGGCTGGATGCAGGAGATGGAGCAGTTGAACCGTCCGGACGCGAAAGCCTTCTACGACGCCTACTATCGGCCGAACAACGCCGTGCTGGTGGTGGTGGGCGACGTCGATCCCAACGCGGTGAAGGCGATGGCCGAAAGGACCTACGGCAAGGTCGCCCGCGGCCCGGACCTGCGGCCGCGCATCCGTCCCGTCGAGCCGGAGCAGAATACGAAGCGCACAGTGACGCTGACCGACGCGCGCGTCTCGGTGCCGAGTTTTTCGACGCAATGGGTGGTGCCGTCCTATCACACGGCCAAGCCCGGCGAAGCCGAGGCGCTCGACCTGCTTGCCGAGATCCTCGGCGGCGACAACCGCAGCAGGTTGTACCAGCAGCTCGTCGTCAAGCAGGGTATCGCTTCCGAGGCCGGCGCCTACTTCCAGGGCACCATGCTCGACGCCACCAATTTCACCGTCTATGGTGCCCCGCGCGGCGACGCCAAGCTTGTCGATATCGAGACGGCGGCCGATGCCGAGATCGCCCGCATCGTCAAGGACGGCGTGAGCGACGATGAGCTGGAGCGGGCCAAGACCCGCTATGTGCGCTCCATGATTTTTGCGCGCGACAAGCAGGACGACATGGCCAACATGTACGGCTCGACGCTTGCCACGGGCGGCAATGTCAAGGACGTCCAGGAATGGCCCGACCGCATCCGCAAGGTAACCGCCGATGAGGTCAAGGCGGTCGCTGCCCGCTATCTGGTGCTCGATCGCTCAACCAGTAGCTATCTCTTGCCGCAGCAGCAGGCGGGGAATTGATGATGAGCATGGTTCTTGGCCGCACGAGCACCTTTCCTTCTCCCACAACGGGAGAAGGTGGGCGCGTCTATCGCGCCGTTGCCATCCTTTGCTTCGCCCTGTTCTTCCTGCTTTTGCCGGCGCTTGCCGCGCGCGCCGAAATGAACATCCAGGAGGTGAAGTCCAAGAAGGGCGTCACCGCCTGGCTGGTGGAAGACCATTCGATCCCGCTGGTTGCGATCCGTTTCGTCTTCGACGGCGGCACGGCGCAGGATCCGGCCGGCAAGGAAGGCCTGGTCAACCTGATGACCGGGCTGTTCGACGAGGGCGCCGGCGACCTCGACAGCGAGGCCTTCCAGGTGAAGCTCGACGATGCCGGCGCCGAGATGAGTTTTCAGGCCGCCCGCGATGGCACGTATGGCTCGATGCGCATGTTGTCCGACCAGAAGGATGAGGCTTTCGGCCTGCTGAAGCTGGCGGTGAACAGCCCGCGCTTCGACCAGGCGCCGATCGACCGCATCCGCGCCCAGATACTGTCCGGGATCCTCGCCAACGAACGGGATCCCAACACGATCGGCCAGCAGCGCTGGCTGCGCGCGATCTATGGCCAGCATCCCTATGCGCGGCCGGACGAGGGCAACAAAGACAGCCTCGCCACCATCACTGCCGACGACCTCAGGGCCTTCCACAAAACAAATTTCGCCCGCGGCGGCCTGCATGTGGCGGTGGTGGGCGATATCGACGCCGCCACGTTGAGCAGCAGGCTCGACGAGGTGTTCGGCGACCTGCCGGACAAGCAGGCGCTGGCGCCGATTGTTGACGTCACGCCCAAGCTCGGCCAGCAGCTCGAAGTGAATTACGACTTGCCGCAGACCTCCCTGCAGCTTGCCTGGCCGGGCGTGAAGCGAAGCGATCCCGATTTCTACGCCGCCGCGCTGATGAACGAGATACTCGGCGGCTCGACATTCACGTCGCGTCTCTACGAAGAGGTGCGCGAGAAGCGCGGCCTTGCCTATAGCGTCAGCTCCGATCTCGTCGATCACGAGCATTCCAACGCGCTGCTGGTGACGACGGCGACGCGTTCCGACCGCGCGGCCCAAACGCTTGCGATCGTGCGCCAGGTGGTGAAGGACATGGCTGAGAACGGCCCCTCGGAGGAGGAGCTCGCGGCGACCAAGAAATACATGGTCGGCGCCTACGCCATCAGCAATCTGGATTCGTCCAGCTCCATCGCCGCGACGCTGGTGGAGCTGCAGATCGATCATCTCGGCATCGATTATATCAAGCGGCGCGCGGCTCTCATCAACGCGGTGACGCTGGCCGACGTCAAGGCGGCGGCAAAGAAGCTCCTGTCCTCCGATCCGGCGGTGATGGTCATCGGGCCGCCGCTGGTTCAGGTGGCGGGAGGCCGCAAGGGATGAGCCCGACCTTCGGGGTGGCCTTCGGCGGCGGCGGCGCGCGCGGTCTTGCGCATATCCATATCATCGAGGCTCTCGACGAGCTTGGCATCAAGCCGGCGGCGATCGCCGGCTCGTCGATCGGCGCCATCATGGGCGCCGGCATGGCCGCGGGCATGAAGGGTGCCGAGATTCACGATTATGCCCGGTCGATCCTCGGCAGCCGGGCCGAAGTGGCGGCGCGCATGTGGCGGTCGCGGCCGGGCACGATCGCCGAAGCCATGCAGGGCGGCATCCGCGTCGGCCAGTTCAATATCGAGCGCATCCTGAAGGCGTTCCTGCCTCAGGATATCCCCGCCACCTTCGAAGAGCTGAAGATTCCGCTCAAGGTTACGGCGACCGACTATTTCGGCCACAAGCTCGCCGTGTTCGCCGAGGGTGAATTGCATTCGGCGCTTGCGGCCTCGGCCGCCATTCCGGCGGTGTTCCGCCCTGTGGTGCGCAATGATTGCCTGCTGATCGACGGCGGCATCTACAATCCCGTCCCCTTCGATCTCCTCGAAAAGGATGCCGATATCATCATCGCAATCGACGTGGTCGGTGCGCCGAGCGACGCCGAGCGCAAGCATCCGACTACGGTCGACCTGATGTATGGCGCCTCGCAGCTGATGATGCAGTCGATCATCGCCAACAAGCTGCAGCAGTCCAGCCCCGACATCCTGATCCGCCCAAAAGTCTCGAAGTACCGCGTGCTCGATTTTCTCAAGATCGAGGCGCTGATGGCCGAGACGGCGGAGATCAAGGATGAGCTGAAGCGCGCCGTGGAGAAGGCCGTGGAAGCGCATGGCGGCAGGCAGGACAACAAGAAGGCGGTTTGAGAGCCTCCTCCAGCCGCCTCGGTTCAGGTGCATATGACGTCGACGAAGGTCCGACAACCGAAGCCTGAATGGTCGGCGCAAAGGTCCCTTATAAAATAAGACCTAAGAATAGAGCACAGTATTCTTTATGCCGAATGGTCGAATTCGCACCCGGATTTGAGTTCTGTCATTAACTCTTCATCGAATTGCCCGTTGACGCACGCTGCGGTAGAGTTAATAATATCCTAATATAGTAGCGTGAACAATCTCGAGATCGGCAACAACGAGATACTGCGCTACTGGGGTAGGGGAACGCAGCGCGGCATCTGTGCCGCTACAGCCATCACATCGAGCCACCAGCAGTCGTGAGCAGCCATCTTGTATGTGGCGCTTGCTGCCGGCCGGTGGTCGCTGCTTGCTGAATGCCACGTCGATCCTCCTCCCGCACGGAATTGAGCGCCGATCTCGGTGCTATTGGCATGGGGTAAATCAGCCGCCTTAGGCGGCCAACAAGTGGCGCGCCTAGGCGCTAAGGGAGTTGAACATGGCCACAGTGGTTGATCTGACCAACGGGACAACGTCGCAGACTTTGACCGACGGCACCGTATTTTCGGCTGAACAGCAAAGCGGTGCTGGCACGGGCAACTACAATAGCTTCCTCGTGCTTGGCGCGAACGGCACCGAGAGCGGCTTCAACACCGATGG
Source organism: Mesorhizobium sp. CA7 (assembly GCF_020165015.1). Lineage (NCBI taxonomy): Bacteria > Pseudomonadati > Pseudomonadota > Alphaproteobacteria > Hyphomicrobiales > Phyllobacteriaceae > Mesorhizobium > Mesorhizobium sp. CA7. Next base: position 118,299 of record NZ_JAIUHH010000017.1, read on the forward strand.
TTCTCCGCTGCCGCTGGATGACAAGCAGCAGGAGCACACCAATGCGCTTCTCCTGAGCGATATGCAGGTAGTGTCCGTGAACGGCCACGATTACTACGTCTTCAAGCTCGACGCCAATGAGCCGAACAGCGACAAGGGATCGCTGCTGTCGCTCAACTCATTACAGATATATTCGGCGACGGATCCAAATATCACCACCCTTGCGACGCTTCAGGCGCAGCAACTACTCTATAATGTTGATGGAAATGCCACCGACGGTGACGTGACGGTTCAGTTGGACGCTGGAAAGGACGCGCCCGCAGGCAGCGGGGTGGGCGATCTGTTTGTCTACATTCCGACCAGTTTCTTCGCCGGGGCAACCGGTAACTACGTCTATCTCTATTCGGCTTTCGGGAACCCAAGTGACTCGGATGGCGGGTTTGAGGAATGGGGCGTCATCGCAAAAGCCAGCGTGGATCACGCTCCCGCGGTCGCGGTCGAGAAGACGGTCGATCCGACCTCAATCGATGAAGGCGAGTCGACGACGGTCACCTACACCTACAAGGTGACCAATACGAGCGCTGATGGCGCCGGTGATCCTCTGACGCTGACCTCGCTGGTAGACGACAATGCGACGCCGGGAGACACCAGCGACGATATCAACCTGTTGAGCGGTTTCGTCGCCAACAGCTCGCATGGCACCCACTACGTGTCGGGCGATACAGACAACGATTACCTTGTCGACAGCAACGAGACCTGGATATTCAGCGCTGACGTCAACATTGACGCTCATGCCACCGGCAGCACCATCACCAACACGGTGGTGGTGCATGCTCACGACGACGACAGCACCAATGACGTGTCCGCCAACGACACTGCGACCGTGACGGTCAACGACGTCGCGCCATCGATCGCCATTGAGAAGACCGCCGACCCGACTTCGATCAACGAGGGCTCGGCCGCTGACGTCACCTACACCTACGAGGTGACCAACACGAGCGCGGCCGGCGCCTTCGATCCGCTGATGCTGACTTCGTTGATCGACGACAATGCGACACCCGGCGACACCAGCGATGACATCGACCTGCTGACCGGCTTTGTCGCTGGCTCCGACCATGGCACGCACTATGTGACAGGCGACACCGATGGCGACTATCTCGTCGACAGCGACGAGAAGTGGGTGTTCAGCGCCACCGTCGGCGTCGGTGCTCAAAATGCCGGCACCATTACCAACACTGTGGTGGTGCACGCCCATGACGACGACAGCACCAGCGACGTGCATGCCACTGACGACGCGACCGTGACGGTGAAGGACGTCGCGCCGTCGATTGCCATTGAGAAGACCGCCAACCCGACTTCGATCAACGAGGGCTCGGCCGCTGATGTCACCTACACCTATGAGGTGACCAACACGAGCGCGGCCGGCGCCTTCGATCCGCTGACGCTGACTTCGCTGATCGACGACGATGCGACACCCGGCGACACCAGCGATGACATCGACCTGCTGACCGGCTTTGTCGCCGGCTCCGACCATGGCACGCACTATGTGTCGGGCGACACCGATGGCGACTACCTTGTCGACAGCGACGAGAAGTGGGTGTTCAGCGCCACCGTCGGCGTCGATGCTCACAATGCGGGCAGCATTACCAACACGGTGGTCGTGCACGCCCATGACGACGACAGCACCAGCGACGTGTATGCTACCGACGACGCGACCGTGACGGTGAAGGATGTCGCGCCGTCAGTGGCCATTGAGAAGACCGTCGATGCCGATCATGACGGTATTTTCCACTCGTCCGAAACGGTCCAGTCGGGTGCACAGAACGTCACCTATCACTATGAGATAACCAACACGAGCGCAGCCGGTGCGTTCGATCCGCTCACGCTGACCTCACTCGTCGACGACAACGGCACACCGGGAAATACCGGTGACGACATCAACCTGCTCAGCGGCTTCGTGGCCAACAGTTCGCATGGCACTCACTATGTGTCCGGCGATCTCGACAACGACTATCAGGTCGACAGCAACGAGACTTGGGTCTTCACGGCAAACAGCTCGTTCAACTTGCTTCCCAATGCCGACTCGCGAACCAACACGGTCGTGGTGCATGCCCATGACGACGATACTACCAATGACGTTTCCGCCAATGATACCGCGACGGTCCAATCATTCGCAGGTCCCGGCGTGCGCACGCCGGGCTTCTGGACCAATCTCGGCAAATCATTCTGGGATGGCGTCGCAGGCGCCGACAAATCCGGCCCGAACTTCGCCTCCGGTGAATTGCGCTATGTTGTCGATGCCGATCACAACGGAACGCTGGATCCGGGCAAGCCAGGCCTCTTGATCGGCGACTACAACAAGAACGGCTTGACCGACGCCGGTGAGGATACGTTCTTCATTTCCTACGCCGATGCGCTCAAGGTGATCGATGCGTCCGTCAAGGATCAGCAGGATACACGCTTCGTCCTTGCCCGCGACGCGGTCGCGACTTGGCTCAACTACCTCGCCGGGAATCCGATCGGCGATGCCTCCGATCCCAACAGCCCGCACAAATATCTCGACCAGGCGATCGACTGGCTGCAGGTGACGAATGGCGGGAATTCTTCTTCTCACTTCGAGGACTGGGGCGGTGGGAGTGCAGTGAAGGCAAGCAGCACAGCCTGGAACGTGGGACTGGATGCCGAATCCGTCACTGCCGGGTCCGAGCTTGCCGGAAACCTCATCCACCAGGAGCTCGATTTCTACAACAATACCGGCATGACCTTCGAAGGGGCGATACTGCATGTCTACGCCAATGACGGCGGCTGAGGCAGCGGTCGGCCTGTCGAGCCATGACGTGCGACAGGCCGGTTGGATGACCGGAGTGTTTTGTTCAGTGTCGCTTCGACAATGGTAGCCAAGGTAGCATCTGGTTCAGCGCAGGCAAAGGTAAGGCTCGTCGCGCTGGTCCTGGTTGCTTGCGCTGTGCTGCTCCTTCTCGGCGGCAACGGCTGGCTTTCGTCAGGCCGGCTCGGGTCGATGGGGGAGACGCTTGTTGGTGTGGCGATGGTGGGCTTCGGCGGCTTGGCTTTGTTTCGCGCGCGCCGACCCACGCCGGACAGCGGCATCGGCAATATCGCCAGGCAAACCAACGCGCCTTCAGGCGGCAAACGGCCGGCAAAACCGACAGGCCGGCGAGCGCGATCCGCGCGCTCCGAACTCGCCGAGGCGCTTCGCTCCTGCCGGTCGGCCTTCCTCGCGGTCGGGTTGTTCAGCGGCGTGCTCAACGTGCTGATGCTTGCCGGCTCGCTCTACATGCTCGAGGTCTACGATCGCGTGCTGCCAAGCCGCAGCCTGCCGACACTCATCGGCATCACCGTGTTGTTGGTCATCCTCTATTGCGGCCAGGGCATTCTCGATTTTGTGCGCGGTCGGGTGCTTGTGCGCATTGGTGGCGCCTTGGATGAGGCGCTGGGCCGCCGTGTCTATGCGTCGATGCTGCAGTTGCCGCTGAAAAATGGGCGCGGGGGCGATAGCCTGCAGCCGATGCGCGACCTCGACAGCGTGCGTGCTTTCCTGTCCGGCATGGGGCCGACGGCGCTCTTCGATTTGCCCTGGCTGCCGCTCTACCTTGTCATCATCTTCATGTTCCATTGGTTGCTAGGCGTGACAGCGCTGCTTGGGGCCATCGTGCTGGTGGCTCTGACCGTGCTTGCCGAGCGATTGACGCGAAAGCCTGTGTCGTCCGGGACTTTGACGGGTATTCGGCGCAACGGTCTGATCTCGGCTGGGAGCCGCAACGCAGAGGTCGTCGCCGCCATGGGCATGGCCGGCGGTCTTACCGCGCGGTGGGAAGACGCCAACCTCGATTACATCGCCGAGCAGCGCAAGGTGAGCGACGTGGCCGGCGGTTTCGGCGCCATATCGAAGGTCCTGCGCATGCTGCTGCAGTCGTCGATGCTCGGTCTCGGCGCCTGGCTGGTCATCGAGGGGCAGGCAACGGCGGGTATTATCATCACCGCCTCGATCCTCAGCGGCCGCGCGCTGGCTCCGGTCGATCTTGCGATAGCCAACTGGAAGGGCTTCGTCACCGCGCGCCAGGGCTGGCAGCGGCTGAACAGGGTGCTGGCGGCGCTGCCGGCTGAAACCGAGCCGATGTTGCTGCCGCCGCCGAGCGCGAATGTCGGCATGCAGAACGTCTCGGTCGGCGCCCCGGGCACGCAGAGGCTGCTGGTCCACGATGCAAGCTTCGCTCTGGAGGCGGGCCACGGCGTCGGCATCATCGGACCGAGCGGGTCGGGAAAATCCACGCTGGTGCGCGCGCTTGTCGGCGCTTGGCAACCGGTCGCCGGCCGCATCAAGCTGGACGGCGCCGACCTCGATCAATGGTCGCAGGCCGAGCGCGGCCGCCATATCGGATACCTGCCGCAAGATGTCGAGCTCTTCGCCGGCACCGTGGCCGAGAACATCGCGCGCTTCGAGCCGGACGCAGACGCCGGCGCTATCATCGCCGCGGCCAAGGCGGCGGGCGCGCACGAGCTCATCGTCGGTTTCCGCGAAGGCTACGAGACCGAGATAGGCGAGCATGGCGAGGCGGTCTCGGCCGGTCAGCGCCAGCGCATCGCGCTGGCGCGCGCGCTTTATCGCGATCCTTTCCTCGTGGTCCTGGACGAGCCGAATTCCAACCTCGACATGGATGGCGAGCAGGCTCTGATCAAGGCCATGTTGGGTGTCCGCGAACGGGGCGGGGTTGTCGTGCTCGTCGCGCACCGGCCGAACGTGCTGGCGGCCGTCGATTTCGTGCTGGCCATGAATCAGGGACGCGTCCATGCCTTCGGCCCGAAGGACGAGGTGTTCGCCAAGATGTTCCCGACGCTGCGGCCGGTGCCGACCGGCGCCCCGCAACTGAGAGTGGCTTCCGACGGCCCCCATCTGGCCGTTGCCGACGGAACCGAGGCAGGGCGCTGACATGGCTGCATCAGGCGCCTCGCATTTATCCATCCGCTTCTACACGCGGCTTGGCATCGGCGTGGTGCTCCTGCTTGCGGGCGGCGTCGGTGGCTGGGCATCGGTCACCGAGATCGCCGGCGCGGTCATCGCCCCCGGCACCCTCGTCGTCGATTCCCACGTCAAGGACGTGCAGCATTCCACCGGCGGCATCGTTGCGGAGATCGATGCCCGGGACGGCGACCACGTGAAAGCGGGAGATCTTCTGGTCCGTCTCGACCGCACTGTGCCGGCAGCCAACCTTGGCGTGGTGAGCAAGGCGCTCGACCAGCTCGCCGCGCGCAAGGCGCGCCTCGATTCGGAGCGCCGCGGCAGCGACGCCATCATCTTTCCGAACGAGCTTTTGGACCGCATTGCCGATCCTGACGTCGCCGAGGCGGTGGCAGGCGAAAAGCAGCATTTCGAGACACGGCGCACGTCGCGCGCGGGCCAGAAGAGCCAGCTTGGGGAACGCATCGCCCAACTCGAGAAGGAGATCGCCGGCGACACGGCGCAGGCTGAGGCCAAGAGCAAGGAGATAGAGCTGGTGCAGAAGGAGCTTGCCTCGGTGCGTACGCTCTGGGCCAAGAAGCTCATTTCCATCGACCGGCTGACCCAGACCGAGCGAGAGGCCACGCGCCTCGACGGCGAGCGCGGCCAGCTGATTGCGGCCCAGGCTCAGGCGCAGGGACGGATTGCCGAGATCAAGCTGCAGATCATCCAGATCGATCTCGACCTCAGCACCGAAGTGAACAAGGACCTGCGCGACGTCGACGGCCAGATGGGCGAGCTTCTGGAGCGCAAGGTCGCCGCCGAGGACCAGTTGAAGCGGGTCGACATCCGCGCGCCGCAGGACGGCGTCGTGCAGCAGTCGATCGCCTATACGATCGGCGGCGTGGTGAAGCCGGGCGAGACGATCATGCAGGTGGTGCCCGACAATGACAGCCTTGCGGTGGAAGCCAAGATCGCGCCGAGCGACATCGACCAGCTGTGGGTCGGCCAGCCCGCTTCGCTGCGCTTCTCGGCCTTCAACCAGCGCACCACGCCGCAGATCGACGGCGTCGTCGAGCGGACCTCGCCCGACATCACCATCGACCAACGCACGGGCGTCAGCTATTACACGGTGCGCATTACCACGACGGCCGCCGAGGTCGCGCGGCTCGGCGAGGTCAAGCTGGTTCCCGGCATGCCGGTGGAATCCTTCATCAGGACCGAGGATCGCTCGGTGATGTCTTATCTGGTCAAGCCGCTGCAGGATCAGATCAGCCGGGCTTTTAGACAGTAGGCCACCAGTATGTTTCACCGTTTCACGGAAACTGCGAAACGCCCTATCTTTTTGTTTTGGCGCATTCCGGGCGGAAAACCGCCCCTCTCGTCTAACTTTTCGCGACCGCCCTGTATTCCATCGCCACCACGCCATTGCTGAACGGCACGGCCGAGACAAGCTCCAGCGCTGTCGGTTTGTCCGAAGGAAAAAGCCGTTCGCCCTGACCTGCGGCTGCCGGATAAACGAGCAGTCTGAGGGTATCGACAAGGCCAACACCGAGCAGTTGCCGGGCGAGATTCACGCTGCCATGCACATAGATGTTGCCGCCGCTTCGTTGCTTCAGCCGGGTGACCGCATCGGTAAGGGGGCCTTCGAGCAATTCGGCCGGATGCCAGTCGACCGCTTTCAAGGTCGCCGAGGCGACATATTTCGGCAGCGCGTTGAAGCGGTCGGCGAAGTCGCCTTTTTCGGCAGGCCAGTGGCCGGCAAAGATTTCGTAGGTCACGCGTCCGAGAAGCATGGCGCCGCTGTCGGCAAGCTCATCCTCCTTGAAGGCCTGCATCTCGTCGGTCCAGGCGACGTTCGGCAGCCTCTCGTGCTCGGCGATTCCGTCGATGGTGATGAATTCGGTGACGATGAGCTTTCTCATGGCATCCTCTATTGGTTAGGTCTCGCACCATAGGACGGCCACGCCGGCGCGTTCCCGACAAAATAAAAAAGCCCGCCGGAATGACCGGCGGGCTTTCGCTTTGGCTGGAGGCCTTTGCTTAGTTGAACTTGTACTTGGCGTCGATCCGAACGGTGTGGAAGGACGGCGTCGCCATCGCGAGACCGCTCGGGATCGGCAATGCATCCGAGAAGTCTTCCTTCTCGAATTGCGAGTAACGGTATTCGATGCCGACGGTCATCTTGTCCGACAGGGCAGTTTCCAGGCCCGCGCCGACCGAGAAGCCACTGGAGCCCCAATCGGCGTCGAGCGGTGCCGGAGCATCGAGCTTGAAGTGCTGCCAGCTGTAGCCAGCGAGCGCGTAGGCCAGCGTCGCCTCGTTGACCTTCATGCCGATGCGGCCAAGCACGTCGAAACCATAATCGGTATTGAGGTTGATCGAGTCGACACCCAGGAACCCGCCCAGCTCAAGCTTCGACTTGATGCCGGAGAGACGCGCGTCGACGAGGCCGCCGACCACCCAGCTGCCCATGTCCTGGTCGTAGCCGATGCTGGCTTCGCCGAACACGCCTTCGCCGCCGAGGCCATTGAACTTGGCGCCGGCGAGCGGCGGAATCTCGATCTGGTGCACGACCGCGCCGGCGCCGAGCCCACCGCCGACATAGAAGCCGGTCCAGTTGTACGAAGGCGTCTCGAAGCTGGCGCCGCCGCCGTCATTGGCGTTGAAGCGATAGCTGGCGGCGACCTCGAACGTATGGCGCGAGGTGTCCAGGTTGAGCGTGCCGTCCGGCACCGGCAGGCCTGCATCCGAGAGCAGGCTGTCGTTGGTGCTGAAGCGGGTGTAGCGATACTCGCCCTTCAGCGTCCAGTTGCTGTTGATCGCCGTTTCAACACCGGCCCCGACAAAGTAGCCGCCCTGGTCCCAATCGAAACCGAAGCCGGCATTGGTGTCGAGCTTGTACTTCTGCCAGGCATAGCCGCCCAGGACATAGCCCAGCGTGGTCGGCGTCAACAGGTAGCCGGCGCGCACGCCGACGTCGAAGCCGTAAGTTTCTTTGATATCGGCATTGAAGCCGCCGGCATCGAGCGAGGTCTTGATCGTGCCGACGTGGGCGTCGATCAGGCCGCCGAGCAGGAAGCGCTGCGAGACCATGTAATCATAGCCGGCAGTCACCTGGCCGTAGACGCCTTCGCCGCCGATGCCGTTCAGCGAAACAGGCACAAAATCGCTGCTGAGCTTGTGCACATTGGCGCCGGCGCCGACGCCGAAGCCGACATAGATGCCGCTCCAGTTGAAGCCCGGAGCCGCCTGCTCCTGGACCACGTCGGCGGCCTGCGCGGCCGATATCAAAGCGACGGCCGAAACGGCGCCCAGCAAAACAGATTTCGTGGAAATACGAAGAAGCATAGCCCATAACCCCAAGTTAAAACCCGACGAGGTTCTAGCAGGGGTTGCGGGAATTTGTGGTGGCAAAAATACCACACCCATGGGCAAACTGCCGTTACGACAGGTACAAGCAGGCGATGCTCCCAAAACGGCCAGCGGGACGGCGGCGATCATTTCAACACGGGCGATGGGAGGCGCTCACTAGATTTCGGATAGGTTTTGCCGGCGGCTATCGGGAAAAAGAAGCTGGAAAATCATGATCGAGATCTGGCGCTCACTCCCGGCCAATCTTGCCCGGCGGCGCGAAGAAATAGGCGCGCCCGCCCGCACAGGCCAGCGCGCCATTCAAGCCAGCGTCCGCTCGATCTCCGCGATCAAACCATCGAGCGCCGCGCGAACCGCCCCGCCATCCACCTGCTCGATGAGCAGCGTCTCCAGCACTGGGGCCCGCGCGCTGATCTCCGCAAAGCCGAACGTGCCGGCGGCGCCTGCCAGTGAATGGGCGAGACGGATCAGCGGATCGTTACCGGGTAGGGAGCAGCCTGATGCGCCGATTGCCTTTCAACTGCGAGCTGATCGGCGCAGCGGGCGAGGCAACGTTGGCGCAGAGGGGCGAAGGGGTTGGT
>NZ_JAIUHH010000018.1:0-122730 GCF_020165015.1 Mesorhizobium sp. CA7
CCCGGCAGCGGCGACAGCCTGATCGGCCGCCTCGGCATCTCGGCCGACTATGAGGACCAGTGGGCCGACAGCGCCGGGCAGGTGAGCCGGGCGCATGTCTATGGCATCGCCAACCTTTATTACGACTTCCTCGACGGAACCGATGTCGATGTCTCGGGCGTGAAGCTTTCCAGCCAAAACCAGAAATTCTGGGGCGGCGTCGGCCTCGGCGGCTCGCTCGACTTCGGCGACGGCAAGTACTCGGTCTATGGCGAGGCGCTGGCCAAGACCAGCCTGGCGAGCTTCGGCGACAGCAATGTCGTCAGCGGCAAGCTCGGCTTCAGCGTGCACTGGTAGCAGCGTCAGCGGGGCACCGGACAAAGCTGTCCGCCGGTAGATTGTTCGGTCTCCAAAACCGCAAGTCGCAAATCCGAAGCCCTGCTGCCCGTGCCATTTTCCCGGGTCGCAAGCCGATGAGCGGCCGCTCCGGCGTTGAAAATCGGCGGACGGCTTGCCATATGGCAGGAATTGGGGCATAAGCCCCGTATAGCCGGGACGGGACGACTGGATGGTTCCGAGGCGGCGTTGAGACATAAAGCGGACCCTTGCCACTTGCGTGGATTAAGAATCGGTTTTATGTAGACAAGACAGACACGCGACGCGTGGAGCTGGGAAGCCGGCTTTACGCGTCTGATTTGCGTGGGTGAAATAGCGGCGCTGGTTCGCGCCGCATGAGCCCAGGCGGCACGTCCCGGTCAGCGGGATCATCCAGGAGGCCCGGCCAACGGGTCTCGAAAACAGGCGGCGCATGGCTTCGAAAACCACTAATCCCTTCACCTTTCTCCAGCAGGTTCGCGCGGAGACGGCCAAGGTGACATGGCCTTCGCGGCGCGAAACCATGATCTCGACCGTGATGGTCCTGATATTCGCGGTGATCGCGATGCTGTTCTTCTTCGCTGCCGATATTCTGATGGGCTATGCGATCGAGTGGATCCTGGGTCTCGGGCATTAATTCGGCGGATTACGGAGAGGTCGTGAAATGACTGCGCGGTGGTATATCGTCCACGCCTATTCGAACTTCGAGAAGAAGGTCGCCGAGGACATCGAGAACAAGGCCAAGCAGAAGGGCTTGTCCGGGGACATTGAGCAGATCGTGGTCCCGACCGAGAAGGTCGTCGAGATCCGTCGCGGCCGCAAGGTCGATGCCGAGCGCAAGTTCTTCCCGGGCTACGTGCTCTTGAAGGCAAATCTGACCGACGCCGTGTTCTCGCTGGTCAAGAACACGCCGAAGGTCACCGGCTTCCTGGGCGACTCCAAGCCCGTGCCGATCACCGAGACCGAGGCGCAGCGCATCCTGAACCAGGTCCAGGAAGGCGTCGAGCGGCCGAAGCCTTCGGTCACCTTCGAGATCGGCGAGGCGATCCGCGTTTCGGACGGTCCTTTCGCGTCGTTCAACGGCGTCGTCCAGGAGGTGGATGAGGAGCGGGCTCGCCTCAAGGTGGAAGTTTCGATCTTCGGGCGCGCCGTGCCCGTCGATCTGGAGTTCGGGCAGGTCGAAAAGGGCTGATCCGCATACCCGCGCCCGAAAGGGCGTCGGGATACCGCGCCGTAAGGCGTCGGGAGGCGGCGTGAACAGACGCCGCATGAACGGGTGGGAGGCGAAGGCGGCATAGCCGGCCGTCGGAACCGCACCACCAGACTGCAACCGCCGCGTTTCCCGGGTAACGGGGCCGGCATGAGAAAAGGCAGGAATAGAGATGGCTAAGAAAGTTGCAGGCCAGCTCAAGCTCCAGGTTGCCGCGGGCTCGGCCACGCCGTCGCCCCCGATCGGCCCGGCGCTTGGTCAGCGCGGCATCAACATCATGGAATTCTGCAAGGCGTTCAACGCGCAGACCCAGGAGCTCGAGAAGGGATCGCCGATACCGGTCGTCATCACCTACTACCAGGACAAGTCGTTCACCTTCGTCATGAAGACGCCGCCGGTGAGCTACTTCCTGAAGAAGGCCGCCAACCTGAAGTCGGGCTCCAAGGAGCCGGGCAAGGTCAAGGCCGGCACGATCAGCCGCGACAAGGTGCGCGCGATCGCCGAGCAGAAGATGAAGGACCTGAACGCAAACGACGTCGAGGCGGCCATGCGCATGGTCGAGGGTTCCGCCCGCTCGATGGGCCTGGAAGTGGTGGGCTAAGATTATGGCAAAGATTGCAAAGCGTGTTGCCAAGAGCCGCGAAGGCATCGATCCGAACAAGGCTTACGGCCTCTCCGAGGCGCTGCAGCTGCTCAAGGACCGGTCCGCGGTGAAGTTCGACGAGACCGTCGAGATCTCGATGAACCTCGGCGTCGATCCGCGCCATGCCGACCAGATGGTTCGCGGCGTGGTCAACCTGCCGAACGGCACCGGCCGCTCGGTGCGTGTCGCCGTGTTTGCGCGTGGCGACAAGGCCGAGGAAGCCAAGGCCGCCGGCGCCGATATCGTCGGCGCCGAGGACCTTGTCGACATCGTCCAGAAGGGCACGATCGATTTCGATCGCTGCATCGCCACGCCGGACATGATGCCGCTGGTCGGTCGTCTGGGTAAGGTTCTCGGCCCGCGTGGCATGATGCCGAACCCGAAGGTCGGCACTGTGACCACCGATGTGGCCGCGGCCGTCAAGGCTTCGAAAGGCGGCGCCGTCGAGTTCCGCGTCGAGAAGGCCGGCATCGTCCAGGCCGGCGTCGGCAAGGTCTCGTTCGACGTCAAGGCGCTGGAAGAAAATGTCCGCGCCTTCGCCGACGCGGTGACCAAGGCCAAGCCCGCGGGCGCCAAGGGCAACTACGTCAAGAAGGTGTCGGTCACCTCGACGATGGGCCCTGGCCTCAAGCTCGACATCGCGACGCTCGCCGCGTCGTAAGTGTCGGCCGATCGGGTAAGGCCGATCGCTAGGGCATGATCCCGAAAAGCGGGAACATGCTCCAGAAGAAAGAATTCCGGACCGCCGATCCGTCGGCGGCCCGGTACCCGGAAGCCGAAAGGTTTCCGGATATCCTGTCCGAGATTGCAGGCGGCCCAAAAGCCTTAATTCGATTGGGCCTGCATGAGACGGGTGAAGACCGGACAAAGGAGCCAAGCTCCAATGAAAGGTTCGAACCGTGTTTGCCTTTTGTCTGCGCACTATCCGGCGTGCCGGCTGGTGTGGCGAAAGGGGGCAGGATCCTCGAGCGTCGTTCGGGCGATCCGTTACTGGATGGCCCGGCCGGCAAAAGGCAACCGACGCCTGACCTCGTCAATGGGGCAGGGGTCAACTGGAGATAGGCAGTGGACAGAGCGGAAAAACGCGAACTCGTCACGGGCCTGAATGATGCGTTTTCAAGCGCTGGTTCAGTCGTCGTGGCCCACTACGCCGGTATCACCGTCGCGCAAATGAACGACCTTCGGTCGAAGATGCGCGCCGCCGGTGGCACCGTCAAAGTCGCGAAGAACCGTCTCGCCAAGATCGCTCTTCAGGGCACGGACTCCGCATCGATCATCGATCTGTTCAAGGGACAGACGCTGGTCGCTTATTCGGAGGATCCGATTGCGGCGCCGAAGGTCGCGTCCGATTTCGCCAAGGGGAATGACAAGTTGATCATTCTCGGTGGCGCGATGGGTGCGACCTCGCTCGACGCCGACGGTGTGAAGGCACTCGCCACACTACCGTCGCTCGACGAGCTGCGCGCCAAGCTGGTTGGCATGATCGCCACGCCGGCTACCCGGATCGCCCAGATCGTCAATGCGCCCGCGGCTTCGGTCGCGCGTGTCATCGGCGCTTACGCCCGGAAGGACGAGGCGGCATGAGGCCGTTCCTCGCTGTCAACAACACACGTTCGAACCTAGTGAAGGAATACAAAAATGGCTGATCTTGCAAAGATCGTAGACGACCTTTCGAAGCTGACCGTCCTCGAGGCGGCCGAGCTGTCGAAGCTCCTGGAAGAGAAGTGGGGCGTTTCGGCCGCCGCTCCGGTGGCGGTTGCCGCTGCCGGCGGCGCTGGTGCCGCTGCCGCTGCTCCGGCTGAAGAGAAGACGGAATTCGACGTCGTTCTCGCCGATGCCGGCGCCCAGAAGATCAACGTCATCAAGGAAGTCCGCGCCATCACCGGCCTTGGCCTCAAGGAAGCCAAGGACCTGGTCGAAGCGGCTCCGAAGCCGGTCAAGGAAGGCGTTTCCAAGGCCGACGCCGACAAGTTCAAGGCTCAGCTGGAAGCAGCTGGCGCCAAGGTCGAGCTGAAGTAAGCCTGTTAGGCGAGGGCGGACGGTCTCGCGCCGTCCGCCCCCTCCCTTGGACTGAGGGAGGGTTCTGTCACGCGAGGCGTTTGAAAACCTCTTTCCTGAGGGCCGAAAAGCGGCCTTCCGGAAACGGGTTTTCTCCCGTTTTAGCCGGTAGCCGCCAAGCGATTGGCCCAAGAAATTGGCAGGGGCGGCCGGAAAAACAGATAGGGGCAGCCGCCGAGGCAGCCCGTTGGTGCAAGGCGAGCCGCGGCGAGGTTCGTCCCGAGTTTATAGCTAAGGAGCGACGATGGCCCAGACCCAGACTTTCAATGGCCGCAGACGCGTACGCAAGTTCTTCGGAAAGATCCCGGAAGTTGCGGAGATGCCGAACCTCATTGAGGTCCAGAAGGCATCCTATGATCAGTTCCTGATGGTGGACGAGCCCAAGGGCGGCCGTCCGGACGAAGGACTGCAGGCCGTTTTCAAGTCGGTCTTCCCGATCTCCGACTTTTCCGGCTCCTCGATGCTGGAGTTCGTGAAGTACGAGTTCGAGGCACCGAAATTCGACGTTGACGAATGCCGTCAGCGCGACCTGACCTATGCTGCGCCGCTGAAGGTGACGCTGCGCCTCATCGTGTTCGATATCGACGAGGATACCGGCGCCAAGTCGATCAAGGACATCAAGGAGCAGGACGTCTACATGGGCGACATGCCGCTCATGACGTCGAACGGCACCTTCATCGTCAACGGCACCGAGCGCGTCATCGTCTCGCAGATGCACCGTTCGCCGGGCGTCTTCTTCGACCATGACAAGGGCAAGTCGCACTCGTCGGGCAAGCTTCTGTTTGCCGCGCGTGTCATTCCCTATCGCGGTTCGTGGCTCGACATCGAGTTCGACTCCAAGGATGTCGTGCATGCCCGCATCGACCGCCGCCGCAAGATCCCGGTGACGTCGCTGCTGATGGCGCTCGGCATGGACGGCGAGGAGATCCTGTCGACCTTCTACAACAAGATCACCTACAAGCGCGCCGGCGACCACTGGCGGATTCCGTTCAACGTCGAGCGTTTCCGCGGCCTCAAGGCCGTCGGCGACCTGGTCGACGCCGACACCGGCGAGATCGTGGTCGAGCAAGGCAAGAAGATCACCGCCCGCCAGGCACGTCAGCTCGGCGAGAAGGGTCTCAAGGCCATCAAGGCGACCGACGAGGACCTGCTTGGCAACTACCTTGCCGAGGACATCGTCAACTACGGCACCGGCGAGATCTTCCTCGAAGCCGGCGACGAGATCGACGACAAGACCCTGAAGGTGCTGCTCAGCACCGGCGAGGACGAGATCCAGATCCTGGACATCGACCACGTCAATGTCGGCGCCTACATCCGCAACACGCTCAACGTCGACAAGAACGAGAGCCGCCAGGACGCGCTGTTCGACATCTACCGTGTCATGCGCCCGGGCGAGCCGCCGACGCTCGAGACCGCCGAAGCCATGTTCAACTCGCTGTTCTTCGACAGCGAGCGCTACGATCTGTCGGCCGTAGGCCGCGTCAAGATGAACATGCGCCTCGAGCTCAAGGCTGAGGACACCGTGCGCGTCCTGCGCAAGGAAGATATCCTGGCCGTGGTCAAGACGCTGGTCGAGCTGCGTGACGGCAAGGGCGAGATCGACGACATCGACAATCTCGGCAACCGCCGCGTGCGTTCGGTCGGCGAGTTGATGGAGAACCAGTACCGCGTCGGGCTACTGCGCATGGAGCGCGCGATCAAGGAACGCATGTCCTCGATCGAGATCGACACGGTCATGCCGCAGGACCTGATCAACGCCAAGCCGGCGGCCGCCGCCGTGCGTGAGTTCTTCGGTTCCTCGCAGCTGTCGCAGTTCATGGACCAGACCAACCCGCTCTCGGAGATCACCCACAAGCGTCGCCTGTCGGCGCTTGGACCGGGCGGTCTGACCCGCGAGCGCGCCGGCTTCGAGGTGCGTGACGTGCATCCGACGCATTACGGCCGCATCTGCCCGATCGAGACGCCGGAAGGCCCGAATATCGGTCTGATCAACTCTTTGGCCACTTTTGCGCGCGTCAACAAATACGGCTTCATCGAAAGCCCGTACCGCAAGATCGTGGGCGGCAAGCTGACCAACGAGGTTGTCTACCTGTCGGCGATGGAAGAGGCCAAGCACTATGTCGCGCAGGCCAACGCCGAGCTCGACAAGAACGGCAGTTTTGTCGACGAGTTCGTCATTTGCCGTAATGCTGGCGAAGTGATGATGGCGCCGCGCGAGAACGTCGACCTGATGGACGTCTCGCCGAAGCAGATGGTGTCCGTCGCGGCGGCGCTCATCCCGTTCCTCGAGAACGACGACGCCAACCGCGCGCTGATGGGCTCGAACATGCAGCGTCAGGCCGTGCCGCTGGTGCGCGCCGAAGCGCCGTTCGTCGGCACCGGCATGGAGCCGGTCGTCGCCCGTGACTCGGGCGCTGCCATCGGCGCCCGCCGCGGCGGCGTGGTCGACCAGGTGGACGCCACCCGTATCGTCATCCGCGCCACGGAAGATCTCGATCCCGGCAAATCCGGCGTCGATATCTACCGGCTGATGAAGTTCCAGCGTTCGAACCAGAACACCTGCATCAACCAGCGTCCGCTGGTGCGCATGGGCGACCGCGTCAACAAGGGCGACATCATTGCCGACGGTCCGTCGACCGAGCTCGGCGATCTGGCGCTCGGCCGCAACGTGCTGGTCGCGTTTATGCCGTGGAACGGCTACAACTACGAGGACTCGATCCTGCTCTCCGAGCGCATCGTGGCCGACGACGTCTTCACCTCGATCCATATCGAGGAATTCGAGGTCATGGCGCGCGACACCAAGCTCGGGCCGGAGGAAATCACGCGCGACATTCCGAACGTTTCGGAAGAGGCGCTGAAGAACCTCGACGAGGCCGGCATTGTCTATATCGGTGCTGAAGTGCAGCCGGGCGACATCCTGGTCGGCAAGATCACGCCGAAGGGCGAAAGCCCGATGACGCCGGAAGAAAAGCTCCTGCGCGCCATCTTCGGCGAAAAGGCCTCGGACGTTCGCGACACCTCCATGCGCATGCCTCCGGGCACCTTCGGCACGGTCGTCGAAGTGCGCGTCTTCAACCGCCACGGCGTGGAGAAGGACGAGCGCGCGATGGCGATCGAGCGCGAGGAGATCGAGCGTCTGGCCAAGGACCGCGACGACGAGCAGGCGATCCTCGACCGCAACGTCTATGCGCGTCTTTCCGACGTGCTGGTCGGCAAGGAGGCGATCGCCGGACCGAAGGGCTTCAAGAAGGGCTCGAAGCTGTCGAAGGACACGCTCGACGAGTATCCGCGTTCGCAGTGGTGGCAGTTCGCCGTGGAGAACGAGAAGCTCCAGGGCGAGCTCGAGGCTCTGCGCGGCCAGTATGACGAGTCCAAGAAGGCGCTCGAGCAGCGCTTCATGGACAAGGTCGAGAAGGTGCAGCGCGGCGACGAAATGCCTCCGGGCGTCATGAAGATGGTCAAGGTCTTCGTGGCGGTGAAGCGCAAGATGCAGCCGGGCGACAAGATGGCCGGTCGTCACGGCAACAAGGGTGTCGTGTCGCGCATCGTTCCGGTCGAGGACATGCCTTTCCTCGAGGACGGCACGCATGCCGATATCGTGCTCAACCCGCTGGGTGTGCCGAGCCGCATGAATGTCGGCCAGATCCTGGAAACGCATCTGGGCTGGGCTTGCGCCGGCATGGGCAGGAAGATCGGCGAGCTGATCGACGCGTACAAGGGTGGCGGCGACATCAAGCCGCTGCGCAAGACGCTGGAAAGCTTCATGCCGGCCAACGACCGCAACGAGCCGATCCGCGAGTATGACGACGAGAGCATCGTTCGCCTGAGCGAGCAGATGCGCCGCGGCGTCTCGATCGCGACACCGGTGTTCGACGGCGCGCATGAGGCCGACATCAACACCATGCTGGAGCAGGCTGGCCTGCACACCAGCGGTCAGTCGCAGCTCTATGACGGCCGCACTGGCGAGCCGTTCGATCGCAAGGTGACGATGGGCTATATCTATATGCTCAAGCTGCATCACCTGGTGGACGACAAGATCCACGCGCGTTCGATCGGTCCGTACTCGCTCGTCACCCAGCAGCCGCTGGGCGGCAAGGCGCAGTTCGGCGGTCAGCGCTTCGGCGAAATGGAGGTCTGGGCGCTCGAAGCCTACGGCGCGGCCTACACGCTGCAGGAAATGCTGACGGTGAAGTCGGACGACGTCGCCGGCCGCACCAAGGTCTACGAGGCGATCGTGCGCGGCGACGACACGTTCGAGGCGGGCATCCCCGAGAGCTTCAACGTTCTCGTCAAGGAAATGCGCTCGCTCGGCCTCAATGTCGAGCTGGAGAACACCCAGGTCGAAGAGACCCCGACGCGTCTGCCCGACGCAGCCGAGTAAGGCATTGGCGCGCCGCGTTCTAAGCGCGGCGCGCCCTGAGCATGATCCCGAAAAGCGGTTACCGGTTTTCGGCCGCGATCATGCTCAACCAAGAAGTCTTCGGCCGGTTCGACCGGCCAGTCTGCGGACATTTCGTCCGCGATCGATGCAAGGGGTTATCGAGGACCCCGAAAAGGAGAACGGCATGAACCAAGAGGTCATGAATCTCTTCAATCCGCAGGCGCCTGCGCAGGTGTTCGATTCCATCCGGATCTCGCTTGCCAGCCCAGAGAAGATTCTGTCCTGGTCGTTCGGCGAGATCAAGAAGCCGGAGACCATCAACTACCGCACCTTCAAGCCGGAGCGTGACGGCCTGTTCTGCGCGCGCATTTTTGGCCCGATCAAGGACTATGAGTGCCTGTGCGGCAAGTACAAGCGCATGAAGTACAAGGGCGTCATCTGCGAAAAGTGCGGCGTCGAGGTCACGCTGTCGCGCGTTCGCCGCGAGCGCATGGGCCATATCGAGCTCGCCGCGCCCGTCGCCCATATCTGGTTCCTGAAGTCGCTGCCTTCGCGCATCGGCACGCTGCTCGACATGACGCTCAAGGACATCGAGCGCGTGCTCTACTTCGAAAACTACATCGTCACCGAGCCGGGCCTCACCGCGCTGAAGGAGAACCAGCTCCTCAGCGAGGAAGAGTACATGATTGCCGTCGACGAGTACGGCGAGGATTCTTTCACCGCCATGATCGGCGCTGAGGCCATTCATGACCTTCTGGCCGGCATGGACCTGGAGAAGATTGCCGGCGACCTGCGTTCGGAGCTGGCCTCGACCACGTCCGAGCTCAAGCAGAAGAAATACCTGAAGCGGCTCAAGGTCGTCGAGAACTTCATGGAATCCGGCAACCGTCCGGAATGGATGATCATGAAGGTGGTTCCGGTGATCCCGCCGGACCTGCGCCCGCTTGTCCCGCTGGACGGCGGCCGCTTCGCCACGTCGGACCTCAACGACCTCTACCGCCGCGTCATCAACCGCAACAACCGCCTGAAGCGGCTGATCGAGCTGCGCGCGCCCGGCATCATCGTGCGCAACGAAAAGCGCATGCTGCAGGAAGCCGTCGATGCGCTGTTCGACAACGGCCGTCGCGGCCGCGTCATCACCGGCGCCAACAAGCGTCCGCTGAAGTCGCTGTCCGACATGCTGAAGGGCAAGCAGGGCCGGTTCCGCCAGAACCTGCTCGGCAAGCGCGTCGACTATTCCGGCCGCTCGGTCATCGTGACCGGTCCGGAGCTCAAGCTGCATCAGTGCGGCCTGCCGAAGAAGATGGCGCTGGAGCTCTTCAAGCCCTTCATCTACGCCCGCCTCGACGCCAAGGGTTTCTCCTCTACCGTCAAGCAGGCGAAGAAGCTGGTCGAGAAGGAGCGTCCGGAGGTTTGGGATATCCTCGACGAGGTCATCCGCGAGCATCCGGTGCTCTTGAACCGGGCGCCGACGCTGCACCGCCTCGGCATCCAGGCGTTCGAGCCGATCTTGATCGAAGGCAAGGCGATCCAGCTGCACCCGCTGGTCTGCACCGCCTTCAACGCCGACTTCGACGGCGACCAGATGGCGGTCCACGTGCCGCTGTCCCTGGAAGCGCAGCTTGAAGCCCGCGTGCTGATGATGTCGACCAACAACATCCTGCACCCGGCCTCCGGCGCGCCGATCATCGTGCCGTCGCAGGACATGGTTCTCGGTCTCTACTATCTCTCGATCGTCAACCAGAACGAGCCGGGCGAAGGCATGATGTTTGCCGACATGGGCGAGCTCCAGCATGCGCTGGAGACCAAAGCCGTGACGCTGCACGCCAAGATCAAGGGCCGCTTCCGCAGCGTCGACGCGGAAGGCAACGTCGTGTCGAAGATCTACGACACCACGCCTGGCCGCATGATCATCGGCGAGCTTCTGCCGAAGAACGTCAACGTGCCGTATGAGACCGCCAACCAGGAGATGACCAAGAAGAACATCTCCAAGATGATCGACACCGTCTACCGCCACTGCGGTCAGAAGGAGACGGTCATCTTCTGCGACCGCATCATGGCGCTCGGCTTTGCGCACGCCTGCCGTGCCGGCATTTCGTTCGGCAAGGACGACATGCTGATCCCGGACACCAAGCTGAAGCTCGTTTCCGACACCGAGGCTTTGGCCAAGGAATACGAGCAGCAGTACAATGACGGCCTGATCACGCAGGGCGAGAAGTACAACAAGGTCGTCGACGCCTGGGCCAAGTGCTCGGAGAAGGTCGCCGACGAGATGATGGCGCGCATCAAGGCGGTGGAGTTCGAGGACAACGGCCGTCAGAAGCCGATGAACTCGATCTACATGATGTCGCATTCGGGTGCGCGCGGTTCGCCCACCCAGATGCGTCAGCTCGCCGGCATGCGTGGCCTGATGGCCAAGCCCTCGGGTGAAATCATTGAGACGCCGATCATCTCGAACTTCAAGGAAGGCCTCACCGTGCTCGAGTATTTCAACTCGACCCACGGCGCCCGCAAGGGTCTGGCCGACACCGCCTTGAAGACGGCGAACTCGGGTTACCTCACCCGCCGCCTCGTCGACGTGGCGCAGGACTGCATCGTCAACTCCGTGGATTGCGGCACCGACAAGGGCCTCACCATGCAGCCGATCGTCGATGCCGGTCAGATCGTTGCCTCGGTCGGCCAGCGCGTGCTGGGCCGCACTTCGCTCGACGACATCAATCATCCGGTCACCGGCGATCTGCTGGTCAAGGCCGGAACGTTGATGGACGAGCGCGATGTGGAGCAGATCGAGAAGGCCGGCGTGCAGTCGGTCCGCATCCGTTCGGCGCTGACCTGCGAGGTCAGGACCGGTGTGTGCGCGGTCTGCTACGGTCGCGACCTGGCCCGCGGCACGCCCGTCAACCAGGGCGAGGCCGTCGGCGTTATCGCGGCGCAGTCGATCGGCGAGCCGGGCACCCAGCTCACCATGCGTACGTTCCACATGGGCGGCACGGCGCAGGTGGTGGATTCCTCCTTCCTTGAAGCCTCCTATGAGGGCAAGGTGCAGATCCGCAACCGCAACGTGGTCCGCAACTCGGAAGGCCAGCAGATGGTCATGGGCCGCAACATGGCGGTGCTCATCCTCGATGAGACCGGCAAGGAGCGCGCCACGCACCGCGTCGCCTATGGTTCGCGTATTTTCGTGGACGATGGCGACAAGGTGAAGCGCGGCCAGCGTATCGCCGAGTGGGATCCCTATACCCGCCCGATCCTCACCGAAATCGAGGGCAGGGTGGCGTTCGAGGATCTGGTCGACGGCATCTCCGTGCAGGAAACGGCCGACGAGTCGACCGGCATCACTAAGCGCGAGGTCATCGACTGGCGTTCGACGCCGCGCGGCAACGACCTGAAGCCCGCGATCGCCATCCAGGACGCCAAGGGCAAGGTCGGCAAGCTGTCGAAGGGCGGCGATGCACGCTTCCTGCTTTCGGTCGAGGCCATCCTCTCGGTCGAGCCGGGCGCGCATGTGAAGCCTGGCGACGTGCTGGCGCGTATCCCGATGGAAAGCGCCAAGACCAAGGACATCACCGGTGGTCTGCCGCGCGTTGCGGAACTGTTCGAGGCTCGCCGTCCGAAGGATCATGCCATCATCGCCGAGATCGATGGCACGATCCGTTTCGGCCGCGACTACAAGAACAAGCGCCGCATCATCATCGAGCCGCATGACTCGACGCTCGAGCCGGTGGAGTACCTGATCCCGAAGGGCAAGCCGTTCCATCTCCAGGACGGCGACGTCATCGAGAAGGGCGACTACATCCTCGACGGCAATCCGGCGCCGCACGACATCCTGGCGATCAAGGGCGTGGAGGCGCTTGCCTCCTACCTCGTCAACGAGATCCAGGAGGTCTACCGTCTGCAGGGCGTGTCGATCAACGACAAGCACATCGAGGTGATCGTTCGCCAGATGCTGCAGAAGGTCGAGATCACCACGCAGGGCGATTCGACCTACATCCCGGGAGACCACGTCGATGTGATCGAACTGGAGGAGGTCAACGAGCGCCTGATCGACGACGGCAAGAAGCCGGCCGAAGGTCAGCCGGTGCTGCTTGGCATCACCAAGGCCTCGCTGCAGACGCCGTCCTTCATCTCGGCCGCCTCCTTCCAGGAGACGACCAGGGTGCTCACCGAGGCTGCGGTTGCCGGCAAGACCGACATGCTGCAGGGCCTGAAGGAAAACGTCATCGTCGGCCGTCTGATCCCGGCCGGCACGGGCGGCACGATGAGCCAGATAAGGCGCATCGCCACCTCGCGCGACGAGCTCATCATCGACGAGCGCCGCAAGGCCTCCGGTGTAGAGGTCGCCGAGCCGATGCTGACCGACATGGTCAACGCCGCGCAGTAAGCGCGATGAAATGAGAAAACAAGAAAAGGGGCCCGCGCGGCCCCTTTTCGCATTTTGGCTTGATGCAACGAGGAAGAGCTATGAGCCGCGAAACCTGGACGACTGTCGACGACTACATCGTTTCCTCCCTTTTCGAAGCGGACCCCGTGCTGGATGCCACGCTCGCGGCCAACCGCGACCACGGCCTGCCAGCGATCGACGTCTCGGCCGCGCAGGGCAAGTTGCTGTCGCTGCTGGTGCGTATTCGCGGCGCCAAGAAGGTGCTGGAGGTCGGCACGCTTGGCGGCTACTCGACCATCTGGATGGCAAGAGGATTGCCGGCGGACGGCAAGGTGGTGACGCTGGAGCTCGATCCGCATCACGCCAAGGTCGCGCGTTCGAACTTCGCGCGGGCAGGGGTTTCCGACAAGGTCGACCTGCGGGTCGGTCCAGCGCTGCAATCGCTTGCCGCGCTGGCAGGGGAAAATGCCGGTCCGTTCGACCTGATCTTCATCGACGCCGACAAGCCGAACAACCCGAATTATCTCGACTGGGCGATGAAACTCTCGCGCTCAGGCACGGTCATCGTCTGCGACAACGTCATCCGCGACGGCGCGGTCGTGAAAAAGAACAGCGGCGACGCCAATGTCGAAGGCGCTCGCGCCGCTTTTTCGTTCATCGGCGGCGAGAAGCGGCTGGACGGCACCGCCATCCAGACCGTCGGCGCCAAGGGCTATGACGGATTTACCATCGCGATCGTAGAATGAGGATGCCTAATCGAAGAACGCCTCGACCACATTGCGCTTGCCCAGCATGAACGCATCGGCGACGTGCTGCAGCGGCGCGAGGTCGACATCGGACGTTCCTGCGCGAACAATCTCGGCGAAGCGCTTGTAAAGCATCGGATATTCGGCCTCCGGCTCGTCATGGATCATGCGCCCGTCGACGGCGAGCTTGGCGCCGCCGCCCGACAGCACCATCCTGCCCTTGTCGGTCTCGGCGACGATGTCCCAGCTTTGCGGGCCGGTCTGCAGCCATTCGAGCTCCATCGTCACCGGCAAGCCGGTCGACGTGCGGAAGGCGACATGCGCCGCGACCGGTGCTGCGCGATTCTCGGGGAAATCGAGCACGGCCGAGGTGATGAACATCGCAGGCAAGATGTGTGTGGCGATCGACAGCGCGTTGATGCCGGGATCGAACACACCGAAGCCGCCCGGCTCCCAGATCCATTCCTGGTTCGGATGCCATCGCCGCACGTCTTCCTTCCAGTTGATGGCGGCCGAAGTCAGTCTGGCCGACGCAAGGAAAGCGCGCGCGGCCTCCACCGCCGGCGCGTAGCGCGAATGCCAGCTGGCAAAGAGCGAGACACCGTTCCTTTCGGCAAGCGCCTTGAGGTGCTCGACCTCGCTGACCGTGGCGCCCGGCGGCTTTTCGAGGAACACGTGCTTCCTTGCTTCCAGCGCGGTACGCGCGGCGTCGTAACGGAACTGAGGCGGCATGCAGAGCGAGACCGCCTCTAGGCCAGGTTCGGCCGCAAGCATCGCTTCGATGCTGGGATAGTTCGCAATGCCGTCCACCTTGCCGTGGCGGCTGGCCGCCGCTGTCAGTTGATAGTTGCCGTCCTTGGCGACCGCCGGCAGGTGCTGGTCGCGGACGATCTTTCCCACGCCGACGATGCCGAGCTTGATGGGATTGCTGGTCATGGGAACTCCAAGGAATGAAAGGGGGTGTCTAGGCGGGGCAGGTTTGTCCGGCGAGTATGACGCTGGCTGCGCTTTTCAGATCGGCTCTTCAAAGGTGACGATCGAAACCTCGCCCTCCAATGCGCCCTGATAGGCCGACAGATGCGGCTCGTCGTCGGGCTCGCCCTCCATGTCGCCGATCTGGTCGAGCTCGGCCTCGGCGTAACCTTCGGCGGCAAGCGATTCGAGCGCGCGGCGCACGGCAGAATCATCGTCGGGCGCCACAAGCATCACATGAACGCCTTCAGGCTTGCCGCCTTTTTTCTTCCAGACCCGTCCGGTGATGATCGTGACCGG
Source organism: Mesorhizobium sp. CA7 (assembly GCF_020165015.1). Classification (NCBI taxonomy): domain Bacteria; kingdom Pseudomonadati; phylum Pseudomonadota; class Alphaproteobacteria; order Hyphomicrobiales; family Phyllobacteriaceae; genus Mesorhizobium; species Mesorhizobium sp. CA7. The sequence goes on from NZ_JAIUHH010000018.1 coordinate 15,046, forward strand.
CCGTTCTTCATTGTCGTTCACGGGCTGATTCCTCGTTTTCCCCGAGATTGTCCGATGCAAGCCGCCTTTTGGCACGAAGCCGGGCCACAGGACAGCGCAAAGCCGGTCACTTTCTTCCCCGCTCTTGAAAAAAGACGCAAGAAAATTACATGCGTTTTCCGCATGGCTGCCCAGCTTCGCGTTGGGCGCAATATTTGCCGGGCCGGGGTTGACGGTTAGAAGGCTTGCGAGTAGAAGCCGCCCTGTCAGAACCGATGTGAGGCTCTCCTGTCCGAAGCGACACGCTTTGGAGTTTGCCTCAAACAGGGTTCGTTTTACGAGCGAAAAGACATTTCCGGCGCGCATGAAGCGGCTTCCGCTTCCTCTGCAATTTGTTCGGGCAGGACCGCGAGACGCGGTGTGTTGCCCGAATTTGCGTATGGAAATGACGCTTTGAGCGGCCCCCTGACAGGGCAGACACGGAATTGAGAGACAAGAGGGTTTAATGCCTACCGTCAACCAGCTGATCCGCAAGCCGCGCCTGGCGCCGGTGAAGCGCAACAAGGTCCCGGCCATGCAGCAGAACCCGCAGAAGCGGGGCGTCTGCACGCGCGTCTACACCACGACGCCGAAGAAGCCGAACTCGGCGCTTCGCAAGGTGGCCAAGATTCGCCTGACCAACGGTTTTGAAGTGATCGGCTACATCCCCGGCGAAGGTCACAACCTGCAGGAACACTCGGTGGTCATGATCCGCGGCGGTCGCGTCAAGGATCTGCCGGGCGTCCGCTACCACATCATCCGCGGCGTGCTCGACACGCAGGGTGTGAAGAACCGCAAGCAGCGTCGTTCGAAATACGGCGCCAAGCGTCCGAAGTAAGGGTTTCCCATGTCCCGTCGTCACAGTGCAGAAAAGCGTGAGATCAATCCGGACCCCAAGTTCGGCGATCTGATCGTCACCAAGTTCATGAACGCCGTCATGTATGACGGCAAGAAGTCGGTTGCCGAGACCATCGTCTACGGCGCGCTGGACCAGGTCCAGGCCAAGACCAAGCAGGAGCCGGTCACCGTCTTCCATCAGGCGCTCGACAATGTCGCGCCGCATGTGGAAGTGCGCTCGCGTCGTGTCGGCGGCGCCACCTATCAGGTTCCGGTCGATGTGCGCCCCGAGCGTCGTCAGGCGCTGGCCATCCGCTGGCTGATCGCCGCCGCGCGCAACCGCAACGAGACCACCATGGTCGATCGCCTCTCGGGCGAGCTGATGGACGCGGCCAACAACCGCGGCACGGCCGTCAAGAAGCGTGAAGACACCCACAAGATGGCGGAAGCCAACCGCGCCTTCGCGCACTACCGCTGGTAAAGCGCGAACGAGACTGAGAGGCACCTCCCATGGCCCGCGAATACAAGATCGAAGACTACCGCAATTTCGGTATCATGGCGCATATCGACGCCGGCAAGACGACGACGACCGAGCGCGTCCTCTATTATACGGGCAAGTCGCACAAGATCGGCGAAGTCCATGACGGCGCTGCCACCATGGATTGGATGGAGCAGGAGCAGGAACGCGGCATCACCATCACCTCGGCCGCGACCACGACCTTCTGGAAGGGTCGGGACGGCAAGATGCGCCGCTTCAACATCATCGACACCCCCGGACACGTCGACTTCACCATCGAAGTCGAGCGTTCGCTGCGCGTGCTCGACGGTGCCATCGCGCTGCTCGACGCCAACGCCGGCGTGGAGCCGCAGACCGAGACCGTGTGGCGCCAGGCCGACAAGTACCACGTGCCGCGCATGATCTTCTGCAATAAGATGGACAAGATCGGCGCCGACTTCTACCGCTCCGAGGAAATGATCGGTTCGCGCCTCGGCGCGCAGGCCGTCGTCATGCAGCTGCCGATCGGCGCCGAGACCGAGTTCAAGGGCGTCGTCGACCTCGTCGAGATGAACGCGCTCGTCTGGCGTGACGAGACCCTTGGCGCTGCCTGGGATGTCGTCGAGATCCCGGCCGACCTCAAGGACAAGGCCGAGCAGTACCGCGAGAAGATGATCGAAGCCGCCGTCGAGATGGACGAGACCGCGCTCGAGAATTACCTCGAAGGCAAGATGCCGTCGAATGACGAGATCCGCGCGCTGATCCGCAAGGGCACCATCGCGGTCAAGTTCTTCCCGATGTTCTGCGGTTCGGCCTTCAAGAACAAGGGCGTGCAGCCGCTGCTCGACGCCGTCGTCGAATACCTGCCGTCGCCGATCGACGTGCCGGCCATCAAGGGCGTCGATGCCAAGACCGACGCCGAGATCGAGCGTCATGCCGACGACAACGAGCCGCTGTCGATGCTGGCGTTCAAGATCATGAACGACCCGTTCGTCGGCTCGCTGACCTTTGCCCGCATCTATTCGGGCAAGCTCACCAAGGGCACCTCGCTCGACAACACGGTGAAGGGCAAGAAGGAGCGCATCGGCCGCATGCTGCAGATGCATGCGAACTCGCGCGCCGACATCGAGGAAGCCTATGCCGGCGACATCGTCGCCCTGGCCGGCCTCAAGGACACGACCACCGGCGACACGCTCTGCGATCCGCTGCATCCGGTCATCCTGGAGCGCATGGAATTCCCCGATCCGGTCATCCAGATCGCCATCGAGCCGAAGACCAAGAACGACCAGGAAAAGATGGGCCTCGCGCTGCATCGCCTGGCGGCTGAGGATCCGTCCTTCCGCGTCAAGACCGACGAGGAAAGCGGCCAGACCATCATCGCCGGCATGGGCGAGCTGCATCTCGACATCATCGTCGACCGCATGCGCCGCGAGTTCAAGGTCGAAGCCAATGTCGGCGCCCCGCAGGTGGCCTATCGCGAGACGATCACCCGCACGCACGAGCAGGACTACACGCACAAGAAGCAGACCGGCGGTACCGGCCAGTTCGCCCGCGTCAAGATCATCTTCGAGCCGAACACCGAGAGCGAAGAGTTCGTGTTCGAGTCCAAGATCGTCGGCGGTGCGGTTCCGAAGGAATACATCCCGGGCGTCGAGAAGGGCATCAACAGCGTCATGGGTTCCGGCCCGTTCGCCGGCTTCCCGATGATCGGTGTCAAGGCCACGCTGGTCGATGGCGCCTTCCACGACGTCGACTCCTCGGTGCTGGCGTTCGAAATCGCCTCCCGCGCCTGCTTCAAGGAAGCCGCTCCGCGCCTCGGCGTGCAGCTTCTGGAGCCGATCATGAAGGTCGAGGTCGTGACGCCGGAAGATTACGTCGGCGGCGTCATCGGCGATCTCAACGGCCGTCGTGGCCAGATCCAGGGTCAGGAAGCACGCGGCGTTGCCGTCGTCATCAATGCGATGGTGCCTTTGGCCAACATGTTCAAATACGTCGACAATCTGCGTTCGATGTCGCAGGGCCGCGCCCAGTACACGATGCAGTTCGACCACTACGAGCCGGTTCCGACCGCGGTCGCCCAGGAAGTTCAGAAGAAATACGCGTAACTCGAGCGGGTTGCACGAGACCTTAATTCAAGGCCCGCACGGGCAAGCAGGATTGGAGAGATCACATGGCAAAAGGTAAATTCGAGCGCACCAAGCCGCATGTGAACATTGGCACGATCGGTCACGTCGATCATGGCAAGACGTCGCTGACGGCGGCGATCACGAAGTATTTTGGCGAATACAAGCGCTATGACCAGATTGACGCAGCACCGGAAGAGAAGGCGCGCGGCATCACGATCTCGACGGCGCATGTCGAGTATGAGACGGCCAACCGTCACTATGCCCATGTCGACTGCCCCGGCCACGCCGACTATGTGAAGAACATGATCACGGGTGCCGCGCAGATGGACGGCGCGATCCTGGTGGTTTCGGCCGCCGACGGCCCGATGCCGCAGACCCGCGAGCACATCCTGCTTGCCCGCCAGGTCGGCGTTCCCTCGATCGTGGTGTTCCTGAACAAGGTTGACCAGGTCGACGACGCCGAGCTGCTGGAGCTGGTCGAGCTCGAGGTTCGCGAGCTTCTGTCGAAGAACGAGTTCCCCGGCGACGACATTCCGATCGTCAAGGGTTCGGCGCTGGCTGCGTTGGAAGATTCCAACAAGACCATCGGCGAGGACGCCATCCGCGAGCTGATGGCGCAGGTCGACGCCTATATCCCGACGCCGGTTCGTCCGCTGGACAAGCCGTTCCTGATGCCGATCGAGGACGTGTTCTCGATCTCGGGCCGCGGCACGGTTGTGACCGGCCGCGTCGAGCGCGGCGTGGTCAAGGTCGGCGAGGAGCTGGAGATCGTCGGCATCCGTCCGACCACCAAGACGACCTGCACGGGCGTTGAGATGTTCCGCAAGCTGCTCGACCAGGGCCAGGCCGGCGACAACATCGGCGCGCTGCTGCGCGGCGTCGACCGTGAAGGTGTGGAGCGCGGCCAGGTTCTGGCCAAGCCCGGCACGGTCAAGCCGCACAAGAAGTTCGTGGCCGAAGCCTATATCCTGACCAAGGACGAGGGCGGCCGTCACACGCCGTTCTTCACCAACTACCGTCCGCAGTTCTACTTCCGCACGACGGACGTGACGGGCATCGTGACGCTGCCGGCCGGCACCGAGATGGTGATGCCCGGCGACAACATCACCGTCGACGTCGAGCTGATCGTGCCGATCGCGATGGAAGAGAAGCTGCGCTTCGCCATCCGTGAAGGCGGCCGCACCGTCGGTGCCGGCATCGTCGTCACCATCAAAGAGTAATTTGGACTGAAACCGATCTGTCGCGGGCGCGGGAGCTGCCCGCGCCGCGCCAGAACAAGGAATTGACGCATGAACGGACAGAATATCCGCATCCGCCTTAAGGCGTTTGACCACCGGGTGCTCGACGCCTCGACGCGCGAAATCGTGTCGACCGCCAAGCGCACCGGCGCCAACGTCCGCGGCCCAATCCCGCTGCCGACGCGGATCGAAAAATTCACGGTCAACCGGTCGCCCCACGTCGACAAGAAGAGCCGCGAACAGTTCGAGATGCGCACGCACAAGCGGCTGCTCGACATTGTCGATCCGACCCCGCAGACGGTCGATGCTTTGATGAAGCTCGATCTGGCCGCCGGTGTCGACGTCGAGATCAAGCTCTAAGGGAATGAGAGAGCGGTAAGGGGCGGTGCCCCTGGCCCGGAACTCTAAAGGAATTGAACCGATGCGTTCAGGTGTGATTGCAAAGAAGGTGGGAATGACCCGCATCTATAACGATGCCGGCGAACACGTTCCCGTCACCGTTCTCCAGATGGAGAACTGCCAGGTCGTGGCCCAGCGCACGCAGGAGAAGAACGGCTACACCGCCGTCCAGCTCGGCGTTGGCCTTGCCAAGGTGAAGAACACGTCGAAGGCGATGCGCGGCCATTTCGCCGCCGCTTCCGTCGAGCCGAAGGCCAAGGTCGCCGAGTTTCGCGTCTCCGCCGACAACATGATCGACGTCGGCGCCGAGCTGACCGTCGAGCATTTCGTCGCCGGCCAGAAGGTGGACGTCACCGGCACCTCGACCGGCAAGGGTTTTCAGGGCGTGATCAAGCGGCACCACATGGGCGGTGGCCGCGCCACGCATGGTAACTCGGTCTCGCACCGCACGCACGGCTCGACCGGCCAGCGCCAGGACCCCGGCAAGGTGTTCAAGGGCAAGAAGATGGCCGGCCACATGGGCGACACCCGCGTCACCACGCAGAATGTCGAGGTCGTCTCGACCGACGCTGATCGCGGCCTGATCCTGATCCGCGGCGCGGTTCCCGGCGTCAAGGGCGCCTGGATCCTGGTTCGCGACGCCGCCAAGGTTGCGCTGCCGGCCAATGCGCCGAAGCCGGCCGCGATCCGCGCCGCTGCCGCCAAGAACGAAGCCCCGGCCACTGAGGGAGCCGAATAATGGATCTCAAGATCACAACGCTGGGCGGCAAGGACGCCGGCAAGGTGGAACTCTCCGAGGAGATTTTCGGCCTTGACCCGCGCGAAGACATCCTGCAGCGCGTCGTGCGCTGGCAGCTCGCCAAGAAGCAGCAGGGCACACACAAGGCCAAGGGCCGCGCCGAAATCGCGCGCACCGGCGCCAAGATGTACAAGCAGAAGGGTACGGGCCGCGCCCGTCACCACTCGGCTCGCGCTCCGCAGTTCCGCGGCGGCGGCAAGGCACACGGCCCGGTCGTTCGCAGCCATGAGCACGAGCTGCCGAAGAAGGTCCGTGCGCTTGGCCTCAAGCACGCTCTCTCGGCCAAGGCCAAGAGCGCTTCGCTGATCATCGTCGACGAGCTGAAGCTCACCGAAGCCAAGACCAAGGCGCTGGTGGCGAATTTCGAGACGCTGGGGCTGACCAACGCCCTGGTCATCGGTGGCGCCGAGCTTGACCAGAACTTCAAGCTGGCCGCGACCAACATTCCGAACATCGACGTGCTGCCCATCCAGGGCATCAACGTCTACGACATTCTGCGCCGCGGCACGCTGGTCCTTTCGAAGGCCGCCGTCGAGGCTCTCGAGGAGCGCTTTAAATGACCGACCTCCGTCACTACGACGTGATTGTCTCGCCGGCGATCACCGAAAAGTCGACCATGGCTTCCGAGCAGAACCAGGTCGTCTTCAACGTCGCCAAGAAGGCGTCGAAGCCGGAAATCAAGGCTGCCGTGGAGGCTCTCTTCGGCGTCAAGGTGACGGCTGTGAACACGCTCGTCCGCAAGGGCAAGATCAAGCGCTTCCGCGGCACCGTTGGCCGCCAGGGCGACGTCAAGAAGGCGGTTGTGACGCTGGCCGACGGCCAGTCGATCGACGTCGCGACGGGTCTCTGAGCAAGGCCGCGAGGACAGGACAATGGCACTTAAGAAATTCAACCCGGTAACGCCGAGCACCCGCCAGCTGGTCATCGTCGACCGCTCGGGCCTCTACAAGGGCAAGCCCGTCAAGGGCCTGACCGAAGGCCTGACCAAGTCGGGCGGCCGCAACAACTACGGCCGCATCACGGCCCGCTTCATCGGCGGCGGTCACAAGCGTTCGTACCGCATCATCGACTTCAAGCGTAAGAAGTACGACGTCGTCGGCACGGTCGAGCGCATCGAATACGATCCGAACCGCACCGCCTTCATCGCGCTGATCAAGTATGACGACGGCGAGCTGTCCTACATCCTGGCCCCGCAGCGTCTTGCTGCCGGCGACAAGATCGTGGCCGGCGAAGCGGTCGACGTGAAGCCGGGCAACGCGATGCCGCTGGCCTCGATGCCGGTCGGCACGATCGTCCACAACATCGAGCTGAAGCCGGGCAAGGGCGGCCAGGTCGCCCGTTCGGCTGGCGGTTACGCCCAGCTCGTCGGCCGCGACCAGGGCATGGCGATCCTGCGCCTCAACTCGGGCGAGCAGCGTGTCGTGCACGGCTCCTGCATGGCCACCGTCGGCGCCGTGTCGAACCCCGACCACGGCAACATCAACGACGGCAAGGCCGGTCGCACCGTGTGGCGCGGCAAGCGCCCGCACAATCGCGGCGTGGCCATGAACCCGGTCGACCATCCGCATGGCGGCGGCGAAGGCCGCACCTCGGGTGGCCGTCATCCGGTTTCGCCCTGGGGCAAGCCGACCAAGGGCAAGAAGACGCGGTCCAACAAGGCGACCGACAAGTTCATCCTGCGCTCGCGTCATCAGCGCAAGAGCTAAGAAGAGGTAACGCCAAGTGACTCGTTCGATTTGGAAAGGCCCCTTTATCGACGGCTACCTTCTCAAGAAGGTGGACAAGGTTCGTGAAGGTGGTCGCAATGAGGTGATCAAGATGTGGAGCCGTCGCTCCACCATCCTGCCGCAGTTCGTCGGCTTCACCTTCGGTGTCTACAACGGCCAGAAGCACGTTCCCGTCTCGGTGAACGAGGACATGGTCGGCCACAAGTTCGGTGAATTCGCTCCGACCCGGACCTATTACGGTCACGGCGCGGATAAGAAGGCGAAGAGGAAATAATCATGGGCAAGGCCAAAGCTCCGCGCAGGCTTGCTGATAACGAGGCGCGTGCCGTTCTGCGCACGATCCGCATCAGCCCGCAGAAGCTCAACCTGGTTGCCGCGCTGATCCGCGGCAAGAAGGTCGCGACAGCGCTTTCCGACCTCGAATTCTCGGCCAAGCGGATTTCCGGCACGGTCAAGAAGACGCTGGAATCGGCGATCGCCAATGCGGAAAACAATCACGACCTCGACGTCGACGCTCTGATCGTGGCGGAAGCCTATGTCGGCAAGTCGATCGTCATGAAGCGTTTCCACGCTCGTGGCCGCGGCCGCGCCAGCCGTATCGAAAAGCCGTTCTCGCACCTCACGATCGTCGTTCGTGAAGTCGAGGAAAAAGGGGAGGCCGCATAATGGGCCAGAAAGTCAATCCGATCGGGCTGCGTCTCGGCATCAACCGTACCTGGGATTCGCGCTGGTTCGCGAACACCGGCGAATACGGCCAGCTGCTGCACGAGGACCTCAAGATCCGCAAGTATCTCGAGAAGGAACTCAAGCAGGCCGCGATCTCGAAGGTCGTGATCGAGCGTCCGCACAAGAAGTGCCGCGTCACCATCCACGCCGCGCGTCCGGGCCTCATCATCGGCAAGAAGGGCGCCGACATCGAGAAGCTTCGCAAGAAGCTGACCGAGATGACGAAGTCCGAAACGCACCTCAACATCGTTGAAGTGCGCAAGCCGGAAATCGACGCCACGCTGGTCGCCCAGTCGATCGCCCAGCAGCTCGAGCGCCGCATCGCGTTCCGCCGCGCCATGAAGCGTGCCGTTCAGTCGGCCATGCGTCTCGGCGCCGAAGGCATCCGCATCAACTGCTCCGGCCGTCTCGGCGGCGCCGAGATCGCGCGCATGGAGTGGTACCGCGAAGGCCGCGTGCCGCTGCATACGCTGCGCGCCGACGTCGACTACGGCACGGCCGAGGCGAACACAGCCTACGGCATCTGCGGCGTCAAGGTGTGGGTGTTCAAGGGCGAGATCCTCGAGCATGACCCGATGGCTTCCGAGCGCCGTGCAACCGAAGGCGATGCCGCGCATGGCGGCGGCGGTGCTGGCGGTGAGCGCGAACGCGGCCGCCGTCGCGAGAACGCCTGAGACATTTGAGAATTTGGAGTTAGAACGATGCTGCAGCCAAAGCGCACAAAGTTCCGCAAGCAGTTCAAGGGTCGTATCCACGGTGCCGCCAAGGGCGGCACCAACCTGGATTTCGGCGGTTTCGGGCTGAAGGCGCTTGAGCCGAACCGCGTCACCGCGCGCGAGATCGAGGCGGCCCGCCGCGCGATCACCCGCGAGATGAAGCGCGCCGGCCGCGTCTGGATCCGGGTGTTCCCGGACCTGCCGGTCACCTCGAAGCCGACCGAAGTCCGCATGGGTAAGGGCAAGGGCGCCGTCGACTACTGGGCGGCGCGCGTCAAGCCCGGCCGTATCATGTTCGAGATCGACGGCGTCAGCGAGGAGACGGCTCGTGAAGCGCTGCGTCTCGGCGCCGCCAAGCTCTCGGTCAAGACGCGCTTCGTGCAGCGCATCGCAGAATAAGGACAGGCGATCATGAAAGCCGAAGACATCCGGACCAAGACCCAGGATCAACTGACCGACGACCTGGCCGCTCTCAAGAAGGAGCAGTTCAACCTGCGCTTCCAGAAGGCCACCGGCCAGCTCGAAAAGACCGCGCGCGTGAAGCAGGTCCGCAAGGACATCGCGCGCATCAAGACCATCGCCGCGGAAAAAGCCGCGGCCAAGAAGGGTTAAGACCATGCCAAAGCGCATCCTGCAGGGCACCGTCGTCAGCGACAAGAACGAGAAGACGGTCGTGGTCAAGGTCGAGCGTCGCTTCACGCATCCCGTGATGAAGAAGACCGTGCGCATGACCAAGAAGTACAAGGCGCACGACGAGAACAACGCCCACAAGGTCGGCGACCAGGTGTTCATCCAGGAATCGAAGCCGATTTCCAAGGACAAGCGCTGGGTTGTCGTCTCTTCGGATCAGGCTTGATCCGGGCGAACGAACCGAATTTTGGACAGACCGGGGAGGGGTGAAGAACCCGTCCCGTTAGAAAAGAAGAAGGCGGCCAGTCATGATTCAGATGCAAACAAACCTCGACGTCGCGGATAATTCCGGCGCCCGTCGTGTCATGTGCATCAAGGTGCTGGGCGGCTCGAAGCGGAAATACGCCTCCGTCGGCGACATCATCGTGGTGTCGATCAAGGAAGCCATTCCGCGCGGCCGCGTTAAGAAGGGCGATGTGATGAAGGCGGTCGTGGTTCGCACGGCCAAGGACATCCGCCGCCCGGACGGCAGCGTGATCCGTTTCGACAAGAACGCGGCCGTTCTCGTCGACAATAAGAAAGAGCCGATCGGCACCCGTATCTTCGGACCGGTTCCGCGCGAGTTGCGCGCCAAGAACCACATGAAGATCATCTCGCTCGCGCCTGAAGTGCTGTAAGGAGCCGGACCAATGCAAAAGATCAAAAAAGGCGACAAGGTCGTCGTGCTTGCCGGCAAGGACAAGGGCCGTTCGGGCGAAGTCCTGTCGGTGCAGCCGAAGGAAGACACCGCGGTCGTCCGCGGCGTGAACCTCATTCGCCGTCACCAGAAGCAGACCCAGTCGCAAGAGGCCGGGATCATCACCAAGGAAGCGCCGATCCACCTGTCGAATATCGCGCTGGCCGACCCCAAGGACGGCAAGCCGACCCGCGTCGGCTTCACCATCCAGAAGGATGGCAAGAAGGTGCGCGTCGCCAAGCGTTCGGGAGAAGTCATCAATGGCTAAGGCTGAAACCAAGCAGGCAACTGCCAAGAACGAGCCGCGCCTCAAGAAGGTCTACAACGAGACCATCCGCAAGGCGATGCAGGAGCAGTTCGGCTACGACAACGACATGCAGGTTCCGCGCATCGACAAGATCGTGCTGAACATGGGTGTCGGCGAAGCAACCGCAGACTCCAAGAAGCCCTCGGTCGCGGCCGAGGATCTCGCGCTGATCGCCGGCCAGAAGGCCGTCGTCACCCGCGCCCGCAACTCGATTGCCGGCTTCAAGGTGCGCGAGAACATGCCGATCGGCGCCAAGGTCACGCTGCGCAAGGAACGCATGTACGAGTTCCTCGACCGCCTCGTGAACATCGCGTTGCCGCGCGTTCGCGACTTCCGCGGACTGAACCCGAAGAGCTTTGACGGCCGTGGCAACTACGCCATGGGCATCAAGGAACACATCGTGTTCCCGGAGATCAACTACGACAAGGTTGATCAGGTCTGGGGCATGGACGTCATCGTTTGTACGACGGCGAAGACGGACGACGAGGCAAGAGCGCTGCTCAAGGCCTTCAACTTCCCCTTCCGCCAGTAACGGCAGCGAAAAAGGAAACATTCTGAAATGGCAAAGACCAGCTCAGTCGAGAAGAACAACCGGCGCCGCAAGCTCGCCGACCAGTACGCCGCCAAGCGCACGGCGCTCAAGGCCATCATCATGGATCAGTCCAAGCCGATGGAAGAGCGTTTCCGCGCCCAGTTGAAGCTTTCGGCGCTGCCGCGCAACTCGGCCAAGATCCGCATCCGCAATCGCTGCGAGGTGACGGGCCGTCCGCGCGCCTACTATCGCAAGCTGAAGCTTTCGCGTATCGCGCTTCGCGATCTGGGCAATACCGGCCAGATCCCGGGCCTGGTCAAGTCGAGCTGGTAAGGAGACACTGAGATGTCATTGAGCGATCCTCTCGGCGATATGCTGACCCGCATCCGCAACGCCTATGGCCGCAAGAAGTCGAGCGTTTCGACCCCGGCCTCGCGTCTGCGTGCCCGCGTCCTCGAAGTGCTGAAGTCGGAAGGCTATATCCGCGACTACAGCCAGACCGACTTCGAAAACGGCAAGTCGGAAATCGAGATCGAGCTGAAATATTTCGACGGCGCCCCGGTTGTGCGCGAGATCGAGCGCGTCTCGAAGCCTGGCCGTCGCGTCTATGTCTCGGCCAAGTCGATCCCGCACGTCGCCAACGGCCTCGGCATCGCCATCCTTTCGACGCCGAAGGGCGTCATGGCCGACCATGAAGCGCGCGAGCAGAATGTCGGCGGCGAAATCCTCTGCCAGATCTTCTGATCGGCCAAGAGATTGATGAATGGGCTTCGGTTCTCGGGATCGCGCCCGGGAACTGGAACCTGAAACGAAAGAAGTGACGAGGACAACAAAATGTCTCGTATCGGAAAGAAACCCGTTTCGCTGCCGCAAGGCGTGACCGCGTCCGTCAACGGCCAGACCGTGACGGCGAAGGGCCCCAAGGGCGAGCTGAAGTTCGTGGTGAACGACGAAGTGCTGGTGAAGATGGAGAACAACGAGATCTCCGTCGAGCCGCGCGACCAGACCAAGACCGCCCGCTCCAAGTGGGGCATGTCGCGCACGCAGATCGTCAACATCCTGCAGGGCGTGAAGGACGGCTTCGAGAAGAAGCTCGAGATCACCGGCGTCGGCTATCGCGCGGCGTTGCAGGGCAAGAACCTGCAGCTGGCGCTCGGCTTCAGCCACGACGTGGTCTATCAGACGCCGCAGGGCATCACCATCACGGTGCCGAAGCCGACCGAAATCACGGTCTCGGGCATCGACAAGCAGCAGGTCGGCCAGGTCGCCGCCGAGATCCGCGAATATCGCGGTCCCGAGCCCTATAAGGGCAAGGGCGTGCGCTATGCCGACGAGCGCATCGTGCGCAAGGAAGGCAAGAAGAAGTAATAGGCCTGGCCCCGAGAAGTTGCAGACTTTTCGAAAAAGGGCCAAGCCGCAGAAGTGTAACGCCGCGGGGAGCGGCCGCGGGAGGCTTGGCCTACCGCACAGGGTTGCCCCCGTTTTCTGAAGGCAAGGAACTGACATTATGGCAAGCCCCAAAGAAACCATCCAGCGCCGCGCACAGCGCGTGCGCCGCCAGCTGAAGAAGGTCGCCGGCGAGCGTCCGAGGCTTTCGGTGCACCGCACCTCGAAGAACATCTACGTCCAGGTGATCGACGACGCCAACGGCCACACGCTGGCCGCCGCCTCGACGCTGGAGAAGGACCTCAAGGGTTCGCTCAAGACCGGCGCCGACACCGCAGCCGCGGCCGCTGTCGGCAAGCTGATCGCCGAGCGTGCCGCCAAGGCCGGCGTCAAGGAAGTCGTCTTCGACCGCGGCCCGTACATCTATCACGGCCGCGTCAAGGCGCTGGCCGAGGCTGCCCGCGAAGGCGGTCTCAGCTTCTGATTTTTCGCCGCTGACGACCCAAAGGCGGCGTCAGTAATTAGCAACCCGTGCTTCCGGAAAAGAACAAGGAACAGGATATGGCACAGGAACGTAGAGAAGGCGGCCGCGGCCGCGAGCGCGAAGAGCGTGACGACGGCATGGTGGACAAGCTCGTCCACATCAACCGCGTCGCCAAGGTGGTGAAGGGCGGCCGTCGTTTCGGTTTTGCCGCTCTCGTCGTCGTCGGCGACCAGAAGGGCCGCGTCGGCTTCGGCCACGGCAAGGCGCGCGAAGTGCCGGAAGCGATCCGCAAGGCGACCGAGTCGGCCAAGCGCGACATGATCTTCGTGCCGCTGCGTTCGGGCCGCACGCTGCATCATGACGTCGAGGGCCGCTGGGGCGCCGGACGCGTTCTGCTGCGCGCCGCCAAGCAAGGTACCGGCATCATCGCCGGCGGTCCGATGCGCGCCGTCTTCGAGACGCTCGGCATGCATGACGTGGTCGCCAAGTCGATGGGTTCGTCGAACCCCTACAACATGGTTCGCGCCACCTTCGACGCGCTGAAGAGCCAGATGCATCCGAAGGATGTGGCTGCCGCGCGCGGCATCAAGTACTCGACCCTTCAGGCCCGCCGCGGCACCGCCGTTGCGGCTGAAGAATAGTCGACGCTGACCAGGGATTTCGACCATGGCCAAGAAAGCTACCAAGACCATCACCGTCGAGCAGATCGGCTCCCCGATCCGCCGGCCGAAGGAGCAGCGCGCGACGCTGGTCGGCCTCGGCCTGAACAAGATGCACAAGCGGCGCACGCTGGAAGATACCCCTTCGGTGCGCGGCATGATCGCCGCCGTCCAGCACCTCGTCCGCGTCGTGGACGAGGCCTGAACGGAAGGGCAGGAGAAGAAACATGAAACTCAACGATCTGCGTGACAAGGACGGCGCGACGCACTCCAAGAAGCGTCTCGGCCGCGGCATCGGTTCCGGCTCGGGCAAGACCGCCGGTCGCGGCGTCAAGGGCCAGAAGGCCCGCTCTGGCGTTGCCATCAACGGCTTCGAGGGTGGCCAGATGCCGCTCTACCGGCGCCTGCCGAAGCGTGGCTTCAACAACATCTTCGCCAAGAGCTTCACGGTCGTGTCGCTGGCCCGCATCCAGGCTGCTATCGACGCCAAGAAGCTCGACGCCAAGGCGACCGTGACGGCCGAGGCCCTGGTTGCCGCCGGCGTCATCCGCCGCGCCAAGGACGGCGTGCGCGTGCTCTCCGACGGCGAACTCAAAGCCAAGCTGTCCTTCGACGTCGCCGGCGCCTCCAAGGCCGCGATCGAGAAAATCGAGAAGGCCGGCGGTTCGGTGAAGCTGCCGGAAGCGGCCGCCGCCGAGTAACGGCGATTTGAAGCGCGGCCGGCCGGGATGACTTCGCATATTCCGTCGAACCGCGCTTTGACCGGATGAATTGGGCGGCCGCGTCAACGCGGCCGCTTGCATGTTTACGGTCCCGAGCTTATCTCGTGAGCTTCGGTGACACGCGCCGCCTGAGCTGCGGCATCGAGCGCGACGTAGAAATCAAAGAAGTAGAGCATGATGTCGTCCGAAAACCGTTCCACATTTTTCGGCATCATGCTCTAGCGGAGAATCAGGCATGGCCTCGGCTGCTGAACAACTAGCCTCCAATCTGAATTTCGCGGCCTTCGCCAAGGCCGAGGATCTCAAGAAGCGCATCTGGTTCACCATCGGCGCGCTGCTCGTCTACCGCCTCGGCACTTATATCCCGCTTCCCGGCATCAACCCCGATGCTTTCGCCCAGGCCTTCTCCTCGCAGAGCAAGGGCGTGCTCGGCATGTTCAACATGTTCGCCGGCGGCGCCGTGCAGCGCATGGCGATCTTCGCGCTGGGCATCATGCCCTACATCTCCGCCTCCATCATCATGCAGCTGATGACCTCGGTCATCCCGTCGCTGGAAACGCTGAAGAAGGAAGGCGAGCAGGGCCGCAAGGTCATCAACCAGTACACGCGCTACGGCACCGTGCTCCTGGCGCTGATCCAGGCCTACGGCATTTCGATCGGCCTCGAGGGCGGCAACGGCATCGTCAACGATCCCGGCATGTTCTTCCGCATCTCGACAGTCGTCACGCTCGTCGGCGGCACCATGTTCCTGATGTGGCTCGGCGAGCAGATCACCGCGCGCGGCATCGGCAACGGCATTTCGCTGATCATCTTCTCCGGCATCGTCGCGGGCCTGCCGCGCGCGATCTCCGGCACGCTGGAACTCGGCCGTACCGGCGCGCTGTCGACGGGCCTCATCCTCGCGATCATCGTGCTGGCCATCATCGTCATTGCGCTCATCGTCTTCTTCGAACGCGCGCAGCGGCGCCTGCTCATCCAGTATCCGAAGCGCCAGGTCGGCAATCGCATGTTCCAGGGCGATACCTCGCATTTGCCGCTGAAGCTCAACACCTCCGGCGTCATCCCGCCGATCTTCGCGTCCTCGCTGCTGCTTCTGCCGGCGACCGTGGCGGGCTTCTCGCAGGCGACCAACCTGCCGGCCTGGGCAAGCACGATCCTCGCCTCGCTCGGCCACGGCCAGCCGCTCTACATGATCTTCTATGCGGGCATGATCATCTTCTTCGCCTTCTTCTACACGGCGATCGTCTTCAACCCGAAGGACACGGCCGACCAGCTCAAGAAGCACTCCGGCTTCATCCCGGGCTATCGTCCGGGCGAGCGTACCGCCGATTATATCGACTATGTTCTGACGCGCATAACCGTCATCGGCGCCATTTACCTGGTGCTGGTCTGTCTGCTGCCGGAGTTCCTGATTTCGGCGACTGGCGTACCTTTCTACCTCGGTGGCACATCGCTTCTGATCGTGGTCAGTGTCACGCTCGATACGGTGGCGCAGATTCAGGGTCACCTGATCGCGCACCAGTATGAGGGCCTGATCAAGAAGTCGAAGTTGCGCGGGGGGAAGAGGAGCAGATGAGGCTGATTTTGCTTGGGCCGCCAGGAGCGGGCAAGGGGACACAAGCACAAAGACTGGTTGAAAAACACGGCATCCCCCAGCTCTCGACGGGTGACATGCTGCGTGCCGCCGTCCAGGCCGGAACCGAGGTCGGTAAGCGTGCCAAGGCGGTGATGGATGCCGGTGAGCTGGTCTCGGATGCGATCGTCAACGCCATCGTCGCCGAGCGTATCGATCAGCCGGATTGCGCCAAGGGATTCATCCTCGACGGCTATCCGCGCACGCTGGTCCAGGCCGACGCGGTCGAGGCCATGCTTGCCGAACGCGGCATAGCGCTCGACACCGTCATAGAGCTCGTCGTCGACGACAAGGCGCTGGTTGGCCGAATCGTCAAACGCGCCGAGGACGCCAAGGCCGCCGGCCAGCCTGTGCGCAAGGACGACAACCCGGAGGTGTTCGAGGAACGCCTGCGCGAATACTACAAGAAGACGGCGCCGCTGACCGGCTATTACTACGCCAAGGGCAAGCTCAAGACCGTCGACGGCATGGCCAGTATCGATGCCGTGACCGCCGAGATCGGCAAGGTGCTCGCGGCCGCGGTGAAGTAGACCGGGCCGACAACTAAAGATAGCGCTTGGCGACGATTAACGATTGCGCTTGACTGGAGTGGGCCGTTGGGGTATGGCGGCCCGTCTTCCTATCAGGCATGGACTTTGCTTGCCCTTGCGGGCAAGGCATCCGCTTTGAACCAGGAAACTCCCGCAAGGGCCGGCCTCCACCGGACGCGGGGCAACTTCGACAGCGCCGGCTCGTCCGGCCCAAATGGAGAAAGAGAAGAAAATGGCTCGTATAGCCGGCGTCAACATTCCGACCAACAAGCGCGTCGTCATCGCGCTTCAGTACATTCACGGCATCGGCAAGAAGTTTGCCCAGGAGATCGTCGACAAGGTCGGCATCCCGGCGGACCGCCGCGTCAACCAGCTGACCGACGCGGAAGTGCTGCAGATCCGCGAGACGATCGACCGCGACTACCAGGTCGAAGGCGACCTGCGCCGCGAAGTCTCGATGAACATCAAGCGGCTCATGGACCTCGGCTGCTACCGCGGCCTACGTCACCGTCGCTCGCTGCCGGTCCGCGGCCAGCGCACGCATACCAACGCCCGCACCCGCAAGGGCCCGGCCAAGGCGATCGCCGGCAAGAAGAAGTAATTGAGCGAATAGCGAGCAGCGGTTAGCGAGTAGGGGACCCTATTCGCTATTCCCTACTCACTACTCGCTTTTCCAAGGTGGAGCCGCTGGCATTACGGCGGTGTAGAGATCAACTGAAAGGAATACCATGGCCAAGGAAGCCGCTCGTGTTCGCCGTCGCGAACGCAAGAACATTTCGTCGGGCGTTGCCCACGTCAATTCGACCTTCAACAACACCATGATCACCATCACCGACGCGCAGGGCAATTCGATCGCCTGGTCGTCGGCCGGTGCCCAGGGTTTCAAGGGTTCGCGCAAGTCGACCCCGTTCGCAGCGCAGATGGCTGCCGAGGACGTCGCCAAGAAGGCGCAGGAACACGGCATGCGCATGCTCGAGGTCGAGGTCTGCGGACCCGGCTCCGGTCGTGAATCGGCGCTGCGCGCGCTGCAGGCGGCGGGCTTCACCATCACCTCGATCCGTGACGTGACGCCGATCCCGCACAATGGCTGCCGCCCGCGCAAGAAGCGCCGCGTCTGATTTTTAAACGCCGCGCGAACGCCAAGGCGTTCCTCCGCGGTTTTCCGTGTCGCCCGCCACGATTGGATGGTGGCGGGGCAAAGGAAGGAAGACTTTTATGATCCAGAAAAACTGGCAGGAACTGATCAAGCCGAACAAGATCGAGTTCTCGTCGAAGAAGAAGACGCTGACCACGCTGGTGGCCGAGCCGCTCGAACGCGGCTTTGGCCTGACGCTGGGCAACGCGCTGCGGCGCGTGCTTCTGTCTTCGCTGCGCGGCGCGGCTGTGACCGCCGTGCAGATCGACGGCGTGCTGCATGAATTCTCGTCCATCGCCGGCGTGCGCGAGGACGTGACCGACATCGTGCTCAACATCAAGGAAATCGCCATCCGCATGGAAGGCGATGGCCCCAAGCGCATGGTCGTGCGCAAGCAGGGCCCGGGCGCCGTGCTCGCCGGCGACATCCAGACGGTCGGCGACGTCGAAATCCTCAACCCCGACCACGTGATCTGCACGCTGGACGAGGGCGCCGAGATCCGCATGGAGTTCACCGTGGACACCGGCAAGGGCTATGTGCCGGCCGAGCGCAACCGCGCCGAGGACGCGCCGATCGGGCTGATCCCGGTCGACAGCCTCTATTCGCCGGTCAAGAAGGTCTCCTACAAGGTCGAGAATACCCGCGAGGGCCAGGTTCTCGACTATGACAAGCTGACCATGACGATCGAGACCAACGGCTCGATTTCGGGAGAGGACGCGGTCGCTTTCGCCGCCCGCATCCTGCAGGACCAGCTTGGCCTGTTCGTCAACTTCGACGAGCCGCAGAAGGAAGTCGCCACCGAGGCCGTCACCGAGCTCGCCTTCAACCCGGCGCTGCTCAAGAAGGTCGACGAGCTCGAGCTTTCGGTGCGTTCGGCCAACTGCCTGAAGAACGACAACATCGTCTACATCGGTGACCTGATCCAGAAGACCGAAGCCGAGATGCTGCGCACCCCGAACTTCGGCCGCAAGTCGCTGAACGAGATCAAGGAAGTGCTGGCGGCCATGGGCCTCCATCTCGGCATGGAAGTGCCGGACTGGCCGCCGGAAAACATCGAAGACCTCGCCAAGCGTTACGAAGACCAATATTGAGCATGAATTCCAAGGATCGGCGGCGAGAGCCGCTCGATCCGACGGTCATGCGGAAAACCATCAGAGGCCGTGGCCTCTTGAACAACTGAAGAAGGAAAAGAGCCATGCGCCACGGTTTCAAAGGCCGTCGTTTCGCCCGCAGCATCAGCCACCGCAAGTCGATGTTCGCCAATCTCGCCGTGTCGCTGATCGAGCACGAGCAGATCGTCACCACCTTGCCGAAGGCGAAGGACCTGCGTCCGATCGTCGAGAAGCTCGTGACGCTCGGCAAGCGCGGCGACCTGCACGCCCGCCGCCAGGTGATCGCGCAGATCGGCAATGAAGGCGTCGTCAAGCGACTGTTCGAGACCATCGCCCCGCGCTACGCCACCCGCAATGGCGGCTATCTGCGCATCATGAAGGCGGGCTTCCGCAAGGGCGACAACGCCGCGATGGCGGTGATCGAATTCGTCGATCGCGATACCTCGGCCAAGGGCGCCGCCGACCGCGCCCGCATAGAGGCTGAGGGCGCCAACGAGGAAGTCGCGGCCGCCTGAGGTCAAGCGCATCAATGACTTCAAGGGGGCCTGCGGGCCCCTTTTTCGTTCCTGTGCGAGGCGCTATCCGAGAATATGCAAATAGTCATGGCCCGTCAGCCAGCACCAATTGAAGACCCCTGGCACGTCCTCGGTGGCAGGTTGCGGATATGAATAGATGCTGTCGACCTTGGTCCGAGGATCGATATCTCGCAAAAGCTGACCCAGCTTTGCTTCCTCCAGATGCCTGACTGCGTCACCATCATCTATGAATGATGTGTCGACCTGAAAGTGTATCTGAATGCCGCCTGCGCAAATGTTCAGCAGGATATCATCGCTCAACGCGGCGTAGTAGACAATCGTGCGCTTGAGGTCCCAGAGGCCGGCCGTGAGAAATTCCGAGGGTTTTGTCTTTCCATTGAATTTGTCCAAGGACAGCTTTAGCCGTTCCGTCACACGCTCGAATTTGCCCTTGAGTTGGGCCGCGCACTCGACCTGAAACCAGTTCATCCGGTAGGGAGCGGCGATGTCGAACGAAATCTCCACTTTGCCGAAGGACCGATAGAGTGGAACGTCATCACCATCATCGACGTTCCAATCGTCGGGCGTGCCAAGCACCTTCGCAACATCGATCATCTTCATCTCAGGGGAGAGCGGCCCCAGGATTCCGGTTGCCAAGAAATCGCGGAAGGAAGCGAGCTGTTTTTTCATCAGACGGATCACAATGCCCGATTGCAGATGCAGCTATAGCCGGTTACTGGCTGAAAATAATTCGATTTCATCGCATTAGCCTTTCATTCTGCACATTCGTCGAGACAATGGCGCCCTATCTGGAGGGATTCGAGAATGCACCTCAAACGACTGTTTCTTGTTGCCGCGCTGGCGGTCTTCGCCGCGGCACCGGCCGCAAGACAGGCTTTTGCCGAGGACGCCGCCAAGCCGGCCGATCCGGGCCTCTCCGACGTGCTGACCGATCTGTTGCATGGCGTCGAAGGCGAGAACGGCACGTCCGGCCCCGACAAGCGCGTGCCGTTCGGCCGCGAGGAGGTGCAGCTCTCCTTCGCGCCGCTGGTCAAGCAGACGGCGCCGGCCGTCGTCAATGTCTATGCTTCGCAGACCGCAAAGGTGACGTCGCCCTTCGAAGGCGATCCCTTCTTCGAGGAGTTCTTCGGCCGTGCCCAGCCGCGCGCCCAGTCCTCGCTGGGCTCCGGCGTGCTGGTCGATCCGAGCGGCGTGATCGTCACCAACTTCCACGTCATCAAGGATGCTGACGAGGTGAAGGTCGCGACCGCCGACGGGCGCGAGTTCACCTCAAAGGTCATGCTCAAGGACGAGACGCTCGATCTCGCGGTGCTCAAGATCTCGGCCGACAAGCCGTTTCCGGTGATTGCCATCGGCGATTCCGACGCGCTTGAGGTCGGCGACCTTGTGCTCGCCATCGGCAATCCGTTCGGTGTCGGCCAGACCACCACCAGCGGCATTGTCTCGGCACTCGCCCGCAGCCATATCGGTGTTTCGGATTCGGGCTATTTCATCCAGACCGATGCCGCCATCAATCCCGGCAACTCCGGCGGCGCCCTGATCAACATGGGCGGCCAGCTGGTCGGCATCAACACGGCCATCTACAGCCGCAGCGGCGGTTCGATCGGCATCGGCTTCGCCATTCCTTCGAACATGGTGCGCGCCTTCGCCGACGCCGCCAAGGCCGGGCTCGACTTCTTCGAGCGTCCCTATATCGGAGCGGAATTCGAACTGGTGACGCCGCAGATCGCAGAGTCGCTCGGCATGGAGAAACCCACCGGCGCATTGGTGTCGTCCGTGGACGCCGCCGGGCCTGCCGGCAAGGCCGGCCTGAAGCCTGGCGACGTCATCCTGTCGCTCAACAATACGCCGGTCGAAAGCATCGAGGCGCTCGACTACCGCATGGCGACGCTGTCGATCGGCACCAAGGCGACCTTCGCCGTGTTGAGCAAGGGGCAGCAGGCGACGTTGGAGATTCCGCTGGAGCGCGCGCCGGAAGGCGCCAAGCCCAGCGAGGTCACTTTGCGTGGCCGCAGTCCCTTTTCCGGCGCCAAGGTGGCGGAACTGTCGCCCAGGCTTGCCCAGCGGCTTGGCCTTCGCACTGACCTCAAGGGCGTCACCGTCATCGATATCAGCCGCGATTCGCCGGCCGCCGATTTCGGTTTCCAGCCGGGCGATATCGTGCGCGAGGTGAACGGCACCACCATCGAGACCGCGGCGATGCTGGCGCAGGTTGCCCAGCAGGACACGCGCTGGTGGCGCTTTACCGTCGAGCGCGGCGGGCAGATACTGCGCCAGGTGTTGCGTTATTGAGGCGATCTGCCCATTTAGAGCATGATCCCGAACTGGAGGCCCGCGTAGCAAAAAGCGGGGACCGGCATTCGGACAAGATCGTGCTCTAAAACGAGCGGAACCGCGTTCAAACAAAAGACTTGCATGGCAGATCTGTTCAGTTCCGATGAGCCGGAAAAGGCGCCGCCCGGGCGGCCGCTGGCCGATCGGTTGCGCCCAAAAAACCTCGGCGAGGTCGTCGGGCAAGAGCATCTGACCGGACCTGACGGCGCGCTGACCAGGCTGATCGATTCGGGCTCACTCGGCTCGATGATCTTCTGGGGTCCCCCCGGCACCGGCAAGACGACAGTGGCGCGGCTGCTCGCCGGCGAGACCAACCTTGCCTTCGAGCAGATCTCTGCCGTGTTTTCCGGCGTCGCGGACCTCAAGAAAGTCTTCGAGGCGGCGAAGCTGAGGCGCTCCAACGGCCGCCAGACGCTGCTCTTCGTCGACGAGATCCATCGCTTCAACCGCGCCCAGCAGGACGGGTTTTTGCCGGTGATGGAAGACGGCACCGTGGTGCTGGTCGGCGCCACCACCGAGAACCCATCCTTCGAGCTCAATGCAGCGCTTCTGTCGCGCGCGCGTGTGCTGGTGTTCCGTTCGCTAGGCGAGGACAGCATCGCCAAGCTGCTGGCGCGAGCGGAAGAAACAGAGGGCAGGGCGCTGCCGCTCGACGAAGAAGCGCGCGCCATGCTGATCCGCATGGCGGATGGCGACGGCCGCGCCTCGCTGACGCTGGCTGAGGAAGTCTGGCGCGCCGCCAAGAAAGGCGAGGTGTTCGGGCCAGAAGGCCTGCAGCGCGTCATCCAGCGCCGTGCGCCCATCTACGACAAGGGCCAGGACGGCCATTATAATCTGATCTCGGCGCTACACAAATCGGTGCGCGGCTCCGATCCGGATGCCGCGCTTTATTACCTCGCCCGCATGTTCGATGCCGGCGAGGATCCGCTCTATCTCGGCCGCCGGCTCGTGCGCATGGCGGTGGAGGATATCGGGCTCGCCGACCCACAGGCGCTTGTCGTAGCCAATGCGGCCAAGGACGCCTATGACTATCTAGGCTCGCCAGAGGGCGAGCTCGCCTTTGCCCAGGCCGCCGTTTATCTCGCCACGGCGCCGAAATCGAACGCCGTCTACACTGCCTTCAAGGCCGCGACCGCGGCAGCCAAGGAGTTCGGCTCGCTGCTGCCGCCCAAGCATATCCTAAACGGGCCGACCAAGCTGATGAAGCAGGAGGATTACGGCGCCGGCTATCGCTACGACCATGATGAGCCGGAGGCGTTTTCGGGACAGGACTATTTTCCGGAGAAGATGGGCCGGCGCACTTTCTACGATCCGCCGGAACGCGGTTTCGAGCGCGATATCCGCAAGCGGCTGGAATACTGGGCAAAGCTGCGCGGCGAACGGAACAGCTGAGTTCCGCGGCCCGCGGTCGGCGCGCGTCGAGCGAAGCCGCGTTGTGGTGGACCACACCTGCTGTGGCATTGTGCCGGGAAACAAAAAATCCTATCAAGACGCACGGCTGGCGGGGGTCGCCGTGATGTTGTCCCATGGAACAGGATCGCGCTCCCGCGCGAATGACAATGACAAAGCAAACCGTCAAGACGCTCCGCAAGGCCGCCATCGCCGTCGTGGTTCTCGCGCTCGCCTTCTATTTCATCCCGATCCTGACCACCATCTGGGTCGTCTGCGGCCTGATCGATGTCATGCGCAACGACCAGAAGAACCAGAACCTGTTCGAGCGCTACTTCCTCGGCAACGGCCTGTTCACCTGGCTGTTGTCGCCGTTCAACCTGATCGTCGACCTTCTCAGCTACCGCAACCCCGGCGTCTGGAAGCCCGAGCAGTTCCCCGAGGACTATCAGCGCGAGATCAACGAGGTGCTGGGCGTTTTCAAGGCGCGCAAGGACGAGATCATCGCCGATATCGATGCCAATTTCGGCGCCGGCCGCCGCGGCATGTATGTCTACCAGTGGTACGGCAAGCACAAGATCGACAACGTCCCCGAATTCAACAAGGATTACAAATACATCAAGACGATCGCGGTATCCGTTTTCAGCAAGCGCGAATCGACGTCCTGGCATTTCGGTCCGCTCAGGCTCAGCCTGCGCATCCTCTACAATCTGATACCGGTCAAGGCCGAGATCTTCGTCCAGTGCGGCAGCAAGAAGAACTACTGGTACGACAATCCGCTGTTCATCTTCGACGACACGTTGTTCCACCGCTCGGTCAACGAATATGACGGCCGCCGCTACTGCGTCTTCGTCGATATCATCCGGCCGTCTCCGTTTCCCAGGCTGATCGCGGGCCTTCTCGCCATCGTCTCCGTCAGCGTGGAGCGTATCAATTCTGTCTTCTACAAGAACTGGAAGATGATCGGCTCGTCCAAGCCGAAGGCGGCCGCCAACTGACCACGGCCGAACCTCGCCTCAATCGGCCTTAAACCAACGTCCAATGGCGCGGACGAACCGCGACCTTTAGGACTCCAGCGCGGCTCCAGGACACGCGTAGCGATTTTTCGTCGGGAATTGCGCAAGATCAAATACGCGTTCCGGCCGGCGTTCTATCGAAAGCTGACCCGCAACTGGAAATATTCCAGCGAGCATGATGACGGAGCGGCAGGAGGTTCCGCTCACCGGGAGGATTAGGTTGATTGGACGGCAACCAGCCGTGCACGCGGACCAGGTCCAGGCCTCGGTCGCCAAGAGCGATGCAGCCCATTCGGCGGTCGTCGCTTCGTGGCGGCGGTCCCTCCAATTGCACGGCCTGGACCCCGCAGCACGCACGGCGCCGCGGCGACTGACCGAAGGCGAGCTCAGGCTCACGAGACAGCGCATGGAGCGGTTGATCCGCGCGGCCGAACCCAGCCTCAATCGGCTCTATCTCGCCGTGGGCGGCGTCGGCTGCTGCGTCATGCTGGCGGATCGCGACGGCATCCCGGTGGAGCGACGGGGCGCTGTCGCGGACGACGAGACATTCGATGAATGGGGCCTGTGGACCGGCACCGTCTGGAGCGAGGACAGCGAAGGCACCAACGGCATCGGCACCTGCATCGCCGACCAGCGCGCTCTGACCATCCACCGCGATCAGCATTTCTTCTCCCGCAACACGCTGCTGAGCTGCACCACGGCTCCGGTCTATGACCATGAAGGCAATCTGGCGGCGGCGCTCGATGTCTCGTCCTGCCGGTCGGACCTGACCGAGGGCTTTGTCCAGCTCATCGCGGTCGCCGTCGGCGACGCCGCGCGCCGGATCGAAGCGGAAAATTTCAGCATGGTGTTTTCGGGTGCCCGCATCTTGCTCGCACCCGTCACCGAGCGCAGCGCCGGTGCGCTGATAGCGGTCGATTCGGATGATCTTGTGATCGGCGCGACGCGCTCTGCCCGTCTTGGTCTCGGCATAACGCGGGAAGCGCTGGCGAGAGGACTGCTTGCCACCGATATTCTCGGCGACTGCGCAAAGACCGCTGAGGATTTGGACGATGCCGAGCGCGGTGTGGTTCAGCGGGCGCTGGCGCGCGCCGGCGGCAACGTCTCGGCCGCCGCGCAGAACCTCGGCATCTCCCGCGCCACCCTGCATCGCAAGCTCGCCCGCTTCGACATTCGCCGCCCGCATTGATTGCAGACCGGACTGTCGCAGTTCTGCGACAGTCGGGCGCCACGATCATCCAGCCCCGGGCTGACAAGCCAGTGCCGATCCGCAACCCTTCCTCCCATAGCGCCGCATCCCGCGGCGTGCTCATTGGGAGGCAGTGATGAACAAGGTGGAATTCTCGCGTACGGCCAAGGTTCCTTTCGCCAAGCGCTACGACAACTTTATCGGCGGCAAATGGGCGGCGCCGCTCTCCGGCAGATATTTCGACAACATCTCGCCGGTCACCGGCCGGCCGCTCTGCGAAATTGCCCGGTCGGACGCAAATGACATCGAGGCCGCGCTTGATGCCGCCCACAAGGCCAAGGACGCCTGGGGCAAGACCAGCCCCGCGGCTCGCGCGCTGATCCTCAACCGCATCGCCGATCGCATGGAAGACAATCTCGACCTGCTGGCGCTCGCCGAGACCTGGGACAATGGCAAGCCGATCCGCGAGACGACCGCCGCCGACCTGCCTCTGGCCATCGACCATTTCCGCTATTTCGCCGGCGTGCTGCGCAGCCAGGAAGGCTCGATCTCCGAAATCGACCACGACACCGTCGCCTACCATTTCCATGAGCCGCTCGGTGTTGTCGGTCAGATCATTCCGTGGAACTTCCCGTTGCTGATGGCGGTGTGGAAGCTGGCGCCGGCGCTCGCCGCCGGCAATTGCGTGGTGCTGAAGCCCGCCGAGCAGACACCCGCCACGATCATGCTGTGGGCCGACCTCATCGGTGACCTCTTGCCAGAAGGCGTGCTCAACATCGTCAACGGCTTCGGCCTTGAGGCCGGCAAGCCGCTCGCCTCGTCGAACCGCATCGCCAAGATCGCTTTCACCGGCGAGACGACCACGGGCCGCCTGATCTCGCAATATGCCAGCCACAACCTCATTCCGGTGACGCTCGAGCTTGGCGGCAAGTCGCCCAACATCTTCTTCCAGGATGTGACGGCGGAAGACGACGATTTCTTCGACAAGGCGATCGAGGGCTTCGTCATGTTCGCGCTCAACCAGGGCGAGGTCTGCACGTGCCCCAGCCGCGCGCTGGTGCATGAGAAGATCTACGACAAGTTCATCGAGCGCGCGCTGAAGCGTGTCGAGGCGATCGTCCAGGGCGATCCGCTCGATCCCGCCACCATGATCGGCGCGCAGGCCTCGAGCGAGCAGCTGGAAAAGATCCTGTCCTACTTCGACATCGGCCGCCAGGAAGGCGCCGAAGTTCTGACCGGTGGAGAGCAGAACCATCTGCCGGGCGATCTCGCCGGCGGCTACTACATCAAGCCGACCGTGTTCAAGGGCAACAACAAGATGCGCATCTTCCAGGAGGAGATCTTTGGACCCGTCGTGTCCGTGACGACCTTCAAGGACGATGACGAGGCGCTGTCGATCGCCAACGACACTCTCTACGGCCTCGGCGCCGGCATATGGAGCCGCGACGCGAACCGCTGCTACCGCTTCGGCCGCGCCATCCAGGCCGGGCGTGTCTGGACCAACTGCTATCACGCCTATCCGGCGCATGCCGCCTTCGGCGGCTACAAGCAGTCCGGCATCGGCCGCGAGACGCACAAGATGATGCTCGACCACTATCAGCAGACCAAGAACATGCTGGTCAGCTACAGCCCGAAGAAGCTCGGCTTCTTCTGATCCTCCCAGGGCGAAGAGGAGGGCGCGGCCCACCCGCGTCCTCCCGTCAGTCGAGGAGGATTTGATGGATAAGCCTTCATTGGGCAAGGTGTCGGCCACGCCGGAGGCCGAGGCGCTGCTTGCCGAGATCATCGCCGATCACGGCCCGATTCTGTTCCATCAATCCGGCGGCTGCTGCGACGGCTCCTCGCCGATGTGCTACCCGCGTGGCGAGTTCATGATCGGCGACAATGACGTGAAATTGCGCGAAATCGGCGATACGCCGGTCTATATCAGCGCCTCTCAATATGAGGCGTGGAAGCACACCGACCTCATCATCGACGTGGTGAAGGGCAGGGGCGGCATGTTCTCGCTCGACAATGGTCGCGAGAAGCGCTTCCTGACGCGCTCGACGGTCTGCGCGGTGCTTACGCCTTCGGGCAGTTGATCAGACGACGTTGGGGTAATTATCGCGCTTTGTTGGGCCTTTGGCTCGCAACCTGTCCGCCTTAGTGCTATGGCGCCGCTTTCGAATGGAAAAGCAAAGTCATGGCGGGTGTTGAACAGATCACGGTTGAGGCCGGCGAGGCGGGCATGCGGCTCGACCGCTGGTTCAAGGTCCATTATCCGGGCCTCGGCTTCGGCCATCTGCAGAAGTTGCTTCGGTCGGGGCAAATCCGCGTCGATGGCGGCCGGGTGAAGGCCGACACGCGTGTGGAGCCCGGCCAGTCTGTCCGCGTTCCGCCGCTCGATGTCGATAAGAAGGGCGATGCGCCGCTCACCGGCCACTCGATCCGCAACCAGGGCGATGCCGACGTGCTCGCCAAGATGCTTCTGCATGAGGACCCGAAAGTCTTCGTCTTCAACAAGCCGGCGGGGCTCGCCGTGCAGGGCGGCTCAGGCGTCACCCGCAATGTCGACGACATGCTGGAGGCCTGGCGCAACAAGAAGGGCGAGAAGCCGCGCCTCGTCCATCGCCTCGACCGCGACACGTCCGGCGTGCTGGTGGTTGCCCGCACCCGTCTTGCGGCGATGAAGCTTTCGGAAGCGTTCCGCGCGCGCGAGACCAAGAAAACCTACTGGGCGCTTGTCAAGGGCGTGCCGCCCAAGCGCGAGGACAAGATCTCGACCTGGCTCATCAAGGAGCCCACGGAAGATGGCGACCGCGTGCGCGTAGCCGCGCATGGCGAGAAGGGCGCCGACCACGCCGTCTCCCACTACCGTGTCATTGAGCAGGCGGCGCAGACGATGACCTGGCTGGAGATGGAGCCCTATACCGGCCGCACGCACCAGCTTCGCGTTCACGCCGCCTACATAGGTTGCCCGATCATCGGCGATCCCAAATATTTCGAGGCCGATACCAACTGGGATTTCCCGGGCGGCATTCAAAACCGCCTGCACCTGCATGCGCGCCGCATCATCATCCCGCATCCGGACCACGGCGTCATCGACGTCACGGCGCCGATGCCGCCGCATATGCGCCAGAGCTGGAACCTGATCGGCTTCGACGACCAGAGCGCGGAAGACTGACTTGGCTGTCGCCCCCGCATTGGATCGCCGCGATGCAGTCGACATGGCCGCGGCGGCCATCATGGTCGGGCTGACCTTTTCCTGGGGCCTGAACTATGTCGCCGCCAAGGTGTCATACTCCGGCTACGACCCTGTCTTCGTCTCGATCGCACGTTCGCTCATCGGGGGAGCCTGCGTGTTCGTCTGGTGCCGGCTGCGCGGCATCAAGCTCTTCGAAGCGGATCGGACGCTGGCCGCCGGTATCGTCGTCGGCGTGCTCTTCGGCGTCGAGTTCCTGTGTCTCTATATCGGCCTCGAATACACGACCGTTGCCCGCAACACGCTCCTGGTCAACACCATGCCGTTCTGGGTGCTGATCGGCGGACATTTCCTGCTTGGCGAGCGTATCAATGCGCGCAAGCTCGGTGGCCTTGTTCTCGCCTTCTGCGGTCTGGCGGCGGTCTTCTCCGACGGCATCACTGCCGGCAGCGGCGCGACACTGACCGGTGATCTGCTCAGTCTCGGCTCGGGCATTCTCTGGGCGGCGACCAGCATCGTCATCAAACGATCGAGGCTGGTCGACACGCGCGCGGAGAAACTGCTGCTCTATCAGCTGGCCGGCGCCGCCGTCGTCGGCCTGCTGGTGATGCCTTTCGCCGGCCCACCCATCCGCGCGCTTGCTGTCCTGCCGACACTGGCGCTGCTGTTCCAGTCTATCTATATCGTCGCCTTCACCTATGTGTTGTGGTTCTGGCTGCTCACGCGCTATCCGGCAGCCGGCTTGTCGAGCTTCGCCTTTCTGTCGCCGGTGTTCGGCGTCCTGTGCGGCGCGGTGCTGTTGGGCGAGCTGCCGACGACCAGGATTTTCCTGGCGCTCGGCCTGATTGCCACCGGGCTGATCATCGTCAATCGCCCGGCGCGCAGACAACCCACACCATAGATCAGCTCGCGGAACGGCAAGCTGCCCTATCTCTTTATGTTGACGCGATTGCGGACGCAAAACCGCTTCACACTTTTCCTGGAATTGCTTTAAGGAGTTCGGCATGCGCGACATCCTCGAAGACCTCGAAGCCGGCAAGCTGCTTTCGGATCCCGATCCTGTGCGTCGCGCACAGATCCAGATGAAGACGCCGCTGCCGAAGCGTTTCTACCAGGCTGTTTCGGTGGCTCCCGTCGAGAATGGCTTTGCAATCAATCTCGACGGACGGCCGGTGCGCACGCCTGGCAAGGCTGTGATGGTGCTGCCGACCGAAAAGGCTGCAGCACTTGTGGCCGCTGAATTCAGCGCGCAAGGCGAAGTCATCGATCCCGTGACGATGCCGGTCATGCGGCTAGTGAACACCGCCATCGACGGCGTCGCCTCCGATCCGCAGGCGGTGCTGGAGGATATCCTGCGCTTCGCCTCGTCCGATCTTCTTTGCTACCGCGCCGACGGCCCGCAAGGCCTGGTCGATCGCCAGAACAAGCATTGGGACCCGGTGCTGGACTGGGCGCGCGGCCATCTCGGCGCACGCTTCAACCTTGCCGAAGGCGTCGTCCATGTCGAGCAGCCCCGCGAAACCATCGCCGTCCTCGGCGCGCATCTTGGCCAGCGCTCGGAGCCGATGCGGCTGGCCGCCATCCATGTCATGACCGCGCTGACCGGCTCGGCGCTGCTGGCGCTGGCCGTCGATTTCGGCGAGCTCGACGGCGAGGAAGCCTGGGCGGCCGGCCATGTCGACGAGGATTGGCAGATCGAGCATTGGGGCCAGGATGCGGAGGCCTTGGCGCGCCGCTTGGCGCGCAAGCGCGACATGATGGCGGCGGTCAGCCTGCTCGAGGCGCTGCGGGGCTAAAGTAACTTCAGGAACGCCGCACAACGGGTTCCGTTCAGAATACCGCTTGGCCACTGACAGCTATCCGGCAACCGATCCTATGCTATTATTCGCCGCGCAATCGGGGGGCGGCAATGTCAGACTTTCGGAATGCGGTAACCTCAATGCCGGGCAGGGAGCGCCTGGCTAAAGCGCCCCATGGCGCAAAAGTTGTAATCCATGCCACTGCCGCCGAGACGAACGGCGCATTCGGGATGTGGGAAACTTTCACCCCACCCGGGAAAGGCCCGGCCTCTCACACTCACACCCGAGAGACCGAGGTTTTTCGGGTGATACGCGGGATCTATCGTTTCCAATGTGGTGACGAGGAATTCGATGCCCCTCCAGGCGCCGTCGTTGTTTTGCCTCCTCACGTGCGTCACAGTTGGCGAAACATTGGCGACGAGCCCGGGCAGATGTTCGCAATAGTGACGCCGGGTGGCTTCGAGCAACTCTTCATGGAGATAGAGGCCTCTGGCGCCGACACGCCCGACGAGATCGCATTGATTGAAGCCCGCCTTGGAATAATCAATGACGAGACGTTGGCGCTCAATCGCTGACGCTTGGCCATGCATCTTGAGAAACGCTTCCTTTCCAAGAAGACGCATTCGATCGGCGATATTTGCTGCCCAGTGCCGGAAATGATCCGCTCCAAGTGCTGTACTCAGCTTTCGCAGTGCACCTAATACCAAAGTCATAATCCCATCGTCGCGGTGCCTTTCGCCCGCTCTTTCTGTCATTTTTTCCTTCGTTGGCTGCGTTTTCGAGTCCGCGTTCACAGGAGCGCGGACGATGGCGCGCAGTCATCGAGGACAGACGGGATCTCACGGGAGGATACATCAATGGCAATGGCCTCGACCGCCGGCGGAACCAGCCGCGGCATGACGCGGGAGGAGAAGAAGGTCATCTTCGCCTCCTCGCTCGGTACCGTTTTCGAGTGGTATGATTTCTATCTCTACGGCTCGCTGGCCGCCTTCATCGGCTCGACCTTTTTCAGCCCGGCGATCCCGGAAGCGACGCGCAACATCTTCGCGCTGCTGGCCTTTGCCGCCGGCTTCCTCGTGCGTCCGTTCGGCGCGCTGGTGTTCGGCCGCATCGGCGATCTCGTCGGCCGCAAATACACCTTCCTCGTCACCATGACGATCATGGGCCTGTCCACCTTTCTGGTCGGCCTGCTGCCCGGCTATGCCAGCTGGGGCATTGCGGCACCCGTGATCCTGATCGGGCTGCGCATGCTGCAGGGCCTTGCGCTTGGCGGCGAATATGGCGGTGCCGCGACCTACGTCGCCGAACACGCGCCGGACGACCGACGCGGCTACTACACGTCCTGGATCCAGACCACGGCGACGCTCGGCCTGTTCCTGTCGCTGATCGTCATCCTGATCGTCCAGGGCTCGCTCAGCAAGGAGACCTACGCCAGTTGGGGTTGGCGCATCCCCTTCATCGTCTCGTTCCTGCTGCTCGCCATCTCGATCTGGATCCGGCTGTCGCTTTCGGAGTCGCCGACCTTCCAGCGCATGAAGGAGGAAGGCAAGGGCTCGAAGGCGCCGTTAACGGAAGCTTTCGGTCAGTGGAAGAACGCCAAGATCGCCCTTCTGGCGCTGCTCGGCCTTACCGCCGGCCAGGCCGTGATCTGGTACAACGGGCAGTTCTACGCCCTGTTCTTCCTGCAGAACGTGCTGAAGGTCGACGCATGGTCGGTCAACGTCATGATCGCTATCGCGCTGGCCGTCGGCTCGATCTTCTTCGTCGTGTTCGGCTGGCTGTCGGACAAGATCGGCCGCAAGCCCATCATCATGGCGGGCCTTGCGCTCGGCATCGTCTGCACCTTCCCGCTGTTCAAGGCGCTTACCTGGGCCGCCAATCCGGCTCTGGCCACCGCGCAGCAGAACACCCGCGCGACGGTGACGGCGGCGCCCGGCGACTGCAAGTTTCAGTTCAACCCTGTCGGCACGGCGAAGTTCACGACTTCCTGTGATATCGCGACGTCGTTCCTGACCAAGAACTCAGTGCCTTACGACGTCGTTGCGACGGCGGCGCCTGGCACGGCTGCCACGGTCAAGATCGGCAATGAGACGGTGGCATCCTATGATGCCGTTGCCGCTGGCGATCAGGCCAAGGCCAAGGAGGCGGCCTTCCAGAAAGCGGTGAACATGGCGCTGCGGGACGGCGGCTATCCGCTGAAGCGGGCCGCGGCCAAGGTTCCGGACCAGAAGCTCGACGCCTTCATCGGGGCCAATCCCGAACTCAAGCTCGATGCCGCGGCCATCCGCGGCGGCGAAAAGGCGACGGTTCCGGCCGACAAGGCGATCGCCGACAAGCTGCTGACCAAGGAGGAGGCGGCGGGTGCGCCCGAAGTCACCGTCTACAACATCCCGGGCGGCGGTCCGTTCGCCATGACTGCCGATCCGGCAGCCATCAACTGGCCGATGACCATCGGCATCTTGTTCATCCTGGTGCTGTTCGTGACCATGGTCTATGGGCCGATCGCGGCCATCCTGGTCGAGATGTTCCCGACCCGCATTCGCTACACCGGCATGTCGCTGCCCTACCACATTGGCAATGGCTGGTTCGGCGGTCTGCTGCCGGCAACGGTGTTCGCGCTCAGCGCTTACAAGGGCGATATCTACTACGGTCTCTGGTACCCGGTCATCATCGCGGCAATGTCGCTTATCATCGGCATGATCTTCGTCAGGGATACGCTCGGCACAGACCTCCACGCCAAGGAATGACCTCGGTCATCCCGTTCAAACAGAAGGCCCGGCGTGAGCGATCACGCCGGGCCTTTTTCATGCCCAATTGGAAGAAAGCGGACAGCTCAGCTCTTGCGCTGCTGGTTCTCTTCCTCGATCGCCGCTTCGTGGTACCAGCCGTCGAAGTCGGCGTGCTCGCCGCGAAGCGCTGCAAGTTCTGCCGCGAATTTGGCCTTGGCGCCTAAATTTGAGGCAGACTTGCGTGCTGCGAGCGGGAACAGCAGGACTTTTGCCGACGGCCGCGATGGCGTGATTTGCATTGCCGATCTCCTCGCCTTTCAGGAGCGTACCGATTCATCTTCCCATCAAAATATGCCCTGCGACTCCTTTAGGCAATATGCTTACAAAAAGATCAGCAAATGCCTATTTTGTAAGCAAAAACGGGGCCTGAACGATCCAGTCGCATTGCTGAGACGGTTCAACAAAATCAACGCGTTGCCATGACCATTTTGCCGCACCCCGCGGCGGCCGAGTGGCATACGAATTGCTTTTTGACCGTCGGCAGGCCGGCTCGAGCCGGCCGAGCGTCGCCACCATTTGGCGGTGATCAAGCAACGAGAGGCTCTAGAATGACCAAATACAAGCTCGAGTATATCTGGCTGGACGGCTACACACCGGTCCCCAATTTGCGCGGCAAGACCCAGATCAAGGAATTCGCCGAGTTCCCGACGCTCGAGCAGCTGCCGCTATGGGGCTTCGATGGTTCCTCCACGAACCAGGCTGAGGGGCGCAGCTCCGATTGCGTGCTGAAGCCGGTCGCGCTTTATCCGGATCCGGCCCGCACCAACGGCATTCTGGTCATGTGCGAGGTCATGATGCCCGATGGTGTGACCCCGCATGAATCGAACAGCCGCGCGACCATCCTCGACGACGAGGATGCCTGGTTCGGCTTCGAGCAGGAATATTTCTTCTACAAGGACGGCCGTCCGCTCGGCTTCCCCGAGAGCGGCTACCCGGCCCCGCAGGGTCCGTATTACACCGGCGTCGGCTACAAGAACGTCGGCGATGTCGCCCGCCAGATCGTCGAGGAGCATCTCGACCTTTGCCTCGCCGCCGGCATCAACCATGAAGGCATCAACGCCGAAGTGGCCAAGGGCCAGTGGGAATTCCAGATTTTCGGCAAGGGCTCCAAGAAGGCCGCCGACCAGATCTGGATGGCGCGCTACCTGCTGCTGCGTCTGACCGAAAAATACGGCATCGACATCGAGTTCCACTGCAAGCCGCTCGGCGACACCGACTGGAACGGCTCGGGCATGCACTGCAACTTCTCGACCAAGTACATGCGTGAAGTCGGCGGCAAGGCCTATTTCGAGGCGCTGATGGCGCAGTTCGACAAGAACCTGATGGATCATATCGCGGTCTACGGCCCGGACAACGACAAGCGCCTGACCGGCAAGCACGAAACCGCGCCGTGGAACAAGTTCTCCTACGGCGTCGCCGACCGCGGCGCTTCGATCCGCGTGCCGCACTCTTTCGTCAAGAACGACTACAAGGGCTACCTGGAAGACCGTCGCCCGAACTCGCAGGGCGACCCCTACCAGATCGCCTCGCAGGTGCTGAAGACGATCTCGCAGGTTTCGACCGCCGCGGTTTCGGCCGCCGCCTGATCTCCTCGCTTGCCAGGGGCGCAGGCCCCTGGCGCGATGAGCACGCTAGAAAAGCCCCAGCGGAAACCCGCTGGCGCTTTTTGCATGGGATGAGCCGGCAATACAGGCCAGTCTGCCGCCACCGTCAGGCGGCAATCACGCACGCAATTTGAGCGCCGCCACATCTTGGCGTGGGGCAGGGCGTGCGGTTCCCGTCGCTGTTGACCAGGGCGAGGAAGATATCGCCGGAGAAATGCGAGCAGCCGGCGGTGCCGGTGCGCGAGCCCGACCGGCACGCGCCGCGCCA
Organism: Mesorhizobium sp. CA7; assembly: GCF_020165015.1. Lineage (NCBI taxonomy): Bacteria > Pseudomonadati > Pseudomonadota > Alphaproteobacteria > Hyphomicrobiales > Phyllobacteriaceae > Mesorhizobium > Mesorhizobium sp. CA7. The sequence goes on from NZ_JAIUHH010000018.1 coordinate 50,099, forward strand.
GCGCGAAAACGCGTCTTCAGAAATGAAAAGCCCTTGGAAGGGAGCACCTTCCAAGGGCAGAATTTTTCTATCCGATCAGAAGCTTAGACCGAATAGTACATGTCGTACTCGACCGGGTGCGGGGTCATTTCGAAGCGCATGACCTCGGCCATCTTGAGCTCGATATAGCTGTCGATCTGATCGTCGTCGAAGACGCCGCCGGCTTTCAGGAAGCCGCGGTCCTTGTCGAGGTTCTGCAGGGCTTCGCGCAGCGAGCCGCAGACGGTCGGGATCTTCTTCAGCTCCTTCGGCGGCAGGTCGTAGAGATCCTTGTCCATCGGCTGTCCGGGGTGGATCTTGTTCTTGATGCCATCGAGGCCGGCCATCAGCATGGCGGCGAAACCGAGATAGGGGTTCGCGCCCGGATCGGGGAAGCGGACCTCGACGCGCTTCGACTTCGGCGAGTTGCCGAACGGAATGCGGCAGGACGCCGAGCGGTTGCGCGCCGAATAGGCGAGCAGCACCGGCGCCTCATAGCCCGGCACCAGACGCTTGTAGGAGTTGGTCAGCGGGTTGGTGAAGGCGTTGATCGCCTTGGCGTGCTTGATGATGCCGCCGATGTAATAGAGGCAGCTCTCCGACAGGCCGGCATATTCGTTGCCGGCGAAGGTCGGCTTGCCGCCCTTCCAGATCGACTGGTGGACGTGCATGCCCGAGCCGTTGTCGCCGAACACCGGCTTCGGCATGAAGGTGGCTGTCTTGCCGTAGGCGTTGGCGACCTGGTGCACGACATACTTGTAGATCAGCATCTTGTCGGCGTTGCGCACCAGCGTGTCGAACTTGATGCCGAGCTCGTGCTGCGCGGCGGCGACCTCATGGTGGTGCTTTTCGACGCGCACGCCCATTTCGGCGAGCACGGTCAGCATCTCGGAACGCATGTCCTGGCAGGAATCGATCGGCGGCACCGGGAAATAGCCACCCTTGATGCGCGGACGGTGGCCGAGATTGCCGGTCTCGTAGTCGGTGTCGTCGTTGGAGGGCAGTTCGGTCGAGTCGAGACGGAAGCCGGTGTTGTAGGGATCGGCCTTGTACTTGACGTCGTCGAACACAAAGAACTCGGCCTCGGGACCGACATAGATGGTGTCGCCGATGCCTTCCGCCTTCATGTAGGCCTCGGCCTTCTTGGCGGTGCCGCGCGGATCGCGGTTGTAAGCCTCGCCCGAAATCGGATCGAGGATGTCGCACAGGATGACCATGGTCGACTGGGCGAAGAACGGATCCATATGGACGGTATCCGTGTCCGGCATCAGCACCATGTCGGACTCGTTGATCGCCTTCCAGCCGGCGATCGAGGAGCCGTCGAACATGACGCCGTCGGCGAACATGTCTTCCTCCACTTCGACGACATCCATCGTCACATGTTGCAGCTTGCCCCGCGGATCGGTGAAGCGCAGGTCGACGAATTTCACGTCGTTGTCCTTGATCTGCTTCATGATGTCTTTGGCTGTCGTCATGTCATTTCTTCCCTGTGTGATGACGTCCGGAAATGGATTGTAGGTTTTGGTCAGATGGCGTCGATGCCGGTCTCGCCCGTGCGGATGCGCACGACTTCCTCTATGTTGGAGACGAAGATTTTTCCATCGCCGATGCGGCCGGTCTGCGCCGCCTTGCGGATGGCCTCGATTGCGCCTTCGACAGCCTCGTCGCCAAGCACCACCTCGATCTTCACCTTGGGGAGGAAATCGACGACATATTCGGCGCCGCGATAGAGCTCGGTATGGCCCTTCTGACGGCCGAAACCCTTTGCTTCGGTGACGGTGATGCCTTGCAGTCCGGCCTCCTGAAGCGCTTCCTTCACTTCGTCCAGCTTGAATGGCTTGATGATCGCTTCGATCTTTTTCATGTAAAAAGTGGCCTCCACTGCCAAGAAGACGGGTTGTGTGCCCCGCTTGCGCCTTCATCAAGCACGAAGCGTGCCAATCCTGAGGAGAGCAGACGGTGAGGGGCGTTTTCGCGCCCATGCCGCGTCCGGATGCAAATTCGCGTCATCGGCTGCATCGGATGCGTCATGGACGCCCAAACCGTATACATCGCTCCTCCTCGCGTCTGCGCAAAAAATGGGCAGACAGCGCAATTTGCAGGCTGAACCCCTCCCGGATGCGACCGCATTTGCAAGACAATGCGCGATCACTGGTTTGCTTCGAACCGAAAACTGGACAATGCTTGATCGCATGGAGATCGGCAATCCCATGCGCAATGAACTTCTATCGCCGGCCGAAATGGCCGAGGCCGACAGGCTGACAATCGCGGCCGGACCGCTCGACGGCTATCGCTTGATGCTACGCGCGGGCGAGGCGGTCGCGGCCGTCGTGCTGGCGCGCTATCCTGGCTCGAAGAAGGTGCACGTGCTGTGCGGCCCGGGCAACAATGGCGGCGACGGCTACGTCGTGGCGCGGCTGCTGGCCGAGGCCGGCGTCGATGTGGCCCTGTGGGCGTCGGGCGAACCGAAGGCAGGCAGCGACGCCGCGCTCGCGGCGGCTGATTGCGCTCTGGAGCGGCACCCGCTTTCAGCCTTCACCGCGGAAGCTGGATCGCTGGTTGTCGACGCCATCTATGGTGCGGGCCTGTCGAAGCCGCTCGCCGGCGACGCCAAAGGCGCGGTCGATACCGCGACGGGCATGAACCTGCCCGTTGTCGCGATCGACCTGCCTTCGGGCGTTTCAGGCGAAAGCGGCGAAATCCTCGGTTCGGCATTTGGCGCGGCGCTCACGGTGACCTTCGCACGAAAGAAGCCTGGGCATCTGCTGCTGCCTGGCCGCGAGCGATGCGGCGAGATCGTGTTGGCCGACATCGGCATCCGTGACGAGATCATCGACGAGGTCGCGCCGCGGGCCTTTGAGAACCGCCCCGGGCTCTGGATCGCAAGCTTTCCCGCGCCCGCCGTCGACACGCACAAATACAAGCGCGGTCATGCGAGCGTCTTTTCGGGCGGACCATCCGCGACGGGCGCGGCGCGGCTGTCGGCGCTTGCGGCCGCAAGAAGCGGGGCAGGGGCCGTCACCGTGCTCTCGCCCGCCAACGCCATGCAGATCAACGCGGCGCATCTGACCTCGATCATGCTGCGCAAGGTCGACGGGATCGAGGACGTGCATGATCTTATCGGCGATCGCCGGCCGTCCGCCTTCGTTCTCGGCCCCGGCTTCGGCATCGGTGACAAGGCGCGCGATTTCGCGCTCGCCGTGCTCGCCAAAAACCGGCAGGACGGCGGCGTTGAGGGCCTCGTGCTCGACGCCGACGGCATCACCTCTTTCCGCAATGCGGCTTCGACGCTGTTCGAGGCGGCCGCCAGACCGGACGCGCCGGCGTTGATCATGACGCCGCATGAGGGTGAGTTCGGCAGGTTGTTTGCCGACATTGCCGGCAACAAGGCCTTGTCGAAGCTGGCCAAGGCGCGCGAAGCCGCGCGGCGCGCCAACGCCGTTATCGTCTACAAGGGTGCCGACAGCGTGATCGCCTCGCCGGATGGCCGCGCCGCGATCAACAGCAATGGCGCGCCATGGCTCGCCACCGCCGGGTCGGGCGACGTGCTGGCGGGCATCATTGCCGGGCTCCTGGCGCAAGGCATGCCGGCCTTCGAAGCGGCTTGCGCCGCGGTGTGGATTCATGCCGAAGCCGGCAGCCGCTTTGGGCCGGGTTTGATTGCGGAAGACCTGCCTCTGGCAATGGTGCCGGTTCTTCGCGAACTGGCGCAGAGCGCTGTCCTATGAAGCGGCTGGGGCTGCTTGTTGCCGTCCTGGCCGCTTTCATTGCCCAGCCGGCGCGCGCCACCGATCATCCGGTTGCCATCATCGACGACCCACGCGTGCTCGCCGCACTAGATGTCGGGGGATATGGCTTCGCCGACCTCTTCGGCGTCGACGGCAGCGACGATCTGGAATCCCTCTATGATGAGGCACCAGCCTATCACGCCATCGTCGACACAGTGGCCGGAGATGTCGCCGCGTTGCGCACCGAGATGAAGGCCGGCGGCCGCTCTCTCTACGAAGTGACCGACGGCAATGTCGGCCGCATCATCGACATGCGCTGGCTGAAGACGAATGCGGCGCGCTTCCGCCTTGTCGGCGTCGTCAACCGGCTCGACCGACGCGATTTCGCAACGCTTGGCAACGAGACGAGCTGCGGCGAGGTGCGGTTCATCTATCGCCTGGCCTACAGCTTCAGGAAGAACGACAAGCAACTGGCCTCGCGCCTGCCGTTCAACTTCAGCGCCATATACCGCGTCGCTCAAGATGCCGACGGCGGCTGTGTGGGCGCTGCCGGCCGCTGGACGCCGCAGCTCGACGAAACGGTCGATGCCGGCTGGCTGACCGGCGGGCCGCTCGAAAAGGCCTCGCTGTCCTTCAAGCAACTCGAGCTCAACGCGCAGGTGGTGCGCTTTCCTTCCGGCCAGGAAACCGAGTTCGGCGGGCAGGCCGCTTACCTGATGCGCATCTTCAGCATCGATGGTTCGAGGGCCGGCGAAAAACCGCTGGAAAATACGCCGGACACAGCCCGGCTTGCCGAGGACGCCGATCTGAAAGCGCGGCTTGCCGACTATGTCCGCGCCAATGCCGCTGCGGTCGATCTCGGCGTCTACGAAATCCCGGACGAATTCCTCGCCCGAAAAGTCGTCTCCTGGTCGACCTTCGGCAGTGCAAGGCAAGCCAATCATCCGTTCACGCCGCTGTTCGACCCAAAGGAGTTCGCCGGGCTCGACTATTCGAAGTTTACCTTGGCGTGCACGCCGGACGCTTTGATCGAGCGGCTCGACAACGGTGCCTGCCAGGGTTGCCATCAGGCGGGCTCGACCGCCGGCTTCCATTTCATCGGTCTCGACGACGCCACGACCTCGCCGCTCAACCGTATCGAAGTCGGCATCTCGCCGCATCTTCATGCCGAGATTGCGCGCCGCGAGGCGTGGCTCAAGGCGACGGCTGAAGCCAGGGAGCCCAATCGTTTTCGTCCGCTCTCCTTCGCGCCGCCCGCCGCCTGGAAGGATGCGGGCGAGCCCGCCTATGCGCCGGCCGAAATGGCAATGCCATGCCTGGTGCCGGATGACGCAAGCCGCTTTGGCGGCACTTGGCAATGCGGCGCCGGCACGGTCTGCACGCCGATCGCGACCGCATCGGGCGTGAGGACCAAATTGGCGCAATGCCTGCTGCCCAAGGAGAGCCCTGCGATGTTTTCCGGCCATCCTTGCCTGACCGGCTCGATCGAGAGCAACAGCGCCCAGCCGTTCAACGATCGCTACAAGATCACCGGCCAATTCGCTGCTTTCGCGCCGGCGATCTCGCGCACTGCCTATACCTGCCGGCCGCCGAAGATCGGCGTTCCGGGAGGCTTCGCGTATCGCGCTTGCGATGACAAGGATGGCGCCTTCTCCGCTTTCAAGCCCGGCAAGCCGATGCCGAGCGAGATCTGCGGCTTGGTCGGCGGCAAGAAGTTCGACACCTGCGTGGCCACCAACAATTTCGACCAGTGTCTCGGCGGCTCGGTCAACCGCGGCAACCGCCCAGCCTGCTCGGCTGACCATTTCTGCCGCGAGGATTATATGTGCCAGTCGCTGCCGCCGGACACACCGGGCGCCGCCAGGGTCAAGGGCATCGGCTTCTGCTCGCCGACCTATTTCATCTTCCAGATGCGCATCGACAATCACGCCACGCCTTGGGCGACCACGGCGCGCGCGAGCATGGGCGCGGGTTTCGGGACGGCAGCCGAGGAATAGGTCAGGTGAATTGCGGCGCGTTTTTTCGGATTGCCGCCGCAAGCGCCTCGCGAACCCTGTCCTCGGACACCGCGCGCGTGTTCTCCACCCAGCCTGGCGTCGAAATCGGCGGCTCGAGAAAAATCACCTGTTCGTTCACCGGACCGTGCATATAGGCTCGGTTCAAACCGTATATGAGCACACAAGGGCCGCCCAGCGCCCCAGCAGCGTGGGAGATGCCGCCATCGACTCCGAGAAAAATGGTCGAGGCCGCGATCTGGCACATGGCTTCTGCAATATCGGGCGTCGAGGTAAAATCCAGCGCCTCGGGCAAACAAGCCCTCATTTCCGCCGCAGCCTGCCGCTCGCGCGGCCCGCCGATCAGCCAAACCGACCAGCCGCGGGCAACATGGTCGCGCGCGATCGAGACGAAGCGCTCCATCGGCCATGAGCGCTTGTTGGCAAAGTCCGACGTGTAGAGGGCAATCGCCGGCTTCGCCGGATCGATCCCGTTGCGCCGACGCCAACCGGCAAGCTCTTCGGCGGAAACAACCAGCTGCGGAGCCGGCAATGGTCCGTCCTCGGCAGGCCTTTTGCCGAGGCGCGCGATTGCGCAAACCTGGTCCGCCACCCGCGTCTTGCGCGGGCCGAATGCAAGCATCGATTTCAGCCAACCGGCGGGCAGTCGATTGACGATACCGAACTGGAACTCGCGCGGATAGCCGATGCGCTCCGGTATTCCGGCCAGCCATGGTACCAGGCAAGCTTTGGTGCTGCTGGTGAGCATATAGGCCGCCTGGTAATTCTCCTCGCGGATTTCGCGTGCCAGACCAGCCCGCTCTTTCAGCCCCGGCTTCCAGTGCTTCTCGGCTATCCAGACCTTGCGAACATGCGGCATCAGCCGCGCCAGCGGCGCGGCGACCCTTGAAGTGATGATGTCGATCGGCTGCCCCGGGAATCTCTCGGCGATGATCCGGATGGCCGAGTGGCAGCGGATGAAATCACCGATCGCCGGCAGGCAGAAGATCAGTATGGGGCGCAATGCGCGATACTCTTTCGATCCGGAACGGTCAGTGCTGCTAAGAAACACCTGCGTTATGTCTCATGGAAGCGCTTCGCCATCAAGAATACGGTGGTAGAGCTCGATATAGGCTTTTGCGGCCTTTTGGATCGGGAACCGGTCTGCCGCGGATTCGCGGCATCTTTGCGCCGACAAACCGTCGATTTCACCGAAACCGCGCGCGAACTCCTCATCCGTGTCGAAGAAACGGCCGGTATCGGCATCGACGGTTTCGGGCAGCGCGCCGCATGCCGTGGTCAAGACCGGCGTGCCGCACAGCATGGATTCGACCGGCGCATTGCCGAAAGGCTCCTCCCAGGAAATCGGATTCAGAAAGGCTTTGGTCTCGCCCAGCAATCGCACCTTCGGTTCACCATCGACCATGCCGTGATAGCGGAAGCGCAGCGACAGGCTCTTGAAGAACACGCCCTCGCGTCGCGTCTTGCTGCGGCCAAGCAGCTTCCAGCGCGAGCCGCCGGCGATATCGAGCTTGAAATCGTACTTTTTCGCCAGGTCCACCGCCCGATTGAGGCCCTTTCCGGCCCGCGCGATGGCCGCCATGAAGAATAGATGGTCGTTCTTCGTCGCTGCCAGGCGATAGGCATCCACCGGAAAGCCATTGTAAACGAAGGTCTTGCGCCCATGCAGCTCGGCATGGCGGGCGCTGATGAAGCTCCAGTTCGGCTGCGGCCTGGGGTAATCCGGCAGATGGCCGCGCTCGGTATTGAGCGTCGGGAAGGGAACTTCGACCTTCCAGGCATGGAGATGGACGATGTCGGTATCCTTGGGAACAGCCGCGCGGCATTCGTCATTGGTCACCGCGTGGCGGACCTCGCACATCGGATGCGACGATCCCGGGCCAGCGATCAATGTCACCTGATGCCCCATCTTGACCATTTCCGTAGTCAGCCATTCGACCTGCCGCTGGATGCCGCCATAGCCCTTGCACGGAATAAGGCCCTGAGCCGCAAGTGTTATTCGCATTTCGTCTCCGCGCTCATGTTAGCGGTTGTCCCTTCGGCTGGCGGGAGGTCTTTCACAGCGGGATGTTGTCGTGCTTCTTCCAGGGGTTCTGCATATCCTTGTTGCGCAGCATGCGCAGCGCCCGCGCGACGCGGCGCCGGGTCGAGTGTGGCATGATCACCTCGTCGACATAGCCGCGTTCGGCTGCAACGAAGGGCGACAGGAAGCGGTCCTCGTAAGTCTTTGTATGGGCGGCGATTTTCTCGGGGTCGCCGATGTCCTTGCGATAGATGATCTCGACCGCGCCCCTGGCGCCCATCACCGCGATCTGCGCCGTCGGCCAGGCATAATTCATGTCGCCGCGCAGATGCTTCGAGGCCATCACGTCATAGGCGCCGCCATAAGCCTTGCGGGTAATGACGGTGATCTTCGGCACGGTCGCCTCGGCATAGGCGAAGAGCAGTTTAGCGCCATGCTTGATTAGCCCGCCATATTCCTGCGCGGTGCCCGGCAGGAAGCCTGGCACGTCGACGAAGGTGACGATGGGAATTGAAAAACAATCGCAGAAGCGCACGAAGCGCGCGGCCTTGCGGCTGGCGTCGGAATCGAGCACGCCGGCCAGCACCATCGGCTGGTTGGCGACGAAACCGACCGTGCGGCCCTCGACGCGGCCGAAGCCGGTGACGATGTTCTTGGCGAAACTCTGCTGGATCTCGAAGAAATCGCCTTCGTCCGCGACCTTCAGGATCAGTTCCTTGATGTCGTAGGGCTTGTTGGCATTGTCGGGGATGAGCCGGTCGAGCGACAGGTCATGGTCCGTCACCGACTGGTAGCACTCGATCTCGGGAATCTCGGCTGTGTTCGACGCCGGCAGAAGATCGACCAGCCGGCGCATCTGCAGCAGCGCCTCGACATCATTGTCATAGGCGCCATCGGCGATGGAGGATTTGGTGGTGTGCACGCTTGCGCCGCCGAGGCTTTCCGCGGTCACCGTCTCGTTGGTCACGGTCTTCACCACGTCCGGTCCGGTGACGAACATGTAGGAGGTGTCGCGCACCATGAAGATGAAATCGGTCATGGCGGGCGAGTAGACGTCGCCGCCGGCGCAGGGACCCATGATCAGCGAGATTTGCGGGATGACGCCGGAGGCGAGCACATTGCGCTGGAATATCTCGGCATAGCCGCCAAGCGCCGCCACGCCCTCCTGGATACGCGCGCCGCCGGCGTCGTAGAGGCCGATGATCGGCGCGCGGTTGCGCAGCGCCATCTCCTGGACCTTGATGACTTTTTCGGCATGCGCTTCCGACAGCGAGCCGCCGAACACGGTGAAATCCTTGGCGAAGATATAGACCGGGCGCCCATTGACGGTGCCCCAGCCGGTGACGACGCCATCGCCGGCGATCTTGGTCTTCTCCATGCCGAAATCGGTCGAACGATGCTCGACATACATGTCGAACTCCTCGAACGAGCCCTCGTCGAGGAATATCTCGATACGCTCGCGCGCGGTGAGCTTGCCCTTCTTGTGCTGCGCCTCGATGCGGTCCTTGCCGCCGCCCATGCGGGCAATCTCGCGGCGACGCTCGAGTTCCTTCAGCACGTCTTTCATCGCTAGTCCTCAAAACCAATAGGTAATTTGTGGTAGTCGCGCCGGCAGGGGAGCGCAAGAACCTCTGTTTTGCTGCATTGCAACATGGGGCCCTTGCATTTCGGGGCGAACTCAGCCATATGCAGCGGCATAGGCGCTTGGGCCGGGATATCCGGCCTTCTCGACGAATGAGACTGGTTGCGTCTGTTTTCCCTCTTTCCGGCAAATCGACCCTGGTCGATCGGCAAGCTGGCGAAAAAGCCCCGAGGCATGATGCTTGCGGGCACGACAGCGCAGCCGCGCGGACGGACCCGTCCGCCGCCTTGTCGTTCCATGACAATTTATCCGACGGCAGGTTGCGCCTTGCCGCCATTGATGTTTGCGGCCACAAGGCCGCGTGAAAGAAGATTATTTTGACCAACGAAAACACAGCGGAACTGAACGGTTTCGCAGCACTTGGGATTTCCGGCGCGCTGCTCAAGGCGACCCATGCCGCCGGCTTCACCGATCCGAAGCCGATCCAGATGCAGGCGATCCCGCCGCAGCTCGAGGGGCGCGATATTTTCGGTATCGCCCAGACCGGTTCGGGCAAGACGGCGGCCTTTGCGCTGCCGATTCTCTCGAAGATCATCGGCCTCGGCACCAAGCGCCGGCCGAAGACGACGCGGGCGCTCATCCTGGCGCCGACGCGAGAGCTAGCCGTGCAGATCGAGGACACCATCAAGATCCTCGCCAAGGGCGCGCATGTCTCGACCGCGCTGGTGCTGGGCGGCGTCTCGCGTTTCAGCCAGGTGAAGAAGGTTGCGCCCGGCGTCGACATTCTGATCGCCACGCCCGGCCGCCTGACCGACCTGGTGCGTGAGGGCGACCTCATCCTTGCCGACACCAAATGGCTAGTGCTCGACGAGGGCGACCGCATGCTCGACATGGGCTTCATCAACGACGTCAAGCGTATCGCCAAGGCGACTGCGCCGGACCGCCAGACCGCACTGTTCTCGGCCACCATGCCCGATGAAATCGCGGAGCTTGCCAAGGGCTTGCTGAAGAACCCCGTCCGTATCGAAGTCTCGCCGCAAAGCACCGCCGCGGTCGAGATCGTGCAGAGCTTGGTGCTCGCCCGGACCAAGCAGAAGCGCCAGGTGCTGTCAAAGATGCTGGCCGACGAGGCGATGCGTTCGGTGATCGTGTTCTCGCGCACCAAGCATGGTGCCGACCGCGTCACCAAGGACCTTGCCCGTGACGGTTTCGAGGCGGCCGTGATCCACGGCAACAAGTCGCAGAACGCGCGCCAGAAGGCGCTCAACGATTTCCGCGACGGCTCGGTTCGCATCCTGGTCGCGACCGATATCGCGGCGCGCGGCATCGACGTGCCCGGCATCAGCCATGTCGTGAATTTCGACTTGCCCGACGAGGCGGAGAGCTATGTCCATCGTATCGGCCGCACCGGCCGCAACGGCAGGGACGGTATTGCGATCACGTTGTGCGATCCTTCGGAAAACGCCAAGCTGCGGCAGGTCGAGCGCATCATCCGCATGAAGCTGCCGGTCGTGGCCGACCATCTCGGCAGCCCGGATCCGCAGCGCGACCCCAGGGAAAAGACCGAGCGTCATTTCGAACCGGCCAATGACCGCGAGCATCACGGCGCCCGTCGCGATGGCCGCCGCCCGGGCAACGGTGGCGACAACAAGCGTTTCGGCGGCAAGCCTCATGGCGAGCGCGCTCCGAAGCCGCAGGACGAACGCCTGGCCGCGGCCAAGCCGAATGGCTCGAGCAAGCCCGACGGCTTCAAGCGCTTCAAGGGCAACAACAAGCGCCGCTTTGGCGGCAAGCGTCCGGCGAACCGGGCCGCCTGAGCCTAGAGCCGGATGATTTCAAGTCGAGTCGAGCTGAAATCTGAATCCGGCTCTAAATCAAAGACATAGAGCATGATGTCGTCCGAAAACCGCTCCACACTTTTCGGCATCATGCTCTAGCAGAACCACGCGAACAGGAACGGCCGGAGCGATGCTTCGGCCCGTTTTCCATTTCACTGGCCTGATTTCACTGGCCTGATTGCTGCTGCATCAACGCCTTCACCCACACCACGATACGCTGGGTGAGGAAGGCTGTGGTCTGCGGCGACAGCACATCGCCGGCGATGACGTGATTGTCCGGATCGCCGGTGTCGTCGACCGGCACCAGCTCATGCGGCGCACCCCAGCGCCCAGCTATCTCGCGCGTCCGGTCGGGCCGCACCACCTTGTCGGAATCCGAGAAGATGAACAGGGCAGGGATTTTCGCCTTCTCGACCGGCGCCTCATAGGCGAGATTGGTGAGCGCCGCCATCGGCAGCACCGACCTCATGGGATATTTGGTGGTCCAGAATTTCTCGTGCAGCGCGTTGCGGGCGGGAAAGCTGCGCCCCTTACCGCCGACAAGCTCGGCGATTTGTTCGCCCCAGGGCATGGTGAGAACCTCGGCGCCGGAGGCCTTGACGCCGAAATTCGGCGATATGAATGCGATAGCAGCGACGCCGTCAGATGCTCCAGGCCGGGTTGCGGCCCATGCCGCCAGCGAGCCGCCGGTCGAAGTCCCGATGACGATCACCTTGTCACCGATGGCACGGCCGATGGCCAAAGCTTCCTCATAGTCGTTGATCCAGGCATTGACGCTGCCTTGCGCCATGGCCCCGCCGTCCTGGCCGTGGCCGGTCAGGCGCGTGTAGAAGAGGTTGGCCTCCAATTCATTCGCAATGTCGTCCGGCAAGGGGCGGACCTCGCCCTTCGAGGCGGAAAAGCCATGGATATAGACGATGGCCAAGGGCGTCTTGGCATGGACCATCGGGTTCGCCCAGATGATCTCCTTGTCGAGGCCGTCGCGGATGTTGGGCACGGCAGCCTCTTCGCGCGCCAGATAGGCCTGCGGATCGTCGCCGATCGCCGACGGATTGAACCGGATTGTGGTGTCGACCGGCACGCGTGGACCGAGGAAGAAAACGGCTATCAGGACGACTGCAAGGCCAAGCACCGTCAGCACGATCCGCCGCCCCATTACAGTCTCCAAGCAATGATTCTCAACCTATGGCCGTACCCGCCGGCAGGCAATCGCCGTTTCGCCGGTTTATGCCGCCTTGTCGCGGGATGGGTTCTTGTCGCCAGGCAGCCTGCGATCGAAATGCAATGGCCGTCCCCACCAGTGGGTGGTGAGCCCGATGACGAAGCGGCCGATCGGCCGCGGCAACAGGCCGAGCACCTTCAACGGCAAGCTTATGTGGTACGGGAAGGTGACTTCGAAGCCGCCCTTCCGGATGCCGCGAGCCATGCGGCGCGACGCGCGATGCACAGGCATGAGGCCCGGCATCGGCAGCCTGTTCTTTTCCGTCAGCGGCGTGTCGACGAAGCCCGGGTTGATGACCTGGATGCGGATATTCATCTTGTCGAAATCGTATTTCAGCGACTCCGCCAGGATGTTGATCGCGGCCTTGGTGCCGCCATAGGCCGCCGTGGTCGGCCAGCCCGAATAAGCGGTGACCGATCCCACCAGAACGATATGGCCGCGTCCGCGCACGCGCATATGCTCGACGACAGGCACCACGCCGTTGACGATGCCGAAATAGTTCACGGCGAAGGAGCGGTGGAAATCGCGCACAACCAGATTCTCGCCGGGGGTGGCGATGTAGTTGCCGGCGTTGAAGACGGCAAGCACGATGGGCCCCATCTGCTCCTCGATTGCGGCGGCCGTACGCGCCATGCCCTGCTCGTCGGTAACGTCGCAGGGAAAGGATTTCACATGTCCGGACATCTGCGCCGTTTCGACGACCAGCGTGTCGGCCGGATCTTCGGGCAGAGAGGTCACCGCGACGGCATAGCCTTGATTGGCAAGATCCTTGGCCAACGCGCGGCCAAGCCCGCTGCTGCCGCCCGTGATCCAGGCGACACCGTCCTTCGGATTGGCCCGGTAGAGTGTCATGCGATGTCCTGCGAATGTTCGGGCTTGCTGTAGCGGCGAAGAAATCGAATGAAAAGAGCGCTTTTGCGCTTGGCGTTGAAATGATCGCAAGCATTGCAGCGTCCAGAATGCGACTGGACCAGACAAAATCTTACCTTGAAACCGGGGCGTCCGGTTTTTAGGGTCTCGCCGCACACATAAAGGAATCCCGCATGCCCCGTTCTGTGATCGAAGCGATCGGCAACACGCCCCTGATCCGGCTCAACAAGGCTTCGGAAGCGACCGGCTGTGAGATCCTCGGCAAGGCCGAGTTCATGAATCCGGGGCAGTCGGTGAAGGATCGGGCCGGCCTGTTCATCATCCGCGATGCCGAGCAGCGCGGCCTGCTCAAGCCCGGGGGGCTGATCGTCGAAGGTACTGCCGGCAACACCGGCATCGGGTTGACGTTGGTCGCCAAGGCGCTTGGCTACCGCACCGTCATCGTCATCCCCGACACGCAGAGCCAGGAAAAGAAGGACACGATCAAGATCCTGGGCGCGGAGCTGATCGAAGTGCCGGCGGTGCCCTACAAAAACGCCAACAATTACATAAAACTGTCCGGCCGCCTTGCCGAGCAACTGGCGCGCTCGGAGCCGAACGGCGCGATCTGGGCCAACCAGTTCGACAATGTCGCCAACCGCGACGGCCATGTCCGTACGACTGCCCAGGAGATATGGGCCCAGACCGGCGGCAAGATCGATGGCTTCGTCTCGGCCGTCGGCTCCGGCGGCACGCTTGCGGGTGTCGCGCTCGGGCTCAAGGCCAAGAGCAAGGACGTCAAGATCGCGCTCGCCGACCCGCTGGGTGCCGCCCTCTACAGTTTCTACACCAGCGGCGAGCTGAAATCCGATGGCAGCTCGATCACCGAAGGTATCGGCCAGGGCCGCATCACCGCCAATCTGGAAGACTTCACGCCGGATTTCTCCTACCAGATCCCGGACGAGGAAGCGTTGCCCATCATTTTCGACCTGATCCAGGAAGAGGGGCTCTGCGTCGGCGGCTCGACGGGCATCAACATCGCCGGCGCCGTCCGGCTGGCGCGCGAGCTCGGACCCGGCCACACCATCGTGACGATCCTGGCCGACTACGGCACGCGTTACCAGGCCAAGCTCTTCAATCCGGAGTTCCTGCGCGGCAAGAATCTTCCGGTGCCGGGCTGGATGGAAGAAAAAGCCGATATTTCAGTGCCGTTCGAAAAGGTGGCATGATGGCGTACAAAACCGAGGCGCAGTTTCGCGACGACGCCTATCAGAAGACGGCGGAGGCCGAGGTCGTCGCGATCAACGATCGTGGCGGCATCCTTCTCGATCGGACAGTCTTTTATGCAACGTCCGGTGGGCAGCCGGGCGACACCGGGATATTTGAACGCGCCGATGGCGGCCGCATCGCGATCGCCGCCACCATCACCGGCGAGACTAAGGACGAGATCGTCCATGTGCCGGCGCCGGAGCAGGCGCTGCCAGCGGTCGGCGAAAAGCTGAAACTCCTGATCGACTGGGAGCGGCGGCATCTCCTGATGCGCATGCACTCCGCCTGTCACCTGCTGACTGTCGTTTGCCCTTTCCCAATCACCGGGGCAGCGGTCGCAGAGGACGACAGCCGCGTCGACTTCGACATTCCCGACGCCGGCTTCACCAAGGAGGATGTGACGGCGAGGCTGATGGAGCTGGTGCGCGCCGACCATCCGATCTTCACCCGGCTGATCACCGACGAGGAACTCGCCGCCAATCCCGGCTTGGTCAAATCGAAGAACGTCCGCCCACCGGTCGGCACCGGCAAGATCCGCCTGGTCTGCATCGGCGACAACGGCTCGATCGACAGCCAGCCATGCGGCGGAACGCATGTGAGGTCGACCGGCGAGGTTGGCGAGATTCATATCGGCAAAATCGAGAAGAAAGGCCGCGAGAACCGGCGCTTCCGCATCCGATTCGGACCGATGCCGGCGAACTGACGTTAAAGCTAGGCGGGGCAGGAGAATAACATGGCGCAGGACAGTCCCTTCATCGTCGACGCCGATTGGCTGGAAAAGCGACTTGGCGAGCCGGGTCTCACCATCATCGACGCCTCCTGGTACCTGCCGGCGCAAAAGCGCGACGCCCGCGCCGAATACGATGCCGCCCACATTCCCGGAGCGCGCTTCCTCGACCAGGACGCAGTTTCCGATCCGGATTCGAAACTGCCGCACACATTGGCATCGCCGCAGCACTTCGCCCAATATGTCGGCGCCATGGGCGTTTCGGCTGACGACACCATCGTCGTCTATGACGGGCCCGGCCTGTTCTCGGCACCGCGCGCCTGGTGGATGTTCCGCGTCATGGGCGTGTTCCAGGTCTACATCCTGAACGGCGGCATCGATCGCTGGAAGGCCGAGGGGCGACCCGTGACGGCCGAGCCGACAAAGATCGCGCCGAGCGTCTTTTATGCCGATTTCGATGCCGGCCGGGTTGTCGGCCTCGACGAGATGCGCAGGATCGTCGGCAGCCAAGAGAGCCAGATCGCCGACGCGCGCTCGGCCGGCCGCTTTGCCGGGACCGATCCGGAGCCGCGTCCGGGCATCCGTTCGGGCCATATGCCGGGTGCGCACAACGTTCCTGTCACGGCGCTTGCCGAGAATGGCGAATTACTGCCCAAGGACCGTCTGCGCAAGGTGATCGAGGATGCCGGCATCGACCTGTCGAAACCGGTCGTGACGTCCTGCGGCTCGGGCATCACGGCGGCGGCGATCACGCTGGCGCTCGAGACGCTCGGCCACACCGACAACCGGCTTTACGATGGATCCTGGACTGAGTGGGGCGGTCTCAGCGACACACCAGTTGTGACGGGGAAAGAATGATGGAACACGGCGCGCTGCAGGATATCGAAGTCACGGTCACATTCCTGGAGATGCACGCGGCTCCGGCGGTTTCGCCGCCGATCCCCTACAATCGCCAGATCGCGCTGCTGAAGACGAAAGATATCCCGCTTCATTTTTACCGCTATCTGATGGATCGCGTCGGTCGCAAATGGCATTGGGTCAACGTGCTGAGGCTGAGCGACGAGGAGCTTGCCGCCGGCTTGCACCGCGAGGACCGCGACATCCGCGTGCTCTATCTCGACGGCGCTCCCGCCGGCTTCTTCGACCTTAAGCCGCATCTTCCGGACGAAGTGGAGCTCGCCTATTTCGGCATGATGGAGCATGCGCATGGCCAGGGCATCGGCCGCTGGTTCCTTGGCGCCGCGATCTCGGCGGCCTGGGCGCACGGGCCAAGGCGCGTCACTGTGCAGACCTGCACGCTCGATCATCCGGCAGCTCTTCCGCTTTATCAGAAGCTGGGCTTCACGCCCGTGGCGCAGAAGAGGGAGGTCGTGCATCCGCTGACCTTCGCCGAGCGGTCGGCCAGCGTCATGCGAGACTAGAGCAATTCCAGGACTGGTGAGAACGGTTCCGCCAGTCAGGAATCGGGTGGGAGGCATTGTCGCCAAGGCATAATTTCCGAACATCGACACGGAGATTTCGCCATGAGCATCCAGTTCAAAGCCTTGCCGACCGAAGCCGTGCGCGCTCTGCAGCGGGGAGGGCCCGATGCCTACGGCCGCACCCCGGAGCACGGCATCTCCGACGGCGACGGCGTGCCTTGCAGACATTGCCTCAGGAACGTCGCCGAGGGTGACGGCTATCTGATCGTTGCCTACCGCCCGTTTCCGGAACTGCAGCCCTATGCCGAAACCGGCCCAATCTTCCTGCATGCGGAGGAATGCGAGCGCGCAGCCGAAGGGGATGCGCTGCCGGAGATGCTCGAAAGCAGCGACTATATCGTCAGGGGTTACGGCAGGGACGATCGCATCGTTTATGGCAGCGGCGCCGTCACGCCGACCAGCGAGATTGCCGCCCGCGCGCGGACGCTGTTTGGGCGCGACGACATCGCCTACATCCATGTCCGCTCGGCCCGCAACAATTGCTATCAATGCCGCATCGAGCGGGCATGACCAAAAAAGAAGCCCGCCGATGGTCGGGCGGGCCGTTGGAGGGTCTGACAGAAGCTGTCGGGCCAGTGCCGTCCGGGCCGGACTTGCCCGACCCGGCAAGCAGCTCAGACCGCCAGTAACGGTCCGTCTCTAGGCAGCTTTCTCGTCGAGCGAATGTGAAGCATTTCACACAAGACCGCATAAGGGCGGAAGAACGAAAAGAAGCGCATTTGCAAGGCCGTCGTATTCTCGTCGTACTACTGCGCTAAAACGCAGCGGTTGCGATGTGTCGACCGCGGATGGACCGGCGGCAGATCGCGACAGTCGAGGAAGCGGGGCTTTTTGCTCCGCTTTTTTGTTGACCGGATTTTTCGACGGAAGCGCAGTTTCCGCGCAAGAAAAAAGCCCGCCGGAATGACCCGGCGGGCGACTGAAGGAAATCGTTGCGAATGTCAGGCGGCAAGGACCGCCTTCGGTTCGACCATTTCGTAGCCGAGCGCCTCAGCGACGGCGCGGTTGGTGATCTTGCCCTTATGAACATTGAGGCCGTTGCGCAAATGGTGGTCGTCGACCAGCGCCTTGAGGCCCTTGTCAGCGAGCTGCAGGCCATAGTGCAGCGTCGCGTTGTTGAGCGCGTGCGCCGAAGTGACCGGCACGGCGCCAGGCATGTTTGCGACGCAATAGTGGATCACGCCGTCGACCTCATAGGTCGGATCGGCGTGCGTCGTGGCATGCGAGGTCTCGAAGCAACCGCCCTGGTCGATCGCGACGTCGACCAGCACCGAGCCCTTCTTCATGCCGGAAAGCATTTCGCGGGTGACGAGCTTGGGCGCCGCGGCGCCCGGGATCAGCACGGCGCCGATGACGATGTCGGCCGAGAAGCATTCTTCCTCCAGCGCTTCGACGGTCGAGTAGCGCGTATGGACGCGGCCGCCGAAGATGTCGTCGAGCTGGCGCAGACGCGGGATCGAGCGGTCGATAATGGTGACGTCGGCGCCGAGGCCGACAGCCATCTTGGCCGCATGCAGGCCGACGACGCCGCCGCCGAGCACGGTGACCTTGCCGGGCAGCACGCCGGGCACACCGCCGAGCAGCACGCCGCGGCCGCCATTGGCCTTCTGCAGCGCAGTCGCGCCGGCCTGGATCGACAGGCGGCCGGCGACTTCCGACATCGGCGCGAGCAGCGGCAGGCCGCCGCGGTCGTCGGTCACGGTCTCATAGGCGATCGCGGTGACGCCCGAGCCAAGAAGACCCTTGGTCTGCTCCGGATCCGGAGCCAGATGGAGATAGGTGTAGAGGATTTGGCCGTCGCGCAGCTGGACCCATTCGTTTGGCTGCGGTTCCTTGACCTTGACGATCATGTCGGACTTGGCGAACACGTCGGCGGCCATCTTGGCGATAGTGGCGCCGGCGGCGCGATAGGCGTTGTCGTCGGCGCCGATGCCGGCGCCAGCACCGGTCTCGACCAGCACTTCATGGCCATGCGCGACATATTCGCGGACCGAGCCCGGCGTCAGGCCGACGCGATATTCATGGTTCTTGATTTCCTTGGGGCAGCCGACACGCATTTTTCTTCTCCCTGTCCGCGCCCTTCAGGGGGCGCTCTCACTGTCGCTCGTGCATGTCACCGGGTCGAAAATGCGGAGGGTGGACACGCAGTAACCGCAGTCAACCACGAATCGCTCCGTATGTGTTTGCGAATGCACTTGCGGCAACGGTCGCTCTTCGATAATCGTTGCGCAAAACGACTTGAAATTCGCAGGAACCACGAAAAATGCGGCTCGACAGGATTGATATCGCCATTCTGGAGGCTTTGCAGAAGGATGGCCGGATCCCCAATGCGGCGCTCGCGGAGAAGGTCGGCCTTTCCCAATCGGCCTGTTCGCGCCGGCTCGACAATCTGGAGAAGTCCGGAACCATCCGCGGTTACCACGCGCGGCTGTCCAATTCCGCGCTCGGCCACCAGATGACGGCGATCGTGCACATATCGCTGTCGGGGCAATTCGAAAAGACGCTGTCGGATTTCGAGGCGGCGATCAAGCGCTGCCCGAACGTGCTCTCCTGCCATCTGATGTCGGGCGAATACGACTACATCCTGCGCATCGCGGCGAAGGATCTCGTCGACTATGAGCGCATCCACAAGGAATGGCTGTCAGCCATGCCGCACGTCACCAAGATCAACTCGTCCTTCGCGCTGCGCGAGATCGTCGATCGCACGGCGGTCGGGCTGCGGCCTGAGATGGCTTAAACCGCTGCGGCTTCGGTCACCACAGTAGTCATTGGGATATCGTGCGGCTGCGGGTAGATGGTCGGGATGCGCTGCAATTCGTAGCCGACGCCGATGACTAGCGGCCTGAACGGCATTGCGGCAAGCGTGCGATCGTAAAACCCGCCGCCATAACCCAGCCGATAGTTACCTGGATCGATGCCGACAATCGGCGAGATCACGATGTCGGGCAGCACCGGGTCGCCCTCGGCCGGGATCGGAATGTTCCACACGCCCTTTTCCAGCCGGTCGCCCTGTTTGTAGGCGCGAAACACCAGCGGCTGCCCCTTCTCGATGACGACGGGCAGCGCGGTGCGCCCACCGCGCTCGTTGATCGAGGCCATCCAGCCACGCAGATCCGGCTCGCCGCGAAATGGCCAGTAGAGGCTTACCATCCGGCCGGCTATGTCGCCGATCAGCGCGTCGAGGCCTTCCGCGATGCGTGCCGACATCGCGGCGCGCGCATCGGCTGAAACGGCGAGGCGCCCGGTGATGAGTCGCTCACGCTCGGCCTTGCGCCATCTCCGAACATCCGTCCAGTCGGAGAGCGGTTCCCGGTATTCCGGGTCGAGTTCGTGCATGAAACAGGGCGGTGAGGCGTATTGGGCCGGGCCTTCGTCGTCGTGTTTGTCAGCCATGCTTGGCTCCTGTCGTTTTGTTTCACGCTATACTCGCACCTGTGCGACCGCATGTGCATTCACGACGCCGCACGACGACTCCCGGGCATGACCGTTGCCATGCGCAATATTGTTGCAGTGCACAAAAATACTTACATCATCGGTAGGATTGCACTTTGGCGAGGTGGAATGAAATGAGCGAAACCGAGCATAAAGTCGTTGTCGTCGGCGCCGGCTTCGGCGGTCTCGAACTCACGCGCGCGCTGGCGGGAGCTCCGGTGCGCATCACCATGATCGACAAGCGCAACCACCATCTCTTCCAACCGCTGCTTTACCAGGTGGCGACGACGTCGCTGGCGACCTCGGAAGTCGCCTGGCCGATCCGCCATCTTCTGCGCAGGCGCAAGGACGTGACAACGCTTCTCGGCAATGTCACCGGCGTCGACCGCGCCGGCAAGCGCGTGCTGCTCGAGGACGGCAGTTCGATCCCCTATGACACGCTGGTGCTCGCCACCGGCGCCCGCCACGCCTATTTCGGCCATGACGAATGGGAGCCGTTCGCGCCGGGTCTGAAGACGCTTGAGGATGCCACGACGATCCGGCGCCGTATCCTGCTCGCTTTCGAGCAGGCCGAGCGCGAAACCGATCCGGCCAAGCGCCAGGCGCTGCTGACTCTGGCCATCGTCGGCGGCGGGCCGACCGGTGTCGAGCTCGCCGGTACCATTGTCGAGCTCGCGCATGACACGTTGCGCGGCGAGTTCCGCAACATCGACCCAAGCCAGGCGCGCGTCGTGCTGATCGAAGCCGGCGACCGGATCCTGGCCAATTTCGCGCCGCAGCTTTCCGACTATGCCCGCAAGGCGCTGGAACGGCTGGGCGTCACCGTCGAGCTCGGGCGTCCGGTCACGCACCTCGATGCCGAAGGTGTCGTCTTCGGCGACACGCGCTTGCCGGCAAGGACGATCATCTGGGCGGCTGGCGTTGCCGCTTCGCCGGCGGCCGAATGGCTGGGAGCGCCGGCCGACCGGGCGGGCAGGGTAGTCGTCGAACCCGACCTCACGGTGCCGGGCAGTGCCGACATTTTCGTCATCGGCGACACCGCGCATGTGCTGCGGCCGGATGGGAAGCCGGTGCCGGGTGTGGCGCCCTCCGCCAAGCAGGAGGGCAAGCATGTTGCCGCGACGATCAAGGCGCGGCTCGCAGGCGACACGGCGATGCGTCCTTTCCAATACCGTCATGACGGCGATCTGGCGACGATCGGCAAGCGCGCCGCGGCAATCGATTTCGGCTGGATCAAGCTCACCGGCTGGCTCGCCTGGTGGCTCTGGGGCATAGCGCACATCTATTTCCTGATCGATTTCCGCAACCGCCTGGCGGTCTCGCTTAGCTGGCTATGGATATACTTTACGGGCCAGCGCAGCGCGCGCCTGATCACGCAAGGCGACGACGACAAAAGCTGATTCCCAGGCCGCCGCCTGCGGGCAGCGGAGATGCTTGATGGCCGATCGCGGTTTCATTCCGTCGCCTCAAGAGGGTGGCTTCGCACTCTGCGGCTAGGCCCTCTTGCGCAGGCGCCGTTGGCCGAAAGCGCCAGGCAAAAAGCGGTTAACTGGAACGACTGCCGTCGCTCCCCCCTCTGGCTCAGGCCGTCCGCATGGGATAGTTTTAGCCATGCGTTATGTGATCGTCATCGCCTCCATCACCTTCTTCCTGTTCTGGGACGGACTCTACAATCGCGGCCACTACCTCGATGTGACCGTGCGGGAAGTGTCGCGCATCGTGCGCTATGTTACCGGGTAAGGTCTCGCCGGTTTCGCATCGCGGGCGCGACATCGTTGCCGGTTGACGCCTGGGCATTGCTCCCACAAAAACGCCGCTGAAGCGAAGACCAGGGAGGCTGGCTTGATCCGGCACATCGTTTTCTTCAGCGTGCGGCGCAAGGAAGATGTCGAGACTGTGCGCTCGGGCCTGCTGGCGCTCGGCAAGATTCCGCACTCGAAGCATTTCGAGGTGACGCTCAATACCAAGGTCGATCAGTTCTCCAATGCGATCGATGTCGTCGTCTATGCCGAGTTCGAGGACGAGGCGGCGCTTGCCGCTTACAAGGCGCATCCGATCTATGCGGATACGACCAGCAAAGTGAAGCCGCTGCGCGAACTGCGCTATTCTGCGGATGTAGTGGCCGCTGCCTGAGCGGCAAAGCCGCGGCCGACCGTTCGGTGCACTTGAACAGCCGGCCGGAATGGGGCACACCGCGCCGGCATGATCGAAAGCTCCGCCCATCCGCTTGACCATCTCGTGCTGCCGACACCGAGCCTCGATGCCGCGCGGTCGCGTCTGGCCTCGCTCGGCTTTGTCGTCGCCCCCACGGGCATCCACCCGTTCGGCACGGAGAATGCCTGCGTTTTTTTCGCCGACGGCACCTATCTCGAGCCGCTGGCGGTGGGAAATGAACAGGCGGCAAGACAAGCGATTGCGGCCGGCAATGTTTTCATTACGCGCGACCGCCTTTATCGCGAGCGGCTGGGCGAGGAAGGTTTTTCCGCCGTCGTGCTTGGAACCGGCAATGCCGATGCCGACCATATGCGTTTTGTCGAAGCCGGTCTGTCAGCCGGCGATACGCTGCGTTTCTCGCGCGCGTTCACAGATGCGAACGGAAAGAGCGACACTGCGTCCTTCAAGCTGGCCTTCGCGGTCGGCAAGGGAGCGACGGACGCCTTCCTCTTCGCCTGCGAGCGCGTTAACCCGCCGAAGATCGATCGCGCGGCGTTGCAGGCCCATGCCAATGGCGTGACCGGCATCGTCGAGGTGATCGCCGTGAGCGATGTGCCTTCCGCACAGATCGCATTGATCTCGATCGCCGCCGGGTCAGAGGCAGACGGCGACATGGTGCGGTTGCCGAATGCAATCTTGAGCGTAGTCACGCCCGAGAGCTACGCGCAGCGCTTCGGCCTGGCGGCCGAAGCCTCACCGCATTTACGGTTTGAGGCGATTGTTTTCTCGATCCGCGACAAAGCTACAGCGGCGCACGCGCTTGCGGCCGGGGCCGTCGATCACGACATGAGCGGCAATGACATCGTCGTTCCACCGGCGCGCGGGCAGGGCGCCGCCTTCATCTTCCGGGAGATCCCATGAGCAAGCCCCTGGCGCCCAATTCATCGGTAACCGTCGGCAAGGTCGTCTTCGCCAACAATGCGCCGCTGTCGCTGATCGCCGGCCCGTGCCAGCTTGAATCGCGCCAGCACGCTTTCGACATGGCCGGCGCGCTGAAGGAACTGACGGAACGGCTGGGAATCGGCCTCGTCTACAAGACCAGTTACGACAAGGCCAACCGCACCTCGCTGTCGGCGACCCGCGGCGCGGGACTCGATGCGGCGATGCCGATCTTCGACGATCTGCGCAAGGAGTTTGGCCTTCCTGTGCTGACTGACGTCCACAACGAGGAGCAATGCGCGATCGTAGCACCCCATGTCGATGTCCTGCAGATCCCCGCCTTCCTGTCGCGCCAGACTGACATGCTGGTCGCCGCCGCCAGGACCGGCAAGGTCATCAACGTGAAGAAGGGGCAGTTCCTCGCGCCGTGGGACATGAAGAACGTCGTCGCCAAGATCACCGGCTCCGGCAACCCGAATGTGCTCACCACCGAGCGCGGCGTCTCGTTCGGCTACAACACGCTGGTCTCGGACATGCGCGCTCTGCCGGTCATGGCTGAGATCGGCGCCCCGGTGATCTTCGATGCCACCCATTCCGTGCAGCAGCCGGGCGGGCAGGGCGGCTCCTCCGGCGGCGAACGGCGCTTTGTCGCGACGCTCGCGCGCGCGGCCGTTGCCGTCGGTGTCGCCGGCGTCTTCATTGAAACCCATCAGGACCCGGACAATTCGATGTCTTCGGATGGCCCCAACATGGTGCCTCTCAAGGACATGCCGGCGTTGCTGGAAAAGCTCATGGCCTTTGATCGGATTGCCAAGGGCCACTGATTGCAGCGGCGGACCTCGATCCGGCGCCGGCTTGTGGTGAGCGGGGGCTGCCTCACCGACAGCCGAGCAAATCGTCGGGAACCTTAGCGCGCTCCTCTCATTGTCGGTGCAGGCATTCAACGAGAGGAGCACCATCATGACCACTCCGTCCGGGCATACCGAAGCCATTGCCGCCTCGCGCGTCATCGGCACGTCGGTCTATAACACCGAAGGTAAGAGCATCGGCAGCATCGAGGACGTGATGCTTGACAAGATGTCGAATGGCATCATGTTCGCCGTGATCGGCTTCGGCGGCTTTCTCGGTATGGGCGAGAAATACCACGCCGTTCCGTGGGCGACGCTCGACTATGACGAGGACAGAGGCGGCTACGTCGTGCCGTTCACCAAGGAACAGCTTCAGGCCGCGCCCGCCTATTCGATCGACGAGCTGACCGGCGCTGACGGCGAAGCCGCCCGCGATGCTTCATTCCAGTATTACCATGTGAAGCCCTATTGGCATTGATCGCAGATCGGCAAGCTGGGAATCGAAAGGCCCCCGACACAAAGCCCGGGGGCCTTTGACGTTTGACTACTCCGCTGCGTTGAGAGTCGATAGCTCCACCGAGCTCTGCTGGGGTTTCTGATCGTCGCATGACGTCAGGAACGCTGCCGCGATCAGGAACAAACTCACGATACCGCTCAACTGGGACATGGCGAAACTCCTCCTGTTTCGCCCCGCGCGAACGCGACCATAGATGAGATGGTCACACAGCGCGCATGACTTATGATGACAGAAAATTGCGCTTCGTGAATCACGCCCGCGGCAATAAATGCGGGCCCGCCGATTGCCTTTTGCTCTGCTTTGGCTAAGAGGGGCGCGACGCTTCAATCGATCAATCGGGGACATCGCAAATGACCGCCATCATCGACATTGTCGGGCGTGAAATCCTGGACAGCCGTGGCAATCCGACCGTCGAGGTCGACGTGGTGCTGGAGGACGGCTCCATGGGCCGCGCCGCTGTGCCGTCGGGCGCATCGACCGGCGCGCATGAGGCGGTCGAAGTCCGGGACGGCGGGCCGCGCTATCTCGGCAAGGGCGTGCAGCGCGCCGTCGAAGCGGTGAACGGCGAGCTATTCGAGGCGATCGGCGGCATGGAAGCCGAGAACCAGATCCATATCGACCAGACGATGATCGAGCTCGACGGCACGCCGAACAAGAGCCGCCTTGGCGCCAACGCCATCCTGGGCGTATCGCTGGCGGTCGCCAAGGCCGCGGCGGAAGCCGCGGGCCTGCCGCTCTACCGCTATGTCGGCGGCACTAAGGCGCACATCTTGCCGGTGCCGATGATGAACATCATCAACGGCGGCGCGCATGCCGACAACCCGATCGACTTCCAGGAGTTCATGATCCTGCCTATCGGCGCGCCGACCCTGCGCGACGGCGTGCGCTGGGGCTCGGAGATTTTCCACACGCTCAGGAAGAAGCTGAAGGACGCCGGCCACAACACCAATGTCGGCGACGAGGGCGGCTTCGCCCCCAACCTGAAGAGCGCGCCTTCGGCGCTCGATTTCATCATGGAATCGATCGAGAAGGCAGGCTTCAGGCCCGGCGAGGACGTGGCCCTCGGTCTCGATTGCGCGGCGACCGAGTTCTTCAAGGACGGCAATTACGTCTATGAGGGCGAGAAGAAGACCCGCGATCCGAAGGCGCAGGCCAAGTACCTTGCCAAGCTCGCTGCCGATTATCCGATCATCACCATCGAGGACGGCCTTGCCGAGGACGATTGGGAAGGCTGGAAGATCCTGACCGATCTGATCGGCAAGAAGACCCAGCTCGTCGGCGACGATCTCTTCGTCACCAACACGGCGCGGCTGCGCGACGGTATCCGCATGGGCGTCGCCAATTCGATCCTGGTCAAGGTCAACCAGATCGGCTCGCTGACCGAGACGCTCGACGCCGTCGAGACCGCGCACAAGGCCGGCTACACCGCCGTCATGTCGCATCGCTCGGGCGAGACCGAGGATTCGACCATCGCCGACCTCGCCGTCGCCACCAATTGCGGGCAGATCAAGACCGGCTCGCTGTCGCGTTCGGACCGCATGGCCAAATACAACCAGCTCATCCGCATCGAGGAAGAGCTCGGCAAGCAAGCGCGCTACGCAGGCAAGTCCGTGGTCAAGGGCTGATCCAGCCTGTTCGGACAGTCTGGAAAGGGCGGGTCATTCCCGCCCTTTTTCGTTCCGGCGATCCTCGATAAGGGTCGTCCGTAACCGTCCATTAAGCACAATCGGGCGAAATACGACTCATGGCCGCTTGCGTTCGCGGCCGCGAGGGTTCGGGTCATGTGGACACGTCAGCACAAGCAGAGAAACACCGGCAGGCTGATCATCCCCTCGCTTTGCGTGCTCTTCCTGGCCTATTTCGGCTTCCATGCCTATCACGGCGAATTCGGCATCTATTCCAAATATCGGCTGCAGGCCCGTGCGGTTGAATTGAAGGCCCAGCTTGACGCCGTGAAGGCGCGCCGGATCGACTTCGAGCGCCGTGTCCAGCTGATGCATGAGGGTACGCTGGAGAAGGATATGCTTGACGAGCAGGCCCGAAAGGCGCTCAATCTGTCCCATCCGGACGAAATCACCATTATGCTGCCTACCTCGAGGAAATAACCGAATTTCGGTTAATCGCCTTTATTTTCAATGATTCTAATCGCTTAGATGCATGCCAGCCATGCGTTTTTCAGCATGGCGCAATGCATCCTTGCATGTTAGCTTTCCGCAATCGGTGGGGAGACGATCGATCTCCCTGAATGTCCGCGAAGAGACGCCAACAGGGAGTGACGCATGGCCACCGCCGCCAAAAAAGCGCCCGCAAAATCCAGATCCGACAAACAGCCCAATCTGTCAGCGCCCAAACCGGCGGATTTCACCAAAGAAGAAGAGCTTTCCGCCTACCGTCACATGCTTTTGATCCGCCGCTTCGAGGAGAAGGCGGGCCAGCTCTACGGCATGGGCTTCATTGGCGGCTTCTGCCACCTCTATATCGGCCAGGAGGCCGTCGTCACCGGCATGAAGATGGCGCTGGTCGAAGGCGACCAGATGATCACCGCCTATCGCGACCATGGCCACATGCTGGCGATGGAGCTGTCGCCGCGCGGCGTCATGGCCGAGCTCACCGGTCGCCGTGGCGGTCTTTCGAAGGGCAAGGGCGGCTCGATGCACATGTTCTCCAAGGAAAAGCATTTCTATGGCGGCCACGGCATTGTCGGCGCGCAGGTGTCGCTCGGCACCGGTCTCGCCTTCGCCAACCGCTACCGCGACAACAAGAATGTCTCGCTGACCTATTTCGGCGATGGCGCCGCCAACCAGGGCCAGGTCTATGAAAGCTTCAACATGGCCTCGCTGTGGAAGCTGCCGGTGATCTACATTATCGAGAACAACCGCTACGCCATGGGCACGTCCGTGTCGCGTTCGTCGGCCGAGACCGACTTCTCGCATCGCGGCGCTTCCTTCAAGATTCCCGGCATCCAGGTCGACGGCATGGACGTCCGCGCCGTGAAGTCGGCGGCCGATCTCGCGACCGAATGGTGCCGTGCCGGCAACGGTCCGCTCATCCTCGAGATGCAGACCTATCGCTATCGAGGCCATTCGATGTCCGACCCGGCGAAATACCGCTCCAAGGAGGAAGTGCAGAAGATGCGCTCCGAGCATGACCCGATCGAGCAGGTCCGGGTGCGGCTGCTCGACAAGAAGTGGGCAAGCGAGGACGAGCTCAAGGCCATCGACAAGGAAGTCCGCGACATCGTCGCCGACGCCGCCGAATTCGCCCAGAACGACGCCGAGCCGGATCCGTCCGAGCTCTGGACCGACATCGTACTCTAAGGAGAGGGCAAGGACATGCCGATCGAAATTCTCATGCCCGCGCTGTCGCCGACGATGGAAGAGGGCAATCTTTCCAAATGGCTGAAGAACGAAGGCGACAAGGTCGTCGCCGGTGATGTGATCGCCGAGATCGAGACCGACAAGGCGACGATGGAGGTCGAAGCTGTCGACGAAGGCACGCTGGCCAAGATCGTGGTTCCCGCCGGCAGTGAAGGCGTCAAGGTCAACGCGGTCATCGCCGTGCTTGCCGTCGACGGCGAGGACGTCGACAAGGCCGGCGAAGGCATCGGCGAGGAAGAGCCCGCCAAGGCTGAAAAAGCCGCGCCGGCCCCGGCGCAAGCCTCGGCCAAAAGCGAGGCGTCCGCCGCTGTCGCCGCCGCGCCGAAGGCGGAGATCGCCGCCGATCCGGATATTCCAGCCGGCACCGAGATGGTTTCCACCACGGTGCGCGAAGCGCTCCGTGACGCCATGGCCGAGGAGATGCGCCGCGACGGCGATGTCTTCGTCATGGGCGAGGAGGTCGCCGAGTACCAGGGCGCCTACAAGATCACGCAGGGCCTGCTGCAGGAATTCGGGCCGAAGCGCGTCGTCGACACGCCGATCACCGAGCATGGCTTTGCCGGTGTCGGCGTCGGCGCCGCGATGGCGGGGCTGAAGCCGATCGTCGAGTTCATGACCTTCAACTTCGCCATGCAGGCGATCGACCAGATCATCAACTCGGCCGCCAAGACGCTCTATATGTCCGGCGGCCAGATGGGCGCGCCGATCGTGTTCCGTGGTCCCAACGGTGCGGCGGCCCGCGTCGCCGCCCAGCACTCGCAATGCTATGCCGCCTGGTACAGCCATATCCCCGGCCTGAAGGTGGTGATGCCCTATACGGCTGCCGACGCCAAGGGCCTGCTCAAGGCCGCGATCCGCGACCCGAACCCGGTCATCTTCCTGGAGAACGAGATCCTCTACGGCCATTCCTTCGACGTGCCGAAGCTCGACGACTTCGTGCTGCCGATCGGCAAGGCGCGTATCCACAAGCAGGGCAAGGACGTCACCCTCGTCTCCTTCGGCATCGGCATGACCTATGCGCTCAAGGCGGAAGCCGAGTTGCGCGGCATGGGCATCGACGCCGAGATCATCGATTTGAGAACCATCCGCCCGCTCGACTTCGACACGATCATCGCCTCGGTGAAGAAGACCAACCGCCTCGTGGTGGTGGAAGAAGGTTTTCCGCAGAACTCGGTCGGCGATCACATC
Source organism: Mesorhizobium sp. CA7 (assembly GCF_020165015.1). Classification (NCBI taxonomy): domain Bacteria; kingdom Pseudomonadati; phylum Pseudomonadota; class Alphaproteobacteria; order Hyphomicrobiales; family Phyllobacteriaceae; genus Mesorhizobium; species Mesorhizobium sp. CA7. Next base: position 79,306 of record NZ_JAIUHH010000018.1, read on the forward strand.
GCCAACCAGGTCTCGCAGCGCGCCTTCGATTTCCTCGATGCGCCGGTGATCACCATTGCCGGCAAGGACGTTCCCATGCCTTACGCGGCGAACCTCGAGAAGCTGGCGCTGCCCAACGTCGGCGAAGTCGTCGAGGCCGTCAAAGCCGTCACTTATCGCTGAGCCGGTCGGGAGGACATCATGCCAATCAACATCACCATGCCGGCGCTCTCCCCGACCATGGAAGAGGGCAATCTGTCAAAATGGCTGGTCAAGGAAGGCGATAAGGTTTCGCCGGGTGACGTGATCGCCGAGATCGAGACCGACAAGGCGACGATGGAGGTCGAAGCCGTCGATGAAGGCACAGTCGCCAAGCTGGTGGTTCCGGCCGGCACCGAAGGCGTCAAGGTCAACGCGCTGATCGCCATCCTGGCCGGTGAAGGCGAGGATGCCGCGGCCGCTGCCAAGAGCGGCGGCGGCGCCGCGCCCAAGGCTGAAGCGCCGAAAGCTGATGCCCAGAAGGGCGAGCCGCCCAAGGAAGCGCCCAAGCCGGCAGCAGCCGCCGCGGCGCCCCCGCCGGCGAAGGCCGAGCCTGCTCCCCTCGCCAACGGCCACGCCGCCGGCGATCGCGTCTTCGCATCGCCGCTGGCCCGCCGCATCGCCAAGGATGCCGGCGTCGACGTGACGGCGCTGACCGGTTCCGGCCCGCATGGCCGCGTGGTGAAGGTCGACGTCGAGGCGGCGATCGCTTCCGGCGGCGCTCCGGCTGCGAAGGCGCCCGCCGCCGCCCCGTCCGCTCCGGCCGCAGCGCCCAAACCGATGTCGGACGACCAGGTGCTGAAGCTGTTCGCCGAAGGCTCCTACGAGCTCGTGCCGCATGACAACATGCGCAAGACCATCGCGCGTCGCCTGGTCGAGGCGAAGTCCACCATCCCGCATTTCTATTTGACGCTGGACTGCGAGCTCGATGCGCTCTTGGCGCTGCGCACGCAGCTCAATGCCGCAGCCCCGATGCGGAAGACCGAGAAGGGCGAGGTTCCGGCCTACAAGCTCTCGGTCAACGACATGGTCATCAAGGCCATGGCGATGGCGCTGATGGCGGTGCCGGACGCCAACGCCTCCTGGACCGACAGCGCCATGGTCAAGCACAAGCACGCCGATGTCGGCGTCGCCGTGTCGATCCCCGGCGGCCTGATCACGCCGATCATCCGGCATGCAGACGAAAAGACGCTGTCGGTCATCTCCAACGAGATGAAGGACCTGGCAAGCCGCGCCAGGAGCCGCAAGCTGAAGCCGCAAGAATATCAGGGCGGCACGACGGCGGTGTCCAATCTCGGCATGTTCGGCGTCAAGGACTTCGCCGCCGTCATCAACCCGCCGCATGCGACGATCCTGGCGGTCGGCGCAGGCCAGGAACGGGCGGTGGTCAAGAAGGGCGAGATCAGAATAGCCACCGTGATGTCGGTGACCTTGTCGACCGATCACCGCGCCGTCGACGGCGCGCTCGGCGCCGAACTGCTCGGCGCCTTCAAGCGCTTGATCGAAAACCCGATGGGCATGCTGGTGTAAGAAGGGAAAAGGCGGTGCGGAAATTCGTCACCAGCCTTTTCACCCTGATTATTTTTAATCCCGACGGCGAGCTCTTCGCATGCCGGCGCGGCAGGCGCTCGCAGCCAGCTTTCGGCAAGGGTGGGGCAATCGCATGAAGACAATTCTCTGTTATGGCGACTCGCTGACCTGGGGCTATGACGCCGCCAATCTCGGTCGCCATGCGCTCGAGGACCGCTGGCCGAGCGTGCTTGGGGCTGAACTCGGCAACGATGTCGAAGTCATCGCCGAAGGCCTCAACGGCCGCACCACCGCCTTCGACGACCATCTGGCCGGCGCCGATCGCAATGGCGCCCGCATTCTGCCGACGATCCTGACCAGCCATGCGCCGCTCGATCTCGTTATCGTCATGCTCGGCTCCAACGACATGAAGCCTTGGATTCACGGCAATCCGGTCGCAGCCAAGCAGGGCGTGCAGCGGCTGATCGATATCGTGCGCGGCCATGACTATCCGTTCGACTGGCCGGCGCCGCAGATCCTCGTTGTCGCGCCGCCTGTCGTGACACGCACCGACAATGCCGAGTTCAAGGAAATGTTCGCCGGCGGCGACGACGCTTCCAAGCGTCTTGCGCCGCAGTATTCCTTGCTGGCCGACGAGGCCGGCTGCGGCTTCTTCGACGCCGGCACGGTCGCAACCACCACGCCGCTCGACGGCGTCCATCTCGATGCCGAGAACACGCGAAACATCGGCAAGGCTCTGGCGCCGCTCGTGCGCGTCATGCTCTCGCTCTAACCCTCAGAAAGATCAGGGAGAAAACCCGTGGCTGAATCCTACGACGTCATCATCATCGGCTCAGGCCCCGGCGGCTATGTCACGGCGGTGCGTTCCGCCCAGCTCGGCTTCAAGACGGCAATCGTCGAGCGCGAGCATCTTGGCGGCATCTGCCTGAATTGGGGCTGCATTCCGACCAAGGCGCTGCTGCGCTCGGCCGAGATCATGCATTATTCGGATCATCTGAAGGATTACGGGCTTAAGCTTGAAGGCGGTAAAATTATGCCCGACACCGCTGCCGTGGTCGACCGCTCGCGAAAAGTCTCGCTCAGGCTGAACACCGGCGTCGGCTTCCTGATGAAGAAGAACAAGGTCGACGTCATCTGGGGCGAGGCCAAGCTTTCCAAAGCCCCAGCCGGTGACAAACCGGGCGAGGTCGTCGTCTCAAAGACCGCGAAGAAGGCGATGGAGCCGCAGCCGCCGGTGCCGAAAGGCGTCAAGGGCGAGGGCACCTACACGGCCAAGCACATCATCCTGGCGACGGGCGCCAGGCCGCGCGCGCTGCCCGGCATCGAGCCGGACGGCAAGCTGATCTGGACCTATTTCGAGGCCATGGTGCCGAAGGAAATGCCGAAATCGCTGTTGGTGATGGGTTCGGGTGCCATCGGCATCGAATTCGCCTCCTTCTACCGCACCATGGGCGCCGATGTGACGGTGGTCGAGCTGCTGCCGGCGGTAATGCCGGTCGAGGACGCCGAGGTCTCGAAATTCGCGCAAAAACAGTTCGAGAAGCAGGGCATGAAGATCCTCCTCGAGGCCAAGGTGACCAAGGTTGAAAAGGGCGCCAATTCGGTCACCGCGCATGTCGAGATGAAGGACGGCAAGGTCGAGAAGATCACCGCCGACCGCATGATCTCGGCCGTCGGCGTGCAGGGCAACATCGAGAATCTCGGCCTGGAAGCGCTTGGCGTGAAGACGGATCGCGGCTGCGTGGTCGTCGACGGCTACGGCAAGACCAATGTGCCCGGCATCTACGCCATCGGCGACGTCGCCGGCCCGCCTATGCTCGCCCACAAGGCCGAGCATGAGGGCGTTGTCTGCGTCGAGAAGATAGCCAATTTCCCGGGCGTGCACCCCATCGACAAGCTGAAGATCCCCGGCTGCACCTATTGTAGCCCGCAGGTCGCGTCCGTCGGCCTGACCGAGGCGAAGGCCAAGGCGGAAGGCAAGGATATCCGCGTCGGCCGCTTCCCTTTCAGCGCCAACGGCAAGGCCATCGCGCTCGGCGAGGACCAGGGCTTCGTCAAGACCATCTTCGACAAGAAGACCGGCCAGCTGCTCGGCGCGCACATGGTCGGCGCCGAGGTGACTGAGCTCATCCAGGGTTTTGTCGTGGCTATGAACCTGGAGACGACCGAGGAAGAGCTGATGCATACGATCTTCCCGCATCCGACACTGTCGGAGATGATGAAGGAGAGCGTGCTCGACGCCTATGGCCGCGTTTTGAACGCATGATAGGTCACCAATCGGTGATAAGTCACCAGTCGGTGATCGATGGCCAATCCGTGCTAACGTGGTTGGGCGAGACTCACACGCGGCAGCCGGAGAAAGCTGACGGCAAGGCGGTTCGTATCCGGATGCATTTTCACCTGATCGAGGAGGAATTGGCACATGCATATGAATGGCGTCGGCTGGATCGCAGCCATCATCGTCGGCGGCCTGGCGGGCTGGCTGGCCGAGATGGTCATGAAGAGCAACACCGGTATCTTCATGAACATCATCATGGGGATCGTCGGCGCGATAGTGCTGAACGCGATCCTGCAGGCCGTCAACATCCAGTCGTTCGGCGTCGGCTGGGTCGCCTATCTGATCACCGGCTTCATCGGCGCCTGCCTGCTGATCTTCGTCGGACGGCTCGTGCGTCGCTGACCCAAAGCCACCGTTATGCGAAAATGGCCGTGGCGGCATGCGCTGCCGCGGCCTTTTTCTTTGTCTCGAAAAGTCCTAGATGACGCAAGACAGGCGGCTGGCGAAATCGCGGCCGCGAAGGGTTTGAGATGGTCACAGTCGTAGACACGATCGCCAACCGGCCGCGCCCGCGGCATCCCGAGAAGGCGCACCGGCCCGACCAGGAGGTGCTGCGCAAGCCCGACTGGATCCGCGTCAAGGCGCCGGTTTCCAAGGGCTATGCCGAAACGCGCGAGATCGTGAAGTCGCACAAGCTGGTGACGGTGTGCGAGGAGGCCGGTTGCCCGAATATCGGCGAATGCTGGGACAAGAAGCACGCCACCTTCATGATCATGGGCGAGATCTGCACGCGCGCCTGCGCCTTCTGCAATGTCGCGACCGGCATCCCGACCGCGCTCGATCCGGATGAGCCGGCGCGCGTGGCGCACGCCGTCAAGCAGATGGGATTGAGCCATGTCGTCATCACCTCCGTCGACCGCGACGATCTTGACGACGGCGGCGCGCAGCATTTCGCCGAAGTCATCCGCACCATCCGCAAGGCAACGCCTTCGACGACGATCGAGATCCTGACGCCCGACTTCTTGCGCAAGGACGGCGCGCTGGAGATCGTCGTTGCGGCCAAGCCCGATGTCTTCAACCACAATCTCGAAACCGTGCCGTCGAATTACCTGACGGTTCGCCCCGGCGCGCGTTATTTCCACTCGATCCGGCTTTTGCAGCGGGTCAAGGAACTCGACCCCTCGATCTTCACCAAATCCGGCATCATGGTCGGCCTCGGCGAGGAGCGGAACGAGGTGCTGCAGTTGATGGACGATCTGCGTTCGGCCAATGTCGACTTCATGACCATCGGCCAGTATCTGCAGCCTTCCAAGAAGCACCATCCGGTGATCCGCTTTATCCCGCCGGACGAGTTCAAGTCCTACGAGACCATCGGCAAGACGAAGGGTTTTCTCCTCATGGCGTCGAGCCCGCTGACCCGCTCCTCGCACCATGCCGGCGAGGATTTCGCCAGGCTCCGCGCGGCGCGCGAGGCGCAGCTCGCGAAGGCCAGCTGACCTTCAATGCCGAAATTCGAGGCGACACGCCGCGTCGCGCATACGCCCGACGAGATGTTCGCGCTGGTGGCGGACATCGAGGCTTACCCGCAATTCCTGCCGCTCTGCGAATCCCTCACCGTGCGCTCGCGCAAGGAGCGTGACGGCCGCACCATCCTGGTTGCCGACATGAGCATCGGCTACAAGGCGATCCGCGAGACCTTTACGACCCAGGTGCTGCTGAAGCCCGACGAGAAAGCGATCGACGTCAAATACATAGACGGCCCGTTCAAATACCTCAGCAACATCTGGCGCTTCGATCCCGCGGCCAGCGGCTGCGAGGTGCATTTCTTCATCGACTACGAGTTCAAGAGCCGCATACTCGGCGCGGTGATGGGCACGATGTTCGACCGCGCCTTCCGCATGTTCTCGGAAGCCTTCGAGAAACGGGCAAACGTCATTTACGGTGTAAAGCCCGCCTAACGTTCGCCCAGCACCCGCAAGCCGAGTTGCAGCGCGTGCCTCACCGTCTCGTGCCGGATGAATTCGCGGCCCTTGTGGCCGAACAGCTGCCGCTCAGCGATTACCGGTTGTCCGGCAAGCGCTATCCCGAACCAGACAAGGCCGACCGGCTTGTCGGCCGAGCCGCCGCTGGGGCCGGCAATGCCGGTGACGGCGAGCGACAGGCTCGCTAGCGAGTGCGTCAGCGCCCCCGCCGCCATCTCCAGCACCGTCTCGCGCGAGACCGCGCCATGTGCGTCGAGCGTGGCGGCGGAGACGCCGAGCATCTCCATCTTGGCTTCGTTGGAATAGGTGACGAAGCCGCGATCGACCACGGCGGAAGACCCGGCGATATCGGTGAGCGCCGCGATGATCAGGCCGCCGGTGCAGCTTTCGGCCGTCGCCAGCATGATGCCGCGCTGCTGGCAGGCCTGGAGCAGGGCATTTGCGAGTTCGGCGTTGCTCATGCCGGCACCTCGCCCGGATAGACGACGCTGGCGGTGGCGATCGCGGCGATGCCTTCGCCGCGCCCGACGAAGCCGAGCTTCTCGTTGGTTGTCGCCTTGATCGAAATGCGCTCGGGCGCGATGCCGAGCATGGCTGCGAGCGCTTGCGTCATCGCCGCGCGATGCGGCCCGACGCGCGGCGCCTCGCAGATTAGCGTGATGTCGGCATTGGCGATACGGCCGCCGCGCTCGCGCACCAGCTTCGCCGCGTGCTCGACGAAGATCTTCGAGGCAGCACCCTTCCATTGCGGATCGAACGGTGGGAAATGCGTGCCGATATCGCCGGCGCCGCAGGTGGCGAGCAGCGCATCGGTCAGCGCATGCAGCCCGACATCGGCGTCCGAATGCCCGGAGAGTTTGCGATCATATGGAATGGCGACGCCGCAGAGCGTTACATGGTCGCCGGGCTCGAACGCGTGCACGTCATAGCCGTTGCCGGTGCGAATATCCGGGAAGCGCTGCTGCGCGCTCGAAAGCCGCTGGTCGGCCAATGCGATGTCCCTTGCCCAGGTGAGTTTGACATTGTCCGGCGATCCGGGAACGATCTTGACCGGTATCTGTGCCCATTCGGCGATCGCCGCGTCGTCGGTGAACTCCGTCTTGCCCAGATGATGCGCCTTCTCATGCGCGGCGAGCAGCGGCCAGAACGGAAAGCCCTGCGGCGTCTGCGCGGCATGAAGGCCGGCTCTCGACACCGTCTCGTCGATCATGCCGGCGGCCGATTCCCGCTTCAGCGTGTCGGCGACAGGCAGCGCCGGCAACGCGCCCTGGCGCTCGCCGATGGCTTCGATGGTGCGGTCGATCAGCCCGGCGTCGACGAAGGGTCGCACGGCGTCATGCACCAGCACTTTTGCCGGTGCCTGGTCCCTCAGCGCCAGGAGGCCGAGCCGGACGGACGCCTGGCGCGAAGGGCCGCCGATCACGGCGACAAGACGGTCGCCATGCGCTTCGGCCGCGCGTTCGAAGAGTTCGGCATCGTCGGCATGGATGGCCACGACCACGGGACCGATCATCGGATGGGAGAGGAAGATATCCAGCGTATGCGCGATAACGGCACGGCCGCCGATGCGCTGATATTGCTTCGGACCGTCCGCCTGTCCGGCGCGCGCGCCACGGCCGGCGGCAACGATCACCACCCCGATCCCGCCGTTCAGGCCTGTCGCTTGCTTTTCACTTGCCTCGCTCATTCCGATCGGTCCTAGTCGGGGTGATGGCCGAAGGCCAGCTTTTTCCAAAATGCGCCTTAATGTGACGTCATTGCGCGTTGCACAATGCCACACTTCTGGCTAGAGAATGTGCAATGATCGAACATGCTTGGTTTTTGTGCATGGCTGAACTGACCACATTGGCATCGCCTCTTGATGTCGGCGGCGTGAAAATCCGTAATCGGGTTTTCCTGGCGCCGATGTCGGGCATCACCGACGAGCCGTTCCGGCAGCGCGCGCACGCGCATGGCGCGGGATTGGTCGTTTCGGAAATGGTGGCGAGCGGCGAACTGGCCAAGGGCAGGGCAGGCTGCGACCTTCGCATCCGTCATTCCGGTCTGCCGGTGCATATGGTGCAGCTTGCCGGCCGCGAGGCCGCGCACATGGCTGAGGGCGCGCGAATCGCGACGGGCGAGGGCGCCGATATCATCGACATCAATATGGGCTGCCCGGCGAAGAAGGTGACCGGCGGCTATGCCGGCTCGGCGCTGATGCGCGACCTCGACCATGCGCTGTCGCTAATCGAGGCGGTGGTCGGCGCCGTTTCGGTGCCGGTGACCGTCAAAATGCGGCTCGGCTGGGACGAAAGCGCGCTCAACGCGCCGATGCTGGCGCGCCGCGCCGAACAGGCCGGCGTCAGCATGGTGACCGTGCATGGCCGCACGCGCTGCCAGTTCTATCAGGGCAAGGCCGACTGGCGCGCCATCGCCCGCGTCAAGCAAGCCGTCTCGATCCCGGTCGTGGCCAATGGCGATGTCGGCTCGCCGGAAGAGGCGGCGACAATCCTCGAACAGTCCGGCGCCGACGCGGTGATGATCGGTCGCGCGCATTACGGCGCGCCGTGGATTGCAGGAAGCATCGCCTCAATTGCCGGTGGTGTATCTGCGCCCGGCATTCCGCACGCGCCGCAGGCGCTCGCCGAATACGTCACCTTGCATTACGAGGACATGCTCTCGCTCTACGGCATAGAAAGCGGGCTGCGTCAGGCGCGCAAGCATCTCGGCTGGTATCTCGACCGTCACGCTGCCGATGTCTCAGCCGAGCAGCGCAAAGCCATTCTCACGTCCTTCAAGCCGGGTGAAGTCGTGGCCGAATTGTGCCGTGTCTTCGCCGATGGCGCGCACCCGGACAGCCTGCGGAGCGCGGCATGAAGGCGGACGTGCCACAGCAGGCCGATATGGCGGATGCCGCCAATATCGTGCTCAACACCATCCGCCGCCCGGTGATCATGGTCGATCCCGACGGCTTCATCACATTCGCCAACGCCGATGCCGAGGACTTCTTCCGCTCCAGCGCGAATATGCTCGCGCGCAACACGCTCTCCAAGCTGGTGCCCTTCGGCAGCCCGTTGCTGACGCTGGTCGACCAAGTGCGCGAACGCCGCGCGCCGGTCAACGAATACCGCGTCGACGTCTCGTCGCCGCGCCTCGGCATCGAAAAGATGGTCGATCTCTACGTCGCGCCGGTGCCGGAATTTCCGGGCTCGGTCGTCGTCATGTTCCAGGAACGCTCGATGGCCGACAAGATCGACCGCCAGATGACGCATCGCGGTGCGGCGCGCTCCGTCACCGGTCTTGCCGCGATGCTGGCGCATGAGATTAAGAACCCGCTCTCCGGCATTCGCGGCGCCGCCCAGTTGCTCGAGCTTTCCGCCTCCGATGAAGACCGCGCGCTGACCCGCCTGATCACCGACGAGACCGACCGCATCGTCTCACTGGTCGACCGCATGGAAGTGTTCTCCGATGAGCGGCCGATCGAACGCTATCCGGTCAACATCCATGTCGTGCTCGACCATGTGAAGGCGATTGCCAAGAACGGTTTTGCAAGACGGATCAAGATCTTGGAGGAATATGATCCATCATTGCCTCCGGTCTTCGCCAACCGCGATCAACTGATCCAGGTCTTCCTCAACCTGGTCAAGAACGCCGCCGAGGCGATCGGCGCCGACCCGCAGGGCGAGATCGTGCTATCGACGGCCTTCCGCCCAGGCATCCGCGTCTCGGTGCCCGGAACGCAGGACCGGGTGTCGTTGCCGCTGGAATTCTGCGTGCATGACAACGGTCCCGGCGTTTCCGAGGACATCCTGCCGATCCTGTTCGATCCGTTCATCACCACCAAGCCGAACGGCTCCGGACTTGGCCTTGCGCTGGTCGCCAAGATCGTCGGCGAGCATGGCGGGATCATCGAATGCGATTCGACGCCGCGCGGGACGACGTTTCGCATCCTGCTTCCAGCCTGGAAGGAGGCCGCACCAAGCGCCGGCGATGAAGCTGAAGGAGACCGCACATGACCGCTCGCGGCAATATTCTCGTCGCCGATGACGATGCGGCCATCCGCACCGTGCTCAACCAGGCGCTGTCACGCGTCGGCCACGAGGTGCGCGTGACCTCCAATGCCTCGACGCTGTGGCGTTGGGTTGCGGCGGGCGAGGGCGATCTCGTCATCACCGATGTGGTGATGCCCGACGAAAACGCCTTCGACATGCTGCCGCGCATCAAGAAGGCGCGGCCCGAGCTGCCGGTCATCGTCATGAGCGCCCAGAACACGTTCATGACCGCCATCCGCGCCTCCGAGACCGGCGCCTACGAATATCTGCCGAAGCCGTTCGACCTGACGGAGCTGCTCAACATCGTCAGCCGGGCGCTGGCCGAGCCGAAGCGGCCGAAGCTCGATGGCCGCGCGGAAGACCAGCCGGAGACAATGCCGCTGGTCGGCCGATCCGCCGCCATGCAGGACATCTACCGCATGCTGGCGCGCATGATGCAGACCGACCTCACGGTCATGATCAGCGGCGAGTCCGGCACCGGCAAGGAGCTGGTGGCGCGCGCGCTGCACGAATATGGCCGCCGTCGCGGCGGCCCGTTCGTGGCCATCAACATGGCGGCGATCCCGCGCGACCTGATCGAATCGGAATTGTTCGGCCACGAGAAGGGCGCCTTCACCGGGGCACAGAACCGCTCCAGCGGCCGGTTCGAACAGGCCGAGGGCGGCACGCTGTTCCTCGACGAGATCGGCGACATGCCGATGGAAGCGCAGACCCGGCTGCTGCGCGTGCTGCAGCAGGGCGAATACACCACTGTCGGCGGCCGCACTCCGATCAAGACCGACGTCCGTATCGTCGCAGCCACAAACAAGGACCTGCGCACGCTCATCAACCAGGGCCTGTTCCGCGAGGACCTGTTCTATCGTCTCAACGTCGTGCCGCTCAGGCTGCCGGCGCTGCGCGAGCGTTCCGAGGACATTCCCGACCTGGTGCGGCATTTCTTCAAGCAGGGCGCCAGCGAGGGCCTGCAGACCAAGCGCATATCCTCCGGCGGCATCGAGCTTATGAAACGCTATCCCTGGCCGGGCAATGTGCGCGAGCTTGAAAACCTGGTGCGCCGGCTGGCCGCCCTCTACTCGCAGGACGAGATTTCATCGGAAATCATAGAATCGGAGCTGAAAACCGGCGAAAGGCCAGTCGTGCCCGATGGCGGCGCGCTCATCCCCGACGATCTGTCGATCGGCCAGGCTGTCGAGCATTTCCTGCAGCGCTACTTCGCCTCCTTCGCCGGCGAATTGCCGCCGGCCGGGCTCTACCAGCGCATTCTTGCCGAGGTCGAGTATCCGCTGGTGCTGGCTTCGATGACGGCGACGCGCGGCAACCAGATCAAGGCGGCGGAGCTTTTGGGGCTCAACCGCAACACGCTGCGCAAGAAGATCCGCGAGCTCGGCGTCAACGTCTACAAATCAGCCAGGCAGCCGTAACGTCACCTCGTCCCGTCGGTGAATTTTGTCTGGGAAAGATTATCTTCCCGGCCACACTTGTTGCATAATCGCCACAATGCGTTGCATACATCCGACGCGATGACCGACTCTGTACCGCGACATGGCAGCTGAGGCTCCGACCCTGACCCAACCGCTTTTCAACCAGACCGGCACGCGTGACGGGCGACGGTTGCTGGCGTTGCCCGGCGTGGTCGCCATTGCCGGCGCGGTGATCACGGCGGCCATATCGTTTGCGATCCTGGTCGGCGCAACGCCGATCGCGCCGACCGCCGACGCGACCTGGGCTCTGATCGCGGCCAATGCCGTCTTTGTGCTGTTCCTCATCGCCTTGATCGCGCGCGAGGTACGACGCATCGTGCTGGCGCGGCGCCACGGCAGGGCTGCCTCGCGGCTGCATGTGCGCATCGTCGCCATGTTCGCGCTGGTTGCCGCCATCCCGGCCATCATGGTGGCGATCGTCGCCTCGATCACGCTCGACATCGGCCTGGACCGCTGGTTCGAAATCCGCACCAAGACGATCGTCAACTCGTCGCTGTCGATTGCCGACGCTTATGTGCAGGAGAATGCGCGCAACCTCCAGGGCACAACACTGTCCATGGCATACGATCTCGATGCCTCGCGCACGCTCTATGGTCTCGACAAGGGCGGTTTCCTCGATCTGTTGAACAAGGAGGCCGTCGGGCGCGGCCTGGCGCATGCGGCCCTTATCAAGCCGGACGGCTCGTTCGTCATGAACGCCAAGACCGACGCCGACTTCCCCATGCCCGAGCCGCCCCCGGGCGCTGTCGACACCGCGGCCGAGGGCAAGCCGGTGCTGATAGAACCTCGCACCCGCAACATCATGGGCGCCATTATCAAGCTGCGCGAGATCGAAGGGCTTTACCTCTACACGATCCGGCTGGTTGATCCCGACGTGATCAGGGCGCGCCAGATCGTCAGGGGCAACACCGACGAATATCGTAATCTGCAGGACAATCGCCGGACCTCGCAGGTCGCCTTCGCGTTGCCTTATCTGTCGCTCACGCTGATCATCACGCTCTCGGCGATCTGGACTGGCATCGCGGTCGCCGACCGGATCGTGCGGCCGATCCGCCAGCTGATCGGCGCCGCCGACGAGGTGGCGACCGGCAATCTCGACGTTGCCGTTCCAGTGCGCCAGTCCGATGGCGACGTCGCCTCGCTCGGCGAGACCTTCAACAACATGATCCTGGAGCTCAAGTCGCAACGCAACGAGCTGCTCTCGGCCAAGGATCTGATCGACGAGCGCCGGCGTTTCTCCGAGGCGGTGCTTGCCGGCGTCACTGCCGGCGTCATCGGCGTCGACCCCTACGGCATCATCACCATCGTCAATCGCTCGGCCGAGACGATGCTGACGATTTCGGCGAATGCGACGCTCGGCCAGAACCTTTCGACGGTCCTGCCGCTTGTCGGTCGTGTGTTCGAGATCGGACGACAGTCCGGCAAGCCGGTCTATCGCGAGCAGGTGACCTTCTTCCGCACCGGTCTGGAGCGCACCTTCAATGTCCAGGTAACGGTCGAATCCGGCGACGACGGCGAAGAAGAGAAATCCTATGTGGTGACAGTCGACGACATCACCGATCTCGTCCAGGCGCAGCGTTCGTCGGCCTGGGCCGATGTGGCGCGGCGCATCGCGCATGAGATCAAGAACCCGCTGACGCCGATCCAGCTTTCGGCCGAGCGCATCAGGCGCCGCTACGGCAAGGTCATCACCGAGGATCGCGAGGTGTTCGACCAGTGCACCGACACCATCATCCGCCAGGTCGAGGACATCGGCCGCATGGTCGACGAATTCTCGGCCTTCGCCCGCATGCCGAAGCCGGAGATGAAGGCGATCGACCTTCGCGAGTCGTTGCGCGAGGCGTCCTTCCTGGTCGAGGTCAGCCGCTCGGACATTGCCTTCCAGCGCGACTTCGGCAGCGAGCCGTTGAAAGGCACTTTCGACAGCCGCCTGATGGCTCAGGCTTTCGGCAACGTCATCAAGAACGCGGCCGAGGCGATCGACGGACTTGATGCGCAGGACCGTTCGGGCGGCACAATCCGGATTCAGGCCGGACGGCAAGATGGCGCCATACGAATCGACGTTATCGATAACGGCAAGGGGCTGCCGCGCGAGAATCGCCAAAGGCTTCTCGAGCCCTATATGACGACGCGCGAGAAGGGCACCGGGCTTGGCCTCGCTATCGTCAAAAAGATCGTGGAGGACCATGGCGGCCGTCTCGAATTGCACGACGCGCCAGCGGATTTCCATGGCGGCCGGGGCGCGATGATCTCGATCATCCTGCCCCCGGCCACGATCGTAGCCGCGCCGCCACGCGGTGAAGGTCGAAGCGAACACGAACGAGAAACTGAAAAGGTCGGTAATGGCGTCTGACATTCTCATCGTCGATGACGAGGAAGACATCCGCGAACTTGTCGCCGGTATATTGAGCGACGAGGGTCACGAAACCCGCACGGCCCATGATGCCGACAGCGCGCTTGCAGCGATTGCCGATCGCGCGCCGCGGCTGATTTTCCTCGATATCTGGCTGCAGGGCTCGCGCCTCGATGGCCTGGCGCTGCTCGACGAGATCAAGACCATGCATCCGAACATGCCGGTGGTCATGATCTCCGGCCACGGCAACATCGAAACGGCAGTGTCGGCCATCCGGCGCGGCGCGTATGATTTCATCGAGAAGCCGTTCAAGGCCGATCGCCTCATCCTGATCGCCGAGCGCGCCCTGGAAACGTCCAAGCTGCGACGCGAGGTCTCCGACCTCAAGCAGCGCAGCGGCGAGACTTTCGACCTGATCGGCATGTCGTCGGCGATGAGCCAGCTGCGGCAGACCATCGAGCGCGTCGCGCCGACCAACAGCCGCGTCATGATCATCGGCCCCTCCGGCTCAGGCAAGGAACTGACGGCGCGGGCCATCCACACGCTGTCGTCGCGCAAGTCCGGTCCGTTCGTCACGCTGAGCGCGGCCACCATCACGCCCGAGCGCATGGAGATCGAGCTGTTCGGTACCGAATCGAACGGCACCGAGCGCAAGGTCGGCGCGCTGGAGGAGGCGCATCGCGGCATCCTCTACATCGACGAAGTCGCCGATATGCCGCGCGAAACGCAAAACAAGATCCTGCGCGTGCTGGTCGAGCAGCAATTCGAGCGGGTAGGCGGCACCAAGCGCGTCAAGGTCGATGTCCGCATCATCTCCTCGACCTCGCAGAACCTCGAAGCAATGATCGCCGACGGCCGCTTCCGCGAGGATCTTTACCATCGCCTGGCGGTGGTTCCGGTCATAGTGCCGGGGCTCGCTGAGCGGCGCGAGGACATTCCCTACCTCGTCGACAACTTCATGAAGCAGATTGCGCGCCAGGCCGGCATAAGGCCGCGCCGCATCGGCGACGATGCGCTGGCCGTGCTGCAGGCGCACAACTGGCCGGGCAACGTTCGCCAATTGCGCAACAATGTCGAGCGGCTGATGATCCTGGCGCGTGGCGAAGACGCCGATGCACCGATCACCGCCGACCTTCTGCCGTCCGAGATCGGCGACGTCATGCCGCGTACGCCCAACCAGTCGGACCAGCACATCATGGCGCTGCCGCTGCGCGAGGCCCGCGAGCAATTCGAGAAGGACTACCTGATCGCCCAGATCAACCGCTTCGGCGGCAATATCTCGAAGACCGCCGAGTTCATCGGCATGGAACGATCGGCACTCCACCGCAAGCTGAAGTCGCTGGGTGTGTAGCGAGCCCTTGGCCCACGCGATTGTTCATTACGGCAGGGGCGGAATCGCCTAAGAAAGCCGGACATTTCCCTGAGGGTTCCCATGCCGCGCATTGCCTATGTCAACGGGCGCTATGTCGTCCATGCTCAAGCCAGCGTCCACATCGAGGATCGCGGCTACCAGTTCGCGGACGGGGTCTATGAGGTTTGCGAGGTGGCGCGCGGCCATATCGTCGACATGCCGCGCCACCTTGCCAGGCTCAAGCGCTCGCTGAAGGAACTGTCCATCGCCTGGCCGGTCTCGGAACGCGTCCTGCCGATGCTGTTGCGCGAAGTGGTCAATCGCAACGGCGTGGTCGACGGCCTTGTCTATGTGCAGGTGACCCGCGGCGTCGCCAGCCGCGAGTTCGTGTTTCCGCCCGCGGGCACAAGGCCTTCCCTGGTCATAACCGCCAGGAAAGCCGATCCGGCCGCGAGCGCGAAGCGGGTGGAGACCGGCATCAAGGTCATCACCGTCCCGGAGAATCGCTGGGACCGCGTCGACATCAAGAGCACCGGCCTCTTGCCCAATGTGCTCGCCAAGCAGAAGGCCAAGGAAGCCGGCGCCCAGGAAGCGTGGTTCGTCGACACCGACGGCAACGTCAAGGAAGGCGGCTCGTCCAACGCCTGGATCGTCACCCGGGACGGCGTCCTTGTGACCCGGCCGGCCGAGCATGGCATCCTGCGCGGCATCACTCGTACGACGCTTTTCGATGTCGCCGCCAAGCTTGGCCTCAAGATCGAGGAACGCGGGTTTTCGGTCGCCGAAGCCAAGGCGGCAAGGGAAGCATTCATCAGTTCGGCGACCACAATCGCCATGCCGGTCGTCGAAATCGACGGGGCGCCGATCGCAAATGGCCATCCCGGTTCGATGACACTTTCGTTGCGGCAGGCCTTTTTTCACGTTGCGGAAAAAAGTCCAGCCTGATAACCGCACAACTGGAAGTAACCTCAACTATCTCATTCTGCTTGCCATTGTGTCGGCAAGAGGGGGTTTGCGCGCTTGACAGGTGCCTCGTAATTTGGCGCATTGGCCCGTAAACCGAAGGGGATCGGCGAAAGACAAGAAAAATGGCGGAACGATCGCAAAACCTTCAGGACCTGTTCCTGAATTCAGTTCGCAAGAGCAAAAATCCACTTACCATCTTCCTCATCAACGGCGTGAAGCTGACTGGCGTCGTCACATCGTTCGACAATTTTTGTGTGTTGTTGCGGCGCGACGGGCACTCCCAGCTCGTCTACAAGCACGCTATTTCCACGATCATGCCGAGCCAGCCGGTTCAGATGTTCGATGGCGAGGAAAGCCAGGGCGCCTGATTGGCACGTGATAAGGAAGCGGACCGCAGCGTTCGCGGAAAACAAGGACATCAACTCGGGCCGGAATCCAAGGATCCGACCCGCGCAGTTGTCATTGTGCCGGTGCTTACCCGGCAGCCCCGCGGCGACGACGAGTCGAGCCGTCCGCGCCTGAGCCGTTCGCCGGATGCACGCCACGACGAAGCGGTCGGGCTTGCCAGCGCCATCGATCTCAACCCGGTTCACACCGCGGTGGTGACGGTTGCCGATCCGCGGCCGGCCACCCTGCTCGGCAGCGGCAAGGTGGCCGAGTTCGCAGATATCGTGAAGGAGCGCAAGGCGGAGCTGGTCATCGTCGACCATCCGCTGACGCCGGTGCAGCAGCGCAATCTCGAAAAGGAACTGAACGCCAAGGTGCTCGACCGCACCGGGCTCATTCTCGAGATATTCGGCGAGCGGGCGCGCACCAAGGAAGGCACGCTGCAGGTCGAGCTTGCGCATCTCAACTATCAGAAGGGTCGTCTGGTGCGAAGCTGGACCCACCTCGAGCGGCAGCGCGGCGGCGCCGGCTTCCTCGGCGGTCCGGGCGAAACCCAGATCGAATCCGACAGGCGCATCCTGCAGGACAAGATCACCAAGCTAAAGCACGAGCTGGAGACGGTTCGGCGCACGCGCGACCTGCACCGCGCCAAGCGCAAGAAGGTGCCGTTCCCGGTGGTGGCGATCGTCGGCTACACCAATGCCGGCAAGTCGACGCTGTTCAACCGGCTTACCGGGGCAGGGGTGCTGGCCGAGGACATGCTCTTCGCAACGCTCGATCCGACGCTGCGGCGCGTGCGGCTACCGCACGGCACGCCGATTATCCTGTCGGACACGGTGGGCTTTATTTCCGACCTGCCGACGCATCTGGTGGCGGCCTTCCGGGCAACGCTGGAAGAAGTCGTCGAGGCGGATCTGGTGCTGCATCTGCGCGACATCTCCGATCCGGACACCGCCGCCCAGGCCGAGGACGTCGAACGCATCCTCGGCGATCTCGGCGTCGACGCTGCCGATGCGAACCGCGTGATCGAGGTCTGGAACAAGGTCGACCTGCTTGACGAAGGCAATCGCGAGCGCCTGCTTGCCGAGAGCGCTAGCGGCAAGGCGCCGCCGATCTCTATATCGGCCGTCACCGGCGAAGGAATCGACGCGCTGAAAGCGCTCATCGAGACGCGCGTGTCGGGCGAGCTGGAAAAGATGACGGTGACATTGAGCCCTGCCCAGCTTGGCCAGGTCGACTGGCTCTACCGCAACGGCGACGTCGTTTCGCGCACCGACAATGAAGACGGCAGCGTCACGCTATCGCTGACAGCCACGCACAGCGCCAGGCAAGAGATAGAGAACCGCCTGCATCGCAGGAGCCATGGCTAACCGGCTGATTACTTGGTGCCTTTGGCCTGCTGCCAGAGTGCTTCCATCTCGTTGAGCGTTGCCTTCTCCAGCGACTTGCCCGAGGCCTCCAGAGCCTGCTCGACATAGTGGAATCGCGAACGGAACTTTTCGTTGGTACCGCTGAGCGCGGCTTCGGAATCGAGCTTGAGGTGGCGGCCGAGATTGACGACGGCAAACAGCATGTCGCCGAACTCGTCCTTGATGGGAGCCGCG
The DNA here is from genome assembly GCF_020165015.1 of Mesorhizobium sp. CA7. Lineage (NCBI taxonomy): Bacteria > Pseudomonadati > Pseudomonadota > Alphaproteobacteria > Hyphomicrobiales > Phyllobacteriaceae > Mesorhizobium > Mesorhizobium sp. CA7. Next base: position 97,287 of record NZ_JAIUHH010000018.1, read on the forward strand.
TCACCGGTGGCGAGCGCCTCGCGCAATTCGCCGATCTCTTCCTCTATCTTGTCGAGGATGGGAGCTGCCTCGCTCCAGTCGAAGCCGACGCGTGCCGCCTTTTCCTGCAGTTTCAGGGCACGCGTCAGGGCAGGGAGCGCGACCGGCACGCTGTCGAGATAGCCCCTGCCGTGATCCTCCGGGTCGAGACCACGGGCGATGCGGGCGTCGCGCTTCTCGGTTTTTTCAACCGCCTTGATCTTCTCCCACATGCCCTTGGCCATGCCGGCGCTGCGCGCCTTCTCGTCGCCGAAGACGTGCGGATGGCGGCGGATCATCTTGGTGGTGATGGCCTCGACGACATCGCCGAAAGCGAACTCGCCGATCTCCTCAGCCATCTGCGCGTGATAGACGACCTGCAGCAGCAGATCGCCCAGTTCCTCGCGCAGATCGTCGAGATCGCCGCGCGCGATCGCATCGGCCACTTCATAGGCTTCCTCGATCGTGTAGGGCGCGATGGTAGCGAAATTCTGCTCGATATCCCAAGGGCAGCCGGTCTTCGGCGCCCGCAGCGCCGCCATGATCTCGATCAGCCGGGAAATGTCCTTGGAGGGCTTCATGATTTGAGCCTATCCCGCGGCCAGCGTCCGACCAATCCTGGCCGGACACCGAAACGAGTTGTCCACAGCCTCAGTCGAGCACCGAGACGATCGCCTTGGCGAGATCGTCCATGCCGTCCTCCGGCAGGCCGGCCACGTTGATGCGGCTGTCGCCGACCATATAGACGGCGTGCTCGGCACGCAGGCGTTCGACCTGCGCCTCGGTCAACCCAAGCCTCGAAAACATGCCACGATGGCTGGCGACGAAATCGAAGCGGTCGGAATTGGACTGCCGGCGCAACGCCTCGGCAAAAGCGACGCGCAGCCGAAGCATGCGCAGCCGCATCTCCTCGAGCTCCGTCTCCCAGTCCTTCCTCAGGGCGGCGTCTTCGAGCACCATGCGCACCGCCGCCGCGCCGTGATCCGGCGGCATCGAATAAAGCGCGCGCGCGGCCGCCAGCATCTGGCTCATCGCCACGTCGGCCTGGGCGCCATCCTTGGCCATGATCATCGCCGCGCCCACGCGGTCGCGATATACGGCAAAATTCTTCGAGCAGCTCGAGGCGACGACCATTTCCGGCACCTTGCCGGCAAGCAGCCGCAGGCCGGCGGCGTCGGCATCGAGGCCTTCGCCAAAACCCTGATAGGCAATGTCGACGAAAGGCAGCAAGCCGCGATCCAGCAGCACGTCGGCGACCTTGGCCCACTGCGCGATATCGAGATTGGCGCCGGTCGGGTTGTGACAGCAGCCATGCAGGAGCACGACATCGCCGCTGTTGGCAACTTTTAGCGCCGCCAGCATCTCGCCGAAGCGGACAGCGCCCGATGCGGCATCGAAATAGGGATAGTCGCGAACCTGCAGACCAGCGGCGCGCATCACCGGCAGATGGTTCGGCCAGGTCGGATCGGACAGCCAAACCGTCGCGCCGGGGCGCGTGCGCTGCACAAGCTCGGCCACCAGCCTGAGCGCGCCCGATCCGCCCGGCGCCTGTGCCGCGCGGATACGCGAATGGTCGGCCTTCTCGCCAAAGGCGAGCTTGATCATGGCGGCGTTGAAGCCGGTGTCGCCGGCAAGGCCGAGATAGGTTTTGGTGTCCTGGCTCGCCAGCAGCCGCTTCTCGGCCTCGCCCACGGCGCGCATCACCGGCGTCTTGCCGTCGATGTCCTTGTAGACGCCGACGCCGAGGTCGACTTTGCCGGGCCGTGGATCGTTGCGATAGAGGCCGATCAGGGCAAGGATTTTGTCGGCCGGCGCGGGCTGCAGGGTCTCGAACATCGAAAAGGACTCCAATGGCGGCGGAGTGATACGCAAATCGATCCCGTCGCGCCAGCGGTTTCCGCTGTGGCGGCGACACGAAAAGAAATGCCGGGCAGGGGATTAAAATCCCTACATGCTCCGTAAACAGGGCATGAAACGGTCGATGGCACGCTTCGATATCGTCGGGCAGTTGGGTTCGCTGCGGCGCTATGCGCGCTCGCTGACGCGCGACAGCACTGAGGCCGAGGATCTCGTCCATGACGCGCTGGTGCGCGCCTATGAGCGGCGCGCGACCTTTCGGTCAAGCGGCAATCTGCGCGCCTGGCTGCTGGCGATCGTGCACAACGTCTTCATCGACCGCATGCGCTCGCGCCGCTCCGAGGCGGCGCGCATCGAACAGGCCGGCCTTGTCGCCGACCAGAGCGTGCCGGCGTCGCAGGACCATTCGGTTCGCCTGTCGCAGGTCCGGGAAGCGTTTCTTTCGCTGCCGGAGGAACAGCGCTCCGCGCTCCATCTCGTCGCCATCGAAGGGCTTTCCTATCAGGAGGCCGCCGAAGTCATCGGCGTGCCGCTCGGAACGCTGATGTCACGCATCGGCCGCGCGCGTGCCGCGCTGCGCGAGATGGAAGAGGGCGCGGCGCCAAAAGCCAGGCCTCATCTCAGGATCGTGGGAGACGATCAATGACCGCTATTGTCGACCCCGTGACCGATGCCGATCTCGACGCCTATGTCGACGATCAGCTGGATGTCGCCCGCCGCATCGAGGTCGAGGCGCACCTCGCCGCGCGCCCGGAAGTGGCCGCGCGCGTGATGTCCGATCTGAGGACGCGCGACGAACTGCGCGTCGCGCTTGCCGGCCCTGTCGGCAGGGCGCGTCCGGCCACGACAGAAGCGGCGCGCCGGCTGGAAAGAGGCCTTGCCAGGGGACGCATGCTTGCCGTGCTGCAGCGTGCGGCGGCCGCGGCCGTCCTGGTCGCGGCAGGCTGGCTTGCCAACGGCGCCTTCGGGCCGATCGCCGTGACCAAGGTGGTCGCCTCGACGCAGCCGCCGGCCTATGTCGAGGATGCGGTCCGGGCGCACAGGACGACCTTGGTGCGCGAGACGATGCCGTCGCAGCAAGAGGCTCCGGGCTACGATCCCGACGAGATTCGCGCCGCCACCGCGATCGTCATGCCGTCGCTGCCTGACGACTGGAAGATTCGCGACGTCCAGGTCTATCCCTCGCAATTCGGGCCGAGCGTCGAGGTAGCGGTCGACACCAAGGACCTCGGTCTTGTCTCGTTGTTCGCCATCAGGCCGGGCAGGTTCGATGTGGTGAAGCCGACGATCGCGCCCTCCGACGACATCTCAACCGCGTATTTCCAGATCGGCGAGGTCGCCTATGCGGTGGTCGGACGCGGCGACGCCGGCAGCCTCGACCGTGCCGCCGAGAAACTCGCCAGAACTCTCTACTGAAAACAAACCCTCTACCGAGAACCAAGGAGAAACCGAATGAACAGCCCCAATCTGGGATACCGAATGGGCACCGGCGTCCAGGCCGGAGCCGTCTATGACGAGGGCCTGCGCAAGCACATGCTGCGCGTCTACAATTATATGGGCCTCGGTCTCGTCGTTACCGGCCTCGTCGCCTTCTTCGTGGCCTCGACGCCGGCGCTTTATGTACCGATCTTCTCCAGCCCGCTGAAATGGGTGGTGATGCTGGCGCCGCTCGCCTTCGTCATGCTGTTCTCGTTCAGGATGCAGACCATGTCGGCCGCGAGCGCGCAGGCGATGTTCTGGGCCTTCTGCGCCGTCATGGGCCTGTCGCTCGCCTCGGTGTTCCTGGTCTTCACCTCGACCAGCATCGCGCGCACCTTCTTCATCGCCGCCACGATGTTCGGCGCCACCAGCCTCTACGGCTACACGACCAGGCGCGACCTGACGCAGTTCTCGTCCTTCCTGATCATGGGCCTGATCGGCGTGGTCATCGCCAGCCTGGTCAACCTATTCCTCGGCTCGACCGCGCTGCAGTTCGCCATCTCGGTGATCGGCATCGCCGTGTTCATCGGCCTGACCGCCTGGGACACGCAGACGATCAAGGAGCAATATGCCGAGAACTTCGATGCGGAATCGCAGCAGAAGCTTGCCGTCTTCGGCGCCTTCTCGCCCTATCTGAACTTCATCAACATCTTCCAGCTGCTGCTGAATTTCACCGGCGAGCGCGAATAGGCCGGACCGCAGCAGGCAACACTGCTGACCTCGCAACGGCCGGAGGGAAACCTCCGGCCACTTTTTTGTCGACTGCGCACCAAGCGTTGACGACCAAGGGGCGATCTGCCTGCCGCGCTTGAGTTCACGCGCGGCCTTTTGCTAGCCTGCCGGCCAAACCTGCCAGCCGCGAGGACGCAATGGACCAGCTGACGCTTCACGCTGACGGCATTTCGGCGACTATCGTCGGGCAGGGGGCCGAACTGGTCTCGCTGCGCGATGGCGAAGACACCGAGCTTCTGTGGCAGGCAGGCCCCGCCTGGCGTCGTCATTCGCCCGTGCTGTTCCCGATCGTCGGCCGGCTCAAAGGCGATCAGCTGCGGCATCGCGGCCAAACCTATCCGATGACGCAGCACGGCTTTGCCCGCGACCGGCGCTTTGCCTGGGCGGAGCAGGGGCCGGCCTCCTGCACATTGGTCCTGACGGACGACGCCGAGACGCGAACGCACTATCCCTTCGCCTTTCGTCTCGCCATCAGCTACGAGTTGAAACCACGGCAACTCGGCGTGACCTTCGAGATCGCCAATACCGGCGACGAGCCTCTGCCGGCCTCGATCGGCGCGCATCCGGCGTTCAACTGGCCGCTGCTCCCGGAGCTGCCGAAGGAAGCCTATCGGGTGACCTTCGCCGAAAATGAGCCGGCGCCGATCCGCCGCCTGAAGGACGGCCTGTTGTTGCCGGCGCCGCAGCCGACGCCCATCGAGGGCAGGACGCTGCCGCTATCCGAAAGACTGTTCGACGACGATGCCGTCATCCTCGACAAGCCGGTGAGCAAGAGCGTGCGCTACGCCGCCGGGCGCGGGCCGGCGATCGAGATGTCGTGGCAGGGATTCAATGAGCTGGGCATCTGGTCCAAGCCTGGCGGCGCGCCCTTCCTGTGCATCGAGCCCTGGCACGGCATCGCCAGTCCTATCGATTTCGATGGCGAGTTCGGCGACAAGCCGGGCGTGATGCTGATCGAGCCGGCCGGCCGGCGCGTGCTGAGTTACCGAATCGGCCTCAGCCGGGAACCGTAGGGCATGGCATATGCCATCAAGACCCAGATTCAGGACCCGGCGGCGGAGAGATTCGTGTTCGCCGCCCAGAAAACCATGTATGGCGGCAAGCGCATCGCCGAGGGCGACGTCATCTACCTGTTCGCCAGCGAGAACGAAGGCGGGCAGGGGCTCGTCGCGCGCGGCGTCGTGACATCCTCCGAGGCCACCCCCAGACGTTCGGATCTCGAACGGCAGACGCCGCGCATCAACGTTGCCGTCCGCCGCACCGCCTTGGCGACGAGACATTTGGGTCGCAATGAGCTCAAGCGCTTCAAGGATTGGCAGGACGGCCGGCCCGAGACCGAGCTCAACTTCAAATTCTACCGCCAGGCGACCAACAAGATCGTCGGCATCTCGGACGTGACGGCGGCGTTTCTGAACAGCTTTTTCTAGACCACCCGATCGGATCTCAGCCGGTCTGCCGGACAATGGCGCCGATCGCGTTGACAACAAGACGCGACGCGGTGATGGCCGACAGACCGTCAATGTCGGCGGGAGGATAAAGCTCGACAAGGTCGAATCCCGCAATCCTCGCCCGCTTGCCGAGGCCTGCGATCAGGTCGATCGCCTGCGTGTAGGTGAGGCCGCCGGGCGTGCGCGCGGCCACGCCCGGCATGATGCCGGGATCGAGGCCATCGCAGTCAAGGGTGACGACAACCCGCGCTCCGTCAGGTATATGCTTGAGAGCAGCTTCCACGCCCAGGGCATGTACCTCGCGCGCGGTTACGAAGCGGCTGCCGTAGCGCCGCGCCGCTTCGATTTCGGCGAGGTGGGCGCTGCCGACGCTGCGCAGCCCGACCTGCACGATGCCGGCAACATGCAGCATCTCGCTCGCCCGCCGCATCGGGCTCGAATAGCCGTAGCGTTCGCCATGCACCTCTCCGCGCCAGTCGATATGGGCATCGATCTGCAGGATCCAGACCGGTCCGTGATCGGCAAAGCCGGCGAGGAAGGGAATGACGACGGAATCGTCACCGCCAAGCAGGATCGGCACCGCCGGCAGTACCAGCACCTCGCGCGTCTTCGCCTCGATACGGGCCCGGTTGCCGGCATTGTCATGCATGGTGGTGGTAATGTTGCCGGCGTCTATGCAGCAGGCCGGTTTGTTGTCGAACAGCGGCCCGTCCAGATCGAAATCCCAGCGATCGAGGAGCGGTGCATCGCCCTGGCTCGCGGCGCGGATGGCATCGGCGGCCAAGGCCTGGCCGCTGCTGTCCTGGCCCGGATAGGTGGTCCCATGACCGGTTCCAAAAATCACGGCGCGGGGCACGCGGCCGTCGGCGAGGCGATCGGGAAAGCCGAGAAAGGAAGGCGAGGCGGTCATTTTCTGGATGCTTTCTTTGTTGCGCCGCGGCGCTATGGCAGCTTGGGGCAGGGTAATTGCTTCGGCCTGGAGTTTTGCGGCGCCTCGCGCAACATCAAGCCACGCACCAAATCAATCTCTTTCAGCGGATCGCCGCCGTCGATGAAAAGCCTGCCATGCGGCTGCAGCGCCGCCTTGATCCGCGTCAGGGCCGCACGGTGGGCCTCGGGGTGACGCCCGTCGAGCGCGCCGACCCGCATGGCGAAGGCGATGTCAAAAAGAGCCTCGTCAGCACTCAATGCGAAGTCTTCGATTGCCGCATGCCTGAAATCAAGGCAGCCCCAAGCCATCTCATCAGCCGATCGCGCCCGCGCCAATCGGATTGCCTTCTCCGAGCGGTCGATGGCCAGAATGAGGCCGCCGTCGATGCGGCGAGCGACCTTGCGAGCGGCAACGCCGGGACCGCATCCGATCTCCAGGACGCGAAGTCCCGGCTTCAACGGAAGCGCTTCGACGAAGGCGGATATCCGATCTGAGATTCCGGCAGCCATGAAATAAATTATCCAACCTGGCCTGCGCCAGGCAAGCGAGAGACGACGCCGAGCGGAAATGGACCGACAGGGCAGCGGCCAGAACTTTGATGCCGGACAATGTAGTCCTCAGGGTCGGCCGCGTTCTGGTCGGCCAAACCTCAAGGACTGTTCTATTGCCGTTTCAGGAAGTCGACCATCAACGACGCAGCTTGGTTGGCATGCGTTTCCAGCAGGAAATGAGGCCCGTCGAGAATGTGTGCTTCCATCCTCGGCAGGGCCTGCATCCATGACAGCGTCTCTGCCAGGTCGAAGAACGCGTCATGCCGGCCCCACAGCATCAGGGCGCGTGGCTGCCTGCGCCGCAGATAGTCGGCAATCGCGTCGAAGCGAGCGACGTAATTGCCATAGTCCGCAATGAGCGCGCGCTGCGTCTCCATGCCTCCGGGTCGCTGCATCACGCGCCAGTCTTCCTCCCAGTTCTCGTCCGGAATTTGTGCGACCACATCGTCGGGAACACCTGCCACATACTGGTCTCGCGTGCCCTCGAAGGTCAGATGCGCGGTGGCTTTCGCTTCATTGTCTGGGTTCGGATTGGCCCAAAAGTCCTGCGTCGCCTTCCAGGATGGCCCCATTCCGCTCCGATGCGCGTTGGCGTTCTGGATGATCAAGCCCAATACCGCATCGGGAGCCTGCATGGCTATCCGCAGCCCGACCGGCGCGCCAAAGTCATGAAGGTAGATATAGCGCGGCCTGACCGAGAGGTGGCTGAGCAAATCCGAAATCGCATCGGCAAAACCATCGAAGGACGGCTCTGGCAGAGCATCGGACATGCCGAACCCAGGCATGTCGGGAGCAACCACATAAGCCACCTTCGACAATGCGGGAATGACGTGGCGAAAGGTCCTGGAGGAACTCGGAAAACCGTGAAGAAGCAGAAGAGCCGGTTTGGAGGGCTCTCCAGCCGTGAGGAAAGACAATTCCGTGCCGCTCGCCAACTCAAGCCGTGAACGCATGCAAAGGTCCTCAAACCGCTCATCAGGCCAACGCGAGGTTCGGCGGTTGAGTTCCGAGCACTTGCTGCCGCAACGAGGAACGAATTCTGTGCGTACCCGTCAATGCGCAACAGCTCCGTGCGGCTGGCGAGCAGGGCTGTGTGACATCACGCTGTCGGCATCTCCGTTGCCATATCGGAAAGTCGCATAAGATAGATTATGGAACTGAGGCGTGGCGGGCACGTCCAGGAATTGCTGCGGCTTTCGCTGCCGGCAACAAACGCCGCGCAGCGCTTCGACGTCGAGATCGCAGCGGAAGCTTTCGACGGACGAACTGTGGCGCCGAATGAACAGCTGTAGCTACCGCTCTGACTCGTAAGGAATTTCGATCGCCATGCCGTCATAGGCCGGCGCCACGTGCTCCGGCGTCTCGGCCATCACGACGGCGTAGTCGAGCGGCACATGCATATGGGTCAGCACGGCGTTCCCCGGCGTCAGCTTTTCGATCCACTCCAGCGCCTGGCCAAGCGACAGATGACTGGGATGGGTGTTGTACTGCAGCGCATCGATGACCAGCGTGTCGAGGCCGCGCAAACGCTCAACGGTGGCGTCCGGGAAGCCGCTGATATCAGGGCAATAGGCAAGCCCGCCGATGCGGAAGCCGAGTGAGATGATGTCGCCATGGACCTGCGGCAGCGGCTCGAGGGTGAGGGCGCCCCCCTCGCCTTCGATCACGACCGGCCTGGCGTGGTCGATAAGATGCGACTTGACGATCGGCGGATAGGAACTGCCTGGCGGCGTCTCGAAGCAATAGCCGAACGCCTGGCGCAGCCGCAGCATGGTCGGTTCGTCGGCATGGATGTCGATGCGATGGCGTTGCTCGAGCACATAGCCGCGCAGATCGTCGATGCCGTGGATGTGGTCGGCATGCGGATGCGTGTAGACGACCGCATCGATGCGCTTGACGGAGGCCAGCAGCATCTGCTCGCGGAAATCCGGCCCGGTGTCGATGACGACCGTGGTGCGCGCGCCGTTGGCGGCAATCCGCTCGACCAGCGCGGCCGTGCGCATGCGCCGGTTCTTCGGGTTCTTGGGGTCGCAATTGCCCCAATCTCCGGTGATGCGCGGCGTGCCGGGCGATGAGCCGCAGCCAAGAACGGTAAAGCGCAGCCGGTCGCTCATGCCTCAGCCCGCAGCCGTTTCGGGACGCGGCATCTTGGTGAACAGCCTGAAGAAGTTCCCGGTGGTGATATCGGCGATCTCGGCCTCGCTGACGCCGATGGTCTCGGCGAGCACCTTGGCCGTGTTCGCCACATAGGCCGGTTCGTTGCGTTTGCCGCGATGTGGGACCGGCGCAAGGTAGGGCGCATCGGTTTCGACCAGCAGCCGGTCGCGCGGGACGTCGGCGGCGATGGCGCGCAGTTCGGCGGAGTTCTTGAAGGTAAGGATGCCGGAGAAGGAGACATAGCCGCCCAGCGCCACGCCGACTTCAGCCAGCCTGCGTCCGGACGAAAAACAGTGCAGGATGAAGGGGAAGGCGCCCCTCCCTGTTTCGTCCTCGAGGATCGACGCCATGTCGTCGTCGGCATCGCGCGCATGGATGACCAGCGGCAAGCCGGTCCGGCGCGCGGCGGCGATATGGGTGCGAAAACCCTGCGCCTGCGCATCGCGCGGAGCCTTGTCATAGTAATAATCGAGCCCGGCCTCGCCGATCGCCACCACTTTGGGATGGCCGGAAAGCCGCACCAGCTCGTCAGTGGTGACGTCGAGCTCTTCCGCCGCATTGTGCGGATGGGTGCCGACAGAGCAATAGACCTCATTGAAAGATTCAGCGATTTCAAGGACCTGCTGAAATCGCCTCACGCGCGTCGAGATCGTCACCATGCGGCCGATCCCGGCGGCGAGAGCGCGGGCGACGACAGCCGTCCGCTCCTCGCCGAAGTCCGGGAAGTCGAGATGGCAATGGCTGTCGACCAGCATCAGCTATTGCCATCCTGCTCGACATAGCGCGGAAATACGCCCTCCGGCGTCGGCAAGGCAGTGCCTGGCTCCAGCGCGTGGTCGGCATGGACGTGCTCGAAAGCGCGGCTGTCAGCGGGCACGGCCAACAGGTCGAGCAGCTTGGCCGCCGATCCGGGAATGAAGGGCTGGCAAAGCAGCGTCACCCGGCGCACCAGCTCGGCCGTCGTCCACAGCACGGTTTCCATGCGCTCCGGATTGGTCTTGCGCAGCGCCCACGGCTCCTGAGAGGCGAAATAGCGGTCGGCTTCGGCAACAACGCCGAAGATCGCCGCCAGCGCCAGATGGATGCCCTGCTCCGCCATCGCCCGACGAGAAACGGCCAGCGCTTCGACCGCCTGGTCGAGGATCGCCGTGTCGGCCTCGGTAAGGTCGCCGCGCGCCGGCACCTTGCCGCCGCAGTTCTTGGCAATCATCGACAGCGAGCGCTGCGCCAGATTGCCGAGGCCATTGGCGAGGTCGGCATTCGTCCGGTTGACGATCGCCTCATGGCTGTAGTTGCCATCTTGGCCGAACGGCACCTCGCGCAGGAAGAAATAGCGCACCTGGTCGACACCGTAGTGCTCGACCATGGTGAACGGGTCGATGACGTTGCCGACCGACTTCGACATCTTCTCGCCCCGGTTGAACAGGAAGCCATGGCCGAAGACGCGCTTCGGCAACGGGATTCCCGCCGACATCAGGAAGGCCGGCCAATAGACGGCGTGGAAGCGCACGATGTCCTTGCCGATGATGTGCGCATCCGCTGGCCAAAAGCGCCATTTCTCATCATTTTCATTGGGATAGCCGATGCCGGTGATGTAATTTGTCAAGGCGTCGACCCACACATACATCACATGCTTTTCGTCGCCCGGTACCGGCACGCCCCAATCGAAAGTGGTGCGCGAGACCGACAGATCCTTCAGCCCCGATTTGACGAAGCTCATCACTTCGTTGCGGCGCTCGGCCGGACCGATGAAATCAGGCTGGCTCTCGTAAAGCGCGATCAACCTGTCCTGGTAGGCCGACAGCCGAAAGAAGTAGCTTTCTTCCTCGACCCATTCCACCGGCGTTCCCTGCGGCCCGTAGCGGACATTGTCGGGGCGAACCTCGGTCTCCTCCTCGCCGTAATAGGCCTCGTCGCGCACCGAATACCAGCCGGCATAGCCGCCCTTGTAGATGTCGCCATTGGCGGCCATCGCTTTCCAGATCGCCTGGGACGATGCGTAATGCCGCTCCTCGGTGGTGCGGATGAAATCGTCGTTGGAAGCGTTGAGCGCGGTGGCCATGCGCCTGAACTCGGCCGAGTTGCGGTCGGCGAGCTCGCGCGCCGTGATGTCTTCCTTGCGCGCCGTTTGCAGCATCTTGATGCCGTGCTCGTCGGTGCCGGTCAGGAAGTAGACGTCCTTGCCGTCCAGCCGCTGGAAGCGGGCAAGCGCGTCTGTGGCGATCAGCTCATAGGCATGGCCGATATGCGGCTTGCCGTTCGGGTAGGAGATCGCGGTCGTGATGTAGAATGTGTCGCGTGACATGAATGAACCGTCATGAATATCTGAATGTGAGTTGTGGCGGTGGATATCGCATCGGAACGTCGATTGCCATCCCGAGGCCAACGCATGCCGCCCAAAACTGGGCCAACGGCATGCATCGAACGAGCCGTCACATTCGCATCGCAGAATTCAGGCGGTCGATCATGGTCAGGGCGTGCTGCTTCTTGTCGAGATTGTAGGTCTCAGCCTCAGATATCGTGTTCAGCGCCTCGTGCCAAGCCTCGGACAGGGTTTTGGCCCGGGCGAGATCGCCGGCAAGCGCGGCGTCACTGGCGGCGGCCGAAAGCAGGTCGAGCGCGCGGCGGTTGAAGATGTCGAACTGGATTGCCTGGTCGCGTCCCGCCACGGCTTCGGCAAGGCGATGGGCGTCGGCAATGTCGGGCTTCCTGGCCGCCACCAGCGTGTCGAGCGCGCCTGCGATCTCCAGCCCGCCATATTGGGTGAGCAGGATCGCGTTGCGGGCGCTGCCCCCTGCCCGCTCGGCCAGCGCTGCGCGCGCGCCCGGATCCTCCGGCGGCGGCGGCTCGATATTTTCCAGCACCGCCATCAGCTCGTCGGCGGTCAAAGGCGCCAGCCGCACCATCTGGCAGCGCGAGCGGATCGTCGGCAACAGGCTGCCCGGCGCATGCACCACCAGAATGAACAGGGTGCGCGCCGGCGGCTCTTCGAGATTCTTGAGCAAGGCATTGGCGGCGTTGGTGTTCATGTCGTCGGCCGGATCGACGATGACGACCCGGTAGCTGCCGTCATGCGAGGTCATCGACAGGAAGCGGCTGACCTTGCGGATCTCCTCGACGGTCAGCACCGTCTTGAAGCTCTTGGTCTTTTCGTTGGCCGGACGGGTGAGATGCAGCACCGAAGGATGCGCGCCGGTGGCGATCTGGCGAAACAGCGATGAGACGGGATCAGAGACGGCAAGCGTGTCGGGCGCCGTCTTGAAATCCGGATATCTCAGAAGATGGTGCGCCATGTGGAACGCCAGCGTCGCCTTGCCGATACCCTGCGGCCCGGCGAAAATCAGCGCATGCGGCAGCTTGCCGGCGCGGTAGGCGCTGGCAAGCATCCCTGCCGCCGACGCGTGGCCGATCAGCCGCGGCGTTTCGGCAGGCTCGGGCACGCCGTCCAGCGTGTCGTGCTGTTCAGGGGCGATGCGTTCGAAGATCATGCCGGCGCCGTCTCAATCCTTTGCGCCGGCATCCGCTCTTCCAGCGCCGCGAAGACGGCGGCGGTGACCACGTTCTCCACCGTATCGGGATCGGCGGAAGCGTCGATGACGATGCAGCGCTCCGGCTCCGCCGCGGCGATGGCCAGGAAAGCCTCGCGCCGCCGCCGGTGGATGGCCAGGGTCTCCTTCTCGAAGCGGTCGGCGGCGTCACCGGCGCCGCGCCGCGCGGCGGCCCGCTTCAGGCCTTCAGCGGGATCGATGTCGAAGATCAGCGTCATGTCAGGCATCATGCCGTTGATGGCCACCGCCTCCAGCGCCTTCATGAAATCGGCATCGAGCCCGCCGGTGACGCCCTGGTAGACGCGCGAGGAATCGATGAAACGGTCGCACAGCACGATCGAGCCGCGCTCGACCGCCGGCCGGATGACCTGCTCGACATGGTCGGAGCGCGCGGCGGCGAACAGGATCGCCTCCATCTTCGGACCGAACGGCTCGGCCGCCCCGGACAGAAGCACATGCCTTACGGCCTCGGCGCCGGGCGATCCACCCGGTTCGCGGCTGACCAGGACCTCGTATTTCTTGGCGCGCACGCGCCGCGCCAGCCGCTCGATCTGCGTCGACTTGCCTGCTCCTTCGCCGCCCTCGAAGGTGATGAAAAATCCACTCGCCAATCGAGATTGCCTCTGCTCGCGCTGGCCGCTGTCATAGCTCCCGTCCGACAAAAGGTCCACGAACTTGCCCGATCACAAATGTTTCTGCCGCAGCCAGCCGACAGCGAGTTCCTTTGCCGCATCGAGCGCACGCTGCGGCAGCGTGCCCACCTTCACCGATTCTGCGGCATAGAGCGGCGTCTGCTGGCTCAGCGTCTCGCCTATCCAAACGCGCAATTCCCCGACCGGTTGCCCCTCCTCGACCGGTGCCGACACCGGACCCTGGTAGACGATCCTGGCGGTCAGCTTGTCGCGGTTGGCTATCGGCAGAAAGATGTCCACGGGGCCTTTGGCTTTCAAGGCCAGGCCGGACTTGGCGCCGCCGAAAACCTGTGCTTCTCCGACCACCTCGTCCTTGGCGAAGATCTCGGTCTTCTGGAATGACCGCGAGCCCCATTCGAGCAGCTTGCGCGCCTCTTCGGAGCGCTCGCGGTCATTGGCCAATCCGCTGAGCGCGGCGATCACGCGCGTGCCGTTGTGGCTGACGGTGCCGACCAGGCCGAAGCCCGCCTGCTCGCTGGCACCTGCCACGAAGCCGTCGGCCTCGATGCCCATGGCGATCAGCGGATTGCGGTTTCTCTGCGAGATCTTGTTCCAGGTGAAGTCCGGCTGGCCGTAATAGTGGAAGAACTCCGGATAGTCGCGCCACAGATGCAGCGCCAGCATCGTCAGCTCCCGCACCGTCGTCTGCTGCCCGTCGGCCGGCAGGCCTGTCGAATTGACGAAGTTCGATTTCGAGAGGCCGAGCTGGCGGGCGCGATCGGTCATCTGCGCGGCGAAATTCGCTTCCGAGCCCGCCATTCCCTCGGCGAGCACGATACAGCCGTCATTGGCGGCCTGCACGGTGACGCCCTGGATCAAATCCTCGACGCGGACCTCGGATTTGAGCTTGGCGAACATGGTCGAGGTACCGGACGGCGCGCCGCCGGTGCGCCAGGCGTTTTCGCTGACGACGAAAGTGTCGTCGAGCGTGATCCGCTTCGACTTGATGGCGTTGAAGACCATTTCCATCGTCATCAGCTTGGCCATTGAGGCCGGCGGGATCGACTTGTCGGGATCCTTGGCGAAGAGCACCGTGCCGGTGTCCGCATCGATCATGAACGCCTGCGCCGCCTTGGTCTCGAAGAGCTGGGCGCTCGCCGGAACGACGCAAAGCAACACCAGCGCCAATCCCAGAAGGTTGGCGAAAGGCAGAAAAATGCGGAACTGCATGAAATGTCGACCCGATCTGAGCAACCCGGAAAGCGCAGAGCCGCTCCAGAATGCGCAAAGACTACCCCACGGCCAAGCTATCAGGATTTTTTCGGCCGGATCAACGGGCAGCGCGAATTTGATCAGTTACGCACAACCAGCGCGTCCGCCGCGCCATGCGACCATGCTGCCTGGAGCAGGTCGTCGACGCTGCCATGGCCGTCCGGATAGACATTGACCGCATACCAGTCATTGCCGTCGAGCTCGGTGCGCTGGATCTCGGTCCGGCCGAACGGCTCGAGCGCTGCGGCCACGCGCTTTGCCTTCGCGGCCTCGTCGAAGGAACCGGCGGCGACGTAGTCGGACGCGGGCGTCTGTAGCTCTCGGTTCGATTTCTTCCATGAACGCAGAATATCAGCCGGCGACATGCCGCCGGAATCGAGCGTGGCAAAGACATCGGCGCGCTCTACCCGCTCATCGGCGTAAGACAGAGAGGCCATGGCGAAGGGCGAGTTCGGCGGAAGCGTGAAATCCGGGCGTTCCGGCACGATCGGACCGAAATCCGGCAGCGCGACATCGCTGGCGCCCTGGACGGCGAATGCGGCCGGCTGCACGGCCGGCTGATCCGAAAGCCCCGGCTGCGCTGCAAAGGCCCGCCCCGAATTGGTCAACTCGCCCGGAAACGGCGCGGCGGCCGGAGACGCCGCGACCGGCACGCTCGGCGACGGGCCGTTCATGGCCACCATGACGCCGGTCGGCAGGCCGTCCGAAGGATCCGGCCGGTTGTTGCCGGGATGATAGGAGGCCACCAGATACTGGTCGTCATTGCCGTCGAGCGGCGCGCGGCCGACATACTCCACTTTCACCCTGGCCGTGCCGACCTTGGCATAGTCGAGCATCTGCGCCGCGCGTTCGGAAACGTCGATGATGCGGCCTTCGTGATAGGGGCCGCGGTCGTTAACGCGCACGATCACCGAGCTGCCGGTCTCCAGATTTGTGACGCGGGCATAGCTCGGCAGCGGCATCGTCGGATGCGCCGCCGTCAGATGCGTCATGTCATAGACTTCGCCATTGGCGGTCAGGCGGCCATGAAACGCATCGCCGTACCAGGAAGCCAGGCCGACCTTTGCGTAGCCCTTGTCTTCCTTGGGATAGTACCACTTGCCACGCACTTGATAGGGCTTGCCGAGCTGGTCGCGGCCGCCGCCGCGCCGCATGAACTGGACACGCGGGCTCGCTTTCACGCCATATTCGGATTCGGCGAAATATTCCTTGGAGCGGGCCTTCTTGTAGACCATCCCCTTCGGTTCGGGTTGCGAGGCGCAGGCAGCCAGCAGCAGGCCCGAAAGGGCGCACAGGGCGAAAGCAGAAGCGCGACGAAGACGCGGGTGCGTCAGGGTCTGCATGTCTCGATTGTCCCCTACCGTGCTGTCACCAGACGGGGCCAGAAGTCGCCCGCCAGGCCAACACCTTGATCCCCAATCCCTTTTTGCACAGGAATTGCTTATCACGATGTTAATCGATTATGGCCGCAACAGGGCGAGATTATGGCGAGAGGCGGTGACACCGTCGCTCGGAAAGTCCGTGCTCGTTCGAGTATCTTGGCTGCCAACAGCGCCAGCCATAAGACGGCCGGCGCGTCCAGTCCGAATAAGAGAGTAAAGGTTGTGCGCTATTCCAGGTTGGATGGCGCCTGCTGGGCCGTCGCGCGAGACAGCATCTCACGCTTTGTCAGTACGGGTTTCTCGTAGGTTTTCTTCACGATTGTCCCCCTGTTGAAATATTAGCAGATTGAGATTGGCAGGCTCATGACGTCATTGTCAATGCACCGAACCGTCCGCCAGGACGAAGCGAGGAGGAGCTAACCTGGCTACGGTTAGGTCGGGCTACCATTCGTAAGCCCTGCCGCACGTCAGCGCGATTGGGATGATTGCCGCCGTGCCGTTGTGGCCAGCTATACATCTATCCGGTGGTGTCAGTACTGTTGAGACTGCACATCCGGATCAGCCAACCTCCGCCAGCCTGACGCTCAAAGACACTCAGCGAGGTGCCGTTGCCGACCGCCTCTCCCTCCGAATAGCCAGCCAATGTCCACGCTAGATTTCCGGAGCTACCCGCTTCGATCACCTGAAGGGTTTTATTCGGCCCGGCATGTTGAACCCAAATTTCGTGCAGCGCCTCTATTGCCGCTCGCCCCCGCGCCGGAGGCCCATCGGGTGAATGCATTTCCGCGTTCTCGGTGAAGATGGCAGCACAGCCAGATGCATTCCTCGATCGGTACGCTGCGACATACAAGTCCCAAAGCTCCTGTAGATCATCTCGGGTCGACATAGTTACCCTCCTTCGGCGCTCTACTGACTAGATCGCCGTCTCTTCCAGCGGATTTCCCCCAGCCGTTCAGGTGCATGTCGTTTCCGCCGGCCCCGGCAACGTAGCCGTCGGGTCACTCCGAATTTATGCCCACCTTTTGCCGTGACAGTTGGAAGGTGCCGCCGCAGTAGTTGACGCGGCCCTGAAAGCCGCACTACAGGAATGAAGCGCAAACCGGCCGGGGAATGCCTTCGGTGCCAACCGAATCAACCGGTCGCGATGACCAAAATGGTTGAAAAACCATAGTGGAGGGATGGCCGAGCGGTTTAAGGCACCGGTCTTGAAAACCGGCGTGGGCGCAAGTTCACCGTGGGTTCGAATCCCACTCCCTCCGCCAATGCCATTGATTTTGCTATGTTTTTTCCGCTTTTTCGCTGGTTGCCATAACCACAGGGAAAAGCCCGCTCAGCGCGGGCTTCCCCGTGCCGCGCTATCAGTTTTGCTTCGCGGCGAGTTGGGCGGCCATGTCTGGCGTCAAAAGGCAGACGTCCCACGCCGGGTCATCGATCGGCAACAGCGCCTCGCCCATAATCATCCTGTCGCGGTTCGGATCGTCCCAAGCGAACGAGCGGACGCCATAGATCTCGTCGCCGCGACTGCTCTTGCACCGATACTGCACCAGCGATGGCATCGGCTGGTCGCGGTGCGTGATCCAATCACCAAGGTCGAATTTGTACTGAGTTTCCATGATCCCAAGTCCCTCTCGGTTGTAGCCAGCTTCTCAAGGCTGGGGCACTGATTGTGCCTTAACTCGGCATGCGGCGCCGAAGCCGGGGGTTGAGAACGCGCCGAGAGACGCGCGTGACGCTTTTACGGTTGCCCGCTGGACAGAACGGCACCCCCCGGCCTATAAGAGCCAGGTTCGGCCGCGCCCGCTAAGCGCTGCCTGTTTCGATCGCCGCCATGACGCTGCCAGGCGTCAAGGCAATTCCTGCCAGGGAATGCGATCTATCTCGGTCAGGGTTTCTCAAGCCCGCTGGCCAAGTTGCGCCTGATTCCCTAATAAATCAACAAAATTCCCCTCTGGGGAAGTATTTCTCACATGTGAAAGGCGTTTTCGCCTATAAAAGCAAGTATATTATGCGAAACCGCCTATCTTGTCTCGGCTATGGACTCCGAAAGACTTCTGTGGAATCCATTAAGCATGGATTGGATTCTGACATTCGTTGGGATATTCGCGGCAATACTGCTTACTGGCCTAGCTGTCATGCTCATGGCTGACATCGGAAATGAGCCGGGAGCGCACCGATGGGTGACCAAGTGTGAACGGCGAGCCGCCCAAGATTGAGGTTGCCTTCTGGCTCGACGGCGAGCTTCAGCTTTCAGGCACTTATGAAGTCTCGCGGTTCGGACTGGTCCCAAACGTCGGAGATATCATTACCGACGAACTGCACGAGTTCCTGGGACCGCTGAAGGTGCGTCGGCGTGTCTTCATACCAATGACAGCGGAGCGAGACATCTGGTGGCTGGTCTGCGATCAGTTGGCAGATGACCAAGAGATTGAGGATCTTCTTGTCTTCGATAAGGAAATGCGAGCCGAATTGAAGGCGGTTGAGGAGGAGGCGCGGCGGGAGGAACGTGAGGAGTCTGCGCGTGCTATGCGAGTGTTGATCCTCCAGCGCAGTAAGAAAAATAGGTCAAGCACCTGACAACGGCGCCTGATGCGGTTCTTCATAATCCGCCGGCCGACCGTTGAGGATGTTCAACGCGCGCCGGATGTCGTCCTGTAGGGCTGCGCACGTTTCATAGTGCGGGCAGAACGGCATCAAGGACAGCTGCGCCGCGCTCAAAGCCTGGTCAAGCAGCCAGGCTTGGCGATCGATCTGCTGAAGGTGAAACTGCGATACCTGCAGGTAGCGGCGACGGCGGGGCATACCCTATCTAGGAATAAATTCCGCAAAGGGTCAATACCAGAACAAACAGGAAACAAAAACCTTGTGGGTAAAGCCGGCCACGGCAAGCGGCGGGACTCCGCAGAAGGTATATTGGGAATTGCTAGGTGCGGGTTTGCGGTGTCCTCACCCCTTGAGAATCGCCGCAAACCCTTTTTCCTAGCTGGCACGGGCGGACGGGAGGTGGTTACAGCCACCTCCCGTTTCCGATCAGCAAAATCAACATTGCCGTGATTTTCACGTATGCGCAACGCACAGAAACGGTTTTCCCGCCCTTTAGTCAACCACCTCAACCACAAGCCCGTTACAGGTGATGTCGCCGGCGCTGGCCACGCCGTTCTGACCCTGAAACTTGACCACGATCGCGCTGCTCGTCGCTTCCGTCATCGTGCCAGGAGTCACCTGGGAGATGCTGCTGGCGCCGACCGTCTTGCGCATGTAGGTCTCGGCAGATGCTCCGGTGATGATGACTTCCGCGCTGACTTCCCAGCCGACCGCATTTAGGGTGCTCGACCATCCGCCCATGCTGGTAGCCCCGAAGAACACGCGGCCGGTCTTGGTGTTCGCGTTGGCAGCGGTCGTACCCCATGCCTTGATGCGCACGCGCTGCCCGACCTGAAGCGTGCCGGCCGGGATACTGTAGGTCATGAGGTCTTCGGCCGTCGTCACGGCGGTTGTAGACACCCCTGTGACATTCAAGGATACAGCCTCTGAGGTGCGTCCGTTGATAAGGCGCTGGCCCGTGGCGGTGACGCCGGCTGAGCCGATCACGTTCTTGCCCGTGAGCTTCACGTCCGCATAGCTGCAGGCGTTGAGGTTGACCTCCTTGCTAGCTCCGGCGATCTGGTTGTTGTTCTCTGCGGTCAGTCCGCTGATGCGGACCTTCTTAGCGCCGGTCTCGACCGCCAAGCCGTCGTGATTCATGTAGGCGCAGAGGATGCCGCTCATGTCGATGTCGGTCGCATCGCTCTTGATCAGGATGCCGGCGCCAGTGCTGCTGCGGAGATAGCCGTTGGTCGCGTTGACGTTGCGCATCAGCCAGGTACGGCCATGGATGAGCATGCCGTTGGTGACAGGCTGATCCATCCCGACATTGCTCATGTAGACATAGGATGGGATCAGCGTATCGGTGCCCGCCTGTGCAATGACGCCAACCTTGGGCCAGCCAATGATGACATTGTTCAGGAAGATGCCCTGACAGTCGCCAACCATCGACACGCCGTCCGCGCCTCCGTCCAACGAGGCGGCATTAACGTTGTTGAGGTAGACTGATGCGGCGCGGCTCAGCTTGAATAGCTTCTGGTCGGACCATGTCGAGGCGCCAGTGCCCTGCTGATTGAAGTTATTGATGTTGATGTTGAAGATGTAATGGCTGTCATCGAAACTCTGGAACACCCACGTTCCGGCGCCGCGCTGATGAATGTCCTCGATGTTCACCCAGCCGGTCTGAGCCGATGCGCTGCTGCCCGTGAAGATGGCGCAGTAAGAGATATCGCCAGTGAAGCTGAGGCCTGACAGCGACGTAAAGTACGGCGCGCTCTCACGGATAGCTGTAATGCCGGTCTTGCCGTTGCCAGCGAAGTGAATGCCACGTACGGAGAACGGGATTGGCGAGTTGGCGCTGATAACTGCGCCGCTGATGTCGATCATGATGGTGCTATTGGCGGTCGGGATGAACTTGCACTCGCCGACGCCCTGCCATCCGCCACCCTTAGCACGGTTGACCGTCTGCCCGTCGTAAAGGTAGGTCTTCGGCCCAAAGCGGAGTTGCGCGCCGAGCAAGGCACGTACCGCCTCTGCGCCAGCGACGGCCACACTGTCGTCTGAGATGCCGTCACCTGCGGCACCAAACCAACCAATCTCTATTGGTCCAGTGTACTGACGCACCCATGCACCAGCCGAGGACGCGATTGCATCGGCCTTGACGTACAGCCCCTCCTGAGTGTCAGCGGCAATAAGGGTTGAGAAATTTCCGGCGCGCCATAGGAAGACACCCTCGCGGCCAGATTCCGTCAGATAGACCGACGATACAGAAGTTGTATCAAGAGCCTTGAGTGAGGCGCGGTCGGCGACGGGAGTAACCCGCCCGCCCTCGAGCGCGGTGCCCCAAGCGCGGATTTCGCTTTTATGAGGTTTCCACGGTCCGGAGGATGGAATGCCGTCGTTGAGATAGTCGCGCCAAACAGTGTTGGCCGGTTGAAAAGTCATTATGAAACTCGCAAAGAAAACCCACCTTGGGGGGCGGGTTGAAAAGGTCTGGGGTTTTGTGAGGGACGGCTAAGCGAAGGCGGAGCCGTCTGAGAAAAGCGCGCCGTCATCGAACGGTGCGGCCATTGGATCTATCTTCTCGCCAACGGCGTCCGGCCATGTGTGCAGCCGAGTCGTAGTGGCGCCGTCTGCGGTGACAACGGTGCGGTCAATGTGACCGCCAATGCCGAAGATAGCTGGCATGTGCGGCGCCGCAGGGTTGAAGCCCGGCTTGCTGCGCATGGCCTCAAAAAGCGGCACGGCAAGTTCGGCCAGGCCGCTCTCAGCGCTCGGCAAGCCGGCGACCTCTTCTTCTGTAAGCGGGTTGCCGCCACCGAATTCCGGACCGACGTTGTGGAGCATGTATGGCTCAAAACGGGGATAACCGTTGTGGGTCGCGAAGAACCACAACTGCGGCCCGTTTGTCTCGGAGATGCCGGCGATAAGGATTTCGCAATTGCCAGGCACGCCGATGCTTTGGCGCTTCGCCAGAAACGCCGACAGACGCACCAGACAGGCGTCGAAGCCACCGCAACTAAAAGCTAGGACTGCAGCGCAAAACACAGCAACCGTGAGGGTTTCGCCCCGACCCGTGACGGCAAGCGGTGTCTCGTCGGAAGCGAAAATCTTCGATCCGATGTCCGTTAGGGTACCGTCGTCGCGATACGTCGCGCCATCTGTTAGAATCTCAATACGGTCGGTATAAGCCGCAGCGAAAAAGGCGCTCAAGCAGCCCTCCTGTTGTGATGATTGTCGTTGGCGACGCACAGCCCAAGTGTGCCGATCCTCCCGAGCAGATTGCCACCTGGCACCCCGCCCGTGCCCTGAAAGAGCGCATCGAGTCCGATATCCAGCAGCTTATCGGCGACTTTCCCAAGCGCGTCAGAAAGCGCTTCGGTCGCTGACTTTCCGGACTCCAAGTCCTTGATAAACCCGCCCAGCACGTCCTTGCCAAAAGCGGACGACTGCTGCATCACATTTGCGAGATGCTCCTGGCTCGCCTTTAATGCATCGCCAGCCGATGAAGCCTTGGCGTAATTGCCGGCAAGCGCGTCAATCTTGGCTGCAAGTTCCGGCGTTACCTCAACGCCAGCCTTCGCCGCATCGTTTAGCAATTGCTGCTTGATGCGTGCTTTTTCGACGGCATAGCCGTAGTCGTTGATTGCCGGATTCAGCTTCGACTGTGCGTCATATTCAGCGTTCAGCAAATCAATGCGCTGCTGAATTTGCTGCATGTTGCCGGAGAAGATGTCGGTCGGCGACTTTTTGGTGCCACTGGACGTCGACGCCGAGGCACGATTCTGCGCATACGCGATGGCGTCATTGACCGTCGCACCACCACCAAGGATGGCCGGATTGGCGTTAATCGACGCTTGGGAAATAAGCCCTTGCAGCGGTGTGCCGCTTGCCGCCTTCAGCACCTTAGCCGCGTCGCCAGCGCCCAAGAAGTGCGCCAACTGTAGTGCGGCTTCGTCTACGCTCACGCCAGCGGCCTGCAGCACTGCGGCATTCTCTTTGGCGTACGCCTCGATCAATGCACGACTGACATTCGCATCCGTCCGCAGGGCCAGGATAGCGCCGCGAGTCATTCCTTCAGCGCGATCGGGAAAATACTTCTGGAACAGGTCAATCCATGTCGACTCGATAAACTGGCCAACGCCAGTTGCGCTCGAGTTCGGATTCTTGGCGTTGGCGTTGCCGCCGCTTTCCGCTCTGACGACGTGGTCGACAAAGCTGTCGATCGCGCCGCTTGCCTTATCCAGTTCCTGCTCGAACTGCGACTTCGTATTTCTTGCGTCGAAATCCTGCTGCTCGGCCGGATTGAGGAACCTCCCGCCGCCGCTAGTGAGAGGAGACAGCGTGCCGAGCGGCTGCGCCTTGAAGAAATCCTGCAAGTTGAGATCGGCACGGAGCTTCTGACCGGCCGCAGCAGCTCGTTCGGCTTCATCGGCTATGGCGCCAAGCGCGTCAGCCATCTCCTTTGCGGCAGGAATGTGCGACGACTTGAAGATATCGCTAAGAGCATCTTGCGTTTGGCGCAGATGCGCTACGGCGTCATCGCCATTCTTGACATCGATCGACATGGCCGCAAAGGCGGCCTGCAGCTTCGCCACATCTGCATCGGATTGACCTGCCGCTTGCAGCTTGGCAAGTAGGTCAGCTAGGTCGACATTGGCCCCCTTGATGAATTCGCGCAGCTTTGCGTTTTCACCGTGAACCGCAGCGTCCACCGCGCCGCCTTGGTCCGACTGATCCTTGAGCCGTTGCTGCTCATCATTGTACGCCTTCAGCGCAGGAAGGGCGTCGCCCCACTTTTGCGCAACACGGTCGATAAGCTCTGCGTGCTCCTTGAGTGTCTTTTCAGATTCTTCACCACCGGAGAGCAGCGACCCAAAATACTGGATAGCCGCGCCGCCCAATCCAATGATCGCAAAGGTCGCAAGCGATACTGGATTAAGCATAGTGGTAAAGGCGCCGCCAAGCGTCTTCAGTGTGGCGGTAAGTCCACCCCCCGCGCTGCCTAGCGCCTGAGCAACCTGGCTACCCTGTTGCACCATAATCGTGAATGGTGACGTGCCGCTGGCCAGCCCCTGCGCGATATCATTCAACTGGAATGACAGGTTAGTTATTGCGGCCTTCTGCTGACCGAGTGAAACGGTGGCCGCCTTTGCGCCGCGTTGAAATGACTTCGCAACGTTGTCGTTAGCCTGAGCAAATGAGCCGTCTATATTGCGGGCCGCCTTCTCAGCCGCCTTGGCGATAGCGGCGGCCTGCTTTTCTGTCTTGGCCTGAGACAGTTCAATGCTAACAAGGAGTCTGGCAAGATCTTCTTGAGTTGACGCCATCAGGCAGCCTCCTTACGCGCACGGCTGTGCGATCGCGCGGTGGCGCGGTTGGTGATCATGTTTGTGAATCCTGTGAAAAGACGGCCGTGCTGCACAGCCATCCGACCTCAAATCAGCTACATTGAGTGTTCAAAATTTAGCCGGTGGAACAATGGTCGATATTCCAGTTTACTGCTCGTATTGCGGAAACATTTTCGCGTCACGGGGCATAAAGATATCCGGAAACGTCCGAAATCTTACCCTCCGCGGGAACAGAGAAACCTGCCCCCGTTGCGGCCATATGGCCAACGTCGCCAATGGCGTCTTTGATATTGTAGACGACGCCCTTACTGAGCTTAGGGCTGCTCAGTTACCAAAGTCCGCTTTAGAGCAGTTCTCGGCCCTTATGGCCCGCGCTCAAGTGAAAGAGATATCTGAAGGCGACCTGGAAAAACGAGCCGCCGAAATAGATCCTAAGCTTGGGCTGCTTGTTAAAACCATAAGAGGACGAGGGATAGGATTCTTCGGCGCTGTTCTACTGGTGCTTATGCTTGCTTTGTCTCACTGCCAATTCGACGTGAACATATCCGTAGACGTTAACAAGCTGGTCGATCGGGCCGTGGAGCACCTTGAGAAGACAGAGGAGCCGGACCTACGCAACAAGGTGCAATATCCCGAGCGCAATCATCAGCCCGCAAGCTCCGATGCCGCCAGCGATGGCACCAATGGCAAAAGTCCAAATGTAGAGCATGGCAAAACACCTTCTAGGCGACGAAGTGACGTTAACAGGGGGCGAAGGACAGCGCTGCGGCGCAGGCGGGAGCAGTTTCCACAAAGGAAACGAAAATGATGGCTCTTCCGTCCTAGTACGGGAACAGATGCAGGATTCGGCACAAGACCAGAAACCCGCACACAAAAACCGTTCCCAAGGCGACTCGGGACGACCACAACAAAGCGTTGCTGCTTTTTTGCATCGCAGATTGATTAGACTTAAGCATTCCATCGTAGTGGGCACAGACTTCAGCCAACGCTGTATGAATCGGCTTGCCGCTTTCGGCGTCTGACGCCCAACCAGATGGGTAGTTACCTACCGGGTCAAAGTCTATAGGCTTGGCCGCCTCGAAAGCATAGAAGGATGAAACCGACATACCGAACGCCGCAAAAAGACCAATTGCCCCCAAAGGAACATCAATTTGATCGGCCTTGAAAATAGCAAGCGTGCCAGCGACGATCACAGCTACTGCTGCAAGCATGAAGCCAAGGAACGTTATTGCCCTCATATCTGCCGCCAGAGCCATTGTTAATTGTGCATCAAGGCGGCTTTCGGCTTCCCGGAGAATTTCCTTTAGCGTATCTTCATTTGCCTTTTCGAGGCGAGAACTAAGCGAGGGAACCATGATCTCATCTTTCGAATTTCAACCGGATAAACCGCCATCTGAACGCAAGGGTGTCTTCCATGAGGGCACAAGGAATGCACCGCGGCCTTCAAAGCCTTCCCCCCCCCCACCAACCCCCACCCCCCCCCCCCCGCAGCCCCCAAAAAAATAA
>NZ_JAIUHH010000019.1:0-122350 GCF_020165015.1 Mesorhizobium sp. CA7
GCGCCTTTCCTCTCCCCCGTCGATCGGGGGAGAGGTGGCTCGGCGAAGCCGAGACGGAGTGGGGGTCGACCAGCGCTGGAACGGGGAAAAGGAAACATCATCATTTGCCAGCCGGCAGCAGCCTGAAATCAGGCAGGTCGCGCAGCGCCAGCTCCGGTCCGGCGGGCGAATAGACGACGAAGAGCTGCATCGGCTGGTCGCCAGTGTTGAGCGTCGAGTGGAAGCGGCTTTCCGGCACATAGATGGTGCAGCCGGGGCCGACCTTCGCTACTACCGGATTGCCTTTCTCATCCTCGACCATCTGCTCGCCATTGCCGGAGATGACGAAGATGATCTCTTCGGCGCCCGGATGGTTGTGGCGGGTGTGGCCTTTGCCCGGCGGCAAGTCGACGACACCGCCGGAAAAGCGCTCGGCGCCGTTCACTTCCGGCGCGACGGTCAGCGACAGCTTGCCCCAGTCGAAGCCGAAGGCGCTGACATCCTTCGGGTAGACGAACACCTTGCTCCTGTCGGCCATTGCCTCATCCCTTCTTTTTCGTGATCGCGACCGTCTTGAAATCCGCTGTCTGCCTGGCGATCGCCGCTTCCGCCGGTAGCCGTTCCATCGAGCTTGCGCCGTAAAAGCCATGCAAGCCCTCGCAGCGTTCGAGAATGTAGCGCGCGTCGTCGGGCATCGAGATCGGTCCGCCATGGCAAAGCAGGATGACGTCCTTGCGCACCGAGCGCGCGGCATCGGCAATGGCGTCGATTTCCTTGACGCAGGCGTCGAGCGTTTTCGCCGAAGTGGCGCCGATCGAGCCGCCGGTGGTGACGCCCATATGGGCGACGACGATATCGGCGCCGGCACGTGCCATGGCGCGCGCCTCGTCGGGGTTGAAGACGTAGGGCGTGGTGAGCAAGTCGAGCTTGCGCGCCTCGGCGATCATGTCGACCTCGAGGCCAAAACCCATGCCGGTCTCCTCGAAACTCTGGCGCATGGTGCCGTCGAACAGGCCGACGGTCGGAAAATTCTGCACGCCGGAAAAGCCCATCGTCTTCAGCTCTGCGAGCAGCAGCGGCATGATGACAAAGGGGTCGGTGCCGTTGACGCCGGCCAGCACCGGCGTCTTCTTGACCACCGGCAGCACCTCATAGGCCATTTCCTTGACGATCTCGTTGGCGTTGCCGTAGGCAAGCAGGCCGGCGGCCGAGCCGCGGCCGGCCATGCGATAGCGGCCGGAATTGTAGATGATGATCAGGTCGATGCCGCCGGCTTCCTCGGCCTTGGCCGACAGGCCGGTCCCGGCGCCGCCGCCGATGATCGGCACGCCGTCGGCGATCATCTTGCGGAATTTTTCCAGGATCGTTTTGCGCGGAATGGCAGCCATGCTTGTCTTGTCTCACTTCTTGGCGATGTCGAGGAAGGCCTCCGCCGCGGCCTTGGCGAAGGCGGGGTCGTTGATGTGCAGCGGCAGGCGCGTCACGGTGCGGTTCCTGGTCGGTTCGATCGTGCGCTCGATGGCCTCAAACAGCACGGCGTCGGCTTCCGGATCGAAGAAGGCGCCGCCTTCGATATCGAGCGCCGATACGCCCTTTTCCGGGATCAGGAAGCGGACCGGACCGTCGCATCGGGCAAGGCGGCCGCCGATCCATTCGCCGATCTTGCGGCATTCCTCGGCCGTGGTGCGCATCAGCGTGACATTGGGATTGTGCTCGTAGAAGAGCCGCCCATGATATTTTTCCGGAATGGTCGGCGGCGCCCAGAAGTTCACCATGTCGAGCGCGCCGACCGAGCCGACATAGGGCAATTTCGTGCGCGCAATCGCGCCGAAGCGATCCTCGGTCGCCGGCAGCACCCCGCCGAACAGGAAATCGCACACCTCGGTCGTGGTGATGTCGATGACGCCGGCCAGCAGACCGCTGTCGGCGAGCTTCTCCATCGAGCGACCACCAGTGCCGGTGGCGTGGAAGACCATACAGTCATAGTCGGGGCGCAATCGGTCGACGATCGCCGTCACACAGGGCGTGGTGACGCCGAACATGGTGAGTCCCAGCGCCGGCTTGCCGGCGGCGGCCGAGGCGGGCTTCGCGGCCATGCCGGCGATCGCCTGGGCGGCATTGTGCAGCACAATGCGGGAGAGTCTGTTCAGTCCCGCCATGTCGGTGACCGACGGCATCATGATGATGTCGGAGATGTCGACGTAAGGCGCGGTATCGCCGGAGGCCAATGTCGAGACCATGATCTTCGGCAGGCCGAGCGGCAGCGCCCGCATGCCGGCGGCGATGATCGAGGTGCCGCCGCCGCCGCCGATGCCGATCACCCCGGCGATGTCGTCACGTGACTGGATGAAATTGGCAAAGGCCGCGCCCATGCCGGCAACGGCGGTGCCGCGATCGTCGATGCCGAGAACAGCGCCGGCTCCCTTGGGATGATGCGCGGCGACCTCGCTGGCAGGGATATCCACCGGGACGGTCGCGCCTCGCGTGCCGATATCGACAAGGACGACCGCGCCGCCGGCCTTGGCGACGGCATCGGCCAGGAAGGCGAGTTCCTCGCCTTTGGTGTCGGCGGTGCCGATCACATAGATGCGCTTCATCCGCGGTTCCCCGTCCGGCATGGCCGGCTCTGCCGCCGGCCTTTTTTTGCCCCACCCTTAAGCTCCTCGGCTAAAGCCTCGTCGCTGGTGGGGACCGTATTTTTTGCCCCACCCTTAAGCTCCTCGGCAAAGCCTCGTCGCTGGTGGGGACCCGTTATTGACCGGCATTGCGCCATTGCAAATTTTTGAGACGCGCGTATCGTATTGATATGGATGTCTCACGTCAACAAGCCGCCTCCATCGATGACGCCGCACAGGCGCCGGCCGCCGAGAAGGGGCCGCGCGCCCGCACAAAGCGGCTGATGCTGGAAACGGCGACGAGGCTGATGCAATCAGGCATGACCCCTTCGGTCAGCGAGGTCGCGGAGGCGGCAGAGGTGTCGCGCGCCACCGCCTACCGGTATTTCCCGAGCCAGGCGGCGCTGGTGCAGGCCGTGGTCGATGAAGGGCTCGGCCCTATCCTTACCTGGAAGTCGACATCCGACGATGCCGAGCGGCGCGTGGCAGATCTGTTCGCGACCGCGATGCCGCGCATCGAAGCCTTCGAGGCGACCTTCAAAGCGGCGCTGAAACTGTCCCTCGACCAATGGGCGCGGCGCCAGGCGGGCACGCTCGGGTCCGAGCCGGCCTTCATTCGCGGTCATCGCGTCGACCTGTTGAAGGATGCGATCGCGCCGCTCAAGGGACGCCTGAAGCCGCGCCAGCTCACGCGCCTTGCCCAGGCGCTGTCGCTGATGTTCGGCGTCGAGGTGGTCACGGTGCTGAAGGATATCTGGGGGCTGAACAGCGCCGAGATGGTGTCGGTGGCGCAATGGGCGGCGGGCGCGCTGGTGCGCGCCGCAATGGCGGAATCGGAGGCGAAATCGGCAGGAATGGCTGCGGCGCCTGGGGCGACGATCGGGTAAATCTGGTTCGACCAGATTGTGAGGACGATTTTGAATGTTAAATGGGGTGAGCTGGCCCTTACAAGGGATCGGCGTATCAAGGAGTAGGAAAAACAAGGGAAAACAGGCAGATGCCATAATGGTGGCCTCGTTCGTCTGCGCCTAGCCTCCCAAGAAAGCGCTTGACGTCAAGCGGGAATTGGTAATACCAGATTTAGGACCGATAAAGCGGATCAAAGTGAAGGCTGCGATCCATTTCCGACAGGGTGGGAGGCCTGGACCGGAGAGGTGCCATCACAGGAGGAACTACCAAGGCCGGCTTCGCCGCCGGCTCGCATGAGACGGTAGAATGCGCACAAGGGAGGAAAACTATGCGCAAGATTATGACCAGCGTGATTGCTGGTATTGGGCTGGCGCTTGCCTGCGGGACATCCGTCCGCGCGCAGGACAAAGAACTCACCATCTTCTGGGCGGAATGGGACCCGGCGAACTACCTGCAGGAGCTCGTCAACGACTACACGGCCGAAACCGGCGTGAAGGTCACCGTTCAGACGACGCCGTGGCCCGACTTCCAGACCAAGGCCTTCACCGAGTTCAACGCGCATGGCGATGCCTACGACATGGTCGTCGGCGACTCGCAATGGCTGGGCGCCGGTTCGACGCAAGGCCACTATGTCGACCTGACCGACTTCTTCAACCAGCACAAGCTTGGCGACGTGATGGCGCCCGCGACCATCAAGTATTACGCCGAGTATCCGGGCGGTTCCGGCAAATACTGGGCGATCCCGCTGGAAGGCGACGCGATCGGCTGGTCCTATCGCAAGGACTGGTTCGAGGACCCGAAGGAGAAGGAAGCCTTCAAGGCCAAATACGGCTACGACCTCGCGGTGCCGACGACCTATGCGCAGCTGCGCGACATCGCCGAGTTCTTCCACCGTCCGGACCAGAAGCGGTACGGCGTGGCCATCTACACCGACAATTCCTATGACGCGATGGCGATGGGCGTCGAAAGCGCCATCTTCAGCTATGGCGGCGATCTCGGCGACTACGCGACCTACAAGGTCGACGGCATCACCAACTCCAAGGAAGCCGCCGCCGGCCTCGACATGTACAAGCAACTCTACAAGTTCACGCCTCCGGGCTGGGGCAAGACCTTCTTCGTGGAAGACAACCAGGCGATCACCGGCGGCCTGGCAGCGATGAGCATGAACTTCTTCGCCTTCTTCCCGCCGCTGGTGAACAAGGCCACCAACCCCTATGCCGACGTCACCGGCTTCTTCGCCAATCCGGCCGGCCCGGACGGCAAGCGCTTCGCCGCGCTCGGCGGCCAGGGCATCTCGGTCGTCTCGTATTCGAAGAACAAGGACGAGGCGATGAAATTCCTCGAGTGGTTCATCAAGGACGAGACCCAGAAGAAGTGGGCCGAGCTCGGCGGCTACACCTGCAGCCAGGCCGTGCTGAAGTCCGAAGCCTTCCAGAACGCGACGCCTTACAACAAGGCGTTCTACGACACGATGTTCATGGTCAAGGACTTCTGGGCAACGCCTGAATACGCCGAAGTGCTCGATCAGCTGAATCAGAACATCTATCCGTTCGTGGTCGGCGGCAAGGGCACCGCCCAGGAGGCGCTCGACAAGACGGCCGCCGACTGGAAGGCGACCTTCACCAAATACAATCGTTACAAGTAAGCATCGCAGTCAGAATGCCGGAGGAGGTTTCCCCCTCCGGCATTCCTGTTTTCAGGAGACAAAGTTGGCTTCGGTAGCCCTTACCAATCTTGATCCAGCGTCCAGGGCCGCCGCTCGCGGCTGGTCCGATCTGACCATCCGCAACCTGTTCATTATCCCGACGCTGGTCTTTCTGATCGTCTTCAATATTTTCCCGCTGATCTATTCGCTCGGCTATTCCTTTACGAACTTCGCCGCGAACCGCAGCGAACCCTGGCAGTTCGTCGGCTTGCAGAACTATCGTGAGCTGCTGAGCGACGATCACATCTGGTCGAACTTCGTCATCACCGCCAAATACGTGATCGTTTCGGTGGCTGGGCAGATGATCGTCGGCTTCGGCCTTGCGCTTCTGCTCAACCGCAGCTTTCCGATGAAGGGCCTGATCACCACGCTGCTGCTGCTGCCGATGATGATGTCGGCGGCGGTCGTCGGCCTGTTCTGGCAATTGCTCTACAGCCCGTCCTGGGGACCGATCAACTATGTCTTCGGCCTTGGCGACTTCGCCTGGCTCTCCAATCCCGACAGCGCGCTCTACGCGGTCGCGATCACCGATATCTGGATGTGGTCGCCTTTCGTCATGCTGCTGTCGCTCGCCGGTCTCTCGGCCGTGCCGCAGCATCTCTACGAGGCGGCCGCGATCGACCGCGCCGGGTGGTGGTACACCTTCACTCGCATCACCTTGCCGCTGGTCTCGCCGATCCTTCTGATCGCGCTGATCTTCCGCACCATGGAAGCCTTCAAGACCTTCGACATTGCCTACACCATGACCACCCAGCCGACCGCCGAGCTGATTGCGATCCGGCTCTACAAGCAGGCCTTCCAGCAGTGGGATACGGGCAAGTCCTGCGCGCTGGCCTACATCGTGCTGATCATGGTGCTGGCGATCACCAACCTCTACGTGAAGTATCTCAACAAGGTGAAGGAGCGCTGACATGGCCGCCGTCCGCACTTCTTCCGAGGTCGCCTTCAACCGCATCGCCATCGCCGCGGTGCTGATCGCGACGCTGATCTTCCTGGCACCGATCTACTGGATCGCCTCGACGGCCTTCAAGCCGAAGGAGCTCGCCGTCAGCGTCCCGCCCACCGTGCTGTTCGAGCCGGAGGTAACGCCGTTCGTGCGGCTCTTCACCAAGCGCGTGCAGATGCAGAAGCCCGTCGATCCGCAAGTCTACGATGCCGCGCCCTGGTGGGAAAAACGCATCTATGACGGCGGCGAGCGGGTTCTCAAGGTCGGCAAGGACGTGCAGCTTTCGCAATATCCCGACCGGTTCATGAACAGCCTGATCGTGGCTGTGATCAGCACGGTGCTGGCTGTGGGCATGGGAACCTTCACCGCCTATGGCTTCTCACGCTTCAAGATCGCGGGCGAGGCGGACCTTCTCTTCTTCATCCTGTCGACCCGCATGCTGCCGCCGGTGGTGGTCGCAATCCCAATGTTCCTGATGTACCGGATGGTCGGCCTCAACGATTCGCATATCGGGCTAATCATCCTCTACGTCGCCTTCAACCTGTCCTTCTCGGTCTGGCTGATGAAGGGCTTCATGGACGAGATCCCGAAGGAGTATGAGGAGGCGGCACTCGTCGACGGCTACACGCGCATGCAGGCCTTCTTCAAGATCGTGCTGCCGGAGGCGGCGACGGGCATCGCGGCGACTGCCGTGTTCTGCTTCATCACTGCCTGGAACGAATACGCCTTTGCGCTGATCATGACCAACCGGCGCGCCCAGACGGCGCCGCCCTTCATCCCCTCGCAGATCGGCTCCGGCCTGCCGGACTGGACGACGATCGCGGCGGGCACCTTCCTGTTCCTGTTGCCGGTCGCAATCTTCACCTTTCTGCTGCGCAACCATCTGCTTCGCGGCGTGACGTTCGGAGCAATCCGCAAATGAGTTTTCGCTCCACCAACGAGAAGTACCTGCTGCCGGCCTCGCAAATCCTCATGGTGCTGGGCATCGTAGCGCTCTGCCAACCATGGAGCCTCGGCCTGCATTCATACGGTGTGACGATCATTCTGATCGGGCTGATCGGCTTCAACATCACGTCCAAGATCGCACCGGAGCAGAGCGAGGAAACCGGCGCCGCGACGCATGAGGGAGCCCGCCAGTGACGCAGATCGAACTTCGCGGCATCGAGAAATTCTTCGGTGCCGTCCAGGTCATCCATAATCTGAACCTGGCCATCGCCGACAACGAGTTCATCGTGCTGCTCGGCCAGTCGGGCTGCGGCAAGACCACGACGCTGCGCGCCGTGGCAGGGCTGGAGACGATCGACCAGGGCGACATCCTGATCGACGGCAAGCCGGTGCAGCACCTCAAGGCGGCGGACCGCGACATCGCCATGGTGTTCCAGTCCTTCTCGCTCTACCCGCACATGACGGTGTTCGAGAACGTCGCCTTTCCGCTGCGTGCAATGCGCATGAGCAGCGGCGAAGTCGACAAGTCCGTCCGCGAGGTCGCCCGGGTCCTGCGCATCACCGATCTGCTCGACAAGAGGCCGTCGGCGCTCTCGGGCGGCGACATGCAGCGCGTGGCCATCGGTCGTGCGCTGGTGCGGCGCCCGAAGGCGATGCTGATGGACGAGCCGATCGGCGCGCTCGACGCCAAGCTGCGCGAGGAGATGCGCGCCGAGATCAAGCGCCTGCACGTCAAGCAGGGGTCGACCACGATCTATGTCACGCACGACCAGATCGAGGCGATGAGCCTCGCCGACCGCATCGTCATCATGCATGAAGGCTTCATCCAGCAGGTCGGAACGCCGGATGAGGTCTATTCGCATCCGGCAAACCTGTTCGTGGCGCAGTTCGTCGGCAGCCCGGTGATGAACATCGCCGAGGTCAATGTCGCGGATCAGGCGGGCACCGCCTCCGTAACCGTCGGCGATGCGCCGGCTGGCTTCGAGTTCCCGCGCCAGCTCCTGTCCAGACTCAACGGGCATGCAGCCAATGGCGGCCTGACGCTCGGCATCCGCCCGGAGGGCGTACTCGTGCGGCACGATGCGGCGCCCGGCTACATGCCAGTCGAGGCGAGCATCATCGAGCCGCTCGGGTCCTTCGACATTGTCGATCTCAGGCTCGGCTCCACGATGCTGCGCGCCCGCACCAAGGCGGGCTACGTCTCGGGTCCCGGTGAGAAAGTCCATGTCCGCATCGATCCCGAGCAGGCGCACTTTTTCGACACGGCAAGCGGCAAGTCGCTGGGAGTAAGGCTGTAATGGCCCATATCGAACTGAAGAACATCACCAAGAAATACGGCAGCCACACCGCGCTGACGGGTCTGAACCTCGACATAGCCGACGGCGAGTTCTTCGTGCTGCTTGGCGAGACCGGCGCCGGCAAGACGACGACGCTACGCCTGATCGCCGGACTGGATAAGCCGACTGAGGGGCAGGTTCTCATCGACGGCGTCGACGTCGCCGACTGGGGCGCGGCCGAGCGCGACGTCGCGCTGGTGCTGCAGCAATATTCGCTTTATCCGCGCTACACTGTGCGGCAGAACCTCGAATTTCCGCTGAAGCCGAAGATCCGTCGGCTGCCGGATGCCGAGATCAAGGACCGTGTCGCGCGCGCCGCCCGCACGCTCAGGATCGAACATCTGCTCGACCGCAAGACCGACCGGCTTTCCGGCGGCGAGATGCAGCGCGTCTCGATCGGCCGAGCGATCGTGCGCAAGCCGCGCGTGTTCCTGATGGACGAGCCGCTCTCGGCGCTCGACGCCAAGCTGCGCGAAGCGCTGCGCACGGAGTTGAAGAACCTTCAGATGCAACTCGGCGCCACGTTCCTGTTCGTCACACACGACCAGATCGAGGCCATGTCGATGGGCGACAAGGTCGGCGTGCTCAACCATGGCCGCATCGTGCAGACGGGCACGCCGCATGAGATCTACAACAATCCGCGCGACACCTATGTCGCGAGCTTCGTCGGCTCGCCGCCGATGAACCTCATCGACGGCAGGCTGGTCAACGACCGCGCGGTGATGGCGCCGGTGAATTTCGAACTGCCGCTCACAATTGGCGCCAAGAGCTTTGGCGGGGGCAGGACGAGCGGCGCGGCCGACGGTCGCCCGCTCGTCTTCGGCATCCGTCCGGAGGACGTCTATCTGGAGAGCGGGGCTCCGGTCGAGGCACGCGTGCACGATGTCGAGAACCATGGCGTGGAAAAGATCCTGACGCTCAGGGTCGGCGACACGATGCTGCGGGCCACGGTGCCGGCCAGAACCGACGTGGCTATCGAAGAGCCGGTGCGCTTTGCCTGGAACCCCGACAAGGTGGTGATGTTCGATAAAGGCAGCGGTGTGAGCCTGCGGCACGCCGGATAGAAGTCTTAGCCTGCTGACTTGCTCGCGGCGCTGTGGCCTTCCTGATGGGGCCCAAGCCGGCCGCCGAATAGGCCAGCCCGCTCGCCCTTGCGAGTATCGGCCCCGGCGGCTCTCAGGAGCGTCGGGCCGTTAATTGGCTTCAAGCCGAGCGGCCGTCGAACTCGAACACCTCGATTGCGGTGATATCAACATCGTCGAGGCAGTTGATGTTGATATAGGCGGACCGTTCGTTGCCCTGGCCGACGTCCTCGGCAAAGGGGTGCATGCCGCATGTGCGGCAGAAGCGGTGCGCGATTTGAGCCTTGCCGAAGGTGTAGGCCGAGGTCGTCGCCCCAGGCGACCAGATTGAGCTTCTCATGCGGCACGGCCCACAAAAGCGCGCCCTTGCGCCAGCAGATCGAGCAGTTGCAGCGCACCGCGCCGCCGATCTCCCCCTCGACCTCGAACGCCACCTTGCCGCAGTGGCAGCTGCCTTTGTACAGCATCAGCATCTTTCCATCGCTGGCAGGGTGCAAAGGCACACTTGCCGGGTTATCTCTTCGCCGGCCAAGACCAGGCCGCACGCTTAAAAGACGTTGCAGTTTTGCAAGGCCCGACATCGAAAATGCAATCCATCCGCGACCGTCTTGAAATCATCCTGTCACGTCTTGCCAATCGGGCGGGGGATGAGAAGGTCTATACGAAGCTCTATGCCGAGGCCGCGCGGGCAGCCGCCGATGCGTCCGATGCCCGCCGCAAGGCCGGCGTCAGCCTTGGGCCGCTCGACGGGCGCATCGTTTCAATCAAGGATCTGTTCGACGTCGCCGGCGAACCGACAGCGGCCGGATCGCTGATCCGCGCCAGCGCCGAACCGGCGGCGCGGGACGCAGCGATCGTGCAAAGGCTGCGCCAGGCGGGCGCGGTCATCCTCGGCAAGACCAACATGACCGAGTTCGCCTTCACCGCGATCGGCGACAATCCGCATTACGGCACACCGGGCAACGCTGCCGATCTCGGCCTGATCCCGGGCGGCTCGTCATCTGGAGCCGGCGTTGCGATCGGCGAGGGCACAAGCGACATCTCGATCGGTTCGGACACCGGCGGCTCGGTGCGCATCCCCGCCTCGCTCAACGGCGTTGTCGGCTTCAAGCCGACGGCGCGGCGCGTGCCTTTGACGGGAGCCTTTCCGCTGTCGATGACGCTGGATTCGATCGGTCCGCTTGCCCGCAGCGTCGCCGATTGCGCGATTGCCGATGCGATCATGGCGGGAGAAGAGCCGGCGGCGCTTCAGCCGGTTTCGCTCGCCGGCCTGCGCATCGGCATTCCACGCGGCGTCTTGTTCGGCGAGACACAGGCGCAGGTCGCCGAAGCTTTCGAGGTCTGCATCGACAGGATCGGACGCGCCGGCGCCCACGTCGCCGATTTGTCCATCGACGATCTTATCGCCGAGATGCGCGCGGCAACCAGGCGCGGCACGATCGCGTCCATGGAAGGCGCGGAGGTGCATGCCGATTGGCTGGCGAGCGGCGCCTCGGTGCCAGTCGATCCGCATGTCACCGGACCATTGACGCGCGCGTTGGCTGTTCCCGCTTCCGCCTATATCCGCACGATCCGCCGGCGCGCCGAGCTTGTGGCGGCCATGGCGGAACGGCTGGAGGCGGTCGATCTCCTGGCATTGCCGACCGTGCCGATGATCGCGCCCTCCATTGCCGCCATGGCTGGCGACGAAGAATTGCGCGATAAGACGGAAGGGCTGCTGTTGCGCAACACGCAGGTCGTCAACCAGTTCGACCTCTGCGCGATCTCGCTGCTGATGCCCGGCACGAACCTGCCGGCCGGATTGATGCTGGTGGGCAAACACGGGCATGACAGTCATCTGCTGCGCATTGCCGCCGCGGTCGAGGCTTTGCTTGGCACATGAATTGGCTAATGTAGCGCTGGTCGACCCCCACTCCGTCTCGGCTTCGCCGAGCCACCTCTCCCCCGATCGACGGGGGGAGAGGAAAGGCGCCATCCAGCAGCGCTCCCTTCCTTTCCCTCCGGAGGGGGAAAGGTGGCGCTGCGGAGCAGCGACGGATTGGGGGAACCACGTGGCAATCAAGCCTTAGGCCCGATCAGTCACGTCTCCGGTCTGCATCGTCGCAACGCCCTCGGCGAGCTAACCGCCGACCGGAAAACGCCGGCGATAGTGCTCGATAACGTCCGGATTGCGCAGATTGACGGGCAGCTTGCCGGCGAGTACCAGCAGCGCCTCGCCGGCGGCGCCGACGCCCATGCGCATCATCGATTCCTCGGTGATGCCGGCCATATGCGGGGTGACGATGACATTGTCGAAACCGAAATAAGGATGGTTGGGCGGCAGCGGCTGCGTGGAAAAGACATCGAGCGCGGCGCCGCCGATACGTCCCTCCCGCAGCGCTTCGATCAGCGCCTCATCATCCACCACCGGGCCGCGCGAGACATTGATCAACAGCGCGTTGGGCTTCATGCGGGCGATGCGCTCGCGACTGATGAGGCCGCGCGTCTCCTGCGTCAGCGGGCAGCAGAGCACGATGATGTCGCTCTGCTCGACCAGCGCGTCGATAGACAGGAAGCCGACACGCTCGGGCGCGGGGCGCAGGCTGCGCGTGGTCGCCACGACATTGAGGTCGAAGCCGTGGGCGGCGATGTGGCCGACAGCCTGGCCGACCGCGCCGAGGCCGACGATGCCGATGGTCTTGCCGGCCAGCTCGCTGGTCGAGTTGGCGTGCTCGCGGCCGGCAAGCCAGCCCTTGGCGCGC
The DNA here is from genome assembly GCF_020165015.1 of Mesorhizobium sp. CA7. NCBI lineage: Bacteria > Pseudomonadati > Pseudomonadota > Alphaproteobacteria > Hyphomicrobiales > Phyllobacteriaceae > Mesorhizobium > Mesorhizobium sp. CA7. The sequence goes on from NZ_JAIUHH010000019.1 coordinate 12,260, forward strand.
AGGTCGCGGTCCATCACGCGGAAGCGCCGCAGCAGCGCAAGGGCGGTGAACATCACATGCTCGGCGACCGAGCGGGCGTTGACGGCGGGCACGTTCGCCACCAGCACGCCGGCGGCGGTCGCGGCCTCGACCGGGATCATGTCCAGTCCGGCGCCGTGGCGGATCGCGGCGCGCAGGCTCGAAGCACCCGCAAACAGCTCCGGCGGCAGCGGCGCGCGCACGATGATGATGTCGGCGTCGTGGGCCTCGGTGGTCAGTGTCTTGGCATCGAGCGCGGAAGCGATCGCAAGCCGCCCGGCGCCGGCCAGCATCGCCGTGGCGCGTGGGTGCAGCGGATGCGTCGACAGGATCTTGCGCATGGGGTTCCATTTCAGCATTTGTGCGATGCCAAGCTAAACGTCTGGCTGCAAAATGCTCAAGGGCATTTCGCCGTTTCACGGAAACGGAGAACTGCCCCGTTTCTGCGGGTTGACGCAGTTTCGGACGAAAGGCTACGGCGAAGGTGCCGAACCTGACGGTCCACATCTTCCTAGAGTTGCTTAAGCCTTTTCGAGTGCCGCGCTTTTCGGCTCCATTCCGCGGCCTTCGATGATCCCCTTCCAGTAGCTCTCGGCGCCCTGCAAATGGGCATTCATCAGGGCCTGGGCGAGGTTGCCGTCGCGGCGCAACAGCGCTTCGTAGATCTGGATATGCTCGGCATGCGAACGCACCGAGCGTTCGGGATCGTTGAAATAGATCGGCAGGCGCTGCTCGCCCATCAGGTAATAAACGCTGCAGATATTGTGGAAGACGCTGTTCTTGGTCGCGCGCACGATCTCGAGGTGAAACTCGCGGTCTTCCTTGGCGAGGCCTTCGCCGGCGGCGATGCGCTCTTCGGAAGCCTTCAGGATTTCGCGCAGGCGCTCGAAGTTCTCCTCGGTGGCGCGCGAGCAGGCAAGCTCGGCCGCCTTGATCTCGTGGATCTTGCGCAGCTCGACGGTCTCGTAGATCTGCACCGGGTCGAGCGGCAGCCCCGCGCGGGCGAACAGCGCCAGCGCTTCCACGCTCGCCTGCTTGGTGTCGATATAGATGCCGGATTTGGCGCGCCGCTCGACGATACGCATGGCCTCGAGGATGGCGAGCGCCTCGCGGATCTGGCCGCGGCTGACGCCGAAATGTTCCGCCAGCTCTCGCTCCGAGGGCGTGCGGCCGGACTCCTTGTCCGAGTTGGAAAAGAGATAGGCGGCGAGTTCCGCGAGAAGGTTCTTTTCTTTCATCGTCAAATACGTTGCGCGTGCGCCTCCAGGAATCGCTCGGAGATGGTGAATCCCAATCCAGGCTTTTCAGGGATCGCTATCATACCGTCCTTCGCCTCGACAGTCTCCTCGACGAGGTCGTGGATCATTGGGTTGGCGCCGAGCGAATATTCAATGGTGAAGCTGGCGGGCGAGGCGGCACACACATGCAGCCCGGCAAAGAAGCAGGGCGCGCCGGCCCATAGATGCGGCGCGAAACGCAGATTGAAGGCGCTGGCGATGGTGCCGATCTTCATCGCCTCGCTGATGCCGCCGCAGAAGGCGGGATCCGGCTGGAAGATGTCGGCCGACTTCAGCACAGCCAGATCGCGGAAGGCATAGCGCGTCGCCTCGCTTTCGCCGGTGGCGATCGGCGTCGATCCCGAGGCGCGCACGTCGGCCATGCCCGGCTTGTCGTCGGCGGTCACCGGTTCCTCGAACCAGGCAAGGTCGAGATCGGCGGTGAGGTTGATGAAGCGCTTGGCCTCGGCGACGGTATAGGTGCCGTGCGCGTCGACCATCAGATCGACATCCGGCCCGATCGCCTGCCTTGCGGCGCGCACGCGCGCGGCCGAGACATGTGGGGCGCCGTCCATGGCGCCGATGCGCATCTTCAGCGCCTTGAAGCCGCCCTTGGCGATGTAGGATGTCAACTGCTCGCCGATGGCGTCGGCTGAGGCCCAGCCGCCCGAGGCATAGGCCTGCATGCGCTCGACCTTGCGGCCGCCGAGCAGCCGCCACACCGGCTGCCCCAGCGACTTGCCGAGGATGTCCCAGAGCGCGATGTCGACGGCGCTGATCGCCGCCACGCTCATGCCGCGCCGCGCCAGCTGCGGCATGGCATGGCCGGCATGCGCCGCCGTCTCATGCCGCACGCCGTTATAGAGCATTTCCCAGATGATGCCGATGTCGGCCGGATCGCAACCGATCAGCTGCGGGCCGATCTCGTGGTTGAGCATATGGACGAGCGCGCCATAGCTGCCGGCGCTGCCGGCGGCGTTCTTGCCCTCGCCCCAGCCGACCAGGCCGTCAGCGGTCTCGATGCGCAGAATGGCGGCGTCGAACGTCGTCACCTGACCGAAGTCGCTGCGATGCTGCTTCGCGACTTCGATCGGGATACGAACCCACCAGGCCTGGACGCTCTTGATGCGCATGTTTTCCCTTCGGCCCCTCCGCCCGCCGGGTGGAAGGGACAGGTTTCGATCGGAGGCCTACTTGATCAGCGGCAGCAGCGTTTCGGCGGTGATGCGCATCTGGTCGGTGTAGAATTTTTCCGTGAGCACGCTGGAGCCGTGGTCCTGGATGAATTTGAGCTGCTCGGGCGAGATGTCGACCGGATTGCGCTCGACCATCTCCGGATAGGGCGCCGCCGGCGTGCGGTCGACGGGCGCGACGAACTCGTTGGTCAGCGCGCCGTCATAGCCGACTTCCTTCAACGTGCGCACGATCTTCGGCCAGTCGATCTGGCCAAGGCCGGCTGCGAAGCGGTTGTTGTCAGCGACATGGAAATCGAACAGGCGCTTTCCGACCTGACGGATCGCGTCATAGACGTTAAATTCCTCCATGTGGATATGGTAGGCGTCGAGGCAGACGCCGCATTCGGGGCTCACCGCGTCGGCGAGCGCCAGCGCCTGGGCGCCGCGGTTGAAGAGGTAGGTCTCGAAGCGGTTGAGCGGCTCGACGGCGATTCTGACGCCGACCTTCTGGGCATGGCTGAAACATTCGCGCGTGGCGTCAACCACCCAGCCCCATTCCTCGGCCTCGGTGCCATCGGGCACGACCTTGCCGACGGTCGCGGGCACCAGCGTGATGATCTCGCCATCGAGCTCGCTGACCATGGTGAGCACGTCCTTGACGTATTGGACGGACCGCTCGCGCTGGCCCTGGTCCCTGGCGGCGAGATTGCGCTCGCCGAGCATCAGAGTCACCGAGCCCCAGCAGCGGATGCCGTGCTCCTTCAGGAGCGCGCGCGTCTCCTTGGTCTTGTACTGCTCGGGTTCGCCGGAAATCTCGATCGATTCGTAGCCGAATTTCTTGATGCGCTTGAGCGTCACCTCCAGCGGTTCCGCCCGCATCCAATTGTGAGTCGAAAGATGCATGGTCTATCCTTCCCAGAATTCGCCTGTCACATTCTACCTCGCGACGCCTCCAGCAGAGGCGGGCGTATGATTCCTCCCCAAGGCGTTGCCAGCATTTTCCTCGAAACTGGTTCGACCAATTGGGCCCTCCATGACCTCTACAGCAAATTTTCATGCACGGCAACAAGTGGGCGGCTGAAGCTCTATCAGCCGAGCAATAGTCTGATTTTACGTGGTAATTCCACTTATCTGTTTGCAAGCTCGGCTCGCCTCCGCGGTTTTCGGCCGCTTGACCGAATTCCGGGATTTGGTAATACCAGAATGGCGCAATGCATAGACGCCGACAGGGTTGACCAAACAGGCTGGCCCTCATTTCAATAGGCGCTATGCTTGGTCGCGAAAACAAACGAGGGAGGATGCCGATGCCGACGACGATGAAGGGCCCCGGCCTGTTTCTGGCGCAGTTCGCGGGCGACGCCGCGCCGTTCAATTCGCTGGGTTCCATGACCAAATGGGCAGCGGGGCTGGGCTACAAGGGCGTGCAGATCCCGACCTGGGACGCGCGCCTGTTCGACCTCGAGAAGGCGGCGTCGTCGAAGGCCTATTGCGACGAGGTGAAAGGCGTCTGCGCGGATGCAGGCGTCGAGATCACCGAATTGTCGACGCATCTGCAGGGGCAACTGGTCGCGGTGCATCCCGCCTATGACGCGCAGATGGATGGCTTTGCGCCGCCATCCGTGCACAACAATCCCACGGCACGGCAAAAATGGGCTGTCGAGCAGATGAAGTTCGGCGCCAAGGCGTCGCGCAATCTCGGGCTGAACGCCTCGGTGTCGTTCACCGGCTCGCTCGCTTTCCCTTACCTTTATCCGTTCCCGCAGCGCCCGGCCGGCCTCATCGAGGAAGCCTTCGGCGAACTCGGCAAGCGCTGGAAGCCGATCCTCGACGTCTATGAAGACAATGGCGTCGATGTCGGCTACGAGATCCATCCTTCCGAGGACGTGTTCGACGGCGCCACCTTCGAGATGTTCCTCGACGCGGTCGGCGGCCACAAGCGCTGCAACATCAACTACGACCCGTCGCACTTCCTGTTGCAGCAGCTCGACTATCTCGAGTTCATCGACATCTACCACGAGCGGATCAAGGCCTTCCACGTCAAGGACGCCGAGTTCAACCCGACCGGGCGGCAAGGCGTCTATTCCGGCTACCAGGGCTGGGTGAACCGCGCGGGGCGCTTCCGCTCGCTGGGCGACGGGCAGGTGGATTTCAGCGGCATCTTCTCCAAGCTCACCCAGTACAATTACGATTCCTGGGCGGTGCTGGAATGGGAGTGCTGCCTGAAACATCCCGAGGACGGCGCCGCAGAAGGCGCGCCTTTCATCCAGCACCACATCATCCGGGTGACGGAGAAGGCTTTCGACGATTTCGCCGCCGGCACAACCGATAAAAAGCTGCTGCGGGCGATGATGGGGATTTGACTGCAGCTCCCTTGAGGAGGTTCGGCCGCAGGTCCGGGTGGGGTTGAATCCCAAGTCGTGGCGGACTCTTATACCCCCACCCCCGACGCTGCGCGTCGACCCTCCCTACAAGGGGGAGGGTGAGGAACTAAAGAGAGAGGACAAGAATGGTCGGCGCATCGAAGTCGGAAGCGGGAGGCGGCCCGATCCGCTATGGCATGGTCGGCGGCGGGCAGGGCGCCTTCATCGGCGCGGTGCATCGCATCGCGGCGCGCATGGACAACGACTTCGTGCTGGTGGCCGGCGCGCTGTCGTCGGATCCGGCGCGGGCCAAGGCATCGGCCGAAGAACTCGGGCTCGATCCCGCGCGCAGCTACGGCTCCTATGCCGAGATGGCCAAGGCCGAAGCCAAGCGTCCAGACGGCATCGAGGCGGTGGCGATCGTGACGCCGAACAACGTGCATGTGCCGGCGGCGAAAGCCTTCCTAGAGGCGGGCATCCATGTCATCTGCGACAAGCCGCTGGCGACCTCGCTGGCCGAGGCCAAGAAGCTTGCCGCCCTGGTCGAAAAGACCGGCAAGGTGTTCGTGCTGACGCACAATTACACCGCCTATCCGATGATCCGGCAGGCACGCGAGATGGTGGCCAAGGGCATGCTCGGCGATATCCGTATCGTGCAGTCGGAATATCCGCAGGACTGGCTGACCGAGGACCTTGCCGCCACCGGCCAGAAGCAGGCCTCCTGGCGCTCCGACCCCAAGCAGGCCGGCGCCGGCGGCGCGCTCGGCGATATCGGCACGCATGCCTATAACCTGGCTCGCTTCGTCTCGGGACTTGAGCTCGATACGCTGTCAGCCGATCTCGACGCCTTCGTACCGGGGCGCCAGCTCGACGACAATGTCAACGTGATGCTGCGCTTCAAGCCGGTCGGCAACAAGCATCCGGCCAAGGGCATGATCTGGGCCAGCCAGGTGGCGCCCGGCCACGAGAACGGGCTGAAGCTGCGCATCTACGGCACCAAGGGCGGGCTGGAATGGGTGCAGGCCGACCCGAACTATCTCTGGTACACGCCGTTCGGCCAGCCGAAGCAACTGCTCACCCGCGCCGGAGCTGGTGCAATGCCCGTCGCGGCGCGCGTCAGCCGCGTGCCGTCGGGCCATCCGGAGGGCTATCTCGAAGGTTTTGCCAACATCTACCAGGAAGCGGCCCGCGCCATCCGAGCGGCGCGCAGGAAAGGCGGCAAGCCAGCTAAGGATGTGGTCTTCCCGACGGTCGCGGACGGCGTCGAAGGCATGGCCTTCATCGAGGCTTGCGTGAGGTCGTCGAAGAAGAATGGGGCGTGGACGAAGCTTTAGGGGTGACGATATTCAGGTGAGGCCGGCCTGCAAACGGCGGCTTCCTGCGCTTCCGGTGCTCACGTACGAAAAGTACGCTCCGCTCCGGTTCTCGGAATCCGTCGTTTTCGACTCGGCCTGACCTGAATCTCGTCACCCCTCGGCCGAAGATGATGAGGGGGTGTCGATGAAAATCGGCATGTGCATGTTCTTGTGGACCACCAGCGTCTCGAAGAAGCACGAGGCGCTGCTCAAGGACATCAAGGCGACCGGTTTCGACGGCGTCGAGATACCGGTCTTCGCGGGCGCGCCCGACGACTACAAGAAGTTGGGCGAGATGCTCGACCGCATCGGGCTGGAGCGTACCGCGGTCTCGGCCATGGGCGATCCGGCGATGAACCTGATCTCGCCGGACGCCGCGACGCGCAAGGCCGGCATCGACTATATGAAATGGGCGATCGACTGCAGCGCAGCCCTCGGCGCTGACACGCTCAGCGGGCCGCTGCATTCGACACTCGGCGCCTTTTCCGGCAGCGGGCCGACTACCGCCGAAAAGAAGCGCTCGGTCGCCTCGCAACGCGCGATCGGCGACCATGCCGGCAAGAGAGGCGTGACCATTGGGTTGGAAGCGCTCAACCGCTTCGAATGCTATCTCGTCAACACCATGGCCGACCTGTCGGAACATGTCGACGCGATCGACCGGCCGCACATCAAGGCGATGTACGACACGTTCCATGCCAATATCGAGGAGGCCGATCCGATCGGCGCCTATACAAAGCATCGCCGGAACGTTGTCCATATCCACATTTCGGAGAATGATCGTGGCGTGCCGGGGCGCGGCAACATCCCGTGGAAGGAGACGTTCTCCGCCATCCGCAAGAGCGGCTATGACGACTGGCTGACCATCGAAGCCTTCGGGCGCTCGCTCAAGGACCTGGCGGCGGCGACCAAGGTTTGGCGCGATTTCGCGGAGAGCCCGGAGGCGGTTTATCGCGAGGGGTATCGGCACATCAGGGACGGGTGGAAGAAGGCGGCTTAGGGGCCCTGCGCCTGATCCATTTTCTATTTGCCGTGGCAACGGTTGCCAGGTGGTTCCCCCACTCCGTCTCAGCTTCGCCGAGACACCTCTCCCCCCGCCGGAGGGAGAGGAAAGGGAGCCTGGTGGCGCCGGGAGAGGAAAAAAGCCTCGGCCTTCGAGGACAGGCGCGACTCGGACAGCTTGGCGCCTTTCCTCTACCCCGTCGATCGGGGGAGAGGTGTCGAGCGAAGCTCGACGGAGTGGGGGTCGACCTTGGCGCAGGCGAGACGATGCTTGCGCTTCTGCATCACAAGGTTACCCCTGCGCAGCCTGCAGCCGATTGTAATCATGCAGCGTGCGGCTCAGCCTGCGGCGCAGGAAGTTCGAGATGTTGTCGAAGATGAAGACGACGAGCAGCGTCAGCAGCACCATGTAGAAGACGTTGGCCCAGTTGGAATTGGTACGCATCGCTTCCCAGAGCTTCAGGCCGATGCCGCCGGCGCCGACGGCGCCTATGATGGTGGCGCCGCGGGTGTTGGATTCCCACTGGTAGAGCGTCTGGCTGATGAAGACCGGCACCACTTCCGGCAGCACGCCGTAGCGCTGCACCAGCAAGCCGTTGGCGCCGGTCGAAAGCACGCCCTCGCGCGGCTTGTCGTCGATGTTCTCCAGCGCCTCGGAATAGGTTTTGCCGAGCGTACCGATTTCGGTGAAGAAGATCGCGGCGCTGCCGGCCAGCGGCCCGGGGCCGAAAGCGCGGGTGAAGAACAGCGCCCAGATCAGCATGTCGACCGAGCGCATGAAATCGAAGAAGCGCTTCAGCACCTGGCTGAGCAACCCGCTCGGCGTGATGTTGCGGGCGGCGAAGAAGGCGAGCGGGAAGGCGACGATGCCGCCGAGCAGCGTGCCCAGAAACGCCATGACGATGGTCTGCAGGAGCTTCGTCCAGACATCGCCATGCTGCCACTGCGCGTTGTTCCAGATGTTGTCGGCGGCCAAAGCGAGGTTCGAGGTGCCTGGCTTGAGCTCTGGCCCGGAGGCGATGAGCGAGATGACCTCGCCGGCCGATTTGCCGAAGAAGGGCGAGCGGGTGTCGAAGACGAAATTTGCCCAGCCGAGGAAGCGCTTGCGCACCTTGACGCGATCGACGGTGACGCGCACCTCGCCGACAAAGCCCATCTTGGCGACGACCTCGTCGTCATGGACGGTCACCCAGTCGGGCACCGGACCTGTAACCACCGGCTTGCCGCCGGTGAGCGACACCGGCACCGTCTGGCCGTTGGCGACGATCGTTGCCCTGATCTTGTCGAAGGTGACGGACTTGTCCCGGCCGTCGATCAGGACGGTGAAGGTGCCGTCCGGATTCTTGATCACCCAGTCGGGATCAGGATGCTCGCCGAGCGCCGAGAAGCGCGGAAATTTCGGCGTAATTTCGGGCTGGTCGAGCCGGAATTCCGGCTGCAGGTCGTAGCTGATCCATTGCGACAGGAAGAGCGGCAGGCGCTCCCAATGCGATTCGCGCAGCACCTGCGGCAGGCTGAAGAACCACAAGGCATAGGCGAGATAGAGCACGGTGCCGGCGATCAGCAGCAGCGGCCAGAAACGCTTATAGGCCGGCCGCTGGAATATCTGCGGATGGCGGCCTTCGATGGCGCTCAGTTCGGAGGCGGTCATGGCGGCCATTTCAAGCGCTCATCAGGAAGGCCTGCTCACCGACGAGCTTGCGGCGCAGCCAGGCGGAGAACTGGTCGACCAGGAAGATGGTGACGAAGAGCAAGAGCACCAGCGCCAGGGTCTTGGCGCCGAAGCCGCGTGAAATGGAAAGCTTCAGCTCCTCGCCGATGCCGCCGCCGCCGACCGCGCCCATGATGGTCGAGATGCGCACGTTGATCTCGATTCTGAGCAGCGTGTAGGACATGAAATTGGGCAACACCTGCGGCAGGTCGGCGAAGCGCACGCGCTCGAACCAGTTGGCACCGACAGCACGCAGGCCCTCTTCCGCGCGCATGTCGATGTTCTCGTTGATCTCGTAGAACAGCTTGCCCAGCGCGCCGATCGAATGCAGGCCGATGGCGATGATGGCGGCGACCGGGCCGATCGAGACGATGGCTGCGAACAGGCCGGCAATGACGATTTCGGGGAAGGCGCGCAGCAATTCCATGAAGCGCTTGACGATGAGCCGCAGGACCGGGTTCGGCGTCAGGTTGCGCGCGGCGATGAAGGAGAAGGGAACGGCGAAGACGAAGCCGATGAAGGTCGAGACCAGCGCCACGTTCACCGTGGTCAGCATCAGCTCGAAATATTCGGGGATGTAGAAGCCGCCCCAGATGTAAACGCGGCCAAGCGGGAAATTGAACTCCTGCGTGCCCTTGTCGTTGGGCGAGGCGATGTCGAACAGGGCGCGCCAGACATCGTTCCAGTCCTTCGGGACCAGCCAACTCAGGAAATCGAGGATGTGCGGCAGCCGGTCGAAGAAATGGCCGGCATTGGCCTCGTCGGCGAACCACATGGTCGCGCACATGGCGACAAGCAGCAGGCCGACGCCGAGCCCGGTGTAGAAGCGGCGCAGCGAGGTCTGGCGCCGCCAGGCATCGGCCTGCTGGCGGGTGGCGTCGGAATGGAGTGTCGCTGATGTCATGATCGGGACATGCAAAAAGGGCGGCGTTTCGAACGCCGCCCTTTTTCCTGATGCCTTTAACCGCCGATGGCGGCTTTGCGGGCTTCGACGATGACGCTGTAGAAGTCAGGCTTCACCGGGACATAGCCGGTGAAATCGCCACCCTCGACACCTTCGAAGCAGGCCTTGTCCTTGGCCGGCAGCGCGGTGAAGAAAGCGGTGAGCTTGGCGGTCATCTCGTCGCCGAGCGCGGTGCGGACAACCAGCGGGCCGTTCGGGATCAGGCCCGAGCGCCACACTTCGACGAAGTCGTTCGGGTCGACGGCGCCCTTGGCGACTTCCTTGTGGAAGGTGCCGGAGGTGTAGCCGTTCTTGAAATCGCCGATGCCGGAGGAATCGTCCACCGCCACGTCGACCTTGCCGTCGCGCACGGCCAGCACGTTGTTCTCATGGCCGCCGTTGAACTGGGTCGAGGCGAAATAGGTTTCGTTGGAAGCGCCGGTGTCCTTCGGAATCTGAGTCAGCGGGATCAGATAGCCGGAGGTCGAATCCGGATCGGCATAGCCGAGCTTCTTGCCCTTGGCCGACTTGATGTCGGTGATGCCGGAAGACTTCAGCGCCAGGCCGATCGAATAATAGCCGGTCGAGCCGTCGGTCTGCTTGGTGGTGAGGATCGGCGTGACCGCCTTCGGGTCCTTGAGATAGACGCTTGCGTAACCGGACGCGCCGAGCTCGGCGAAGTCGAGCGTGCCGCCGAGCAGGCCCTGGATAACGCCGTCATAGTCGGCGGCCGGGAACAGCGACACCTTTTCGAAGCCGAATTCCGACTTCAGGTGATCGGCGAGGCACTGGTAGTTGCGCAGGCGGTCGGTCTCGTTCTCACCGCCGAGGATGCCGACGCGGAATTCCTTGATGTCAGCGGCGTGCGCGGCGCTGGCCGCCATGGCGAGCAGCGAAACCGCCCCAAAAACCATCTTCCTGAACATTTTGTCTCTCTCCTGTTGCTCCGGCTGCGCGCCGGCGGCGTTCTGATTTTTTCAAGTCTTGCCTTTGACGCTGGCGGGCGATCCGGGTTGCTCTGCTGAAATCCACGATTTGCCCGCACCGGCTGGGGCCGGGACGGTGGATTCAGTAGCCAGGAAAGGCTGGTTCGAGCGGTCCGGCGGATGCGGTGATCTTCGGCTTGATGGTCACGGCGGTCGACGTGATGGCTTCCGAGATCTCGGCGCCGCTGGCATCGGCGCCGTAGACGGTGCGCACGGCATCGCGGTCGAGGTCTTCCGGAGCGCCGTCGAAGACGACCTTGCCGGCGGCCATGCCGATGATACGGGTGCAATAGGCGCGCGCCGTGTCCAGCGTGTGCAGGTTGGTGACGACGGTGATGCCTTCGCGCAGATTGATGTCGCGCAGCGAATCCATCACCACCTTGGCGTTGAGCGGGTCGAGCGAGGCGATCGGCTCGTCTGCCAGAATCACCTTCGGCTGCTGCATCATGGCGCGGGCGATCGCCACGCGCTGCTGCTGGCCGCCCGACAGCGTGCCGGCCGGCTGCAGCGCGGTGCGGGCGATGTCGAGGCGCTCGAGCGCGGCCACGGCCTCGGCGCATTCGGTGCGCGTGAACATGCCGAGCAGATTGGAAATCGTCGAGCGATGGTTGAGGCGGCCGAGCAGCACGTTGGTCAGCACGTCGAGACGTGGCACGAGGTTGAACTGCTGGAAGATCATGGCGCAGTCGCGCTGCCAGCGGCGCAGCGGCGAGCCCTGCAGGCTGGAAACCTCCGCGCCCTCAAAAAAAATCGACCCCTGGCTCGGATCGATGAGACGGTTGATCATGCGCAAAAGCGTCGACTTACCGGCGCCGGAACGGCCGATGATGCCGACCATCTGGCCGCGCGGGATCGAGATGTTGATATCGCTGACGGCGGTGTTCTTGCCAAATCGTCGGGTTACGCCGCGGATCTCAAGCGTGGCCGATGATGCTGACATACCATAACTCCAGTCCGTCGCGCTTTTGCAGGTCTGTTAACCTTCGCTAGCGCAGGCCGATGAAGCTGGGGTGTCGGATTGATGTCAGTTTTGTTACGAGTCACAGGCTTGGAGATTCAGCAATTCCTCGAAATGCTTCATGTCCTTGAAGCTGCAGAAGGCCGGAGGCTCGAGCTCGATCACAGGAGCCTCGCGTTCGAGGAACGACAGGCAGTCATCGAACAGATCCTGCCAGGCTGCGGCTCGCTCGTCGGCTAGACGGCGGATTTGATAGGCGAAGGTGATGTGGAAGACATAAGCGTCGTGGTCCGGATGGCGGTAGCCGAACGGCACCGACAGCGCGTTGCGCCACAGGCGCAGGATGCGCTCGTCCTCAGTGGAAGCACCGGCAACCGTAAGGCCGTTTGGCGTAACGCCGAGGGTCTTGATACGAAACGGAGGGCAGGCCTCAAAGCCCTCCAGGCGCTGCAGATAGAGGCGGGTCATGTCGTCGATGCTGGTGTCGAGCGGCACGTCGGAGGGCCAGTAGGGGAGCCGGCGCCGGTATTCGATGATGCCCTGGAACAGTGTCATGTGCAGGCTTGAGACCGGCGTGAAGGCGAGGCGGTCCGCGTCCGGCATGGCGCGGATGCGCTCGCGCACCTCGATGATCGCGGCTTGCGAAGGCGAGCCGCCGACGAGGTGACTGACGACCGTGTTGCCGGGTTCGGGGAGGAAGTTGCCCGAGCTGTCGTAACGGGTGCCGAGATGCACCGGCGCCGTCGGGTTGGTGCCTTCGAAAAATCCGGCGAGCGAGGGTCTGACTGTGGCGAGCATCGCGATCTCCTTGGGGAGATGGCGTCCTGTCCGAGTCATGTGTCAACGGTGTGAATGGTGAGTGGTGAGTGGTGAGTGGTGAGTGGTGAGAAAGAAGGGCTTCGTTGCATTCACTATTGACTATTGACCATTCACCATTCACCGCGCCTAGCCGCCATACTTCTCCAGGAACGCCTCCGCCGACAGCTCGCGGAAATCGTCGAGTGCAGCGCGCAGCCTTGCATGGTCCCAGTCCCACCAGGCTAAAGCCTGGTAGCGCTCGGCGGTGCGGCGGTCGAAGCGCTCGCGGATCGGCTTCGCCGGCACGCCGCCGACGATTGTGTAGGGCGCGACATGCTTCGACACCACGGCGCCCGCGCCGACGGCCGCGCCATCGCCGACGGTGACGCCGGGCAGGATGGTCGAGCCATGGCCGAGCCAGGTGTCGTGGCCGATCGTGACGCGTTTGGCGCGGCGCTCGGCGAAGAACTCGCTTTCATGCTCGGCGTCGTCCCAATAATCGGAGGCGCGGTAGGTGAAGTGGTGCAGCGTCGGACGCCATGTCGGATGGTTGGTGGCGTTGATGCGCACGCTTGCCGCGATGTTGGAGAACTTGCCGATGGTCGCGCACCACACGGCGCAGTCCTGCATCATGTAGGAATAGTCGCCGAGCTCGCATTCGGCGACGCGGCTGCGCTCGGCGATCTCGGTCCAGCGGCCGAGCGTCGAGTTTTCGACCTGCGCCGTCGGATGGATCAGCGGCGCCTCCGAAAGCTTCTTCATGCGGCGATCTTTCCGGCGGCAAAGGCCGTGACGTCGATGACGCGGTCGGTGACAGCCTCGCGCACATCGAGGTCGTGGAAAATGCCGAGCAGGGCGACCCCCGCCGCCTTCTTGGCGGCGATGAGCTCGACCACGACATCGCGGTTCTTCGCGTCGAGCGAGGCGGTCGGCTCGTCGAGCAGCAGGATCGGATGCTCGGTGATGAAGCCGCGCGCGATGTTGACGCGCTGCTGCTCGCCGCCGGAGAAGGTCGCGGGCGGCAAGGCCCAGAGCTTTTCCGGCAGGTTGAGCTGCGCCAACAGGGCACGCGCTCTCGCCCGCGCGCTTTCCCTGTCCTCGCCGCGCTCGACCAGCGGCTCGGCGACGACGTCGAGCGCGGAAACGCGCGGGACGGTGCGCAGGAACTGGCTGACATAGCCGATGGTATGGCGGCGCACGGAAAGCACGGTGCGCGGGCTGGCGGAGGCGAGGTCGATCAGCCCGCCGCCATGCTGGACGATGATCTGACCTTCATCGACGGCGTAATTGCCGTAGAGCATCTTCAGGATCGAGCTTTTTCCGGCGCCGGACGGGCCGCCGAGCACGGCGCATTCGCCGGCGCGGATCGAGAAGGAGACACCCGTCACCACCGGCAGCGTGACGCCGTCGCGCAGATGCATGGTGAAGCTTTTGGCGACATCGGAGACAACGAGAGGAGTGGCCATCATCACACCTGCAGGATGGAAGAAACGAGAAGCTGGGTATAAGGCGCGCGCGGATCGTCGAGCACGCGGTCGGTGAGGCCGCTTTCGACGACGCGGCCGTCTTTCATCACCATCATGCGCTGCGACAGAAGCCGCGCCACGGCGAGGTCGTGGGTGACGACGATCGCCGCCAGCCCGAGATCGGTGACCAGCCCGCGCAACAGATCGAGCAGGCGCGCCTGCACAGAGACGTCAAGACCGCCGGTCGGCTCGTCCATGAACACCAGCCGCGGCCCAGTCACCAGGTTGCGGGCGATCTGCAGGCGCTGGCGCATGCCGCCGGAAAAGGCGCGCGGCTCGTCGTCGATGCGGTCCTCGTCGATCTCGACGCGCGACAGCCAGTCGACGGCGGTGGCGCGGATCCTGCCATAGTGGCGGTCGCCGACCGCCATCAGCCGCTCGCCGACATTGGCGCCGGCCGACACTGTCATGCGCAGCCCGTCCGCCGGGTTCTGGTGGACGAAGCCCCAGTCGGTGCGCATCAGGAAGCGGCGCTCGGCCTCGCTCATGCGGTAGAGCTCGCGCCATTGGCCGTCGCGCATGCGATAGCTGGCCGTGCCGGAGGAGGGCAGCAGGCGGGTCGACAGGCAGTTGAGCAGCGTGGTCTTGCCGGAGCCGGATTCGCCGACCACCGCCAGAACCTCGCCCGGCCAGAGGTCGAAGGTGACGTTCTCGCAGCCGATGCGCGAGCCGTAGAATTTGGACAGCGCCGAGACGCGGAGCAGCGGTTCGTCGGTCATTCGGCCTCCTTACCCTCCCCCTTGTGGGGAGGATCGGCGCGCAGCGCCGGGGTGGGGATTGAAGAAAGAGAAGATTGGCCGTTTTCCCCACCGGCGCCTTCGGCGCGACCTCCCCACGAGGGGGAGGTAGAGTCGGCGCGGCGCTTCTCGCAATGGTCGGTATCGGAGCAGACGAACATGTGGCCGCCATGGTCGTCGAGGATGACCTCGTCGAGATAGACATTCCCGGCGCCGCAGAGCGCGCAGGGCTGGTCGAAGGTCTGCACCTCGAAGGGATGGTCCTCGAAGTCGAGGCTGACGACGTCGGTGAAGGGCGGCACCGCATAGATGCGTTTCTCGCGGCCGGCGCCGAACAATTGCAAGGCGGGCGAGCGGTGCATCTTCGGATTGTCGAATTTCGGCGTCGGCGAAGGATCCATCACGTAGCGGCCCTCGACCTTGACCGGATAGGCGTAGGTGGTGGCGATGCGGCCGTGCCTGGCAATGTCCTCATAGAGCTTCACATGCATGAGGCCGTATTCCTCCAGCGCGTGCATCTTGCGCGTCTCGGTCTCGCGCGGCTCGAGGAAGCGCAGCGGCTCTGGGATCGGCACCTGGAAGACCAGCACCTGGCCCGCGGTCAGCGGATGCTCGGGGATGCGGTGCCGGGTCTGGATGATGGTGGCGGTTGCCGTGTCGGTGGTGACAGCGACATTGGCGACTTTCCTGAAGAAAGCGCGGATCGAAACGGCGTTGGTGGTGTCGTCGGCGCCCTGGTCGATGACTTTCAGCACGTCATCCGGGCCGATGATCGAGGCGGTGACCTGGACGCCGCCGGTGCCCCAGCCATAAGGCATCGGCATCTCGCGCGAGGCAAAGGGCACCTGATAGCCGGGAATGGCGATGCCCTTCAGGATGGCGCGCCGGATCATCCGCTTGGTCTGCTCATCGAGATAGGCGAAGTTGTAGGTGGCGATGTCGGTCATGGCGATCACGTCCGCTCTCTGCTATGAAATTGGCGCCCAAGACGCGGAAGGACGCCCGAATGGACTCTACCGGTTGGTTGCATCTTGGCGTGCTGCTGCTGGTGTTCGCCGGCTTCGCGACCTTTGCGCTGCGGAAAATGGTTCTCCCCGCGCCAAGGGAACCTCCGTACGGCGAGTCCTTCGGTGGCGGCGACTATACTGGCGGCTTCGGCGGGCATTCCGGTAGCGGACACTGAAGTCATTCCGCCGCCTCGCGCTTCTCCTCGGCGGCCTTGTCCTCGTTTTCCCGCGCTTCGTATTCGGCGCGCATGCGGCGAACCAGGCCGAGCTCGGCCTGGAAGTCGACATAATGCGGCAGCTTCAGATGCTCGACGAAACCGGTGGCCTGGACATTGTCGGAATGCGAGATGACGAATTCCTCGTCCTGCGCGGCGGCGACGACATCCTCGCCAAGCTCCGTGGCGCGCAGCGCCCGGTCGCACAGCGCCATCGCCATCGCCTTGCGCTCGCTCTGGCCGAAGACCAGGCCGTAGCCGCGCGTGAACTGCGGCGGCGCCTTGGCCGAGCCCTTGAACTGGTTGACCATCTGGCATTCGGTGACGCGGATGGAGCCGAGCGGCACGGCGAAGGGCAACTCCGGCACGTCGAGCTCCAGCTCGACCTCGCCAATGCGTATCTCGCCGACAAAGGGATGGTTGCGGGCGTAGCCGCGCTGCGTCGAATAGCCGAGCGCCAGCAGAAAACCTTCGTCGCCGCGCGACAACGCCTGCAGGCGGATGTCGCGCGCCATCGGGAATTGCAGCGGCTCGCGCGTGATGTCGCCGGGCACGTGGTCAAGCGGCATCTCGCCATCGGCCTCGATCAGGCCTTCATGGGCGAGGATCGCCGAAACGCGCGGCATGGCCTCCGGCTCGGCCGGACGCCGCGCCGGCATCTCGACCTCGGCGCCGGCGGCAAGCTCGGGATCGAGCAGGCGGTGCGTATAATCGAAGGTCGGGCCGAGCACCTGGCCGCCCGGCAGGTCCTTGTAGGTGGCCGAGACACGACGCTCGACCTGCATGGCGCCGGTGTCGACCGGATTGGTGTAGCCGAAGCGCGGCAGCGTGGTGCGGTAGGCGCGCACCAGAAAGATCGCCTCGATCATATCGCCGCGCGCCTGGGTAACGGCGAGAGCCGCGAGCTCGCGATCATAGAGCGAGCCTTCGCTCATCACCCGGTCGACGCCGAGCGCCAGCTGCTCGACAATCTGGTCGAGGCGCAGCGCCGGTACCGAGCGGTCGCCGCGGCGGCGGTCGGCAAGCAGGCGATGCGCATTGGCAATGGCGGCTTCGCCGCCTTTCACCGCGACATACATGTCATGCCTCCATCGTCTTGATGCGGGTGGTGCGCGGCAGGCAGGCAAGGTGGCCGGGCGCCGCCAGGATGATGTCGACGCCGCGCGGGAAACGCTGGTTGTTCTGCTTCCACTGCTCGACGAAATGGCGCGGCATGCCGGGAGGCGCGATCATCGACGTCTTTTCGATCCCCGGACCTTCGAGCAGCAGCGATGGGCCCGAGGCAAGATCGTCGACCAAGAGGATCAGCGTCGTCGAGCGGTCGGGATATTCTTGCGTGCCTTGCGCAAAACCATCGAGCGCCGCCATCTCCTTCGGATTGGCGATCAGGGCGAAATGCGCGTCGGCCGGCGTGTTTGCCGAGGGCGCGCCGGTGTGGAAGCCGAGCCAGGCCTTGACCGCGGCTTCCGCCTGCAGCGGCTGGTCGAGCCAGACCGGCGTGTCGTTGTCGCAGAGCGAGAGCGCCACGGCGCCGGCCGTCGCCGACAGCGGCGCCGGCGGGCGGGCGAGCTGCGGCAGCGGCTGGACGGTGCCGGGGCGGGCCATCGCGTCCATGATGGCGCGGAACACCGCCTGGGCGTTGAAGACCGGCTCCGCGAAGCCGCCGTCGATCGATTGCGTGGCGATATCCATCAGTCCTCTCCGCGCACCATGGTGAAGAAATCCACTTTCGTGGCCGCCGTTTCGACGCGCTTTGTCTCGCGCGCCGCAGCAAGCGCGGCGCGCAAGGGCGCGGCGAGCTTTGTCTCGACCGCCTCGCGGTGCGCTGGGTCCTGCCACAGCGCGTCAGCGATCGCCGCTAGCTTGGCTTTTCCCTTGTCGCGGCCAAGCGCATAGGAGTGGCCGACCTGGCCGGAGGGCAGCCGCACCGTGGCGCGGGTGACCGTCGCTTCGCCGACATTGAACGGTGCGCCACCGCCGCCGATCCGCCCGCGCACCGTCACCAATCCGGTTTCAGGACCGCGCAAAAGCTCGGCCTCGGAGGGCAGGCCCGACTCGTTCCACAGGCGAGCGATTTCATCGGCCGCGGCATGCGCCAGCGTCGCCATCAAGGCTTTCCGCCCGGCCTGCTCGCGCGCTTCCTGTCCTCGCATGGCATCGCTCCTTGCATAAAGAAATTTGTCTATTGATATAGACAACTATACAAATTATACTCACTTGGTAACGGGAGTCCATGACGGGTGGATGACAACGGGTGCAAAAGTTTAGGGTGATGACGTTGGGGGCGGGGAAATGACCGGGCTGGCAAGCAGCATCGAGAGGCGCAATGGCGTATCGCTATGGCGGCAGATCGCCGACAGGATCCTGCAGGCGATCGCCAATGGCGATTTCGCCGAGAATGCCGCGCTGCCGCCTGAAGTCGCGCTGGCCGAGCGCTACGGCGTCAACCGCCACACGGTGCGCAGCGCCATTGCAGCACTGGTGCAGGAAGGCGTGCTGAAGGCCGAGCAGGGACGCGGCACCTTCGTGTTGTCGCGCAAGCGGCTGTCCTATCCGATCGGCGCGCGGACGCGCTTCTCGACCGGGCTGCAGGGGCAGACGAGCGAGCGGCATATCGCGCTGCTGTCGTCGTCGACCGAGCCGGCCGGCCGGCGCATCGCCGAGGCGCTGGGCATCGCCAAAGGCGCTGCCGTCATCCGCCTGGAGACGCGCGGCGAGGCCGACGGTCATGCGGTGTCGCGCGCGACGACCTGGTTCGATGCCAAGCGCTTCGCCGGAATCGAGGCGGCAATGGCGGAAACGGGGTCGATCACCGCCTCACTGAAGCGCTTCGGCATCAACGATTATCTGCGGCATTCGACCGTGCTGTCGGCGCGCCATGCCGATGCCGACGACCTTGCAGCCCTCGATCTGCAGCCCGGCGCCATCGTGCTGGTCACCGTCGCCGTGAACGTCACGCTCGACGGTGAGCCGATCCAGTTCGCGGAGTCGCGCTTTCCGGCAGAGCGGGTGGAGCTGAAGTTGTCGGTGTTGTAGGGAGTGCCAGCCTTGTACGAGACCGTGATTGATCTGCTTCACGCTGATGTCAGGTCGCTTACTTGTCAGCGGCTTGGCGTTTGAGGCTCGCCTTCCCCCACTCCGTCTCGGCTTCGCCGAGCCACCTCTCCCCCCTCCGGAGGGAGAGGAAAGGAGCACGCTGGCGGCCGGAGAAGCAGTGTGTCCGGTTGAAGAGCGTTGGCTGCAAGGCTCGCACCCTTCCTCTCCCCCGTCGATCGGGGGAGAGGTGGCTCGGCGAAGCCGAGACGGAGTGGGGGGTCGACCTGTGCGGCGCTCCGTCAATTCGGGCTGAGTTCACCGCCTGTCATGTTATCACCCGACCTCAATGACCGCCTTGATCAGTCCTGACTTCTCGTGCGTCCATCGGGCAAGGTCGCGCGGCGTTCCGGCGAGCGTGGTGCGATGGGTGACGAGCTTGTTCAACGGCACAGCGCCGTTGCGGATCGAATCTGCGACATGGTCGAAATCGGCCTTCAGCGCGTTGCGGCTGCCGACCAGCATCATCTCGCGCTTATGGAATTCAGGGTCGGAGAAGGTGATGTCGTCCTTGACGACGCTGACCAGCACCAGCGTGCCGCCATGCGCGACGTGGGCGAAGGCCGACTGCACGGACTGGGTGTTGCCAGTCGCGTCGAACACGAGGTCGAACCCTTCGCCGGCTGTTGCCTGTTGGACCAGCTCGGCAGCCGGCGTCTTCGAGCTGTCCAGCGGGGCAAAGCCGAGCTGCTTCTCGGCGAAGCCGAGACGTTCAGCGCTCATGTCGAGTAGGCTGACATCCAGCCCGGCGATGCGCGCGAAGATCGCCGTGCCGAGGCCGATCGGGCCGGCGCCGATGACCAGCGTGCGCTGGCCGGGCAGCCCGAGCGATCGGCGCACGGCATGCGCGCCGATGGCCAGGAATTCGACCGCCGCGGCGTCGGCCAGCGACAGGCCGTTCGTCGGGTAGAGGTTCTGCGCCGGCACCAGAATTTCGTCGCACATGGCGCCGTCGCGATGGACGCCCAGCACCTCGATCTTCACGCAGCAGTTCGGCTTGCCGCGCCGGCAGGCAATGCATTTGCCGCATGAAAGATAGGGGTTGATGACGACCGGCTCGCCGACGCTGATCTCGACGCCTTCGCCCTTCTCGACGATCGTGCCGGCAACCTCATGGCCCATGATGCGCGGATAGGCCAGAAACGGGTGCTTGCCTTCGAAGATGTGGTAGTCGGTGCCGCAGATGCCGACATGGCTGACCGCAACGCGCGCCCAGCCGGGCGGCGGTGCGCCGGGCCCGGCGCGGTCTTCGAGGACAAGCTCGCCGGGCGAACGGCAGACAACGGCTTTCATATCGCAAATCCAGGCAAAGAGCGCCGGCGCCGCTCGAGCGGGGCCGGCGCGTTAGTTTCACGTAGGAGTCATTTGCCGCGACGACGCAGGCCGTCGAAGTAGACGATGACGATGATCAGCAGGCCGGTGATGACGCGCTGCCAGAAGGTGTTGACGTTGAGCAGGTTGGCGCCGTTGTTGATGGTCGAAAGGATGAAGGAGCCGATCAGCGGTCCATGCACGGAGCCGATGGCGCCGAACAGCGACGTGCCGCCGATCACCGACGAGGCGATGGCCTGAAGCTCATAGGTGTCGCCCTGCGTGGGGTTGCCGATGCCGATGCGCGAGGCCAGCAGCACGCCGACGATGGCGGCAAGCAGGCCGGACAGGATGTAGGCCATGAAGATGGTCCGCGGCACGTTGACGCCGGACAGACGCGCGGCCTCGGCGTTGGAGCCGACCGAGAACAGGTAGCGGCCCCAGCGCGTGTGGTGCAGGAAGACGTAGGACGGAATGGCGACCAGGATCACCATCCAGAACAGGTAGGGAATGCCCGCGAGCGAGCCGCGCGAGAAAGCCTGGAACGAGTCGCTGTTGATGGAGATCGAGTTGCCGTTCGTCATCAGGAGGCCGATGCCGCGCAGCGAGGTCATGGTGGCCAAGGTGATGATGAAGGGCGGCAGGCCCATCTTGACGATGCCGAAGCCGTGGAAGAGGCCGATGGCGACGCCCACCAGCAGCGTGATCAGCACCGCGGCCCAGATCGGCCAGCCGGCGTTGATCAAAAGCGCGACAATGACGGTGGTGAAGCCGACCACCGCGCCGACCGACAGATCGATGCCGCCGGTGATGATGACGAAGGTCTGGCCGACGGCGAGGATGGCGATCAGCGATCCCTGACGCAGAAGGTTGGTGATGTTGAGCGTCGTGGCGAAGGACGGCGTGGCGACGGCCAGCACGATCCACATCAGGAGCAAAAGGCCAAGCAGCGTCAGGCCGAAGAGGGCGTTGAAATTGCGCTTGGGTTTTTCGGCGGGGATCGCCTCGGTGCTCATTTTTGTCCTCCCGACTTTTCTTGTTTCTCGGCCAGTGCCTGACCCAAAATATCCTCGTGGCTGGCGGTCCGGAAACCATGGGTCGCGACCAGCTTGCCGCGCCGGAACACGTGCAGCGTATCGGCAAGCTCATAGACTTCCGGCAGATAGGACGAGATCAGGATGATGCCGGCGCCCTTGGACAAGAGCGTCGAGAACAGGCGGTAGATCTCGGCCTTGGTGCCGACATCGACGCCCACCGTCGGCTCGTCGAAGATGAACAGCTTGGCGCCATGCGCCAGCCATTTGCCGATGACGATCTTCTGCTGGTTGCCGCCCGACAGGCTGGAGGCGAGCGCATGGCGCGTCGGCGTCTTGATGCGCAGGTCGGCGATCTGGCGGTCGGCCTCGGCCTTCTCCTTGGCGCCGGAGATCAGAAAATTGCTGGAGATGCGCTTGTAGATAGGCAGGTTGAGGTTGATGCCGACCGGCAAATTGAGGCACAGACCCTGGTCGCGGCGGCTTTCCGGGGCCAGCGCCATGCCGAGCCGGATCGCATCGTGCTCGGAGTTGACCTGGACCTCCTTGCCTTGCCAGAGAATCTGGCCGGCCGACTTCCTGTGGCGGCCGTAAAGCGTGGTGACGAACTCGCTGCGGCCGGCACCGATCAGGCCATAGAGGCCGACGATCTCGCCGGCGCGCACGGTCACCGAGACATTCTCGAAGCCTTTGCCCGAAAGGTTCCTCGTCTCGACAATCGTGGCGCCGGGGGTGAAATGTTCCTTGTGGTAGATCTGCTCGATCGAGCGGTTGATCATCAGCTTGACCAGTTCGGGCTCGTCGGTCTCGGCGATGTTGCGGGTGCCGACCAGAGTGCCGTCGCGCAGCACGGAAACGCGGTCGGCGAGCTCGAACACTTCCTCCATGCGGTGGCTGATATAAATGATGGTGACGCCTTCGCCTTTGAGCCGGCGGATCAGCTTGAAGAGCTGGTCGGCCTCCTTGCGGGTGAGATAAGCGGTAGGCTCGTCGAAGATCAGGAATTTTGTCCCGCGCACGGTAGCGCGGGCGGCGGCGATCAGCTGCTGCTGCCCGATGGTGAGATCGCCGAGCATGACATGCGCCGGCAAGTCGAAGCCCAGCCCGTCGATGATCTTCTGCGCGTCCTTGACCATGGCGCGCTGCTGCAGGAGGCCGAAGCGTGACTCCTCCTCGCCGAGGAACATGTTGGCGGCGACGGTGAGATGGCGGCAGAGCACCACCTCCTGGTGGACGGCGTTGATGCCCAGCGCCATCGCCTCATGCGGCGTGGCCAAGGCGGTCGGCTTGCCTTCCCAGATCACCTCGCCGGAAGTGCGCGGCATGACGCCGGTCAGAAGCTTGATGAGGGTCGACTTGCCGGCGCCGTTCTCGCCGACGATGGCGTGGATCTCGCCTGCCTTGAAGGCAAGATGCACAGGCTTCAGCGCATGCGTGCCGGGGTAGCGCTTTTCCAGGCCGTTGAGCTCGAGGATCGTCCTGCCCGGTTCCAGCGTGGGGGCCGGATGCAATTCCTGCGCCGTCGACGTCATGACAATCCTCCCAGATTGGTCTCAACCATTGGGTACGCAGCGATGCGTCTGGCGCGCATCTTGAAGGCGGAGCCTAAATCGGGCCGGCGAATTTCCAAATCGCCCCGATGGATGTTTCCGGGGCGCGAGGCCCCGGAAACGACTGTCGCGATGCTGCTCACTTGAGCTTCGGGTTGAGCAGCGCGTCGATCTTGGGATCCTTCATGTTGTCCTTGGTGACGAGGTTCGCGCCGGTGTCGACATTGGCCTCGACCTTCTCGCCCTTCGAGGCGGCCAAGGCGGTCTTGATACCGTCATAGCCCATCCGGTACGGATCCTGGACGACCAGGCCCGAGATGACGCCGTCATTGAGGAACTTGATCAGCTTTTCGTCGCTGTCGAAGCCGATCAGCGCCACCTTGCCGCCGAGATTGTTTTCGGCGATCGCCTGGCCGACGCCCTGCGCCATGATCAGGTTCGAGGCGAAGATGCCCTTGAGGTCCGGATTGGCGGTGATCAGGTCGGTCGCGATGTTGAGGCCGGTGGTGGCCTGGCCGTCGGCATATTTGTCGGCGACAAGCTCGAGGCCCGGATACTTGGCCTTGATCTGTTCGATGAAGCCTTGCTTGCGCTGCTCGAGCGAGCCGGCGCCGGGAAGTGCCGTGATCAGCGCGACTTTGCCTTCCACCTTGCCGCCGTTGGCGGCGCCGATTGCGGCGGCGAGGCCGTCAGCGGCGACGCGGCCGCCCTGCACGTTGTCGGTGGTCAGGAAGGAGGTGAAGGCCTTGGAATCGGCGCCGGAGTCGATGCCGATGACCTTGACCTTGGAGGCAGCCTCGTCGATCGGCTTGCCGAGCGCCTTGAACTCGGTCGGCGAGATGACGACGGCCGCCGGGTTGCTGGCGACGGCGTTTTCCAGGATCGAGATCTGGCCGTTGACGTCGGTTTCGGCCTGGGCGCCGAGTTCCGGCACGTTGACGCCGAGATCCTTGCCGGCCTTGCGGGCGCCGGCCAGAACGATCTGCCAGTAGAAGGATGTGGTATCCTTGACGATGATCGGAATGGTCACGTCGGCCGCCGAGGCGGGCGCGGAATGCATTGCGCCGGCGAGCATCGAAGCGGCGGCCAAAGCCACGAAGGCGCGGCGGTTGAGAAGGCTGGTCACGAATTTCATTAGGTTCCTCCCTAAGTCGCCTGGTGAAGGTTGCGGAAGCTCCATCTGGATAGGCGCGGCCCAAACAGAACTTTATCAATAAAAAACAGATACCGTTTTTTGATAGAGCATTGCCGTGACCGATGCAAGCGATGTCTGCTGCCGTGCGCGATGCGGGCTAAGTCCGTTCGGCTCGTCCCTGGGCAGTGCTCGGATGCTCCCGTTCCTCCTTATCGGCATGGAACAATAATTTCATATTTCTGTCAATATGGAATATTCATTCCATAGAAAAGCCTGCACGGTTGTGAAGGTCGCCTCCTGTTGTCGGGGGGCGCTTCCGACGCGATAACGGCCTTTGATTAAAGCGTCGCGCCGAGATGCCACGGCACGAATTCGTTGTCGCCGTAGCCGAACGCCTCGCTCTTGGTCTTGCGGCCGGACGCCGTCTCGATGATCAGCTCGAAGATCTCGCGGCCCATGCCGGCGATGGTCTTCTCGCCCGAGGCGATAACCCCGCAATTGACGTCCATGTCCTCTTCCATCTGGTGATACATGGTCGAATTGGTGGCGACCTTGATCGACGGCGTCGGCCGGCAGCCAAAGCAGGAGCCGCGGCCGGTGGTGAAGACGATGACATTGGCGCCGCCGGCGACCTGGCCGGTGGCCGAGACCGGGTCGTAGCCGGGCGTGTCCATGAACACCAGGCCGCGGCCCGAGACTTTCTCGGCATAGCCGAAGACGCCGTTGAGCGGCGTCTGGCCGCCCTTGGCGACCGCGCCCAGCGATTTCTCGAGGATCGTGGTCAGGCCGCCGCGCTTGTTGCCGGGCGAGGGATTGTTGTCGATCGAGGCGCCGTGCTTGGCGGTATGGTCCTCCCACCACTTCACAAAGCCGTCAAGCTTGGCGGCGATCTCGGGCGAGGCGGCGCGGTAGGCCAGCAGATGCTCGGCGCCGTAGATCTCGGTCGTCTCCGACAAGATGCCGATGCCGCCGCAGTCTGCCAGGATATCGACGGCGGCGCCCAATGCCGGATTTGCTGTGATGCCGGACATGCCGTCCGAGCCGCCGCATTGCAGCCCGACAACGATCTCCGAGACCGGGATCGGCTCACGCTGCAGCTGGCCCACTTCCTCGGCGATCTCGGCCAGAACGCCCATCGCGCGCTCGACCGATTTGCGCGAGCCGCCGGCTTCCTGGATGTTGAAATGCCGCTTTCCCGCGGCCACGCCCTTCTGGCCGTAAAGCGTGAGTTGGTTGACCTCGCAGCCCAGGCCCACCATCAGCACGCCGCCGAAATTCGGATGGCGCGCATAGCCGGCTAAAGTGCGGTGCAGAACCATCATGCCGTCGCCGGTGGCGCTCATGCCGCAGCCCTGGCCGTGCACGATCGGCACGAAGCCGTCGATGCCGGGATATTTCGGCAGAAGTGTGCGGTTGGCTTCGTCCGCAATGGCGTGGCAGACGGTCGACGAGCAATTGACGCTGGCGATGATGCCGATGAAGTTGCGCGTGCCGGAGCGCCCATCGGCGCGGCGGTAGCCCATGAAGGTACGCTTGCGGTCGGCCTCGGTGGCGTGCTCGGCCTCGCTCGGCGGCACCACCGGCAAGCGGCCGCTCTCGAAAACCAGATTGTGCGAATGAACATGCTCGCCGGGCGCGATGTCTTGCGTGGCGCGGCCGATCGCCTGGGCGTATTTCACAACCGCTTCGCCCGCCGGGATCGGCTTGATCGCCACCTTGTGGCCCGGCTCGATCACGGCAGTCGCGGTTGCGCCGCCCGGCAATGGCGTTCCAATCTCGATGCGCCCGTTGGCAACGGCGACATTATCGGAGGGTGAGAGAAGGATGGTGTTTGCAACGTTCACGGGCGGCTGTCCTGGGTGATCCTGGGAATGCGGGCGGATTGACTTGCGCCCGTTTAAAGGTAATGTCTTTTATCGGGAAAAAACAATTTTGCGTCAATTGTTTTTTCGCTCGGTCGGCGCTCGTCTTTTGGACGCCCGCGCCGCCCGTTTGGCAAGCCGGCGAAAAGCGTTCCGCTTTTCGGAGGCTTGCGCCAGAGCAATTCCAGGAAAAGGGCGTAGCGGCTTTCCGTCCGGAATTGCGCAGAAACAAAGATTTAGCGCAGTTCGGCGATTCCGAGAAACGCTGAACTGCTCTAGGAACACCGATCATATCGCGTTTCCGGCAGGCCGCCGCAAGCGTTGGGGGATACGGGGCATGTCGAAAAGCAACAATGTCTACAAGGACGCCTTCAACCGCTGCCTCAGGTTGCTCGACGAGACCAAGAGCCTGCCGTCGGAGCCTGAGCTCGGCACGCTGCTCGGCGTCAGCCGCACCACGGTGCGCAGCATCCTTGCGCGCATGGAAGAAACCGGGCTTATCGACTGGAACAAGCGTAATAAGACCGTGCTCAGGGCGCCGCGGTCCGAGGACTTCTTCCCCGAGGAGGAGACCGACTCGCTGGCCGAGATCATCGAGCGCTCTTTCATGCGGCGTCTGCTTGCGGGAGGCGCCGAAGCCGGCATGCAGATCAACGAGCTGGAGCTGGCGCGCGAGATCGGCGTCGGCACCACCAGCGTGCGCGAATTCCTGATCCGCTTCTCGCGCTTCGGGCTGATCGAGAAGCGGCGCAACAGCCACTGGGTGCTGAAGGGTTTCACGCGCGCCTTCGCGCTGGAGCTGACCGAGATCCGCGAGATTTTCGAGCTGCGTTCGGCGGCGGCTTTCGCCGCGCTGCCGGAAGATAGCGCCGTATGGGCCGATCTTGACCGGCTGGAGCTCGAGCATCGCCAGCTCGCCAGCGAGATCGCCACGCGCTTCAACGAATTCTCCGAGCTCGACGAGCGCTTCCACCGGCTGATCCACCGCGCCTCGCACAATCGCTTCATCGTCGACTTCTACGATGTCATCGCGATGATCTTCCATTACCACTATCAGTGGAACAAGGCTGAGGAGCGCCAGCGCAACGAGGTCGCTATTCAGGAGCATCTCGCCTATATCGCGGCGCTGAAATCGCGCGATCCCGGCAAGGTGGACGCCGCCTGTCGCAAGCACCTGAAGTCGGCGCGCCAGACGCTGCTGACCTCCATTCCCGAAGGGCGGCAGATGCAGCCCGCCTAGGGTCTGTCGAGATTCAGGTGATGCCGGCCTGCGAAGGGCGGCTTCCTGCGCTTCCGGTGCTCACGTACCTTAAGTACGCTCCGCTCCGGTTCTCGGAAGCCACCATTCTCGGCTCGGCCTGACCTGAATCTCGACAGACCCTCACGCATGTCGTCCAGAAGCGTGCAGCGGTTTTGGGACAACGACATGCATAAAAACAAGCGCGTCGCGCCGCGTTGCCGCAGCGCGGTTTTGCCGATTTCCCGCGCGCATTCCCCGTGCTACCGTCGACGCGTTTCCGGGAGAGGCTTTGCGTTGGGTATCCGGCTGAGACGATGGAGCATGCCGGCCGCGTTCGTCGCGGCGCTGCTTCTATTGCTGCAGTCCTCTCTCGGCGCTTTCGCCTTCGGCGCGCCTTCGCAGGTCGACGCCTTCGGCAACGTCATCTGCACGCATGAAGGGGCTGTAAAACTCCCCGGCGGCGATCCCCACCAACAACATCTGCCGGCCTGCTGCTCGCTCGGCTGCAACATGGTTTCGGCGGCGCATATGCCGCCGCCGGAGGCCGTCGCCCTGGCCAGGACCCAGCTTTTCGAAGCCGTCGCCTTCCAGCTTCCGGCCTTCCGGCACCAGGATTTCGCCCGCGACCGCTCTCCGGCCAATCCGCGCGCGCCGCCGGCGATGGTCTGATCCGCGGAACCTTCCGCAGGCCTATTCATCCAAAGATCAGACTGTTCGCGGCCGCATTCCGGCGCGATCCCGTACTCATGGAGCAACCATGTCCAATCTTCTTCCCAAAGCGCAAGCCTTCGCCCTTCGCGGCGCGCCGCCGTTTCACCTCCCGCTGCGCGTTGGCCTTGCCGTGCTCAGCCTTTTCTTTCTCTTGGCCTGCATTCCCGCCGCCCTAGCGCATGAGTTCAAGGTCGGCGATCTCGAGATCGAGCATCCCTGGTCGCGGGCGACGCCGCCGGGCGCCAAGGTGGGCGGCGGCTATTTCACCGTGATCAACAAGGGCAGCGCGCCGGACCGGCTGCTGTCGATCTCCTCCGACATCTCCGAAAAGGCCGAACTGCATGAGATGGGCGTCAAGGACGGCGTCATGACCATGCGGCCGGTCGAGGGCGGGCTGGAGATCCCGGCCGGCGGCAAGGTCGCGCTGAAGCCGGGCGCCTATCACCTGATGTTCACCGGCTTGAAGCGGCAGCCGAAGCAGGGCGAGAAATTCTCCGCGACGCTGACCTTCGAGAGGGCGGGCAGCGTCACCGTCGACTTCGCCGTCGAAGGTATCGGCGAGACGGGCAGTGGCGATATGGGCGACATGGATCACGCCGAGTAATCCGCCAATTCGAAATCAGAGGGACAATTCATGAAAAAGTATGTTTTGGCGGCGGGCGCGCTTTGCGCGCTCGGGACCAATGCCGCGCTCGCCCACATCACGCTCGAAACGCAGGAAGCGGCCGTCGGCTCGACCTACAAGGCCGTCTTGCGCGTGCCGCATGGCTGCGAGGGCAAGGCAACGACCGCGGTGCGTGTGCAGATACCCGAAGGCGTCATCGCGGTGAAGCCGATGCCCAAGCCCGGCTGGACGCTGCAGATCAAGAAGGGCAAATACGAGAAATCCTACCAGCTCTATGGCGAGACGCTGACCACCGGCGTGAAGGAAGTCGACTGGAGCGGCGGCAATCTGCCCGACGAATTCTATGACGAGTTCGTCTTCCGCGCCTCGCTGGCGGCCGATCTGCCGGCCGGCCAGATGCTCTATTTCCCGGTGGTGCAGGAATGCGGCGACGCCGCCGAGCGCTGGATCGAGATCCCGGCGGCCGGCCAGGACGAGGACGCCTTTGAAACGCCTGCGCCCGGCATCAAATTGCTGCCGAAGAAATGATCTCTGTTGGCGCGCTCCCTTGGGATGCGCCAACATTTCCAGTTATGACGGCATGAACGCAGCACTGCCTTCCTCGATGAACCGCATGCTTGCCGGCTCGCTTGTCTGGCTGGCGGCAATGCTCGTGGCGATGGCGCTGCTCGTCGTGCCCGGCCGCGCTTTGGCGCATGCGGCGCTGGTCGCGACCGATCCGGCCGACGGCGCCGTGCTGACGCAAAGTCCCGGCAAATTCTCGCTGACCTTCAGCGAGCCCGTCTCGCCGCTGGTGCTGACGCTTGTGCGGCCGGACGGCTCGCAGCTTGCGCCGACATCTTTCCGTCTCAAGGACCGGACCGTCGAGATCGACAATCCCGAAGCGCTCAAATCCGGCACGCATGTGCTGAGTTGGCGGGTCGTGTCGGTCGACGGCCATCCGGTCGGCGGCTCAGCACTGTTTTCCATAGGCGCGCCAAGCGCGGCACCAGTGGCGGGCGAGGCCGTCGACTGGGTGCTGCGGACGGCGATCTGGCTCGGCAAGCTGTTTCTCTATACCGGACTTTTTCTCGGCATCGGCGGCGCGTTCGCACTTGCCTGGCTGGCCGAGGACCGGCGCCGCGGCCGACGCTTCGTCATCGCGGCGCTTCTTATCGGTCTCGTCGGAGCGCCGCTTTCGCTCGGCCTGCAGGGGCTGGATGCGCTCGGCGCGCCGCTCGCCCGGTTTGCGACACCGGCTGTCTGGAAGACCGCGCTCGAGACGAGCTTCGTCTGGACGGTGCTGCTCGGCCTGATCGCGCTCGGCTTGGCTTTGCTTTCTCTTGCCGGACCGTCGGGCTCGCGCAAGCTGGCGGCGTCCGTAGCACTGCTCGGTGTTGGCGCGGCCCTTGCCGCGAGCGGTCACGCCAGCGCCGCCGAACCGCAATGGCTGACGCGGCCGCTGGTATTCCTGCACGGCACCGCGATCGCCTTCTGGGCGGGTGCGCTGGCGCCGCTCGGCCTCGCGCTGCGGCAGCAGCCGGCGGAAGCGAAAGTCTTTCTGCGGCGCTTCTCGCGCGCGATCCTGCCGGTCGTGGCTGTCCTTGCCGCCAGCGGCATCGTGCTGGCGATCATCCAGCTGCAGCAGCCGGCAGCGTTGATCCATACCGCTTATGGCCGGCTGCTGCTGCTCAAGCTCACCCTGCTGCTCTTCCTGTTCACGTTGGCCTCCATCAACCGCTGGACGTTGACAGCGCCCGCCGTGGCCGGCGACACCGAGGTGCAGCGGCGGATGGTGCGCTCGATCGGCATCGAGATGCTGATCGCGCTCGCCATTTTCGGCGTCGCCGCCGGCTGGCGCTTCACCCCGCCGCCACGCGCGTTGGCGATCGCCGCCGCGCAACCGGTTTCGATCCACATCCACACGCTGAAGGCGATGGCCGATCTCGGCATCACGCCGGGCCATGCCGGCGAGGTTGCCGCTTCGATGATGATCATGACCGGCGAATTCGGGCCGCTCGACGCCAAGGAGGTGACGCTGGTGCTGTCGAAGCCGGATTCCGGCATCGAGCCGATCAAGCGGCCGGCGAGAAAATCCGGCGACGGCACCTGGCGTATCGACAATCTCGTCATCCCGCTGCCGGGCCGCTGGGACGCCCGGCTCGATATCCTCGTTTCGGACTTCGAGGTGGTGAAGATCGAGGCGCCAATTAATATTCGCGCAGAGTGAAATTGAGAGTGAATGGTGAATAGTGAATGGTGAATAGCAGGCGATTTTCGTTTCCGCGTCGCGACGGCGTTCGCCTGTCCATTTCACTATTCACCATTCACCATTCGCCCTCAGTCTTCACCCTCGGTCTCACCGATCTCGACACAATTCGGCGAGACGGTTGACGCAGCCGCCAAGGCCCGTCATTCATCTGGGAAAGGCGTTCTCCAGGACGCAACCCACAACAAGCATCCGAACGCAGGGAAGAAACGATGGAAAAAGCCGAAATCGGCCTGATCGGCCTTGGCACGATGGGTTCCAACCTGGCGCTCAACATCGCCGAGCACGGGCACCGCATCGCCGTCTTCAACCGCACGGCATCGCGCACCGACGCCTTCGTCGAGAGCGCCGGTTCGCTGAAGGACATGGTCGTTCCCTGCTACAGCCTGGAGGAACTTGCCGCGGCGATCCGCCCGCCGCGGCCGATCATCATCATGGTGCTGGCCGGTAAGCCGGTCGATGAGCAGATCGCGGCGTTGCGCGGCGTGCTTTCCGACAACGACATCGTCATCGATGCCGGCAACGCCAATTTCCGCGACACGATGCGCCGCTTCTCGGAGCTGTCCGGCTCGGGCCTGACCTTCATCGGCATGGGCGTGTCGGGCGGTGAGGAGGGCGCGCGGCACGGCCCCTCGATCATGGTCGGCGGCAGCGAAGAGTCCTGGAAGCGCGTCGAGAAGGTGCTGACGGCGATCTCGGCCAAGTTCAAGGACGAGCCCTGCGCCGCCTGGCTCGGCACCGACGGCGCCGGCCATTTCGTCAAGACTATCCACAACGGCATCGAATATGCCGACATGCAGATGATCGCCGAGATCTACGGCATCTTGCGCGACGGCCTGGGCATGGCGCCGAAGGAGATCGGCAAGGTCTTCGAAGAATGGAACAAGGGCCGGCTCAACTCCTACCTGATCGAGATCACCGCAAAAGTTCTCGCCGCCGACGATCCCAAGACCGGCAAGCCGGTTGCCGACATTATCCTCGACCGTGCCGGGCAGAAGGGCACCGGCAAATGGTCGGTCATCGAAGCGCAGCAGCTCGGCATTCCGGCAACGGCGATCGAGGCGGCGGTCGCGGCGCGCGTGCTGTCGTCGCTCAAGGACGAGCGACAGGCGGCGGAAAAGGCCTACGGCAATATCGGTGTCGAAAAGATCTCCGGCGACAAGGGCGCGCTGCTCAAGGACCTGGAGCTGGCATTGTTCGCCGGCAAGATCGCGGCTTACGCGCAAGGCTTCGCGGTGATGAGCGGCGCCTCCAAGGAATTCAACTGGAACTTGCCGATGCCGACCATCGCCAAGATCTGGCGCGCCGGCTGCATCATCCGCTCGCAGATGCTCGACACGATGGCCGAGGCGTTCGGTTCGGGCAGCGCTTCCACCAATCTGCTGATGGCGCCGGCCTTCATCGCCATGATGAAGGAGGCGCATCCGTCGCTGAGGCGCGTCGTGGCGCGCGCTTCCGAAGCCGGCTCGCCGGTGCCGGCGCTGTCGTCGGCGCTCGCCTATTTCGACAGCTACCGCCAGGGACGCGGCACCTCAAACCTGATCCAGGCGCAGCGCGACTTCTTCGGCGCGCACGGCTTCGAGCGCATCGGGGAAGAGGGGGCGTTTCATGGTCCATGGGGGAGTGGGGCCGCCTAGGGCCAGGTGAGGCCGGCCTGCAAATGGCGGCTTCCTGCGCTTCCGGTGCTCACGTACTTTAAGTACGCTCCGCTCCGGTTCTCGGAAGCCACCATTTTCGACTCGGCCTGACCTGCCCCTCAAGTCGCGCCAGTCAGCCGCGGTAAGGCAAAACCTCGCTCGGCGTGCTG
Organism: Mesorhizobium sp. CA7; assembly: GCF_020165015.1. NCBI lineage: Bacteria > Pseudomonadati > Pseudomonadota > Alphaproteobacteria > Hyphomicrobiales > Phyllobacteriaceae > Mesorhizobium > Mesorhizobium sp. CA7. The sequence continues at coordinate 44,941 of NZ_JAIUHH010000019.1, forward strand.
AGCGATTGCAGCGTGCCTGGATCGGCGCCGCCGATCCAGCCGAGCACGGCGCGGGCGAGCTCGGAGCCGGCGAGCCGGAAATTCTCGTTGACGACGAGCAGCTCTCGCCGGAACAGATGCAGCAGCTCCGACGATTGTTTCGACACCACGTCGACGTCGCGACCCAGCTTCAGCCCGGCATCCTCGATGCCGGCCACGATGGCGAGCGTCGCTGCGGCGGCGCTGCTGACGAAGCCGTCCGGACGGTCCTTGCGCCGCATCAATTGCGCGGTCCGCATCCTGATCTGCTCGATCGACTGATCGATGGAGACGGTGTTGAACGGCACCTCGCTGGCACCCACCTCGCTCAGCGCATCGGCAAAGCCGGCAACCGTATGGCCGTGATAGGTGAGGCCGACCGGCGGCGTCACCAGGGCAAGCCGGTGGCGGCCCCTGCCGGCGAGGTAGCGGACGGCTTCGCCGGCAAAGGCATAATTGTCGAAGTCGTGATAGGGATGCACCAGCCCCATGTCGGTGCGGCCATGCGTGGCGAAGGGAATGCCGCGCTCCAGCATATAGCGCGCCCGTGGATCATTGGGCTGGGTGCGAGAGATGATGACGCCGTCGGCCGAGCCCGTCTCGACCAGATAGCGCACCGGGTCCAGCGGATCCTGCGAGCGCGAATAGGGCGTGACGATCAGATGGTAGGGCGTATCGGCGATCACCTCGGTGACTCCGTAGATGATGTCCGAGACGAAGCTCATGAGCTCGTGCTCGGTGTTCAGTACAAGCGATATCACGTTGGTCTTGCCGGTTCTCAAGCGCACGCCGGCGCGGTTCGGGCGATAGCCGATCTGCTTGGCGACGAGCTGGACGCGACGCCTGGTGTCGGCGCCGATCTCGGGCGCATCCTTCAGCGCGCGCGAGACTGTCGTGACGCCCAGCCCGGTCATGAAGGCAAGCGTCTTCAGCGTCGGCCGTTCCTTGCCCGACGTGTCGTCGTCGCCCTTCTTCGTTATCCGTCTATCCATCGTCCCGCCCGTCAGGCGCATAGCAGTCGCGGGGCCGACCGGCAATCGTGCGGCGGTGACATTTGCGCGACCTTCAGTTTGCGGCTCGGCTCAATATACTGAAACGTTACAGATTGCCAATCTTCGTGATCAACCGGCAAGGTCGCGCCGCCGGCATCGCGGATGCGGAGAGGAGCCGAAAGTCGCTGGAATCACAAAGAAATATCGGTCTTGGCCTTCTTTTGGCACCAATCGACTGATCTGACACCGACATTGCCGCCTCGGGAGAAAGATTTTGTTCGCGTCGCGAAAAAATCTTGGCCGGCCTCAAGGCGAGGGGTTGCCTAGGCGGATCATTTGCCGTATCGAAAATCTGTAACGTTTCAGATTCTGGGAGGAGCCGAAATGCGATACAAATTCCTGACTGCTGCCTTTGCCGCGACAGTTGCGCTCAATTTCGCCGGTCCGGCGGCCGCGACCGACCTGGAAGTCACCCATTGGTGGACTTCCGGCGGCGAGGCGGCAGCGGTGGCCGAGCTTGCCAAGGCATTCGACGCGACGGGCAACCACTGGGTCGACGGTGCCATTGCAGGCTCCGGCGGCACGGCGCGGCCGATCATGATCAGCCGCATCACCGGCGGCGATCCAATGGGCGCCACCCAGTTCAACCACGGGCGCCAGGCCGAGGAGTTGGTGCAGGCCGGGCTGATGCGCGACCTCACCGATATCGCTACCAAGGACAAGTGGACGGAGATCGTGCGGCCGAAGAGCCTGCTCGATAGTTGCACCATCGACGGCAAGATCTATTGTGTGCCGGTCAATATCCATTCCTGGCAGTGGCTGTGGCTGTCCAACGAGGCCTTCCAGAAGGCCGGCCTGCCTGTGCCGAAGGACTGGAATGAATTCGTGGCGGATGCGCCGGCGCTGGAAAAGGCGGGCATCATTCCGCTCGCGGTCGGCGGACAGGCCTGGCAAGCCTCGGGCGCCTTCGACGTGCTGATGGCCGCGACCGGGGGCACCGACACGTTCCTCAAGGTCTACAAGGACAAGGATGCCGCCTTCGCGGCAGGCCCGGAGATCGCCAAGGTGTTCAAGGCGGCGGACGACGCCCGCAAGATGGCCAAGAACACCAATGTGCAGGACTGGAACCAGGCCACCAATCTGGTCATCACCGGCAAGGCCGCCGGCCAGATCATGGGTGACTGGGCGCAGGGCGAGTTCCAGGTTGCCGGCAAGACGGCCGGCAAGGACTATACCTGCCTGCCCGGCCTCGGCCTGAACGAAGTCATTGCCACGGGCGGCGACGCCTTCTACTTCCCGCTGCTGAAAGATGCCGACAAGTCCAAGGCCCAGGAGGTGCTGGCCGAGACGCTGCTCGATCCGAAGACGCAAGTCGCCTTCAATCTCAAGAAGGGCTCGCTGCCGGTGCGCGGCGACGTCGACCTCAACGCGGCGAACGACTGCATGAAGAAGGGCCTCGCCATCCTCGCCAAGGGCGCCGTCATGCCGTGGACGGACCAACTGCTTTCGCAGGACAGCCAGAAGCAGAAGGAGGACCTGTTCTCCGAGTTCTTCGCCAAGCCGGACATGACGGTCGAAGAGGCGCAGAAGCGCTTCGCCGCCATCATCGCTTCGGCCGATTGATCTACCGGCGCCCCGCCAGCTCCCGGTCCCTGCCTAACAGGGGTCGGGAGCATGATGTCCTCATTGCCCCAGCCCGGCTGTCGAGATGAGCAATAGTGAACGTCCTAACCAGCTTTTCCGTAACCTCAATGCGAAGATCGCATCGATTCCGATGGTGCTCACCGCGCTTGTGGTGTTCGTCGGCGGCACGGCCTGGACGGTTCTCTACTCCTTCACCAATTCGAAGCTGCTGCCACGGCTCAACTTCGTCGGCCTCGACCAGTATTATCGGTTGTGGGCGACGCCGCGCTGGCTGATCTCGATCGAGAACCTCCTGATCTATGGCGTGATCTCGCTGGTGTTCTCGCTGGTGATCGGCTTCGTCCTGGCGGCGCTCCTCGACCAGAAGATCCGCTTCGAGGATACGTTCCGCACCATCTTCCTCTATCCCTTCGCGCTGTCCTTCATCGTCACCGGGCTGGTCTGGCAATGGCTGCTCAACCCGGATTTCGGCATCCAGCGCGTCGTGCGCGACCTCGGCTGGGCGAGCTTCAGCTTCGACCCGCTCTATAATTCAAGCATCGTCATCTACGGCATTTCCATCGCCGCGCTCTGGCAGGGCACGGGGCTGATCATGTGCCTGATGCTTGCCGGCCTGCGCGGCATCGACGAAGACATATGGAAGGCGGCGCGAGTGGACGGCATCCCGATGTGGAAGACCTACGTGTTCATCGTCATCCCGATGATGCGGCCGGTCTTCATCACCACGCTGGTCATCATCGCCGCCGGCATCGTCAAGGTCTATGACCTCGTCGTGGCGCAGACCAGCGGCGGGCCGGGCATCGCCTCCGAAGTGCCGGCAAAATACGTCTACGACTACATGTTCTTCGCCCAGAATCTCGGCCAAGGTTTCGCCGCCTCGACCATGATGCTGCTCTCGGTGATGATCGTCATCGTGCCATGGGCCTATCTCGAATTCGGAGGCCGCCGGCGTGGTTGATGTCGCTGCCTCCCCATCCGATGCGGGCGTCCTTCGGCGCGACGAAGCTGGGCCTGCCGGCGCGAAGCCGCGGCATGCGCTCTCGCGCCGCAACATCTTTCTCTACGGCACGCTGATCGTGGTGGCGCTCTATTACCTTTTGCCGCTCTACGTGATGATCGTCACGTCGCTGAAGGGCATGCCGGAAATCCGCCTCGGCAACATCTTCTCGCCGCCGGTGGAAATCACCTTCGAACCCTGGGTGAAAGCCTGGGCGACCGCCTGCACCGGCCTCAACTGCGACGGGCTCTCGCGCGGTTTCTGGAATTCGGTGCGCATCACCGTGCCGTCGGTGCTGCTGTCGATCGCGATCGCCTCGGTGAACGGCTATGCCTTGGCCAACTGGCGCTTCAAGGGCGCCGACACCTTCTTCATCATCCTGATCGTCGGCGCCTTCATTCCCTACCAGGTGATGATCTATCCGATCGTCATCATCCTGCGCGAGATCGGCATATACGGCACCCTGACCGGCCTTGTGATCGTGCATTCGATCTTCGGCATGCCGATCCTGACCCTCTTGTTCCGCAACTATTTCACGTCGATGCCGGAGGAACTGTTCCGCGCGGCGCGCGTCGACGGCGCCGGCTTCTGGGGCATTTATCTGCGCATCATGCTGCCGATGTCGCTGCCGATCTTCGTCGTCGCCATCATCCTGCAGGTCACCGGCATCTGGAACGACTTCCTGTTCGGCGTCGTCTACACGCGCCCCGACACCTATCCGATGACGGTGCAGCTCAACAACATCGTCAATTCGGTGCAGGGCGTGAAGGAATACAACGTCAACATGGCCGCGACGATCCTCACCGGGCTCCTTCCGCTGATCGTCTATTTCATTTCCGGCAAGCTCTTCGTGCGCGGCATCGCGGCTGGCGCAGTGAAAGGATGATGATGGCAGCGGCAATCGCCAATCCCAGCGTTTCGATCCAGGACCTGTCGCTCAATTTCGGTGTGATGTCGGTGCTGAAAACGCTCAATCTCGACGTCGCCGAGGGCGAGTTCATCGTGCTTCTGGGACCGTCCGGCTGCGGCAAATCCACCTTGCTCAACTGCATCGCCGGCCTGCTCGACATTTCGGAAGGCCGCATCTTCATCAAGGGCAAGAACGTCACCTGGGAGGAGCCTAAGGACCGCGGCATCGGCATGGTGTTCCAGTCCTACGCGCTCTATCCGCAGATGACGGTGGAGAAGAACCTGTCCTTCGGTCTGCGCGTTGCCGGCCTGGCCAAGGACGAGATCGCCAAGCGCATCGCACGCGCCGCCGAGATCCTGCAGATCGAGCCGCTGTTGCAGCGCAAGCCCTCGGCGCTCTCCGGCGGCCAGCGCCAGCGCGTGGCGATCGGGCGGGCACTGGTGCGCGACGTCGACGTCTTCCTGTTCGACGAGCCGCTCTCCAATCTCGATGCCAAGCTGCGGGCGGAACTGCGCGTCGAGATCAAGCTGCTGCACCGCAAGCTCGAAAACACCATGATCTACGTCACCCACGACCAGATCGAGGCAATGACGCTCGCCGACCGCATCGCGGTGATGAAGGGCGGCGTCATCCAGCAGCTCGACGCGCCGCAGACCATCTACAACCGTCCGGTCAATCGCTTCGTTGCCGGCTTCCTCGGCTCGCCGGCGATGAACTTTGTCGACGGCCATTTGGAAAACGCGGATGGCGGCTGGCATTTTCTCGCCGACGGTCTGAAGATTCCACTCAGTACCTATGATTTCGATCGGCAGCCGGAACCCGGACCAGCCGTGTTCGGCATCAGGCCCGAACATGTGAGTCTGAACAGCGGCGCCGGCTGGCCATTCTCGGCGGCCAGCAAAGTCGAAGTGGTGGAACCGATGGGCTCTGACACGCTGGTCTGGCTACAGCTCGCCCAACAGAAATTCAGCGTCCGGGTTACCTCGGAGCGTACGCCCCGGAATGATGAGGCGGTGACCGTCGGCTTCGATCCGATGCGCGCTTCGCTCTTCGACGCCCAGACCGGCAACCGCCTTTAACCTCCCAAGCAGAACGGACAGGACATGAACTGGTCATTCCAACTCTACAGCGCTCGCAATTTTCAACCATGGAACGACGTGGTGAAAATGCTCGGCGAGCTCGGCTACAGCCAGGTCGAAGGCTTTGGCGGCGTCTATGACGACCCGAAGGCGTTTCGCGCCGAGCTCGACAAGAACGGGCTTGCCATGCCGACCGGGCATTTCTCGATCGAGGCGCTGGAGAACGATTTCGACGGCGTGCGCAAGATCGCCGACGCGCTCGGCATCAGGCTTGTGATCTGCCCCTATCTGATGCCCGATCAGCGCCCGTCCGACGCCGCCGGCTGGCGCGGCTTCGGCGAGCGCCTCGCCAAGGTCGGCGAGACGGCAAAAAAGGCCGGCTACGGCTTTGCCTGGCACAACCATGATTTCGAGTTCAAGGCGCTTGCGGACGGCTCGCTGCCGCAGGATCACATCCTGTCCGCAGCACCGGACATCGGCTGGGAAATGGACGTCGCCTGGGTGGTGCGCGGCGGCGCCGATCCGCTGCCCTGGATCGAGAAGCATGGCAAGCGGATCGTTGCCGTCCACGTCAAGGACATGGCGAAGCCGGGCGAGGGGCTGGACGAGGACGGCTGGTCCGATGTCGGTCACGGCACGATCGACTGGGCGGGCCTGTTCAAGACGTTGCGCGCCAAGAGCGCGGCGCAGTATTTCGTCATGGAGCAGGACAACCCCAACGATATCGAGCGCTATGCCCGCCGCTCAATCGCAGCAGCCAAGAGCTGGCAGGAGTAATCGAAATGGCAGAGAAACTTGGCATCGGCGTCATCGGCTGCGGCAACATCTCGAAGGCGTATTTCTCGCTGGCGCCGCTGTTCCGCGGCATCAAGATGCGCGCCTGCGCGGATATCAACATGGAGGCCGCGAAAGCGCGGGCGAAGGAGTTCAAGCTGCGCGCCGAGACGGTCAACGACCTGCTCAAGGACGACGAGATCGACATCATCGTCAACCTGACGGTTCCGGCCGTGCACTACGAGATCTCCAAAGCGGTGCTCGACGCCGGCAAGCATGTTTATTCGGAAAAGCCGTTCGTCTTGTCGATCGAGGAAGGGCTCGATCTCAAGAAACGGGCCGAGAAGAAGGGCCTGCGCATCGGTTCGGCGCCGGACACCTTCCTCGGCGGCGCGCACCAACTGGTCCGCGATCTCATCGACAGCGGCAAGCTGGGCGCGATCACCAGCGGCACCTGCCATGTGATGGGCCACGGCATGGAGCACTGGCACCCCAACCCGGATTTCTTCTTCCAGCCGGGCGCCGGCCCAGTGCTCGACATCGGGCCATACTATGTCACCAACCTGATTCAGCTGATCGGGCCGGTGAAGCAGGTGGCCGCCTTCGCAACGACGCCGGCCAAGGAGCGCACCATCATCTCCAAACCGCGGGCGGGCGAGAAGATCCCGGTGAACACGCCGACCACCATCCATGCGCTGCTCGAATTCGCGAATGGCGCGGTGATCACGCTCAACACCAGCTGGGACGTGTGGAGCCATGGCCACGCGCCGATGGAGCTCTACGGAGAATTGGGCACCGTCTTCGTGCCGGATCCGAATTTCTTCGGCGGCGATGTACGCTTCACCGACTCGGCCAAGCCGGTGAAGAGGCTGCCCAAGTGGAACCATCCGTTCGGCGTGCCGAACGAGATGCATGGCCAGGGCATGATGGCTAATTATCGCACCGCCGGCCTTGCCGACATGGCAATCGCGATTGGCGAAGGGCGGCCGCACCGCTGCTCGATGGAGCTGGCGCTGCACGCCGTCGATGTCATGACCGGCATCCTGCGCTCCGGCGAAAGCGGCAAATATGTCGCCATGCAGACGACCTGCGAGCGGCCGGCCGCGCTCGGCGTCAAGGACGCGAAGGCGTTGCTGGCGAAGAAAAAGTAGGTGGCAACCCCTCTCCCCGTTCCGGCGGGGAGAGGGTAAGGGTTAGGGGCAAGCATCGATTCAAATCAGGTTGGCGGTGGTCGCCGCGCCGTTTCGATCCCGAGGATTCCCATGCCCTATACCGCCGCCGAAAATCGCTACGAGAAGATGATCTATAACCGCTGCGGACGGTCCGGCCTGAAGCTGCCGGCGATCTCGCTTGGGCTATGGCACAATTTCGGCAACGACACGCCGCACAGGACCAAGCAGGCGATCGTGCGCAAGGCCTTCGATCTCGGCATCACGCATTTCGATCTCGCCAACAATTACGGCCCGCCGCCCGGCTCGGCGGAAACCGCGTTCGGCGAGATTCTGCGCACCGATTTCGCCGCCTATCGCGACGAGATGATCATCTCGACCAAGGCCGGCTACGAGATGTGGGCCGGTCCGTACGGCGAATGGGGCAGCCGCAAATATGTGCTGGCCAGCCTCGACCAGAGTCTCAAGCGCATGGGGCTCGACCACGTCGATATCTTCTATTCGCACCGTTTCGATCCCGAGACGCCGCTCGAAGAAACGATGGGCGCGCTCGACCACGCGGTGCGCTCGGGCAAGGCGCTCTATGCCGGCATCTCGTCCTACAATTCGCAGCGCACGCGGGAAGCAGCCGATATTTTGCGCCAGCTCGGCACGCCATGCCTCATCCACCAGCCGAGCTATTCGATGCTCAACCGCTGGGTCGAGGAGGATGGGCTGCTCGATACGCTGGAGGGGCTCGGCATCGGCTCGATCGTGTTCTCGCCGCTGGCGCAGGGCATGCTGACCGACAAATATCTCGGCGGCATCCCCGAGGGCAGCCGCGCATCTCAGGGCAAGTCGTTGCGACCGGCCTTCATCAACGACAAGTCGATCGCCAACATCAAGGCGCTCAACGCCATTGCCGGCCGCCGCGGCCAGACCTTGGCACAGATGGCGCTGGCCTGGGTGCTGCGCAAAGGCCGCGTGACCACGGCGCTGATCGGGGCCAGTCGGCCGGAACAGGTCGAGGATTGCGTCGGCGCGCTCAAGGCGCTCGAGTTCTCCGACGCCGAGCTCGCCGAGATCGACAGCCACGCCCGCGAGTCCGACATCAACCTCTGGGCGGCTTCGGCCGAACGCAAGGGACCGCCGCGCAAGTAGCGATTGGCCGGTGAGCCATTTCCGTCCGCCCCGTACCTGAAGGGAGGCGCTGTGGAAACGGTGGCAAAATTGTTCGTTCGTCGCTATCTCAGGGAATTGAAGTCGTGCGCATGCGAGATCACGTGCGGACGTCGATTGGGCGAACAAGATGACGGCAAGAGATGCGCTGACCAAGAACCAGCTCTGCGTGCTCGAGAAGCTCGAGGCGTCCAGCGGGCCGCTCAGCGCCTATACTTTGCTCGACCAACTGCGCGAGCGCGGTTTCCGGGCGCCGCTGCAGGTCTACCGGGCGCTCGATACGCTGGTGAAGTCCGGCTTCGTACACCGGCTCGAAAGCCTCAACTCCTTCGTCGCCTGCGCCGAGCCGCACGACCACAGCCATTCGATGACGGCCTTCGCCATCTGCGATAATTGCGGCCAGGTGACCGAGATGTCCGACCACGATGTCGGCCACCGGCTGGACGAATGGGTGCGCTCGACGGGATTTGCAGCCAAGAAGGCGGTGATCGAGTTTCGCGGTGTATGCGCCAAGTGCAGGGCTGAGGCTGCGTAAGCTTCACTTCGTCATACTAGGGCGGAGCAAGGAGCGAAGCGACGCGCGCAGACCCTAGTATCCATTCCGTGACATACACGCACCGCCACGGTGCAGAATCTGCATTGACAAGCGGCGTGCTCGCCAAGCTATCCACAACCGCCGCGCACTACGGCGCGCGTCGCGGCATGGATCCTCGGGTCTGCGCGCGTCGCTTCGCTCCTTGCTCCGCCCGTGGATGACGAACGAACGTGAGACGCCTAATGCGCCTCATCCCAATTATCCGCGGCCCGCGCATCGACATGCAGCGGCACCGACATCGAGACCGCCGGCATCGGCGCATTCTCCATCACCTTGCGAACCACGGGGATCGTCGCCTCGACCTCCGCTTCCACCGTTTCGAAGATCAGCTCGTCATGCACCTGCAACAGCATGCGGGCCGAGAGCTTCGCCTTCTCCAGTGCTTCTTCCATATGCACCATGGCGCGGCGGATGATGTCGGCGGCGGTGCCTTGGAGCCTGGCGTTGATTGAGGCGCGCTCGTTGAAGGCGCGCACCGACGGGTTGGAAGCCCTTATCTCCGGATAGTGGATGCGGCGGCCGAAGATCGTCTCGACGAAACCGTTCTCCCGCGCATAGGCCTTGGTCTCCTCGATATAGTCCCGGATGCCCGGAAAACGCTCGAAATAGCGTTTGATGTAGGCGCCCGCCTCTTCGCGCGGGATCGACAGCTGGTTGGCGAGGCCGAAGGCCGAGATGCCGTAGATGATGCCGAAATTGATCGCCTTGGCGCGCCGGCGCACTTCCGAAGGCATGCCTTCGACCGGCACATTGAACATTTCCGACGCGGTGATGGCATGAATGTCGGCGCCGTCGGCGAAGGCCTGCTTGAGCTGTGGGATCTCGGCGACATGGGCAAGCACGCGCAATTCGATCTGGCTGTAGTCGGCCGAGACCAGCTTGTGGCCTTTCTCCGCAATGAAGGCGGTCCTGATCTTGCGGCCTTCCGCCGTGCGCACCGGGATGTTCTGCAGATTGGGATCGGAGGATGACAGCCGCCCGGTGGTGGTTGCTGCCAGCGCATAGGAAGTGTGGACGCGATTGGTGCCGGGGTTGATGAAACCGGGCAGCGCGTCGGTATAGGTCGACTTCAGCTTGGTGAGCTGGCGCCAGTCGACGATCTTGCGCGGCAGCTCGTGGCCCTCGGCGGCGAGATCTTCTAAAAGCTGGGCCGAGGTCGACCATTGGCCGGTCTTGGTCTTCGAGCCGCCCGGCAGCCCCATCTTGCCGAACAATATGTCGCCGAGCTGTTTTGGCGAGCCGATGTTGATGCGCTCGCCGACGATCCCGTAGATCTCTTCCTCGACGCGAGCCGCGCCTTGAGCCAGCTCGCCGGAGAGCCGCGACAGGATCTGGCGGTCGACCGAGATGCCGCGCTGTTCCATGCGGGCGAGCACGGGCACCAGCGGCCGCTCCAGACGCTCATAGACGGAAACGAGGCCCTTGGCGGCAAGCCTCGGCTTCAGCACCCGCCAGAGCTGCAGCGTCAGGTCGGCCTGCTCGGCAGCGTAGGCGGTCGCACGCTCTATATCGACCTGATCGAAGCCGATGGCGCTCTTGCCCGAGCCGGCGAGTTCCTTCTTGGAGGCCGGCGCATGGCCGAGCCATTTCTCCGACAGCGAGACGAGGTCGTGACCGCCGGATGTGCCCGCATCGAGCACGTAGGAGATCAGCATCGTGTCATCGAACGGGCCGACCTCGATGCCGTGCCGGCTCATCACGACGATGTCGTATTTCATATCCTGGACGATCTTGAGGACCGATCGGTCCTCAAGCAGCGGCTTCAGCAGCGCCAGCGCCTTGCGGACCGGGATCTGGTTCTCCAGCCTGCCGCCGCCGAGCAGGTCGCCATTGCCGCTCTTGTGGGCAAGCGGCACATAGACGGCGCGGCCAGGCGCGAGCGCCATGGACAGGCCGATCAGGTCCGCCCGCATCGGGTCGGACGAGCTGGTCTCGGCGTCGAACGCAAGGACACCGGCGTCGCGGGCTTCGGCTATCCAGGCCTCGAGCGCGGCCGTGTCGCGGATGGGGGCATAGGCCGAAGGGTCGATCTTGCGAGCGGCCGCCTGCTCCAGCCGCAGGGCAGAGAGGAGCGATGGGGTATCGCCTTGTGGCGGCGCGTCCTCGCCCCTGACCGGCGCCGCCGGCTTTGCGGCATCGTTCGGAGCGGCCGCCGGCCTTGGCACCGGCGGGGCGCCGGCGCCGACATCGGGGCCATGCGCGGTATCGGCGCGCTCGATGGTGACGGCGGTGGCCTGGACGTCGCCAATGTCGGTTGCGGTCGCTTCGGCGACGCGTCGGGTCAGTGTGGTGAACTCCATCGTCTTCAGGAAGCCGATCAGCTTCGGGCCATCCGGCGCATGCAGGACAAGATCGTCCAGCCCTTCCTTCAGCGGCACGTCGTTCTTCAACGTCACCAACTCGCGCGAGATGCGCGCCTTATCGGCATTGGCGATGATGGTCTCGCGCCGTTTCTCCTGCTTGATCTCCGAAGCGCGCGCCAGCAGCCCGTCAAGGTCGCCGAACTGTTCCAGCAATTGCGCCGCGGTCTTCGGGCCGATGCCCGGCACGCCCGGAACATTGTCGACCGAGTCGCCGGTCAGCGCCTGCAGGTCGATCATCTTTTCGGGCGGCACGCCCCATTTCTCGATCACCTCGGGAATGCCGATCTGGCGATCCTTCATCGGGTCGTACATGCCGACCGTCGGACCGACCAACTGCATCAGATCCTTGTCGGAGGAGATGATGGTGGTATCAGCGCCGGCTTCGCAAGCCAGCCGGCAATAAGTCGCGATGATATCGTCGGCTTCAAAACCCTCCGTCTCTATGCAAGGGACATTGAAGGCTGCGGTCGCCTGGCGGATCAGGCCGAATTGCGGGATCAGGTCTTCCGGCGGCGCAGAGCGGTTGGCCTTGTATTCGGGGTAGAGATCGCTGCGGAAGGTTTTCGACGAATAGTCGAAGATGACGGCGAAATGCGTCGGCACCACGCCGACATCGGTGTTGCGGGCGTCCTGCATCAGCTTCCACACCATGTTGCAGAAGCCGAGCACGGCGCTGGTCGGCAGGCCGTCGGATTTGCGGTTGAGCGGCGGCAGCGCGTGATAGGCGCGGAAAATGTAGCCGGAGCCGTCGACGAGGAAGAGGTGATCGCCTTTTTTCATGCCGGCAGGGATAGCGCGGCCCGGCTTCGCGGTCCATGGCTAAGGCTGTGGAACCCACCGGTTCGGGCAACACCCCTGACACATCTTGTCCGGCTGGAAATTTGCCGCTCACGGGTATGTTACAAAAGTGTAATTTTCGTGCCCTTGAATCGCCATGTTCACAGACCCAAATACACGTCATCGGCAGTTTTTCGCCGAAGTCCGGAGTAAGGCCCGTCCCCCGCCTATCCCGGGCAAACTGCGGCAGCCTATCCCCCCTCTCCGGGCTGCCGCAACGTTTCGAGTAGAGACCGCCGTGGTTCCCCCTCCACCACGGCGGTTCTTTTTTGCCTTCAGGCAAGCCTTTGCCGCTTGGTCCAATGATCGCGGGCTTTTCGTTTTCGGCATGGCCCTTTAGGGTCTGCCCAAAATCGAAAGGCAAAAAGCATGTCCAGAATTTCCCCCGTCCTCGACCGTCTCGACCAGAATCTCGACCAGAGCCTGGAGCGGCTGTTCGGCCTGCTCGGCATCAAGTCGATCTCCACCGATCCGGCCTTTGCCGCCGATTGCCGCGCGGGCGCCGAATGGCTGGTCGCCGAGCTCAAGCTGATCGGCTTCGACGCCAGTGTGCGCGATACGCCCGGACATCCGATGGTGGTGGCGCATCACGAGGGACCGGCGGGCGCGCCGCATGTGCTGTTCTACGGCCACTATGACGTCCAGCCGGTCGATCCGATCGAATTGTGGGAAACCGATCCGTTCGCGCCGTCGATCAAGGAGATCGAGCCCGGCCGCAAAGTGATCACCGGCCGCGGCTCGGCCGATGATAAGGGCCAGCTGATGACCTTCGTCGAGGCCTGCCGCGCGTGGAAGCAGGTGCATGGCAACCTGCCTTGCCGCGTCACCATCCTGTTCGAAGGCGAGGAGGAATCCGGCTCGCCGTCGCTGAAGCCGTTCCTGGAAGCCAACGCGGCCGAGCTGAAGGCGGATTTCGCGCTGGTCTGCGACACCAGCATGTGGAACCGCGAGACACCGTCGATCTGCGTGTCGCTGCGCGGCATGGTCGGCGAGGAGGTCACCGTCAAGGCGGCCAACCGCGACCTGCATTCGGGCCTCTATGGCGGCCCGGCCGCCAATCCGATCCGCATCCTGGCCAAGGTGCTGGCGGATATTCACGACAAGGACGGCCGCGTCACCATTGCGGGCTTCTATGACGGCGTCGAGGAGACGCCCTCGCAGGTGCTGAAATCCTGGGAGGGACTTGGCGAGACGGCCGAGACCTTCCTCGGACCGGTCGGCCTTTCCATTCCCGCCGGCGAGAAGGGCCGCTCGGTGCTCGAGCTCACCTGGGCGCGGCCGACCGCGGAATTCAACGGCATCATCGGCGGTTATACCGGCAAGGGTTTCAAGACGGTAATCGCGGCGCAAGCGTCGGCGAAAGTGTCGTTCCGGCTCGTTCACAAGCAGGATCCAAAGAAGATCCGCGCCGCCTTCCAGGCCTTCGTACGCGAACGTATCCCCGGCGACTGCTCGGTCGAATTCCACCCGCATGGCGGCTCGCCGGCGATCCAGCTCTCCTACGACTCGCCGTTCCTGGCCAAGGCCAAGGATGCACTGTCCGACGAATGGGAGAAGCAGGCGGTCACCACCGGCGGCGGCGGCTCCATTCCCGTGGTCGGCGATTTCCAGACCTATCTCGGCATGGAATCGCTGCTGGTCGGCTTCGGCCTCGACGACGACCGCATCCATTCGCCGAACGAGAAGTATGAGCTGACCTCGTTCCACAAGGGGCAGCGGTCCTGGGCGCGCATTCTCGACGCGCTGACCCGCTGAGCGAAAATCACGAAAGCCTTGAGATTCAACTTTCTGTTGATTTTTCTCCGGATCGCGGCGAGGACGAATTAGCTAGCGCGAAGTGCTGCGGTGTTGCGAGGATGCCCCAACGCCGCAGGCGCGACCCGGAGAAGAGAATGACCGATATCCGTTTCCACAAAAACGATCTGCCCGACCTGTCGCGATACAATGTCGGGGCGGTGGCCATCGACACGGAAACGCTGGGGCTCAACCCGCATCGCGACCGGCTCTGCGTGGTGCAGATTTCGCCCGGCGACGGCAGCGCCGATGTCATCCAGATCGCACCAGGCCAGAAGGAGGCGCCGAACCTCGCCAGCCTGCTGAGAAACAACACGATCACCAAGCTGTTTCACTACGGCCGCTTCGACATCGCCGTGCTCTACCATGCCTTCGGCGTGATGGCCGAGCCGGTGTTCTGCACCAAGATCGCCTCACGGCTCACCCGCACCTATACCGACCGCCACGGGCTGAAGGATCTCTGTGGCGAACTGCTCGGCATCGGGCTGTCCAAGGTGCAGCAATCCTCCGACTGGGCGGCCGAGACGCTCTCGCCCGAACAGCTCGAATATGCCGCCTCGGACGTGCTCTACCTGCACAGGTTGCGCGAGGTGCTGGGCGCGCGCCTGGCGCGCGAGAACCGCACCAAGGAGGCGGACGCCTGCTTCCGTTTCCTGCCGACGCGCGCCAAGCTCGACCTGATGGGCTGGGCGGAGGAAGATATTTTCGCGCATAGTTGAGGGACGAAGGTCCGTCGACCCAGCCCGTGGAGAAGTGAAATGGCAGAGCGCAAACCGATCGCGAGCGCGCCCAAGGACGGCTCCAAGGTAACGATCATGTGGAAGGACCGCGACGGCGTCGTCAACGAATCCGTCGGGCAATATCGCGACGGCGGCTGGTGGGTCTACACCGACAGCGACACGCAGAAGAAAGTCGAACCGACGAGCTGGCGGCCGGCAACCGATGATGGGGACGACGGCCAGTAGGCGATCCTCACCTGACAATTTCAGGGCGGGTGCGAGGCTTGGCCGCAACAAGGGGGCGCAATGAGACAGAACACGCTCTATCTCATCATCGGGGCGCTGGTCGCGGTTGTCATCGCGCTCGGCATCTATGTCTATCGCGAGCAGACCAGGCCGAAAGGCGTCGAACTCAAGATCGACGACAAAGGCATTTCGATCCAGCAGAATTGACCATGTGGCCAGCCGGGAGACCGGCGCGGTGAGGGGCTAGACCGGCTTTGCGAGACGACATTGCGCCGGGGGGATTTCGGCCGGAGATACAGGGGCTGCGCGGGCTTGCCGTCGCCTTTGTGGTGATTTTCCACGTCTGGCCGGCAGCGCTTCCCGGCGGCTATGTCGGGGTCGACATCTTCTTCGTCATCTCCGGCTTCCTGATCACCGGCCTGCTCACCCGCATGGCGCTCAGCGAGGACGGCATCTCGCTGGTCGGCTTTTACACGCGCCGGGTCAGGCGGCTGCTGCCCGCGGCGATCGTCGCCCTCCTGGTCACGCTCGCGGGAACGCTGCTGTTCGTGTCGGACGCATGGTGGGAAGAAACCGCCAAACAGGTGATTGCAAGCGCGATCTACATGCAGAACTGGCGGCTTGCCGAACAGGCCGTGGATTATCTCGGCGCCGAGGACGCGCCGAGCCCCGTGCAGCATTTCTGGTCGCTGTCGATCGAGGAGCAGTTCTACATCGTCTGGCCGCTGCTGATGATGGCGGCCCTGTGGTGGGCCAGGCGCCGCGGACGTTCGCCGATGCAGACGCTCGTCTTCGTACTCGGCGTGGTCATGGCGGGCTCGCTCGCGGCTTCCGTCGCTCTCACCCGTTCCGATCCGGCTTGGGCCTATTTCGTCACCCATACGCGGGTCTGGGAACTGGCCCTCGGCGGGCTGCTGGCGCTGACCTCGGACCGCTTCCGGCCAAACGGCCGCGTGCGGACAGCGGTGGCTGTCGCCGGCATCTTGGCGGCGCTCGCATCGGCGATGCTGTTTTCAAGCTCGACCGATTTTCCGGGTTTCAAGGCGCTGCTGCCGACACTCGGCACGGCCTTGATCATTGCGGCCGGCAATGTACGCATGGGCCGCTTTCGCGGCCTCGACATCGCCATGCTGCGCTATGTCGGCGATCGCTCTTATTCGATCTACCTGTGGCATTGGCCGCTGATCATTTTTTATGCCGCGCAACGCGGCGCGATCGGCCTTGCCGATGGTGTTCTGCTGATCGTCGCCATCCTAGTGGTTTCCGAACTCTCCTACCGATTCGTCGAACAGCCCTATCGCCATTCGCGCTCGTCCCCGGCATGGCGGCCACTGATCGACGGCACGGTGGCGGTGGGGTTGTGCGTGGCGGTGGCCGGCGGACTCGTCTACGCGATCGACCGGCAGCCCATCGACACCGGACTGATCGGAACGCCGAATTATCCAGGACCTGCGGCCTTGCTGGCGAACGCTGTCGTGCCCCAGGGCGTCAAGCCGTTGCCGCCTTTGAGCAAGATCGGCAGCGACGTGCCCGTCATCTACAGGATGAAGTGTCATCAGCAGCAGAAGGGAACCGACGCGACCGGTTGCCAGCTCGGCGACCCGGCGGGGACGAGGACCATTGTCGTGATGGGCGATTCCCACGCGGCGCAATGGGTGCCGGCAGTCGACAAAATCGCCAAAGACAGAAAATGGAGGCTCGTCACCTTCACCAAGGCGGCATGCCCGGTAACCCGGGTCACTATCCTTGACGACGGCAAGCCGTATCAGCAATGCGCGCTGTGGCGGGAGAAAGTTCTCGCTGAAATCGCCAAATTGAAGCCCGATTTCGTGATCACCAGCCAGAGCAACTATACCAGCGTTGCCCAGGGCGCGATGATTGAGGGATTGCGCAGCGTCTGGGGCGAGCTCACAAGTCAGGGCGTGCGCGTCGTCGCCATCCGCAACACACCTTTCAGCCTGTTCGACCCGCGCACCTGCCTGGGCACGGACCCGGCCAAATGCATCAACCCGCGCGCCGAGGTCGAACGGGAAAACATCTACGCGCTCGCCGCCCGGTCCGTGGCCGGGGTGACCGTGGTCGACATGAACGATGCGCTCTGCGGCAAGGACAGTTGCCCGGCGGTGGTCGGCAACATCGTCGTGCTGCGCGACAACCATCATCTCACGGCAACCTACGCGCTGGCGCTGGCTCCCTACCTGGCCAAGGCAGCGGGACTTTGAGCAACCGTCCACCCGCGATGATACGGCGTCCCGCAGGCGCGAATTCGACAGCGAAGGATAGTGCGATGCCGTTGGATTTAGAAAATCCTAAGGGTTTTCAAAACGCTGCATAAACCCTGCTTTAACCCGCCTTTAAACCGCCGCATCTAGTCTTCAACCCGAACGCCATCGGCACCCGGGGCAGGTTAGCAAGAGCGCATGGCGAACCGCAGAGACAGTCGCATCGAACCGAGCTTCGAGGAGGCGCCGCGCGCGAAATCCTCCGAAGGCTTTTCGGTGAGCGAGGAGGATCGCGTCGTGCCGCGCAGCCGTAAATCCACTGCAAAGGGCAGATCCGCAAAGAAATCACGCGGTCGCGGCCGCGACCGCAGCCGGCGGGGCTTGCTCGGCATCGCAACCCGCCTGGTCTACTGGTGCTTCGTGCTTTGTATTTGGGGCGGCATCGCGGCGGCCGGCATCGTCGTCTATTACGGTGCTAAGATGCCGGCGGCGACCACTTGGTCGATCCCCGACCGCGCGCCCAACATCAAGATCGTGTCGGTCGATGGCGGGCTGATCGCCAATCGCGGCATGTCGGGCGGCGAGGCCGTCGGCCTGCACGAAATGTCGCCTTATATCCCGCAAGCCGTCGTCGCCATCGAGGACCGCCGCTTCTATTCGCATTTCGGCATCGACCCGATCGGGCTTTCACGCGCCATGGTCACCAACGTTCTCGGCGGTCATTTCTCGCAGGGCGGCTCGACGCTGACGCAGCAGCTGGCGAAGAACCTGTTCCTGACGCCGGACCGCACGCTGGAGCGCAAGGTGCAGGAAGTGCTGCTCGCGCTGTGGCTCGAACACAAGCACAGCAAGGACCAGATCCTCGAAATGTACCTCAACCGGGTCTATTTCGGATCCGGCGCCTATGGCGTGGAAGCGGCTTCGCGGCGCTATTTCGGCAAGAGCGCGCGCGACGTGAGCCTTTCCGAGGCAGCACTGCTGGCGGGGCTGCTCAAGGCACCGTCCAAGCTTTCGCCGGCGCGCGACCCGAAGGCGGCCGAGGAGCGGGCGCAGCTCGTGCTCGCGGCCATGCGCGCGGAAGGCAAGATCAGCGACAAGGAATACAAGGTGGCGCTGAGCGCGCCGGCGACGCGCGCGCCGTCCTACTGGACCGGCTCCGAGAACTATGTCGCCGACACGGTGATGGAGGAGCTTCCCGATCTCATCGGCGAGGTGCGCGGCGACATCATCGTCGACACCACCGTCGACTTGACCCTGCAGAAGCTTGCCGAACAGTCGATCCGCCGGCTGATCGACGAAAGCGGCAAGAAGCTCAACGTCAGCCAAGGCGCGCTGGTGTCGATCGACGATTCCGGCGCGGTGCGCGCCATGGTCGGTGGCTATGATTATTCGACCAGCCAGTTCGACCGCGCCTCGGAAGCGCGCCGGCAGCCGGGCTCGGCCTTCAAGCCGTTCGTCTACATGGCGGCGCTGGAGGCCGGCCGCACGCCGGACAGCGTGCGCAACGACGCGCCGATCAAAATCGGCAAATGGACGCCGGACAATTACGGCGGCAAATATTACGGCAAGGTGACGCTGGCCACGGCTTTGGCCAAGTCGCTGAACTCAGTGGCGGCGCAGCTCACCATGGAAGTCGGGCCCGACGCGGTGGTGGAAGCCGCGCATCGCATGGGCATCCAGTCCGACCTGCAGGCCAACACCTCGATCGCGCTCGGCACCTCGGAGGTGACGCCGCTGGAGCTGACTTCCGCCTACGTCCCGTTCGCCAATGGCGGCTACAAGCCGGACGTCCATTTCATTCGGCGCATCACCACCGGCGAGGGCAAGGTGCTTTACGAGAACAGCGGCGGCAGCGCGCCGCGCGTCGTCAAGGCCGACACCGTCGGCATGATGAATTCGATGATGACCGGCACGGTCGAGATCGGCACCGCCAAGAAGGCGGCCTTCAATTGGCCGTCGGCCGGCAAGACCGGCACCAGCCAGAACTCGCGCGACGCCTGGTTCGTCGGCTACACCGCCAATCTCACCACCGGCGTGTGGTTCGGCAATGACGACGGCAGCCCGACGAAGAAGGTCACCGGCGGCGCCCTGCCGGCGCAGGCCTGGCACGAATTCATGGTGGCCGCGCATGAGGGCGTGCCTGTGCGGCCGCTGCCCGGCACCTGGAAGTCGACGCCGTCCGATACGATCGTGCCGGACGAGATCCCGTCGGCCGATGCCTCGCAGCCGCCGCCTGCGCCGCCCGCGGCTGTCGGCCAGTCACAGCCTGCTGCTCGATCGCAGCCTGTCGCCCAGGCGCCCGCGCGTCCGGTGCGGACCGCGCGACCTGCCGAGACCGTCGATGCCGCCGGCTTCGATATGCCGAGCGACAGCGGCGAAACCGCCTCGATCAAGCATCCGGTGCCGCCCGGCAATGTCGGCGGCCCGACGAAAAAGCGCCAGACTTCGATCCTCGATATTCTGGGCGGCGGTTAGAGCGGCAACTTCGCCTCTCGCAATGGCAAGCGCCTTCGGCTACATGTCCGGCCGGAGACAAAACCATGGCCGAGACCGACAGCAGAAAAACCATCGTGCTCACCGGCGCCAGCCGCGGCATCGGCCATGCTACGGTGAAGCGCTTTTCGCGCGAGGGCTGGCGCGTCATCACCTGCTCGCGCCAGGCCTTCGCCGAGGATTGCCCGTGGCCGGCCGGCCCCGAGGACCACATCAAGGTCGACCTCGCCGACCAGGAGGATGTCGGCATCGCCGTTTCGGAAATCCGTCACCGGCTTGAGGCGCATGGCGGACAGCTGCACGCCCTGGTCAACAACGCCGGCATTTCGCCGAAGCTGAAAGACGGCAGGCGCATGGACTCGATCGAGACGCCGATGCATGTCTGGCGCGACGTGTTCCAGGTCAATTTCTTCGCGCCGATCATGCTGGCAAGGGGGCTGTTCAAGGAACTCGCCGCTGCCAAGGGCTCGATCGTCAATGTCACCTCGATCGCCGGCACACGTGTGCATCCGTTCGCCGGCACGGCCTATGCCACATCGAAAGCGGCGCTCGGCTCGCTGACGCGCGAGATGGCACATGACTTCGGCCCGCACGGCATCCGCGTCAACGCGATCGCGCCGGGCGAGATCGACACCGCGATCCTTTCGCCCGGCACCGACAGAATAGTCGAGACGATCCCGCTGAGACGACTGGGCGCCACTTCGGAAGTGGCCGACATCATCTTCTTCCTGTGCTCGGGCCAGGCGTCCTACGTGACCGGCTCGGAAATCCACATCAATGGCGGCCAGCACGTTTGATGGCTGACTTCAGATCATGGTGACAACGGCCTTGCCGCTGAAGCTGCGTTGCCGCAGCGCGTCCAGGGCCCGGCCGATCTCCGTCCACGGCACGGTCATGGCCACGCGCGTTTCGAGCCTGCCGACCGCGACAAGATCGAGCAGCGCGGCGATGTCGGCGCCGATGGCTGAACCGGACGTGTAATAGGCGAAGGTCTGAAGCCTCGCGCCTTCGTGGCCCGGAACGAACTGGCGGAACCCAATCGGCGTGAGCTCGCCGCTGCTCGAGCCGAACATGACGATGGTCCCGCCGGGCGCGACATGTTCGATTGCGTCGGTAAGGCTTTTGCCGCCGACCGACTCGGTGATCAATGAAAACGATCCCTCGGCCAGTTCGATCGACGCGACGACCTGCTCGGCGCCCAGATCGCGAAGATCATCGTGGTGCCGGGCCGAAGCGACCGCTGTCACTGAAGCGCCTTGCTCGCGGGCGATCTGGACCTGGAAGCGGCCGACCGCGCCGCTCGCGCCGGTGATCAGGACCCGCTGTCCGGCGAGATCGCCGCCGTGGCGCAAGGTCCTGAGCGCCGTCGTGCCCGCCACCGGAAGCGTGGCTGCGGACGCGAAACTGACTGCATCCGGCACGACGGCGAGACGATCGGTCGGAACGGCCACCCGTTCAGCCCAGCCGGCCTGGTCGACCAAGGCGGCAACGCGCGTGCCCGCGGTCGGCCCCGAGCCATCGGCCGCCGCGCGCTCGACAATGCCGACGATGTCCTGGCCAGGTATCCACCCGTCAGGTCGGATGCCGAGCAGGCGCAGCTCGCCACGATTCAACGATGTTGCATGAACTGCCACCATCGCTTCATTTCCATTGCAGTTTGGCTCCTCGGCTCCGGTGAGCTTCAGCCGGTTGGGGCTGTCGGAAGAAATAGCGAGAGCGAGCACAGGGCCCTCCTTTTGAAATTGGCTTGGGAATCGCGATTTCGATGACGAAACGGCTGGAGCCTATCGACCTTCGCGCTCGAAGAATTTAGAGATAAGGCCAGATGATCGCTGAAAGCAGTCAAGGATGAGACAGCCGCTTCGCTGGCCGTGGCTGGATTTCGACGTCGACGACGTGGCTGCGCCGGCGATCGCCGTTGGCGTCGATGTGACCGAGACCAGGGCCGAGGTGCGCGAGCACTGGCACCGCAAGGGGCAGCTCGTCTTCGCGCTCGGCGGCGGCGTCACCTGCCGCGTTCCGAGCGGGCTTTGGATGGTGCCGCCGCATTGCGGGGTGTGGGTGCCGAGCCGCATGGAACACAGCAACATCGCGACGGCGAATGCGCGGATTTTCTTCGTCTATATCGAGCCCGGCGCCGCCGACCTGCCGGACCGGTGCTGCACGCTTTCGATCTCGCCGCTGCTGCGCGAGTTGATCATCGAACTGTCGGAGTGCGCGCCGAACGATGCACGCGGCAACTTCCTGGGAAGCGTGCTGCTCGCGGAACTGCCGCGTATGCCTGTGCAGCAATTGCATTTGCCGATCTCGGCCGAGCCGCGGCTGCGGCGGATCGCCGAAGCGCTGGCCGACGACCCCGCCGATCGCAGCACGTTGGCGCAATGGGCCGGCCGCGTCGCGCTCAGCGAGAGCAGCCTGGCGCGGCTCGTTGTGAAGGAGACGGGCCTGAGTTTCGGACGCTGGCGCCAGCAGCTGCATCTGATCGTGGCACTTAGGGAGTTGTCTTCCGGCGCCAGCGTGCAGCAGGTGTCGGGCGATCTCGGCTATGAATCCGTGACCGCTTTCATCACCATGTTCAAAAAGGCGCTGGGCAAGCCGCCGGCAAAATACCTCAGCGATATCGCGCAGAATGGCGGCTCCGCGTTCCTGGCCTGACATCCATCAAGCGGGCTGCGGATCGATCTCCATGCCAGGCGCGGCCGGATCGGTGGTCTTGCCGGTCACCACCTCGACGATGCCGCGAGCGATCTCGCGCTCGCCCATGATCACGATGTCTGCGCCGAGCCCTTTGAGATGCTCGACCTCGGCATCGGAATGAGCGCGGGCAATGACGTTGATCGCCGGATTGGCCTTGCGGGCCCGAAGCACGATCTGTCCTGCCTCGAAGGCGTTGGGAATGGCGAGGATCAGCCGCTTCGCGCCCTCCGGGTTGGCGGCCGCGAAGACGTCCGCATTGGCGGCGTTGCCGGCGATGGTCTCGACGCCGTCGTCGCGCAGCTTGGCCAGCGTCTTGTCGGCGTCCTCGATCACCAGGAAGGGCAGGGCGGCTTCTTTCAGCGCAGCGCCCACAAGGCTGCCGACCCGACCATAGCCGATGAGGATGGAATGGCCGGCGAGGGTCGTCTTCGGCGGCGGGCCGTCTTCCTTTTCTGGAGCCGCCGACACCGAAGCGACCTGGCCGGGCTCGGTCGCCGGGCCGATAGGCCTTTGCTCTTCGGCCGGCGCGGCCTTGCCGGCGCGCTTTTCCAGCCACGGCTTCATCCAGTCGACAACGAGGAACATCAGCGGGTTGAGCAGGATCGAGAGGATGGCGCCAGCGAGGATCAGGTCGCGGCCCTGCTCGGGCAACAGTTTCAGGCCGACGCCAAGCTCGGCCAGGATGAAGGAGAATTCGCCGATCTGGGCAAGGCTCGCCGAAATCATCAGCGCGGTCGCGATCGGATAGCGGAAGGCGATCACGATAACGAAAGCGGCGATCGACTTGCCGATAATGATGATGGCCAAGGTGGCGAGAATCGGCAGGCCGTTGCTGATCAGGCTGAACGGGTCGAACAGCATGCCGACCGAGACGAAGAACAGCACCGAAAAGGCGTCGCGCAGCGGCAGCGATTCTTCCGCCGCGCGGTGGCTGAGCTCGGATTCGCTCATGATCATGCCGGCGAAGAAGGCGCCGAGCGCCAGCGAGACGCCGAACAGCTTCGCCGCGCCGAAGGCGACGCCGAGCGCGATGGCCAGCACCGCGAGCCGGAACAATTCCCGGGAGCCGGTGTGAGCGACGTAGTGCAGGATCCACGGAATGACCCTGCGGCCGACCACCAGCATGACGACGACGAAGGCGGCGACCTTGGCAAGCGTGACGCCGACCACGCCCCAAATGCCGTAGCTGGCGGGCAGCGAGAGCAGGCTCGCATGGTCGTCGATCTGCGGCTGGCCGCCAAGCACGCCGGCGAGCGCCGGCAACAGCACCAGCGCCAGCACCATGGCGAGATCCTCGACGATCAACCAGCCGACTGCGATGCGGCCGCGCTCGGTTTCGATCAGCCGCCGCTCCTGCATGGCGCGCAAAAGCACCACGGTCGAGGCGACCGAAAGCGCCAGGCCAAAGACCAGGCCGGCGCCAAGCGACCAGCCGAGCAGCCAGGCAAGTCCGACGCCGAGCAAGGTCGCAAAGCCGATCTGTACGATGGCGCCCGGCACGGCGATGGCGCGGACGGACAGAAGGTCCTTCAGCGAAAAATGCAGGCCGACGCCGAACATCAAAAGGATGACGCCGATTTCCGCGAGTTCATTGGCAAGGCTGGCGTCGGCGACGAAGCCGGGCGTGTTCGGACCGACAAGGACGCCAGCGACAAGATAGCCGACGAGCGGCGGGATGCGGAAACGGTTGGTTAGCGCCCCGAAGACGAATGCAAGCCCCAGACCGGCGACGATGGTGGCGATAAGGGGCGTGTCATGCGGCATTGTCTTTTGCGCGCCTTTCGAAAATTCACGATGTCGGATGGGCGCCCGCCGAGGCCGTCGCCTTCGGCAATATGATGGACGCAGCGGCGATGATGCAACCGCCGCCGCGCAGAATTCGACGCTGAAGTCGGCGCGCACCGGAAATCGGCGCCGCGCCGACAAAGAGACGGCTTCGGGACGCGACCCAGCCTCGAAGCCGCTTTTTTTCGGCGCCTTATGCCGCTTGCAACAGGTTCTCGATGTCGGGAATCGTATGGTTCGTGAGTGTCTTCGGGATTTCCGCCTGCACCTTCTCGCAAACCTCCTTGTGCAGCTTCTGGCGCATCTCGCCAAGCACCTGCGGCGGCGCAATCAGCACGACCGCGTCGAACGCGCCGCGGTGCGCCAGCTTGTAGAGCCGGTCGGCAATCTCGACGGCGAAGCGCTCCTTGCCGAGACGGTGCCAGTCGGTTTCCTCGACGGCGCTGCGGGGACCCTCGTTGCTCTGGCGGCCCGGCTTGTCGCTGCCTTGCTCGCGCGTGGCGGGGTTCTCCTGCTCCATCTCCTGCACCACTTCCAGGTTCGGGAACTTGGCGTCGCCCTGGTTGCGCAGGAAAAGCGCCTTTTCGCCATCAGCCACGATGACCCACAGTCCGTGTTTCAGCTTGATGCTCATGGCGTTCCTCCTTGCTTGCTGCTTGCCGATAGATGGAGCTTGGGATCCGCAAATGGATTGCTAGGCAAACGAGCCGCGAGGCATGATTGTTCCGATCCGGCGATGGCGTCTCGATCGCTTCCGGCAGACTCGGTCGAGCGCCTATCCCGCAGGGTCAGCTTTAATCTACTAAGTTAGTAGAATTTAGAATAAACTGTTTTGCGGCTTTCTCGGTCAGGCGCTAAAAATTACGACGGATCAAGGCTGTTTCTTATGCCGCTCCGGCCGTCTCACCGTCAAAGTAGAATTTTTTTCTCTTGGCCTTCGCAGTTGCGAAAAAGCGATTGCCTGCCGTTCGGCGACGCGCGAGTGCTTGCCTTCTGATTTTGGGCGTGGCCGCGTAAAACTGCCAAACTATTCCAATATTGCTCATTGCCATGTCGCCAGCCAACGCCAAGCTCAATGCCTTTCCCGTCTTCATGCGGGTCGACGGCGAAGCCGTAGCCATCATCGGCAATGGCGAGGAGGCGCTCGCCAAGGCGCGGCTGCTTTCGCAATCGAGCGCGGTGTTGCGCATCGTTGCCGACGATGCCAGCGACGGCCTGCTGGATTTCATCGCGTCGGCCGGCGCTGTTCACATCAACGCAGCCTATCAGGCCGCGCATCTCCAAGGTGCCGCCCTGGTGTTCGCCGCCAGCGGCGACGAGGCGCTCGATCGCCGCGTCGTCGAGGACGCGCGGCGGCTGGGCATTGCGGTCAATGCCGTGGACCGTCCGGAGCTGTGCGATTTCTTCACGCCCGCATTGGTCAATCGGGCGCCGGTGGCGATCGCCATCGGCACAGAGGGCGCCGGACCGGTTCTGGCGCAGATGCTGCGCGGGCGCATCGACCGCATGCTGTCGCCGTCGCTCGGCCGGCTGGCTTCACTTGCCGCGTCTTTCCGCGCCGCCGCCGAGACGCTGCCGAAAGGCAATCGCCGCCGCCGCTTCTGGAGCGATTTCTTCGCCGGTTCGCCGGCCAAGGCCATCGAAGCCGGCGACCTCGCCGAGGCGCATGACGCGGCGCTCGAGCTTTTGGCTCACGATGCTCCGGTCGAGGGACATATCGCGCTGGTCGGCGCCGGTCCGGGTGCGGAGGACCTTTTGACCTTGCGCGCGCATCGCCTGCTGTTGGACGCCGACGCCATCGTCTACGACGCGCTGGTGCCGGAGGTGATCGTCGCCATGGGCCGCCGCGACGCCGAGCGCCTGCCGGTCGGAAAACGCAAGGGCTGCCATTCCAAGAGCCAGGAAGAGATCAACGCGCTGCTCATCGAGCTGGGCCGCGCCGGCAAGCGCGTGGTGCGGCTGAAGTCCGGCGATCCGCTGGTGTTCGGCCGTGCCGGCGAAGAGATGGCGGCGCTGCGCGAGGCCGGGATCGCCTATGAAGTGGTTCCGGGCGTCACCGCCGCCTTCGCCGCCGCCGCCGACTTCGAGCTGCCGCTGACGCTGCGCGGCGTTTCGTCCTCGATGGTGTTCACCACCGGCCACGACCTCAAGGGCAACTCGTTGCCCGACTGGGCCAAGCTTGCCATTTCGGGCGCGACCGTTGCGGTCTATATGGGCCGTTCGGTCGCTGCCGAAGTCGCCGGCCGGCTGATCGAAGCGGGACTGTCGCCGGATACTGCCGTTGCCGTCGTCGAGAATGCCAGCCTCGTCAACCGCCGCCGTTTCCACGGCACGCTTGCCGACCTGCCGTCGCTGGAGGAGCGCGCCGATCTCACCGGACCGGTGATGACGATCATCGGCGACGCCGTCGCCGGCGCCAATTTTGAACAATCCGAGCCGCTCGCGGCACATAAGCATGAGGGCGCGGCTTCAGCCGTGGCCGAAGGAGTCCGGCAATGAAGGTTCTCACCGCGAACAGGCTCTCCGACGGCATCGCCGTCTGGTACGCCGCCGGCGGCTGGGCGGAGACGGTTGGTCACGCCGATATCGCGCATGACAAGACGGCGGAGGACCGGCTGGAAGCGATCGGCGCCGCGGCTGGCGCCAACAATGAGGTGGTCGACGTCAACCTGATCGACGTCACGGTGGTCGATGGCCTGGTCGAGCCGGTGCGGCTGCGCGAAAAGATCCGCGCCGCGGGCCCGACCATCCGCACCGATCTCGGCAAGCAGGCAAGCCCGGAAGCGGCGCGGGCGGCTTAAACCCAAGAAAAGCAGCGGGCGGACGCGCCCTGAAAGACGAAGCATGTACCGTTACGACGAGTTCGACCAGGATTTCGTTCACGCCCGTGTCGCCGAGTTCAGCGACCAGGTGCAGCGCCGGCTTGCCGGCGAGATCACCGAGGACCAGTTCCGGCCGCTCAGGCTGATGAATGGCGTCTATCTGCAGCTGCACGCCTATATGCTGCGCATCGCCGTGCCCTACGGCACGCTGAACAGCAGGCAATTGCGCATGCTCGGCCACATCGCGCGCAAATACGACAAGGGCTACGGCCATTTCACCACGCGCCAGAACATCCAGTTCAACTGGCCGGCGCTGTCGGACATCCCTGCGATCCTCGCCGATCTGGCGAGCGTCGAGATGCACGCCATCCAGACCAGCGGCAACTGCATCCGCAACGTCACCGCCGACCATTTCGCCGGAGCCGCCGCCGACGAGGTCGCCGATCCGCGCCCCTATGCGGAAATCCTGCGCCAATGGTCGTCGGTGCATCCCGAGTTCTCGTACCTGCCGCGCAAGTTCAAGATCGCGGTGACCGGCGCCGAGCGCGACCGCGCCGCCATCCAGACGCATGACATCGGTCTGCATCTGAAAAAGAACGCCGCCGGCGAGCTGGGCTTTGCCGTCTACATAGGCGGCGGCCAGGGCCGCACGCCGATGGTGGCGAGAAAGATCCGCGACTTCCTGCCGGAGGCGGAGTTGCTGTCCTACTGCACGGCCATCCTGCGCGTGTACAACCTCTACGGCCGTCGCGACAACAAGTTCAAGGCGCGCATCAAGATCCTGGTGCACGAGACCGGCGTGGAGGAGATTACCCGCCAGGTCGAGGCCGAGTGGCAAGAGCTGAAGGACGCCGAGCTCAAGCTGCCGGAAGCCGATATCCAGGCGATCAACGCCTATTTCGCGCCGCCGGCGCTGGTTTCCCGGCCGGAAGGCGATGACGCGGTGAAACAGGCCAGGCTCGATTCCAAGAGCTTTTCGGAATGGCTCGACCAGAATGTCGTGACGCATCGCCATCCCGACTATGCGGCGGTGACGATCTCGCTCAAGGGCATCGGCGAGGTGCCCGGCGACGCGACGGACAGCCAGATGGAAGCGGTTGCCGACATCGCCGAGAAATACGCCTTCGACGAATTGCGCGTCAGCCACGAACAGAACCTGATCCTGCCGCATGTGGCGCGCGCCGACCTCAAGGCGGTCTACGACGCGCTGGTCGAGATCGGCCTGGCGACAGCCAATTCCAATCTGATCAGCGACATAATCTCCTGCCCGGGCCTCGATTATTGCGCGCTGGCCACGGCGCGCTCGATCCCGGTAGCGCAGGAAATCTCGCGCCGCTTCGCCTCGCTGGAGCGGCAGCGCGAAATCGGCGAGTTGAAGCTGAAGATCTCCGGCTGCATCAATGCCTGCGGCCACCACCATGTCGGTCATATCGGCATTCTGGGCGTGGAGAAGAAAGGCACCGAGCTCTATCAGGTGACGCTCGGCGGCTCGGCCGACGAAAACACATCCGTCGGCGAGATCATCGGCCGCGGCTTCTCCTCCGATGAGATCACCGATGCCATCGAGCAGATCGTCGATACCTATCTCGGCCTTCGGCTCAGTCCCGACGAACGTTTCATCGACGCCTACCGCCGTGTCGGTCCCGCGCCGTTCAAGGAGGCGCTCTATGCTGGCGAAACCAAGGCCGCTTGACCGGACAGGCGAAGTCGAGACCGGCGTTGCCGCCGAGGCAGCGGGGCTCGACGCGCTGTTGGGCCATCTGAAGCCGATCGAGATCATCGAACGGTCGGCGCACGAATTCCGCGGCGCGGTCGCCGCGGTGTCTTCCTTCGGCGCGGACTCCGCCGTGCTGCTGCACATGATTTCGGAGATCGACCGCGCGCTGCCGGTCATCTTTCTCGACACCGGCAAGCATTTCGAGGAGACGCTCGGCTATCGCGACGCGCTGGTCGCCGATTTCGGCCTCACCGACATCAGGGTGATCAAGCCGGAAGAGACCGCGCTCCAACGCGTCGATCCGACCGGCAGGCTGCACGAGACCGACACCGATTCCTGCTGCAATGTGCGCAAGGTCGAGCCGCTGGCGCGCGGCGTCGAGCCGTTCCGCGCCTGGTTCACGGGGCGCAAGCGCTTCCAGGCTTCGACGCGCACGGCTTTGCCCGTCTTCGAGGCCGTCGGCTCGCGCATCCGCATCAATCCGCTGGCGCATTGGACGACATCGGACCAGGCCGACTATATGCGGGCGCATGCGCTGCGCGAAAATCCGCTGGTCGCCTATGGCTATCTCTCGATCGGCTGCTTTCCCTGCACGCAGCCGGTGCAGCCGGGCGAGGATGCGCGCAGCGGCCGCTGGGCGGGCCACGCCAAGACCGAGTGCGGTATTCACCTCTCCGGTTTGGAGAAGTCGCTGACCGACGCCTCGCTTTAGGGTATATCGCTATTCACGTGATGCCGGTCCGCAAGCGGCTTCCGGTTGCTGGCGGCCTGCCGGCTCGCCTCGAAATTTTGTGACTTTGGGATTTTTGATGACAGGATCGACGACAGCGGGGACCCGCCTCTGGACCCGTGACGGTTTTCGCGAGGATGAGTGGACCTACGCCGAAAGCGCCGAGGCGCTTGCCGGCAACGGCCGCTTCATCCTGCCTCTGCAGGCCTTTCTCGGGCTGGATGAAGACGTTCGTAAGTCAGCCAAGGAGCGTCTCGGCGTCCTGCTGCAGCCCGGCGACGAGCTGGACAAGATAACTAGCCTGCTCGACCAGCTGTCGCTGGTGGCGCTGGCCTTCCCGGCCTTCAATGACGGCCGCTCTTTTTCCAAAGGCGAATTGCTGCGCGCCCGGCATCAATTCAAGGGCGCGGTGCGCGCCACCGGGCAGGTGCTGGTCGACCAGCTGCCGCATATGCTGCGGCTCGGCTTCGACGAGTTCGAGGTCTCCAATCCGGTGCTGCTGAAGCGACTGGAGGAAGGCCGAACCGGCGGCTTGCCGCTTTACTACCAGCCGGCCGTCGAACCGGAGGCCAAGGGTCCAAAATATTCCTGGCGGCGCAAGCGCCCCAGCTGACGCGGCATTTCATAGGGCAAATGAAATCGCTGTGGTCCGACCAGCGTCACACATTTTGTTGGTCAGCTCAGCTCAAGATAGGTTTGGAAAGCTCGCTGCGCTGGTCTGGTCAGACCACATTGGCGATTCGGGCTTCCGCTTCGGCCGACCTGCCCTTAGGATAGGGCCATTACTTCGGACCACGAAATAACGGCCAGCTAAGGGAGGAAGCAGCATGGCAGGCAAGAAGATATTGATGCTCGTTGGCGAGTTCAGCGAGGAATACGAGATTTTCGTCTTCGAGCAGGCCATGCACGCGGTCGGCCACACCGTCCATGTCGTGTGCCCGGACAAGAAGGCCGGCGACGTGCTCAAGACCTCATTGCACGACTTCGAGGGCCACCAGACCTATACCGAAAAACCCGGTCACGATTACATCCTCAACAAGACCTTCGCCGAAGTGAACCCTGCCGACTACGATGCTGTCTATGCGGCGGGCGGCCGCGGGCCGGAATATATCCGCATCGACAAGCGCGTGCAGGCGCTGGTCAGGCATTTCCATGAAACCGGCAAGCCGATCTTCACCATCTGTCATGGCGCGCAGATCCTGATCGCGGTCGACGGCGTGGTGCGCGGCAAGGAAGTGGCGGCGCTGCATTATTGCGAGCCGGAAGTGACGCTTGCCGGCGGCATCTATATCGATGTCGCGCCGACCGGCGCCCATGTCGACGGCAATCTGGTTTCAGCCAAGGGCTGGCCGGGCCTAGCCGCTTTCATGCGGGAATGCCTGAAGGTGCTCGGCACCGAGATCCGTCACGGCGAAGTGCTGATGCGCGACGACAGGAAGGCGGCCTGAAACTTGTCAGTTGCGGCGCGCGGCTACTGACGCCGCGGGTCGTCCGCGTTCTCCGCCTCGGCGCCGTCGAGGCGGTCAAGCAGGTCGGTCAACTGCCGGGGCATCTCCCTTTCCAGGCGAAATACCGGCAAGGTGCGCAGAAAGCGCTTCGTCGCTTCGCTGCCCGCCTGCCGCCTGATATCGTTGGCCAATTCGGCGCGCCTGTTGCCGTTGTTGCCGTTCATCGTCCCAAAATCCTGTGTCGGCTTCGAAACTCCCGCGGGCGGTTCATGGTTCCCGTGGCAGTGCTCGAGAGCAAGCAAAGCTGCGTGATACGGTAAAGTTTGAATTAATTTGGAACGGCAGCCTGCCACCAGCCGCCTGCGCTTGCCCCTTGATTTTTGCCCTCCAAACCTCGATATCGGGCGCAAATCCAGAGCAATTCGAAATGACGGGAAACGCGATGAGCGACCAGGCAAAAGACGAACGCACGCCCGAAGAGATCGAAGCCGCCGAGGCTTCCGGCGAGCGTGCGGAGGGCGGCGTCGACGGCGACTACGAAGCGTTGGTGCGGCTGCTGAAGGAAAACGAGGAACTGAAGGACCGTGCGCTGCGCGCGGCGGCCGAAATGGAGAATTTGCGGCGGCGCACCGCGCGCGACGTGCAGGACGCCCGCGCCTATGCCGTCGCCAACTTCGCGCGCGACATGCTGTCGGTGTCCGACAATCTGCGCCGCGCGCTGGACGCGATTCCCGCCGAGGCAAAGGCCAGCGGCGACGCCGGCTTCAAATCGCTGATCGAAGGGGTCGACCTTACCGAGCGCGCCATGCTTTCGGCGCTGGAGCGCCACGGCGTGAAGAGACTCGCGCCCGAAGGCGAGAAGTTCGATCCGAACTTCCACCAGGCGATGTTCGAGATCCCCAATCCGGATGTTCCCGCAGGCACTGTCGTCCAGGTGGTGCAGCCGGGCTATTCGATCGGCGAGCGCGTGCTGCGGCCAGCGATGGTCGGTGTCGCCAAGGGCGGCCCGAAGGCGGCCGCCGAGGCCAAGGTCGAGCCGGGCCCGGTGAACGAGCAGGCCGAGAAGGATGCGTGAGAGGGAGTAGCGAATAGGGAGTAGTGAGTCGGGGCTGATATTTATCCGCGGCTTCGTGCTATTTCCCTACTCACTATTCGCTACTCGCTACTCGCTCGCCCATGAATCCCATCGCGTTGCTCGACTATGCCGGCGTCGCCGTGTTCGCGGCGACGGGTGCGCTTGCCGCATCGCGCAAAGAACTCGACATCATCGGCTTTCTGTTCCTGGCCAGCGTCACCGGCATCGGCGGCGGGACGCTGCGCGACGTCATCCTCAACCTGCCGGTGTTCTGGGTCACCAGCAGCGGCTATGTGCTGATCTGCGCCGTCGTCGCGGTGCTGGTCTTCTTCAGCGCCCACCGGTTCGAATCCCGCTACAAGCTGCTGCTGTGGCTCGATGCCGTCGGCCTTGCCGCTTTTTCGGTGATGGGCGCGGCCAAGGGGCTGGCGATCACCGGCTCGCCCGTCGTGTCGGTCATCACCGGCGTGCTGACGGCGACCTTTGGCGGCATTCTGCGCGATCTGCTTGCCGGCGAGCCGTCGGTGCTGCTCAGGCCCGAGATCTATGTCACGGCCGCCCTTGCCGGCGCCGCCATCTTCACCCTTGGCGATCTTGCCGGCCTGCCGGAGCTGGCGTCCAGCCTGCTCGGCTTCGCGGGGGCATTCGCGGTGCGCGGCGGAGCGCTTAAATTCGGCTGGTCGTTTCCGGCCTATAAGAGCCGGCCGGGGCGAAGGCCGGAAGATATTCCCTGAGGGAGCGAGGAGCGAATAGGGAGTAGCGAATAGGGGTTGAACGGAACAGATCCCGCCACTTTCTTCTATTCGCTATTCGCTATTCGCTATTCGCTATTCGCTATTCGCTATTCGCTATTCGCTATTCGCTATTCGCTATCCGCTATGCCGCGAAACGCTGCCCTTCGCCGCCATAGTAGTTGACATAGCGGGCGCCGATCTCTTTGACCGGCATGACGACGAAGACGTCGACGGTCGAGAATTCGTGGTCGATGACGCAGCCGTCGCCGATGCGGGCACCGACACGCAGATAACCCTTGACCAGCGGCGGCATGGCGGCGATCGCCGCCTTGGCGTTCACCGCCTCGATCGGCATCAGGTCCATCGAACAGTAGCGTCCCGGAACCGCGCGAACATCCCAGGCGGAGTTGGTGCGGCAATGATGGGCGAGATAGGTCAGCGCCTCGGCATGCGCCGCCGGCACGATGCCGTGGAACGAGGCGCAGCCGGTCATCACGCCGATGTCGTAGTGGTTGATATAGGCCCAGATACCTTGCCAGAGCGCCTCGATGGTGCGCTTGGAGCGGTATTCCGGCAGAACGCAGGAACGGCCGAGCTCGAGGAAGCGCTGGCCGGGATGCCGCGCGATCAGCTTGGTAAGCTCGAACTCGCCCTCGGAATAGAAGCCGCCGGCCGTCGCGGCGATTTCCTGCCGCAGCAGGCGGTAGGTGCCGACGATGCGGCGGTGCTCAGGGCCGGGAAGGGAATTGTCCAACACCAGAAGGTGATCGCAGAGCGGGTCGAACCGGTCGGCGTCGCGCCGGTCCTGCGCCTGGAACAGGTCCTTCCTCGCGCCAAGCTCGTCGTAGAATACCCGGTAGCGCACTTCCTGGGCGGCGGCGATCTCGGCCTCGTTGCGGGCGAGCCGCACTTCGAGATTGCCGATGCGGCCCAGCGGAGCGCCGCTTGCGACGGCGTCGGCGGTGCGGGCGGCGAGCAGGGCGCCGCCGGCATTCGGCCGAGTGTCACATTCAGGCACGACTGTATGCACGAGTGATTCTCCTTCGAGCCATCCCTCTTGGCACGGGGATACGGTGTAGGTGCAACAGGATTGTGACAGTACCGTGATACGACGTGGCGGGCAATACTTTGTCGGCTGGGCAATACACTCAACCGGCTATCTTGTGATCGCGAAAGCCAAGCAAGCCAAGGCGTTCAACGGTTAGAAATTTCCTCAGGCGGCAACCTGGCCCTCGACCGCCTGGACGAGCGCGTCCGGGTCGAGCGGCTTGGTCACGAAACCGCTGGCGCCATGGGCGAGCACGGCATGCCGGGTCTTTTCCTGGCTGTCGGCCGAAAGCACCATGATCGGAATCGGGGGCATGGCCAGGGACTCTTCATGGCGACGGATGGCGGCGATCGCGTCCAGCCCGTCCATGACAGGCATATGCAGGTCCATCAGCACCACATCGAAGCGGAACTTGAGGCCGGCATCGGTAACGGCATCGACCGCGGCCTTGCCGTTGCCGACGATCTTGACGCGGTGTCCGGCCTTGAGCAGCGTGGCGCGGGCGAGCATGGCGTTGATGTCATTGTCTTCCGCGATCAGCACCGACAGGCCCTGGTCGCGCTTGCGCACCGAGGGGGCACCGCGCGGCTTCGGCAGCGGCTTGGCTAGCGCCGAGCCATGGCTGGTCAACAGCACACGCAGCAGGGTCTCGCCCCGCACCGGCCGGGCCAGGAAGGTGGCGTAGCCGCTGGCCCGGAATTCGCCGAGCATGCCGCGATCCGTCGGCGCAATCAGGGTGATGGCCTCGCAGTCAGCAAAGCCAGAATCGCGCAGCCGCTTGAGCAGCCTCCCGTCGCTGTTTTCGAGCGCGGCATCGATCAGAAGGACGTTGCAGCCCGCAGCGAAGGTGGCGGCCTGGCCCGGTGTCGCGGCAACCTCGACGATGCCGCCATGGGCCCTGATCGCGCGGGCGATGGCATCGGCCTCGATGGCGTTTTTCGACACGATCACCGCCCGCCGGTCGGCAAGGATGTTGTGGCGATGCGGCGGCGGCTCGGTCGCGGCGACCGCCGGAAGCTCCAAAACGAATTCGGATCCTTCGCCGAGCCGGCTCGAAACCGAGATCGAGCCGCCCATCGCCGTCGCCAGCCGCTTCGAGATGGCAAGCCCAAGGCCGGCGCCGCCATGCACCCTGGTCGAGGTGCCGTCGGACTGCTCGAATTCCTCGAAAATGCGCTCCATGTCCTCTTCGCGCAGGCCCGGGCCGGTGTCGGCGATGGTGAAGCAGATACGGTCAGTGGTTTCGCTGCGGGCGCGCGCCACGGTCAGCAGCACCCCGCCCGTGTCGGTGAACTTCACCGCATTGCCGATGAGGTTGAGCAGCACCTGGCGCACGCGGCCTGGATCGGCGGTGATCATCTGCGGCACATCGGGCTCGACATGGCAGCCGAGGCCGATGTTCTTGGCGAAGGCCTTTGCGGCCAGAAGTTCGATGATGTTGTCGGCGATCTCGCGCAGCGAGGTCGGCTGGGGCTCGGGTTCGAAGCGGCCGGCCTCGATCTTGGAATAGTCGAGCAGGTCCTCGATGAGCGCGAGCAGCGCGCTGGCCGAGGTGGAAATGGCGCCGACATAGGTGCGCTGTTCGGGCGAGAGGTCGGTATCGGCAAGCAGCTTCGCCATGCCCATGATGCCGTTCATCGGCGTGCGGATCTCATGGCTGACGGTGGCGAGGAAGCGTGACTTGGCCTGGCTGGCATATTCGGCCCGTTCGCGCGCGGTGATCAGCGAGGATTCGGCGCGCTTGCGGGCGGTGATGTCGCGGGCGATCGCCCGGTGCGAGACTGCGCCCGTGTCCTTGTCGCGCACCGACAATTCGATCCAGGAGAACCAGCGTGGTCCGTTCGGGGTGCGGATCGCGACATCGGTCGAGCTCAGGCATTCATGATCGGAGAAGGCGGCGTCGGGAACGATGCCGACATCGATGCCAAGCTCGGACAAGGTCTTGCCGGCAAGATCGCGCGCATCGAGCTCGACAAGCGAGGCAAAGACGCTGTTGGCATAAACGATGTGGCCGTCGCGATCGCGATGGACGACGAGGTCGCCAAGCGCGTCGATCAGGCCGCGGAAGCGCTCCTCGCTCTCCTGCATCTCCCACATGCGGTCGGCGAGGGTTTCGATCTCGGCGCGGCTGCGCGCGGCGGTCTCGTCGAGAAGCGCTGCGGTGCGGCGCTCATCGCGACGGCTGCGCAGATGCATGGCCAAGCCCGCAAAGGCTATGGCGGCGAGGCCGGCGGTGATGATGAGCGGCGCTCCGGTGAGATGCGCGAGCCCCGCCATGATGGCGATAGCGACGATCGTCAGGAAGGGCAGGCCGTCGTGGCTGGCCCCCGGCAGGTCGGGAGCCAGCGGCGGCGCGACGAGCACCTGCCGCTTCGGCGCATCGGGGATGAGCCTGTCAGCGCCGGCGGCTTTGGTGTCCTGTCTGATGTCGGAGTCCGCGACCATGCGCAGACCATGCCAGACAGAAATTATGGAAGGCTGGGAGGGATCGTTCGAATTTTAGCGAATCGCGCGGATTCCGACCGCCCGCATGCGCGGGCGAAACCGAGCTTCGCGAGGTCGTTGCGAGCTACATATCGACAACGACGCGACCCCTGATCTTGCCTTCGACGATATCGCGCGCGGCGGCGACAATGCCGTCGAAACCGATCGTGCGCGACAATGTCGACAGCTTCTTGGAGTCGAGGTCGGTGCCGATGCGGCGCCATGCTTCCAGGCGTACCGGCTTCGGCGCCATTACCGAATCGATGCCGAGCAGCGAGACGCCGCGCAGAATGAAGGGCGCGACGCTTCCGGGCAGGTCCATGCCGCCGGCCAGGCCGCAAGCGGCGATCGCGCCGCCATAGGAGGTCATCGACAGCACATTGGCCAAGGTATGGCTGCCGACCGAGTCGACGCCGCCTGCCCAGCGCTCCTTGGCGAGCGGTTTCGCGGGCTGGCTGAGCTCTTCGCGCGAGATCACCTCGGCCGCGCCAAGATCGATCAGATACGGGCTCTCGGCGTTGCGGCCGGTCGAGGCGATGACATGATAGCCGAGGCTCGACAGGATCGAGATGGCGACCGAGCCGACGCCGCCGGCAGCGCCCGTCACCACCACGGGACCGCGGTCCGGCACGATTCCGTGCCGCTCCAGCGCCATGACCGAGAGCATTGCCGTGTAGCCCGCCGTGCCGACAGCCATCGCATCATGCGCGCTCATGCCCTCGGGCAGCGGCACCAGCCAGTCGCCCTTGACGCGGGCGCGGCCGGCATAGGCGCCGTAATGCGTCTCGCCGACGCCCCAGCCGTTGAGGATCACCTTGTCTTCCTTGCGCCAGTCGGCATGCGAGGAGGAGATCACGGTGCCGGCGAAATCGATGCCTGGAACCAGCGGCCAGCGGCGCACGACCGGGGCCTTGCCGGTGATGGCGAGCCCGTCCTTGTAGTTCACCGTCGTCGCCTCGACGGCGACGGTGACGTCACCTTCCATCAGGTCGGCCTCGGCGAGGTCGACGACATCGACGGACTGCTTCTTGTCCGCATCGCGCGAGACGAGGATGGCTTTGAAGGTGTCGGGCATGATTTTCTCCTCGCCTCTGGCTGATGAGGAAGTCTGCGGTTTCAACAGCGTGAGGTCAATTGCCAAGGTCCTGGGACTTGGCTTCGCGCCGCCAGCCGATCAGTTCGTCGAAGACGACAAGCGCTGCGCCGACCGAGATGAAGGTGTCGGCGAGATTGAAGACCGCGAAGGACCAGACGGGCGTGTGGAACAGGATGTAGTCGATGACGTGGCCGTAAACGGCGCGGTCGATGAGGTTGCCGAGCGCGCCGCCGATGATCAGCGCAAAGCCGATACGAGCGACGACATGGCCGGCCGACGTGCGCGTGGCGAGATAGAGCACGAAGGCGACGACGAGCACGGCGATGACCACCAGGCCGGTATCGCCGAAGGACTGGAACATCGAGAAGGCGATGCCGGTGTTGTAGGTGCGAAACAGCGCCAGGAATGGCAGCAGATCGACCTTCTCCTGAAAGGCGAGACCGTTCTCGACCAGCTGCTTGATCCACTGGTCGAGCGCAATGGCGATGACGACCAGCACGACGTAAGGCGACCAGTATTTCATTTGGCGGTCCTCATCGCATGTCATTGGCAGGCTCGAGCTTCAACGCGCCGCGCCGGATCTCGAACAACATCACGCCGGTGGCGACCGCCAGATTGAGCGAATCGGCCCGGCCTGCCTGGGGAATTCTGAGCAGCCGGTCGCAGCTTTCGGCGAGACTGTCCGGCAGGCCCTGCTGCTCGTTGCCCATCAGCAGCAGGACCGGTCCCCTGGAGAAATCGACCGAGCGATAGTCGACCGCGCCCTTGAGATGGGTTCCGGCGACAAGGCCGGAGAAATCGCGGCGCCAGGCGAGGAAGGCCTGCTCGGTCGCCCTGGCGACCGGCACGGCGAAGATCGAGCCCATGGTGGCGCGCACCGTCTCCAGCGAGAACGGGTCGGTGGTGTCGCCGACCAGGATGACGCCCTTGGCGCCGACGGCGTCGACGGTGCGGATCACGGTGCCGAGATTGCCGGGGTCGCGCACCCGGTCGAGCGCCACCCAGACATCGCCGTCCCTGGCGCGGATGTCCTTCAGCGGCACCGTCTGCTGCGCAAAGACGCCGACCACCATTTGCGGGTTCTCACGGCGGGTGATGGCAGCGAGCACCTTTTCGGAAACTTCGAGCACCATGCCGCCGACGGCAACGGTCCGCGCTGCGACTTTTTCGACGGCCGGGTTGCCGCGTCCGGCCTTGGCGAAGACCAAGGTCCTGATCGACCAGCCGAGGTCGAGGGCATCGATGACCAGCTTCAGGCCCTCGGCCATGAAGGCGTTCTGCTGGTCGCGGAATTTCTTGAGCGCCAGCGCCTTGATGTCCTTGACCAGGGGATTGGCAAGGCTGGTGACTTCCTTGACCTGCCCGACCGGGCGAGCGCCGTCATGTGCCGTCATTCAAGCCACCCAGCGCGAGAACAGCGAAGTCGACAGCGCGCGGCCGGCGGATTTCTCGCGAATGATCAGCTCGCCGGATTCGACCGTGCCGCCCATACCGGCGAAGGTATCGCGCATCAGCGCATGGATGGCGAAGAAGGAAGCGCGGATCGAATAGGCGGTGAGAACGACAGCCAGCGGTTTCGGCGTCAGGATCGAGCGGCAAAGCTCGGTGAGGCCCGGCAGGTCCTCGAACAATTGCCAGACCTCGCCCTTGGGTCCGCGGCCATAGGCCGGCGGATCGAACAGCACGATGTCGTAGCGGCTGCCGCGGCGTTCCTCGCGCTCGGCGAATTTCATCGCGTCCTCGACGATCCAGCGGATCGGCTTGTCGGCAAGGCCGGCCATCTCCTGGTTCTCGCGCGCCCAGCCGATCGCCTTCTTCGAGGCATCGACATGGGTGACCTCGGCGCCGGCGCGGGCCGCCACCAGCGAGGCGAGGCCGGTATAGCCGAACAGGTTAAGCACCTTGACTGGGCGTCTCGCCGACGCGATCAGTCCCGCCATATGGTCCCAATGCGACGCCTGCTCCGGAAAGACGCCGACATGGCGAAACGAGGTGAAGCGGCCGAGATAATCGATGCCGTCATGCTTCATCGGCCAGGTTTCGCCGAGCGGCGTTTTGGGAAACCGCCAGCGGCCGATGCCTTCTTCGTCGGTGTCGCCGGTAAAGATGGCGTCGGCGCGCTCCCATTCCTTCGCCGGCAGGGCCCGCTGCCAGATTGCCTGGCCCTCGGGGCGCACGATGCGGTAGGGGCCGTATTGCTCGAGCTTCTCGCCGGCGCCGCTGTCAAGCAGGGCGTAATCGGCGTTTGGCGCGACTTCGAGGATCAACGGCAGGCGCTCGGCAGGCAACGCGCCTTCGCGGCGCGCAAGCACGCGCGGCGCCGGCTTGGCTTCCTGCCGCTCCGCCGGCTTTGTTTCGCGGCGCTCGGCAGGCGCGGCCTGCTGCCGTCCGGCCGCGAACGCATCACGCGGGCGGGGCTGTTCCGCCCTTGCGGGATGCGGGCGGCCATCGCGGCGTTTGTCGCGAAAAGATTTCAAGAAGGGTCATCTCCGGCGGTTCGGCCCGCTTCTGCCACAGCTCAGCCCACCGGCGCAACAAA
Organism: Mesorhizobium sp. CA7; assembly: GCF_020165015.1. Classification (NCBI taxonomy): domain Bacteria; kingdom Pseudomonadati; phylum Pseudomonadota; class Alphaproteobacteria; order Hyphomicrobiales; family Phyllobacteriaceae; genus Mesorhizobium; species Mesorhizobium sp. CA7. The sequence goes on from NZ_JAIUHH010000019.1 coordinate 85,126, forward strand.
GCCTGGCTCATTCAATGGTGCTGTCATCAACCATGCCGGATACCGAGCAGGCCGAAACAAAGCGAAACGAAGCCAAGCGCCTTCGCCGCGGCCACCGCCATGTGGCCGGTCTCCCAACGCAGCCGGACGGCCTCGAAATTGTCCGGGATCGGTCCGGGCGCCCAGGTCGCAAGAATGTCGTTGGCCGGTTTGACCAGTCCGAACCAGAGCGCCAGCGAGACGGCATAAAGCAGTGTGGCGGCGAGCAAGAGCCAGAAAGCTGTCGCTTGGCCGCGCAGCATCCAGGCAAGCAACGCCGGACAGAGGATCGCTGCGATATCGAGCGGCGCTCCAATGACGGCAAAGAGCAGGAACTGACCGTTGAAGACCGTCGCCTCTCGCCAGAGCGCCGGCGACCATTTCGTCAGCCTGGGCAGCGATTCCAGCACATGGGCAAAGGACGGCCCAAGGCTGAGCGCCGCGACGAAAGCGGTCAGCACCGACCAGAACAGCAGGGTCCCGCGCATCTCCATTGTGGGGAGAACGGGAACGGGACGCGGGCGTTCCCTGGCAGAAGGTCGCTTGCCGCGATGTGCAGGCCAGCCCTATTGTCCGGCACGCCGGTTAGCCATTCATGTCCCGTTCAGCCCGCCTGCTCGACCTCGTCCAGATCCTTCGCCGCCATCGCCGGCCGGTGAGCGGCCGCACGCTTGCGGACGCAATCGGCGTGTCGATCCGCACCCTCTATCGCGACATCGCGACGCTGCAGGGGCAGGGCGCGCCGATCGAGGGCGAGGCGGGGCTTGGCTATGTGCTGAAGCCCGGGTTCATGCTGCCGCCGCTGATGTTCACCGACGAGGAGATCGAGGCGATCGTGCTCGGCTCGCGCTGGGTGGCGAAGCAGCCGGACAAAAGGCTGGCGGCGGCCGCGGCGGATGCGCTGGCCAAGATCGCGGCGGTGCTGCCGGATGATCTGCGCAACGATCTCGACGCGACGACGCTGCTCGTCGGGCCGCGCTCGGAAAATGCCGAAGCGATCGACCTCGGCATCGTGCGGCAGGCGATCCGCGACGAGCGCAAGCTTGGCTTCCTCTATCGCGACGCCGGGGGAGCGACATCGAAGCGTCTGGTCTGGCCGTTCGCGCTCGCCTTTTTCGACAAGGTGCGGGTGATGGTGGCGTGGTGCGAAACGCGCCAGGATTTCCGGCATTTCCGCGCCGACCGGATGTCCGGCCTGACGGTGACAGACATCCGCTATCCGCGCCGCCGACAGGCAATGCTGAAGGAGTGGCGGGCAACCCTCGATGCGCCGGGCCAAAATGGAGCGAAAGACGCCTCCGGCTGATCGCTGCTGCCAGAATTTGGCAGCATGCCCGCGTATGGTCTCCAAGGTTCAGACAGCTTTGGAGATCAGATATGACCACGCCGAATTTCGTGATCCTCTATGTCGACAGCCCTGAAAACAGTGGCGCTTTCTACGCCAGGTTGCTCGGACGCGAGCCGGTCGAATCCTCGCCGACCTTCGTCATGTTCGTGCTCGACAAAGGTTTCAAGCTCGGCCTCTGGTCGCGCCACACGGTCGAGCCGGCTGCGGCGGCGGCAGGCGGTGGCGGCGAGCTCGTGGTCGCGGTCGAGAATGCGGCTGCGGTCGACGCCACCCATGCGGATTGGACTGGCAGGGGCCTTAAGGTACTGCAGGCGCCACTAGATCTCGACTTCGGCCGCACCTTCGTTGCCCTCGATCCTGACAATCATCGCCTGCGCGTCTATTGGCCGAATGGGCAGTAGGCAGCAGGCCTATCTTCCCTATTGCCTACTGCCCAATCCCTATTGCCTATTTGAGCGCCTTGTAGACGGCGACGCCTGCGGCGAGGTCCTCAAGCGCAGCGCCGACCGACTTGAACAGCGTGATCTCGTCGTCGGTTTGCCGGCCCTGTTTCTCGCCGCGCGCGAGCTCGTGCAGGTCGGCGACAATCGCTTCCGGCTTCAACACGCCGGAGGCCAGCGGCTGGACGATGTCGCCTGCCTCCTTGGTGGCGCCGGCGCGGGTGTCGACATAGACGCGGGCACGCGTGATCGCATCGTCATCACTTTCGCGCATCGTCGGCGTGAAGCCGCCGACGAGATCGACATGGGCGCCCGGCTTCAGCAGCGCGCCCTTGACCAGCGGCGTGTTCGAGATGGTCGCGGAAGCGACGATGTCAGCCTCGGCAAGCTCCGCGTCGAGATCGCCGGCGGCATTTGCCGGAAGGCCTTCGGCGCGCAACGCGGCGGCCACTTTTTCGGCATTGGCCGGCGTGCGGTTCCAGATGCGGATGGATGTGATCGGCCTGACCGCCGAATGCGCCTTGGCAAGGAAGGGCGACAGCGCGCCGGCGCCGATCACCAGAAGCCGCGAGGCGTCCTTGCGGGCGAGATAGGAGGCGGCGAGCGCGGAGGCGCAGGTCGTGCGCCACTGCGTCAGCCGTTGGCCGTCGATCAGCGCTTGCGGCTCGCCGGTGACGCCGTCGAGCAAAAGGTAAAGGCCCATGACCGCCGGCTTGCCGATGGCATTGTTGTCCGGCGACACGGTGACGATCTTGACGCCGATATGGCCTCCCTCGGAGGTGCCGGCGGCGTTGAAGTCGGTCCAGGCCGGCATCAAAAGCAAGGTCGAGGCGGCGCCGTCCGGCCGCTCGACGCCATGATGGTGGCGAACCGGCTGCACGGCGCCATCGCGGAAGGCGGTGCGCAGAGTCTCGACAAGGCCCGGAAAGGTCAGCGCGCGGTCGACCTCGGCGGCCGAAATGGTCAGCATTCAAAGCTCCGTGGTGTCGAAATGACGCTCGACTGTCTTCTAAGCAATTCCGGACGGAAAACCGCTACGCACTTTGCCTGGAATTGCTAAAGCGCGTCGCGCTGAAAACAGATTCAGGCGACGCGCTTTAAGCCTTTGTTCGATGCATGCCGTTGTCCCAGAACCGCTGCGCACTTCTGGGCGACATGCATTAATTCGTCGGGCTGGGCAGCGCCGGTCCCTTGGGCGCCACGGGCGTGCGGCTCACCGCCTGGCGCAGGTTTTCCGCCTCGAGGCCGCGCTGGCGCGCGAGCTTGCGATAGCGTCCCTGCTTCACCCAGGTGGCCAGGCTTCCAACGACCATGCCGATGGCCAAAGCCAGGAACAGGAAGATGAAAAGCGGCAGGTTCAGCGTCAGCGCAGGATTGCCGGGATGAAATGGATCGACCGTGAAGGCGACAGGGCCGCGATTGGCGACGGCGAGCGCGATCAGGATGACGGCCAGCGGCACGAAGACCACGACGAGGACGAAGCGATTGAACATCAAATCTCCATGGAGAGGCTTCTTGAGGCGCGCATGTCCTTGTCCTGAAACCGGTCTCCACTTTCGGGAGACATGCCTTTAGGCGCCAAGATGCCGTTTCGACCCGCCGGCCCGGCGCCTATTTGCCGCCGTTCAGCCTTTCGCGCAACTCCTTGCCGGTCTTGAAGAACGGCACCCATTTTTCCTCGACCTCGACGGACTCGCCGGTGCGCGGGTTGCGGCCGGTGCGGGCCGGACGGTTCTTCACCGAAAAGGCGCCGAAACCGCGCAACTCGACCCGGTTGCCCTCAGCAAGCGCGTCGGTGATCTCGTCAAAGATCGCGCCGACGATGTTTTCGACGTCGCGCAGGAAAAGGTGCGGGTTGCGTGCAGCAATGATCTGCACAAGCTCGGATTTGATCATAGAACATTCCCCGTAAAACCACTGCAACCGATTATCAGGATGATTTTATTGCTTTTTCGGCTCGTCCCAACGGCACCTTAAGGGTGCCAGACCGAAACGAGACCGTCAAGAAACAAGCGGTCGGCGCCAAGTTCGTGAATGATATCGCCGCCGGCATCCGGCAGGCCGAGCGCCTTGGCCGCCACTTTTGCCATCGACTGGGAAAACAGGAAACCGCCACGCCTGTCCTTGTCCTTCCACTCGACGACCTTGAGCTTGCTGTCCACGCCCTTCGTCGCCAGCCAGTCGATCGCCTCCTGCTCGCCGCCGACGGCGTCGACCAGGTGGTTGGCCAAAGCCTGGCGGCCGGTGAAGATCGAACCGTCGGCAAGCGCCAGCGCCTGCTCATGCGACATCTTGCGGCGATCGGCGACGATGCCGACGAACCAGTCGTAGCTGTCGAGAATCAGCTTGCGCACCATGGCGCGCTCGTCGTCATTGGTCGGCTTGAAGGGCGAGGGCGAAGCCTTGAGCGGCGAGGATTTCACTTCTTCCAGCTTGATGCCGAGCTTGTCCATGAGACCGCTGACGTCGGGATACTGGATCAGCACCCCGATCGAGCCGACGATCGATGTCTTGCGGGCGACGATGTGGTCGGCTGCACTTGCGATCATATAGCCGGCCGATGCCGCCAGCGTGCCGACTTCGGCCACCACCGGCTTGTCACCGGCAAGCTTGCGCACGGCGTCGAATGTGGACTCGCCGCCGACCGTGGTGCCTCCGGGCGAATCGATCGACAGGATGACGCCCTTCACCTCCGGCGACTTGCGGATCGATTCCAGTCTTTTGAGCAGTTCCTCGTCCTCGGTGATGGTGCCTTCAATCTTGACCTTGGCGATGTGGGGGACCGCCCGGCCGGTAAAATTGTCGTCATAGACCCAGCTCGAGAAAGCGATGATCGCTGCCGCCAGAACCAGAAACGCGACCACGCGCCAGAACGTCAGCTTGCGGCGCAAGCGGCGGCGGTCGATCAAGTCGTCGGCTCTCATTGCCATTGTCAGCCTCGTGGGTGGTGGGAAAGCACGCTTTTAAAGCAAGCTTCTACGCACGGCTACCGTTTCCTGGCGCGGGTCATCCGCTTCACAGAACGGTGACCCCTCTACTTTCTTGTCCTGATGCAATTCCTGTCGGAAACCGCTCGCAGCTTTCCCGGAACTGTTCCGAAAGGCCCGGCTTCGGCCTCGGGCGTCGACGCCAGGCTCACGAAAAATTAACGCAAGCAGTCCGTATCTGCTATGAAGTACAGGCCATCTCGCCGAATTCCTTTCGATTTTGCGGGCGGCAGCTGTCACATTTTTGCAGTTTTCCTCCGCTTGTGCTTGCTTGTAGGTGCCGGCATACCACCTATAGGCGGTGTTTGGGCGGGCAAAGGTCCATTAGAAAAGTGATGTTGGCGCGATCTGACGAAACGAGCGATGCCGGTGAGGCATCGGCTCCCGCGAACCAAGGCGGCACGCGTGGCGATGCGTTCAACCGCGCCCGGCGGCACTCGCGCCGCGTCCGCGTGCTGAAATTTGCGGTGCCGCTGGTCGCGGTCGCGATCGCCGTCGCCTTTCCGGTCTATTCCTACCTCAAAGCGCCGCTGTCGGTATCGGTGCAGGCCGACGGCACGGCGTTTTCCGACGGCAAGCTGGTGATGGCCAATCCGAAGCTCAACGGCTTCACCAAGCAGAAGCTGCCATATTCGCTGACGGCGACCAGGGCGACGCAGGATGTCGGCCAGCAGGCCGTCATCGACCTCGAAGGCATCAACGCCAGACTGCCCGTCGCCACTGACAACATCGTGTCGGTGGATGCCGCGCACGGTATCTACAATCGCGACGCCAACACGATGGATCTGACCAGCGAAGTCAGCGTGACGACGACGGACGGCCTGATGGCGAAGTTCAAATCGATCTTCCTAGACATGGGCAAAGGCTCTATGAAGACGAGCAATCCGGTCGACGTCAGCCGTGGCGGGTCGCGCATCACCGCGGACTCGATGTCGGTCGAGGACAATGGCAGGCTCGTGGTCTTCGAGAGCCGGGTTCGCGTCAACATAGATCCAACTGCGCTGAAGGCAGCGGGGGTAAACGGTGGAGAACAGAATGCGTCGCAGTAAATCCGCATGGCTTCCGGGCGCTGCTTCCGCATTGCTGTTTTTGGCAACGGCGCATTCGTTCGCGCAGTCGAGCGCGACCAGCCAGATTCCCGGGCTCAAGCTGTCGGGTGACCAGCCGATCCAGATCGAAAGCGACAAGCTCGAGGTCCGCCAGGCCGAAAGCATGGCCGTGTTCAGCGGCAATGTGACGGTTAATCAGGGGCCGACCCTGCTCAAGGCCGGCAAGATGACGGTCTACTATGTCAAGGATGCCAATGCCGGCAAAAGTGCCGCAGCAGGCGCATCGGCGATGACGGGCGCCGCCAATATCGACCATCTCGAGGTCGAGAACAAAGTCTACATCAAATCGAACGACCAGATCGCCACCGGCGACACCGGCAAATTCGACATGAAGACGCAGGTGCTGGTGCTTTCCGGCAAGGAAGTGGTGCTGTCGCAGGGCGACAATGTGCTCAAAGGCTGCAAGCTCACCGTGCAGATGAAGAGCGGCCTCGGCAATGTCGAAGGCTGTCCTCGCGTCATCATGATGTTCAAGCCGCAGAAACAGGACGCGCAGCAGGGAGCGTCGAGCAAGTAATGGCCGGCGTGACTTCGCTGCTGGCCCGTCTCCCGGGACGGGCAGCCGCACAACCCGCTGCGCCGGCGACGGTCGGCGCCGACAAGGCGAAGTTCAAGGGCACCCTGATCGCCAAGGGGCTGACCAAGAGCTACAAGGGCCGCAAGGTGGTGAGCGGTGTGACGCTCGGCGTGCGCGCCGGTGAGGCTGTCGGCCTGCTCGGCCCCAACGGCGCTGGCAAGACCACCTGTTTCTACATGGTCACCGGCCTTGTTCCCGTCGACGAAGGTTCGATCGAGATCGACGGCTTCGATGTCACCTCGATGCCGATGTACCGGCGGGCCCGCCTCGGCATCGGCTATCTGCCGCAGGAAGCGTCGATCTTCCGCGGCCTGAATGTCGAGCAGAACATCCGGGCCGTGCTGGAGGTGGTGGAAAAGAGCCGCAAGGAACGCGAGCGCACGCTCGACGAGCTGCTCGAGGAGTTTCACATCAGCCATCTGCGCAAGGCGCCGTCCATGTCGCTGTCGGGCGGCGAACGGCGTCGCCTCGAAATCGCGCGGGCGCTGGCGACGCGGCCTGCCTATATGCTGCTCGACGAGCCCTTCGCCGGCATCGACCCGATCGCCGTCGCCGACATCCAGCAACTCGTTCGCCATCTCACGGCGCGCGGCATCGGCGTCTTGATCACCGACCACAATGTGCGCGAGACGCTCGGCCTGATCGACCGCGCCTACATCATCCATGCCGGTCAGGTGCTGACGCATGGCCGCGCCGACGAGATCGTCGCCAACGCCGATGTGCGGCGTCTCTATCTGGGCGAGGGTTTCACGCTCTGACCGCGGGTTTCGATGCGGTTTCAATGACCGCGTCACGGCTTTCGGTCATTTTAGCGCTCGATAACGCTCCGGTAAGCCGCAGCTGCTAGCGTTTTGCTTGACAAGCAAAAGCCGGGCCAGTTTCTATGCCCGACCGAAAAACAGTCGACGCGTAGACGAGGCGTTTGAAGTCCATCATGGCGCTGGCAGCCAAACTGCAGCTCAGACAATCCCAGTCGCTGGTGATGACGCCGCAGCTGATGCAGTCGATCCGGCTGCTGCAGCTCACCCATGTCGAGCTCGAGCGCTTCATCGACGAGGAGATTGAGCGCAATCCGCTGCTGGAACGGGCCGAGCCGCAGGACGATGCCGCCGGCGATCTATCCCAGAAAAGCGAGACATCCCCGGAAAAGGACAGAGAAGGCGACTGGTTCGAGGGCGAGATGGAGTGGAGCGCGGAAGCGATCTCGCAAAAGCTCGATTCTTCCCTGGAGAACCTGTTTCCCGACGACCCAGGCACCAGCGAGAGGCTGGGGCCGGATCTCTCGGCGCAATGGAAGTCGGCCGCCGGGGGCGGCGCGGGCGCAGCATCGTCCGAGGGGTTCGACGTCGGCGACATGGCCGCGGCCGCCATCACACTGCGCGAACATGTCGGCGAGCAGATCGCGCTTGCCTCCTTGAGCCCCGGCGAACGCCTTATCGCGGGTGAGCTAGCCGAAGGGCTCGACGAAGCCGGGTACCTGCGCACCGAACTCGACGAGATCGCGGTTCGGCTCGGCACGGACGGCGCGGCGGTGGCGCGGGTGCTTGGCGTGTGCCAGACCTTCGAGCCAGCAGGACTTTTCGCGCGCGACCTTGCCGAGTGCCTGTCGCTGCAACTGGCGGTGCGCGACCGGCTCGATCCGGCGATGAAGGCGCTGGTCGCCAACCTCGAGCTTCTGGCGCGGCGGGATTTCCAGTCGCTGAAACGCATCTGCGGCGTCGACGAGGAAGACCTGCTCGACATGCTGGCCGAGATCCGCGCGCTGGATCCGCGGCCCGGCCTGGCGTTTTCGGGCGGCGCGAGCGACGCGATCGTCGCCGATGTCGAGGTGCGCGCCGCCAATGACGGCAGCTGGGCGGTGGAGCTCAATGCCGATACGCTGCCTCGCGTGCTGGTGGACAATGTCTATTTCGCCCGCATTTCGAGCCATGCCAGGGACCAGGCGGAAAAAGAGTTTCTCGCCGAATGCCTGCAGAACGCCAACTGGCTGACGCGCAGTCTCGATCAACGGGCCAAAACCATTCTCAAGGTGGCGTCCGAGATCGTGCGGCAACAGGACGCTTTCCTCGTCCATGGCGTGCGTCACCTCAAGCCGCTCAACCTGCGTACGGTGGCCGACGCCATCGGCATGCATGAATCGACGGTCAGCCGCGTCACCGCCAACAAATATATGCTGACGCCGCGCGGCGTCTTCGAGCTGCGCTATTTCTTCACCGCGTCAATTGCCTCCGCGGAAGGCGGCGAAGCGCATTCGTCCGAGGCCGTGCGCGACCGCATCAAGCAGATGATCGACGAGGAAAAGCCCATCGACGTGCTTTCCGACGACGCCATCGTCGACATGCTCAAGGAAAGCGGGGTCGACATCGCGCGCCGCACCGTCGCGAAATATCGCGAAGGCATGAACATTCCCTCGTCGGTGCAGCGGCGGCGGGAGAAGCGGGCGCTCGCGAACGCCGGCCGCTAAGCCGATGCGAATCTCGACAAGCCCTGGCCGGTGCGAGACGGTGCTGATTTCCCACAATTCCCGAGTTTCATTGACAAGCCGCAATGAAGTGTCTAGAAGCCCGCCCGCATGGAGCAGGGCGGTGATGCCCGCTAGCGAATGGGTCCGTCAGACACGGCCATGGACGGCCAAGAAGGCGACTTGTGATCAACCGGAAAGTTCGGGTCTAAAATCGGCGCGCATGCCGCTGCAAAGCTTGTGCGCGCGCACCACGGGTATAAACTCGGGAACAGTTTGAAGCCTGAGCAAGGAAGGTCAGTTTTCAGATGAATCTACGCATTTCGGGAAAACACATGGACATCGGCGATGCGTTCCGCACGCGCATCAACGACCGGGTCGGCGAGGCGATCGAGAAATATTTCGATCGGGGTTTTTCAGGACATGTCACGGTCATCAAATCGGGGTCGCGTTTCTCCGCCGACTGCATGGTCCGGCTCGATTCCGGCGCTTCTTTGCAGGCGACCGGCGATGCCCAGGACCCGACGCTTGCCTTCGAGGCGGCGGCCGAGCGCCTGGAAACGCGGCTGCGGCGCTACAAGCGCCGGCTGAAGTCGCGCAACACCGGCAACGGCAATGGCGAAGAGCCGACCGACATCGCCTACACCGTGATGGCTCCCCTCGCCGACGACGAGGAAGACATTCCGGAGGACTTCGCTCCGGTCATCGTCGCCGAATCAAGCTTGACGCTGCGGACCATGTCGGTGGCTTCGGCGGTCATCGAGCTCGACAACAGCGACAGCCCGGTCTTCCTGTTCCGCAACGCCGGAACCGACCATCTCAACATCGTCTACCGCCGGCCGGATGGCAACATCGGCTGGATCGATCCGTCGACGACCAAAGTCGCGCAAGGCTAAAAAGCCAGCCGCGCAAGGGGGCGACGACTGGCGCGGCAGGCGAGCAAGGGATGTTTCAAGCATGGATCTCAGCGATCTCATCAGCGTTCCGGCGATCATGCCGGCGTTGAAGGCGAATTCCAAAAAGCAGCTTCTGCAATTGCTGTCGGAGAGGGCGGCGGCGATTTCGGGGATTCCGGAGCGAGAGGTGTTCGACACCATCCTGCAGCGCGAGCGGCTGGGCTCGACCGGCGTCGGCAACGGCATCGCCATTCCGCACGGCAAGCTCGCCGGCGTGAAGCGAATCGCCGGCGTCTTCGCCCGGCTGGAAACGCCGGTCGATTTCGAGGCGCTGGACGACCAGCCGGTCGACCTAGTGTTTTTGCTGCTTGCGCCGGAAGGCGCCGGCGCCGACCATCTCAAGGCGCTGTCGCGCATCGCGCGCGTGCTGCGCGATGCCGACACGGTGGCCAAGATCAGGGGAACGCGCGACGCGGTGGCGATCCACGCGCTCTTGTCTGATACGCAGGCCTCGCACGCGGCCTGACGTTTTGGGATCGAACCTGGTTTTTGGGATGAAACCCTAGAGGGGCCGCCGGGAGCGGCCCTTTCCATTTCAGGCTGCCAGCAATCGCCTTAGTGAATGGCGACGGTGGTGAGGTCGTTCTCCAGCGCGCCCGCCAGTGCCCGGTCACGGGCGTCGGAAAGCAGGATCGGCTGGCCGTTGGCGGCAAACAGCGCCCACAGCTCCAGGCCGGGCGCGATCTCGCCGAGGCCGGGGAAGCGGCCGCGCAGGTCGTCGCTCGACACTTTCCTGAGATAAGCGACCGAACCTTCGCCGAGATGGGCGAGTTCGCCGCTGGTCATGGTGATCGTTTCGTCAGTTCTGGTCATTTCAAGCCTCCTTGGCGCGAGGACGCCAGGATCGGCCGCCTCGCATAGAGCCATCGGCAAAGGTCAGTCTTTCACCGATATGTTTATTTTCCGTACCATCCGCTCGGACTCCGGCCGATCGAGATCGATCGACAGCAGACCGTTCTTCAGTTCCGCCGCGATCACCCGCATGCCGTCGGCCAGCACGAAGCAGCGCTGGAACTGGCGCGCGGCGATGCCGCGGTGCAGGAATTCGCGCTCGGTGTCGTCGGTCTGACGACCGCGCACGATCAGCTGGTTTTCCTCCGTGGTGACATCGAGGTCGCTTTCTGCAAAACCGGCAACGGCCAGCGTGATGCGCAGCCTTTCGGCCTTGCCGTCGGCGGCATTGAGGCGCTCGATATTGTACGGAGGGTAGCTGTCGCCGGACTTCGCCAGACGCTCAAGCGTCTTTTCCATGGCATCAAAACCCAGGAGAAGCGGGCTGGAGAAAGGCGTCATTCGACTCATTGTTACACTGTCCTCTGAAGAGCGACACAAACTGGAAAAACCCGGATGGCATTTTTCCCGATGGTCTTGATATGGTCCGTCGCGCGATCAAGTTCAAGCCGCCAAATCAGGATGGCGTTTCGTCGAACCGTCATCTTCATCCAGCCTTTCATTGGAGCATGATTTCGTCCGAAAACCGGTTCCCACCTTTCGGGAACCATGCTCTAAAACCCGCCCAAAAAGACTTCCCAAAAGGAATTGAAATGCCCCAGTCCAGAAAGATCATCATCGACACGGATCCCGGCCAGGACGATGCCGTCGCCATATTGCTGGCGCTCGGCAGTTCCGAGCTGGAGATCGTCGGCATCACCGCGGTAGCCGGCAACGTGCCGCTGAATCTGACCCAGAACAACGCCCGCAAGATATGCGAGCTGGCCGGCCGGCCCGACATCAAGGTCTATGCCGGCGCCATCCGGCCGCTGGCGCGTGAACTCGTCACCGCCGAGGAGGTGCATGGCAAGACCGGCCTGAACGGCCCGCAGCTGCCCGAGCCGACCATGCCGCTCCAGGAACAATATGCCGTCGATTTCATCGTCGAGACGCTGATGCGCGAGGAAAGCGGCACCATCACGCTCTGCCCGCTCGGACCGCTCACCAACATCGCGCTGGCGCTGATCCGCGAGCCCAGGATCGCGCCGCGGATCAAGGAAATCGTCCTGATGGGCGGCGGCTTCTTCGAGGGCGGCAATGTCACGCCGGCCGCCGAATTCAATATCTATGTCGACCCGCAGGCCGCCGATCTGGTGTTCAAATCGGGCATTCCGATCGTGATGATGCCGCTCGACGTCACCCACCAGGCGCTGACCACGTCCGAGCGCATCCAGGCCTTCCGCAAGCTCGGCACCAAGGTCGGCACCGCGACCGCCGAGATGCTGGAGTTCTTCGAGCGCTATGACGAGGAAAAATACGGCACTGATGGCGGGCCGCTGCACGACCCGTGCGTGATCGCCTATCTCGTCAAACCGGAGCTGTTCAAGGGCCGCCACTGCAATGTCAGCGTCGAGACGACCTCCGAGCTCACCATGGGCATGACGGTGATCGACTGGTGGGGCGTCGCCAAGCGCAAAAAGAACGCCATGGTGATGCGCGACATCGACCATGACGGCTTCTTCGCGCTGCTGGTGGAGCGGCTCGGGCGGCTATAAGGGCCGCTTCTTCCTTCCCCCCTTGTGGGGGAAGGTGGATCGGCGCGAAGCGCCGAGACGGATGAGGGGTGCTCCAGCGGAGTGAGACGTCGGCATTCCCTGGAACACCCCTCATCCGTCGCCTTCGGCGACACCTTCTCCCACAAGGGGAGAAGGTGGGGTGCTATTTCGCCTTCGAGAACGCCAGCCACAGTCCGCCGCCGACCAGGAAGCTGCCGCTGATGCGCGACATCAGCTTGACGCGGCTGGCCGACAGAACGCGCCCGGCGCGGCCTGCGGCAAGGGCATAGGTCGAGTCCGACATGGCAGCGAAGATCATCGCTGTCAGGCCCATGACGACGATCTGCAGCGTATAATTGCCCTGCGGCGCGATGAACTGCGGGAAGAAGGCGCCGAAAAACACCAAAGTCTTCGGATTTGAGATCGCCACCAGAAAACCCTGCAGGAAGAAGCCGCCGCGCGGCTTTTTGGCCGAGCCGTCGGGGTTCAGCGCGCCTTTCGCGCGGAACATTTGCACGCCCATCCAGATGAGATAAGCGGCGCCGAGCAGCCGCACACATTCGAACCAGTGGCCCATGCCGGCGATCAGCGTGTTGAGGCCGATGCCGACGATGGCAATCATGATGGCGAGCCCGGCCTGCGTGCCGGCGACGTTGGCCAAGCCGGAGCGCGAGCCGTGGCGGATGCTGTTGGCGATGATCAGCGTGACCGTGGGTCCCGGCACCAGGATGATGACGATGCAGGCGACGACGTAGGTGGCGTAGAGTTCCAGCGACATGATCTTCCCCCGAACAGGACAGCGCCGACTTGGGCGGAGCGCGATCAATGCACGGGATTGACGCTGGCGCAAGCTGGCCGGGCAGGGCGGCCCGTCATGCAGCTCCCGCCGCCCATGGCAGGGTTGCCTCGTAGGCGGCGCCGGCCTTGAGTACGGCGAGATCGCCGCGCGGGCGGCCGATCAATTGCATGCCCATGGGCCGGCCCTTCTCGTCGAAGCCGGCCGGCACGTTGAGCGCCGGGCAGCCGCCCAGCGTGGCAAAGGCAGAGACCTGCATCCAGCGGTGATAGCTGTCCATAGTTCGCCCCGCGACCTCGCGCGGCCAATGGGTGGTCACGTCGAACGGAAAGACCTGCGCGGTCGGCAGGGCGATGAGGTCGAAGCGCTCGAACAGCGACAGCAGCGTGCGGTGCCACGAGGTGCGCCGGACGGTCGCGGCATGGATCTGCGGCGCGGTCAGGCGCATCGCCTGCTCCACTTCCCAGACAGCCTCGGGCTTCAGAAGCCTGCGTTTTGCCGGATCGTCGTAATGCGCCTTCAGCCCGCAGCCGCTGCTCGCCTGGCGCAAGGTGACAAAAGCCTGCCACAGCGCCTCGAAGTCAACATCCGGCACCAAGGCCTCGCTGTGGAAGGCAGCATCGGCGAAGCGGGCAAGCGCGGCCTCGCAAAGGTCAAGCACGCCGGGCTCCGTCGGCAAGCGACCGCCGAGGTCGCCCAGCCAGGCGATGCGGCCGCCTGACGCTTTGGTCCGCAAACCTTCAAGGAACGAGCCCGTCTTGTCGTGCGAAAGCGGTGCATGCGGGTGATAGCCGGCCTGCTCATCAAGCAGCAGCGCGATGTCGCGAATGTTGCGGCCCATCGGCCCTTCGACCCCCATCTGGGAATGGAAGACATCGAAGTCCGGGCCAGCAGGCACAAGGCCCTGCGAGGGGCGGAAGCCGTAGACATTGTTGTAGGCCGCCGGATTGCGCAGCGAACCGCCGAAGTCGCTGCCGTCGGCGATCGGCACCATATCGAGCGCCAGCGCCACGGCCGCGCCGCCGCTCGAGCCGCCGGCGGTCAGCGCCGGGTCGAAGGCGTTGAGCGTCGGCCCGAAAACCGGATTGTAGGTGTTGGAGCCGAGGCCGAATTCCGGAACATTGGTCTTGCCGATGATGATGGCCCCGGCCTCGCGGACGCGCTCGACGAAGAAGTCGTCCGTGTCGGGAATGAAATCGGCAAAGATCGGCGAGCCGAAGGTGGTTCTGAGCCCCTTGGTCTGGGCAAGGTCCTTGATGGCGATCGGCAGGCCGTACAGCGATCCGGCCTCGCCGCCACGGGCGAGATGAGCATCGGCCCTGTCGGCCTCGGCAAGGATGTCGGCGTGCTCGCGCAGCGAGACGATGGCATTGACCTGTGGGTTCACGGCCTCGATGCGGTCGAGGAACGCGCCGACCACCTCGCGAACCGAAAAGCGACGCCGTCTGATGCCTTCAGCGAGCTCAACGGCGGAGAGGCGGCAGATATCGCCGGCCGGCGGCACGGCATGTTTTGTGACGGGGCGCATCGCTCAACGGGTGCCCGCCAAAGTCGCGTCGACATCCTTGGCCAGTGGGATCGCCGGTTGCGCGCCTGGCTTCAGGCAGGCGAGCGACCCGGCCGCGGCGGCGCGGGTGAGCGCATCCTGAAGTGAGAGACCGGACGACAGGCCGGCGCCGAAATAGCCGCAAAACGTATCGCCGGCGCCCACCGTGTCGACCGGGGTGATCTTCAGCGCCGGAACGGCAAGGAAATCGCCCGGTGTGGCGGCCAGCACCCCGTCGCCTCCGAGCGTGACGACGATGATGCGGCCTGTCTTTTTGGCATAGTCGCGCATGCGGGCCGGGCGGTCGCGCCCCGAAAGCGCGAGCGCCTCGCCATAGAGATCGAACTCGGTTTCGTTGGCGACGGCATAGTCGGCCTTGCCGAGGAGGTCGGCGGCTTCGGCACGGAAGGGGGCGGTGTTGAGCACGCTGACGGCGCCCGCCGCGCGCGCCGCGTCGAGCGTGGCCTCGACGGTCTGCAACGGGATCTCGTGCTGCAGGAGCACGACGTCGCCTTTCTTGAGATAGGCCTTGGCGACATCGCCCGGCACAACCGAATCATTGGCGCCCGGCACGACGGCGATGACGTTTTCGCCGTCGCCGCCGACCAGGATCAACGCCGTGCCGGTGGAGGCGAAGGTCTCGCCGACACCGGACAGATCGACATTGCCGGCCCTGAGAAGGGCGAGCGCCTCGGCGGCAAAACTATCCTTGCCGACCGCGCCCACCATGCGCACTTGCGCGCCGGCGCGCGCCGCGGCCAGCGCCTGGTTGGCCCCCTTGCCGCCGGGCGCGGTGGCGAAGCCGGAGCCGCGCACCGTCTCGCCGGGTTCCGGCAAGCGGTCGACATTGGCGATGAGGTCGAGGTTGATCGAACCGACAACGATAATCAAAAAACTGCCTCCCGGTGAGGCGGGTCAGCCTGTGCTGAAAGGCGGACCTGCTCCAAGACTTCTGCTTTCTTGCGCAATTCCAGGGGAAATGCATGGCGTGTTTTTTCCCCTGGAATTGCAGGCTGGGCGCGAAGCTAGCCGCAAAGCCCGCCGGTTGCCAGATCATGTCGTCGCTGGCGCGGTCTGGCCCACAGCATCATTCGCAACGGACAGTGACCTCCGCCTGGTAACTGCCGGCCGGGAAGATGCCCGGCGATTTCGTGGCGGTCAGATCGACCTGGATGGTATGGGTGCCGTTGGTCAGCCGCTGCGGCGAGCCGCCTGGGTTATCCAGCCCCGAGCCGTCGAGGCGAAAGACTGAGGCGAAAGAGACGTCGGTGTCGCCGCCGCTCGGAGCCGAGGTGAAGGCGATCGGCGCCGGCGCGGAGACGGTATAGCAGTCTAGCAGGTTCAGGATCGAACACAGCGTCGAGTTCGCGATGATGGTGGCGCCGGCGCTCGACCCGCCCGCCTGCTTGGAACCGAATATGTTGATAGAGGGGTTCGACTTCATCGTTCCCGAGGCACCGATCATGATGGTGCAGGTGCCGATGATCGCCGCCTGTGCTGGGAGACAGAAGCCGGCAAGCGCTGCCGTCGTAAGCAGCGCGCGGCTATTTCCTCTTCTTTTTCTTTTCATTGCCGGTCGTGCCTCTGATGCTCCAGCCTTCGTTGGCCCATCCCGCCGATGCGGCCGAGCGAGCCGTAGGAGCCTCGGAAGCCGTGGCAGCGATGCCCGTCGTGCTCCCCGTTGTCTGACCATCGGCGCCAAGGCCCATTTTCAGGAGCTTCAATTCAAGCTGCAGGCGCTCGACTTCCAGCTCGTAGAGGCGGCTGCAATCGACGCGTTTCGGCGTCCGCCCGATCGGGATCACCACGCGGCCGTATGTTGCGATGTCGCTATTGGCCTGATTGCTGCTGTTGTTGCCCCGGATGACGCCGAGGTCGAGATAGGCGCCGCTGCCGGAGACGGCTGAGCGGCAGGTCGTGCCGTCGCTGGCATGAACCTCGTCCTGGCCCTGAGGCAGGCTGACGCCGGGCAGACTGAAACCGGTTTGGTTCTGATTCAGGTTCAGGATGTCCTCGGCAAGCCCCTGACTTACGACAGCCAAGGCGGACAACAGGGACAAGGTCAGAACCTGCGATGCCCGAAAAACTTTCCGCATATCTGTGCCCTTATCTGGGTCTGCTCGCTTGGAAAGGGGATACTCTCGGTACAGATACGCACCTTGCGCTCGTTCGCGCCGTCGAACGGGACGACCACCAGAACCGGACGCGACGCCTGGCCGGCCAGAAGGAAGGCGCTTGGCGTGATCTTGGCGTCGACCGGCTGGAAATCCTGGTCATAGACATGAACCTCGACACGTATGCGCTGGTTATACGGGTTGCCTGGGAAGACACGAACGGCGAAGGCATCCGCGAAGGATCGCACCTCACCCCGCATCGGCGTCATCGACTGGCCGGTCGCGGCGATGGGAAACAGCACGGCAGTCAGGCCCGCCGCCAGAATTGCAATCGTTCTCAAGGATCACTCCTTTCGCGACAAGACTATTCGCAGCGCAGCGTCACCGTTGCTTGGTAGTTGCCGGCGGAGAAGCGGTTCGTGCCGCTCTTGGTGCCGGAAAGATTGACGGCGACAGTGGATGTGCCTGGCACCGTCAGGGCCGTCGCAGTGCCGGTTTCCGCAATCGTCTGGGCGCCGGAAGTGGCGAAGGTGGGGGTCCATGTCGTCGCCGTAACGTCCGAAGCCGGCACGGTCGTCGTGGTTACCGGGTCTACGCTGAGCGAGACGCCGCCCGTGGTATCGACCTGAGCGCTGCCGGCTGAGCCGCCGGCATTATGCGAGCTCAGCGACTGAAGATTGCTGCTGACGGTCATCGTACCGTTGGAGTTGATCGTGACCGTGCAGGTCGCGGTGATCGTACCATTGAACAGCACATTTCCGGTGGTGGCGGCCGATGCTGCCTGGCCGCCGCAGGCGGCGAGCACGCTCGCAGCCATGACGGCGCGAAAGAACTTCATTGAGACCCCGCTTTCGAGCCGGATAATGCGGCTCAATGTAGGGTTATCTTCTCTTTATCGTGGTTAATTTAGCGTTAAGTGAAATAACAACGGAAAGCAACTTCAAAGAAAGCGGCGATAACCGGAGGTTGTCGCCGGTTGCATTTCATGAACAAGGCTGTTTATTTGTTTAGCTTGTGCCGCTTTATATTTGATGCGCGGTTTTTCGCAAGGAGGCGCGAAAAAATCGATTGTTTTCAGGACGTCACTTGTCCCGCTTCCCAACCGAGGATGGCGCGCTTGCGCGTCAGGCCCCAGTGATAGCCGGTGAGCGCGCCGGACTTGCCCAACGCCCGGTGGCAGGGCACCACGAACGACATCGGGTTGGCGCCCACCGCCGCGCCCACGGCCCGGCTCGCGCTTGGCGCGCCGATGCTTGCCGCGATCGAGGAATAGGTGCAGGCCCTACCCATCGGGATGCGCAGCAATGCTTCCCAGACGCGAAGCTGGAAATCAGTGCCTATCATCACCACGCGCAGCGGCTGGTCGGCGCGCCATTGCGTCGGGTCGAAGACCCGCGCGGCGTAAGCCTGGGTGGCGGACATGTCCTCGACGTAAGTCGCGTTCGGCCAGCGGCCGGACATGTCGGCGAAGGCAGCCCGCTCGCCGCCGGCGTCACAGAAGGCGAGGCCCGCCAGGCCCCGGTCGGTGACCATGATGAGCGCGATGCCGAAAGGCGAGATGTGATAGCCGTAGCGGATGGTGAGACCCGCGCCCCGGGTCTTATAGTCGCCGGGCGACATCGCCTCATGGGTGACAAAGAGGTCGTGCAGCCGGCCCGGACCGGACATGCCGAGTTCGAACGAGGTCTCCAGCAGCGGCATGCCTGAATCGAGCAGCCTGCGCGCGTGGTCGAGCGTCACCGCCTGCAGGAAGGCCTTGGGCGACAGGCCGGCCCAGCGCGTGAACAGTTTCTGCAGGCCGGTAGGCGTCTCGCCGACTTCCTCGGCCAGCACCTCGAGCGAGGGCTGGTCGCGATAGTCGAGGCTGATCTTCTCGATGGCGCGGCGCACGACGTCGTAGTCGCTGCCTTCCGGTGTGATGTCGTTCTCAAGGATCGCGGTTGGTTTCATCCGCGTATTCATGGTCATCTGAGCGTTCATGGCAATATCTCCTTGACCGCGAATATCGGTCCTCCAGAGCTTTGCCACCACCCGAAACTTGCCTTCCCGCCATCCGCACCCAGATAGAGTCAGCTTCGCGCCGAAGAGGACGATCATGACCGTCGAAAAGGTTGATCTGACCGGGGCAAGAGAGACCTTGCTGATGACGCTCTACGGCAAGGCGCTGGAGAGCCGGCTGGCCAATTCGCTGCTCCAGGATCGCTTTGCCGACGAGGCGGTGCGCAGGATCGACTATGATTTCTCAAGGCTCAAGGTCGGCGGCAACCTCGGGCTAAGATTTGCATCCGGGCGAAGACACTGGACGTATCAGCGCGTCTTGGCGGTCGCCAGCGCGCGCGAAAAGGCGGTGGCAAAACTTTCGCGGTCGTCGGGATTGAGGAAGCCGCCAATCGCGACACTCTTGCCTTGCGCCTCGACGGCCATCTTGGTGATGCCGATCTCAGCATGGCGGGCGATCGAGAACCGCGTCCAGAACGGGTTGAAGCGATGGTTTTCCGAGCGGCCGGAAGGCGCTGTCTTGCGAATGTCGAGACTGGTGCGCGAGACCGAGATCTCCTCACGGGCGCGCGCAGCCCGGTAATTGGCGCGGAAAGCGATGTAGACGGCGACCACGTCGAGGCCGAAGAAGCCAAACACCGGCCAGGCGCCATGCGCCAGGAAGAACGCGCCGGTGACCGCCCAGCCGAACAGAAGCGCTCCCATCAGGATCAGGAAGCCGGTGCGGCCGAGCGAGCGGTGCGGCGTCAGCAAGGCCTGGAAAAATGGCTCGTCGGCCTGGAACGAGGCGTTTGTGTCGCTCATGAGGGAATATTATAGGAGGGAAATGGCGCCTCCCAAGTCGAAAAAATCCGCAGCTGTCAAAAAACCTCAGCCCGCTATCCCGGGCGGCGGACGGGCGCCTGGTCGACGGCCGCGAAAAGCCGCCACGCGGTCGCTCTACAGCCCCGCCGAGGTGCATGAGATATTCCAGCGCTTTTCCGTGCAGCGGCCTGAGCCGAAAGGCGAGCTCGACTATGTCAACGCCTTCACCCTGCTGGTCGCGGTGGTGCTGTCGGCGCAAGCGACGGACGCCGGCGTCAACAAGGCGACCAAGGCGCTGTTCGCCGCGGCCGACACACCGGCCAAGATGCTGGCATTGGGCGAGGCCAAGGTCGGCGACTATATCCGCACCATCGGTCTGTGGCGCAACAAGGCCAAGAACGTGATCGCGCTGTCCAAGGCGCTGATCGACGATTATGCAGGCCAGGTGCCGCCGGATCGCGACGAGCTGGTGAAGCTGCCGGGCGTCGGGCGCAAGACCGCCAATGTCGTGCTCAACGTCGCCTTCGGCCAGCATACCATGGCGGTCGACACGCATATCTTCCGCATCGGCAACCGTATCGGGCTGGCGCCCGGCAATACGCCGGATCAGGTCGAACAGGGGCTGCTCAAGGTCATCCCCGCCGAATATATGCGCCATGCGCATCACTGGCTGATCCTGCATGGCCGCTATGTCTGCAAGGCGCGCAAGCCCGATTGCCCGGTCTGCGTCATCGCCGACATCTGCAAGTCGAAGGAAAAGACCACCGACGTGCCCGCCCCGCTGGTGCCGATCGCGCCGCTGGATGAGACGTTTCCGGTCGAGGCCGTCTGACTCAGTAAAGTTTTAATATCCGTAGCCGCGCGCCATGGCCGCGGCAAAAACTGGAATGAGCAGGAAGATAAAGCCCTCGGCGCGGACATAGTTCTTCACCGATGCCAGTTCCGCCGCCGGCACCGCGAAAGACGGATTGCCGCTCGCCTGCCTGTTCCAGGAGAGGAAGCGCATAGTCGGCACAATCGACAGCAGGCCGACGATGACGAAGGCCGCCATCTTTGCCCAGAACACCCAATTGTAGACGTAGAATTCCCAGCCCTTCAGACCGAAGAACACCCGGCAGATACCGACGATGACGATCAGCGCGGCGATAATGCCGTAGTGGCGGTCGATGCCGGCAAGGCGCTTCAGCGTCGCCGCTGCCAAATCGCCGCGCACCAGCACGAACTCGGCGCCGATGATGCCGGCCAGCGAGAACACCAGAAGGTGATGCGCGATCGCCAGCAACAGGTCTGTGGTGTCCATGGTTCTTCCTTCGGTCGACTTGCGTCTGGGTCGGCTTCGCGCGCAAACTAGCATCGCCGGGGAAAAAGCCCATAGCGATGCTGCCGTGCCATGGCTTTTATGGCTGGAAGAGCCAACGCATTGGCCTGGCTCTTGATCGAGCGTGCTGTTTTGCTAAGCGCGGTCGCGTCAATGGAGGGCAATGCCATGAGCATCAAGATCGAAGCCGGCGTGCCGCTTCTCGAAACGGCGCGCACCGTTTTGCGGCCGCACAGGCTGGACGATTTTGAAGCCTATGCCGCCATGTGGGCGGAGCCCGCCGTCACCCGTTTCATCGGCGGCAAGCCGCGCACGCGGGAGGAGAGCTGGATGCGCTTCCTGCGCCATGCCGGCCTATGGTCGCTGATCGGCTATGGATTCTGGGCGATCGAGGACAAGGCGAGGGGGAGCTTCATCGGCGAGGCCGGCTTCCACGACCTCAAGCGCGAGATCGTGCCGTCTCTCGAAGGCGTGCCGGAGGCCGGCTGGGCGCTGGCCTCGGAGGCGCATGGCCAAGGGCTTGCGAGCGAAGTCGTGGGGCGGATCGTCGCCTGGAGTGACGAGACGTTCGGACAGGCAAGAACCGTCTGCATCATCGATCCGGAAAACGGCGCTTCGCAGAAGTTGGCCGAAAGGAACGGCTATAAAGAAATTTTGCGGACCACCTACCACGAGAAGCCGACGATCCTGCTGGAACGGCAGGCCGGATCCGGAAAGCAAAGCGCTTAACCCGCCTTGCGGCGCAAGGCCCCTGCCACTCCGTTCCACGCGTCCGCCTTTGCACCTGGAAGGCTGCCCAGCACCGTCGTCGCGTCGAATGGCTGAGGCCTCGCTATGGCATAGCCCTGCGCGTAGTCGACGCCGATCGCCTTCAAGGCTTCGACGATGCCATCGCTTTCGACGAATTCGGCGATGGTGCGTTTTCCCGTCACCTTGCCGATGTGATGGATCATCTCGACCATCGCGCGATCGATGCGGTCGTCGAGCATGTCCTTGACGAAGCCGCCGTCGATCTTGAGGTAGTCGACCGGCAGATGTTTCAGATAGGCGAAGGACGACATGCCGGAGCCGAAATCGTCGAGCGCGAAGCGGCAGCCCAGGCTGCGCAGATCGGCGATGAAGCGCATGGCCTCGGTCAGATTGGCGATGGCACTGGTCTCGGTGATCTCCAGGCAGATCGTTTCGGGCGCAATGGCGTGCGCGGCGAACTGCTCACGCATGAAGCCGAGAAACGTCTCGTCGCCGAATGTGGCGCCGGAGAGATTGATCGCGCAGGTGGATATCGGCGCCGCGTGCGGATCGGTGCGTCGCGACGCCAATATGGCGAAGGCGTTGCGTACCACCCAGCGGTCGATCGCCGGCATCAGTCCGTAGCGCTCCGCCGCCGGAATGAAGCTCTGCGGGGTGACGAAGCTGCCGTCCTCGTCGGTCAGCCTGAGCAGGATTTCGACATGCGCGCCTGCCTCGGCAATATCGTCGCGCAACGGCGCGATCTCCTGCGCATGCAGCCGGAAGCGGTTCTCATCCAGCGCAGCATGCAGGCGCTGCACCCAGGCCATCTCGCCGAAGCGCTCGCGAAGTGCGGTGTCGCCGTCGCTGTGGAGCTGGACGCGGTTGCGGCCCTTTTCCTTGGCCATGTAGCAGGCGACGTCGGCGGCGCGCAGCACCTCCTCCAGCGTCATGCCGACATTGGCGACCTCGACCATGCCGATGCTGACGCTGATGTTGAAGGGACGCCTTTCCCAGGAGAAGTGCAGATCCTGGACCGTGGCGCGCAATCGTTCGGCGGTGGCGGCGGCACAGTCGGCATCGCAATCGAAGAGCAGCACGCCGAACTCGTCGCCGCCCAGTCTCGCCAGGATGTCGCCGGGCGGCAGCTCGTTGGCGAGCAGCGCCGAGATCTGGCGCAGCAACTGGTCGCCGGCGGCGTGGCCGCAGGTATCGTTGACCAGCTTGAACTGATCGAGGTCGAGATACATCAGCGCGTGCCGGCGCGACTTCTCCGGGTCTTCGGAGATCGCACTCGCCAGACGCTTCTCGAAGTCGCGGCGGTTGACGAGACCGGTCAGCGCATCATGCGATGCCTGCCACGACAGGCGCTCGATATAGTCCTGCTCGCGCGTCATGTCTTGCAGGGCCAGGACGCAACCCAGGATCGAGCCGGAAACGATCAGCGGAGCGCCGTTCAGCGCCACCGGCACGACCGAACCGTCGGGGCGCTCCAGAAGCTGCGGGCGAACATTGGAGCGGCGCGGCTCGCCCGCCAGCAGGCGCGGGATCAGATCGGTCTCCTCGACGCCGCTGTCCTTGTCCACGAGCCGGAACAACGAGGCGACCGATCTGCCTTTGGCGGCGGGTAAAGAGCAGGCAAGCAGCCTTTCCGCTCCGGCATTCATATAGTCCAGCCGCCCCTTGGCATCGGTGCTGATGACAGCCTGGCCGATCGAGGCCAATGTGATCTGAGCCCGCTCGCGCTCGGCGCTGAGGGCTGTCTGAAATGCCTGGCGCTGTTTCATCAGCTTTCGCGTGCGCCAGACGGCGAGCAGGATAAGCAGCGCGGCTGTCGCGAGATTGGCCGCCGTCAGCGCCGTCTTGATGAAGCGCGATCCCTCGCCGAGACTGTCCGAAAAGTCCTTGGCGAGCGGCCCGATCCGATGGTCGATCTGGTGGATTTGCACTTTCCAGAGAGCGATCTCGGCTGACGATGGCGGCCTTTTTTCGAGCCTGCGATGCATGTCGTCGCCAAGTCTTTGGATGGCGAGGATCATCTCGTCGGCAGCCGTCCAGTGGCGGATCGCCGTGTCGAGATAGCTGACGCCGCGGAAATTCCGGAACAGCCAGATCAGGCCGGCGACATCGTCGGGATGGTTGTTGCCGCCGAGAAAGCCAAGCCTGGCCGCATTCGTGTCGGGCTCAGCCTGTTCGAGCGCAAGCCGCGCGGCGCGATCGGCCAGCGGCACGGCGATGGCCTGACGATATTCGCTGAAATACTCTTCCCGGCCGGTGTCGGCATAAAGGCTGAGGAAATAGATGGCGTGCTTCTGCCCCTTCGACCATTGGCTTTCTCCGCCGACATAGGCGCGGACGGCTGACAACGTGTGGAGGCTGAGGGTCGCAATCAGCGCCTGGATCAGGACGACCGCGACGAAGGGCCAGACCAGCCCGATGAGACGCGGGGCGGCATCGGTCGATGAGAGCTTCATCCCATTCCCATGGCGCGTGCGCAGGCCCCCTCGGTGTCTGTCCGACTGGCTCATCCGCCGGTTGAGACGATGTTCTTCCCCACATGTCGTCCGGTTACTGGCGACATCAATCCAAATAACGTGCCTGGATTAACGGTCGATAAATTTGCCCAGTATTTGTTTCATGAGTTATTGCTCAGCAACAGAAGGACGCTTACACGCTTGATGCCGATATTTCGTGCCTAATATCGGTTTACGGTGCGAGGGCGCGGAAGAAAAGCCGGCAACATCAATCCGATAGCGCCGCGCGACAGTCTCGTCTCAGCGCCTGGTCTTGGATTTGTTGAGCGCAACGGCCTCGCGGACGAGCGCCTTCAGGGCGTCGGCGTCGATCTTGTCGCCTTCCTTGAAATCGATGGCGCGCCGGGTGTTGCCTTCCAGGCTGGAGTTGAAGAGCTTCTTGGGATCGGGCAGCGCCGCGCCTTTGGCGAAGGTCAGCTTGACGACTGCCTTGTAAGTCTCGCCGGTGCAGATCATGCCGGCATCCTCCCAGACAGGGACGCCGCGCCATTTCCATGTCTCGACGGCTTCGGGCGCCGCCTCCCTGATAAGAGCGCGGAGTCGGGCAAGCGTCTCGCCCCGCCAGTCGCCCAGCTCCTTGATTCGTCCGTCGATCAGTTCGGACGCAGACTTGCCGTCCTGTACGTCGCCTTGTTGCATGTACGGTTCTCCTCGATGCTGAATAAGAGATCGCCACCATGGCCCTTTCGGGGAGATGGCGCTTGATTTTTCGTGCGCTTACATCCGTTCGCCGGGCAGCCGGCTTGCCTGCTTCACCCAGGAGACGAACTGCTCCTCGTCGATCGGCTCGTTCTCGTGGATGTGGAAATAGCGTGTGTCCTTGCTCTTGGATTCGACAGGCGGCACGGGCTTCAGCGACAGGCCGCGGAAGAACGCCACCTTGATGTATTTGGCGAAGCAATGGATGCCGAGGAACCAGCCTTCGCCTTCCATGCCGTAGAAGGGAGAGTTCCATTTGACAGCCTTTTGCACACCAGGGACGGCCTGCATGATGAGCTGGTCGAGCCGGCGCCCGACCTCGCTCTTCCAGCCCGGCATCGCCGCGATATAGGCCTGCACCGGAGCATCGCCATAGCCCTTGGCGATCTGCGGGTTGCCGCCCGAAAGCAGGACAGGTTTGGCGTCCGCGGATCCGGCAGCCTTCGATTTCGTCTTTGCCATCAGGCCGATCCCGTGCGCTCGCCCGCCGGCTCCCCGCGCCATCTGGCGGCATAGGGCAGCACGAACATATAGAGGCCGCTGAACAGCAGCAGGAAAAGCGGAATCAACGGCGAATAGACGATCCAGGCGGGCGGCGGGCCCATGGCCATGGCAGCGAAATTGGCAATGACGGTGACGGTGAAGATGATCGAAAGCCAGCGGTGAAGCTGCCTGATCCACTTGCTCCAGTTCAATATAACCTCCCTTGCGAATGACGATACGGATCGAGCTCTCTACCAGTGCGCCAGTTGCGAAAGCTGAATGAGGTTGCCACAGGTGTCGTTGAGCTGCGCGATGGTCGCGCCGGTCACCGCGGTCGGCGCCATGGCAAAACTGCCGCCATTGGCCTTGATGCGCTCATGGTCGCTCTTAATGTCGTCGGTGAACAGCATCAGCGCCGGCTGGCCTTGCTTGAAGATGGCCTGCTGATAAGTCTTTGCCGCCGGATTGTCGTTGAGGGCCAGCTGCAGTTCGGTGCCGTCCGGATCGTCAGGCGAGACGACAGTCAGCCAGCGAAACGGCCCATTGGTGAAGTCGGCCTTCTTGGTGAAGCCCAGAATTTCGGTATAGAAGCCAAGGGCCTTTTTCTGGTCGTCGACATAGATGCTGGTCAGCTTGATCTTCATTTTGGTGTCTCCATTGCTTACGCCTGCGGTTTGCCGCCCCGCCGGGACCGTGTCTGTCTTTTGAGGCTTCGGCGGACGTCAATCGATCCGCGAAAGCAGCTGCTCCAGGGCCGTGAAGTTGCGTTTCCAGCCCACTGTGGCGCCGCGGTAATACGGCTCCTGGTCGGTGCGGAAGCCGACCTGCTCCATGCGCAAATGCGTGCCCTTGCCCGTCGGGGTGAGCGTCCAGGTGACCACGCTCTCGAGATCCTTGGTGTCCCAGCTGTAGGACAGGGTTCGGTTGGGCTCGACCGTCCGCACCTGGCAGTCGACGCCGCCCCATTCGGCGCTCATGTTGAAGCGATGGTCCACGACCGGCTTGAAGCTGTTCTTCATCAGCCACTCCTCGATGAGATGCGGTTGGGTGAGCGCGCGCCAGATCTTTTCTGGCGGAAAAGGTATCTCGCGCTCGACGATGACGGAGCGCGTTGCGGCCTCATTCATTGATCCATCCTTTTGAGCAGGTCTTCCAGATCGTCGAAGCGGCTTTCCCAAAACCCCGCCATGTGGCGCGTCCAGTCCATCAACGGCGCGAGCGCCTTGAGCTGGGCACTGTAATGGGTCTGGCGACCCTCATGGCGGTCGCGCACCAGTCCCGCCTCCTTGAGGACGCCCAGATGCTTCGACACGGCCGGCTGCGACACCCCGGCCTGGGCGGTCAGGGCTCCGACCGTCTGCTCGCCGTGACGGCAGAGGCGTTCGAAGATGGCGCGTCGCGTCGGATCGGCGAGCGTCCTGAACAGCATGTCATGCGCGGTCGTCATTTAACCGATAACCCGTTGGCTATTGATTGACGTATAACCATTGGGATATGCATGAGTCAAGCAGTGAATGAGGACGCGCACCTGAAGCCGCGGCCGTGGGCCGGCACGCCGGTACGGCCGGACGGCACTGAAAAGATGGTTGCTTATGCCGCGTTTGCTGGCGGAACGGTCAAATCCCTCAGCAGCGTGGAAAGGTCCGGTTCGTCGATGAGCAGGGCGGCGTCGACCGCCGGAAGCCATGCGCGCTGCCGGTTCGCGGCTTCCTGCCAGTCGACAAGCTCCTCGGCGACCTCGAGCAGATAGACCACAACGTCGACCCGAATGAAGCCGTCGGGCATGCGTTTCCAATAGGAATAGGTGCCGGCAGGCTGCTTCAGCGTCCTGCCGAGCACGCCGGCTTCCTCGCGGGCTTCGATCGTTGCCGCCTTGCGCCCGCTCTTGCCCTTCATCGGCCAGCCTTTTGGCACAATGAAGCGCCGCGTGGTGCGTGAGGTGACCAGCAACACTTCGAGATTGCCGTCTTCTCGCACCCGATATGGAATGGCCGCCACCTGGCGGATGCGTTGGCCTTTCCTGGCTCTGCGGACTGCTTTCTTCTTGGTTGTTGCCATTCCAAATTCCGTCAGAGCAGCATCCCTGCCATACGCTATCCGCGCGGGCAAAAACCTGTCCTCCTACAAACTCTAGAGCGTTTCACCGTTTCACGGAAACGGCGACCCGCTCCATCTCTTTAGTTTTGACGCAATTCCTGACGGAAAACCGTGTCACACTTTCCCTGGAATTGCTCTAGAACCACCGCCCTTGCAATCCGGCATTTTGCCGGCAAGTAAGTCGGCTAATAAACTGAAAAAAACAAAATGTCAGCGGCAAACCCTGGAAATCGTGTTGCCGACCGCTTCCATCCGGCATGTCTTGTCAAATACCGGCACATCGGGCTGGCTCCTGGGCGGGGCCGGCCGGTCGAGTTCGCGATAGATTTGCTGCTGCTGTTGGTATTGCTGCCGCTGCAAGCGGTTCTGCAACTGCTGCAGCTCATTCTGCTGCACCAATGCATTGCGGTTCGTCGGGATGACGATCTGCGCATAAGACGGCGCAATCAGATAAACCGAGGCCGCCAGCACTGCGCCCGCAAGAACAGCCAGACTGTGACGAAGCATCCGCGCGGCTCCCATACAAAAAACCATGCATTTCATATAATGCGGGCAGCCAATAACGCCATGGGTAACCGCGAAACGTGATGCGGCTCACCGACGCCGGGCGATTGGCTATGCCGGGACGCCGGCGCTGGAGATCGGGGCCGACATCCCGGTCAGCGCCATCGCCAGTTCCCGGATCTGCGGAAAGGCCGGCGTCGAGTTCTCCACCAAGCAGTGGATCGAGAGGCATTTCGCCGCCGCCGAGAATCTGCCCGGCAATCCGGCATTGCACTTGACGGAAGCCATCGATTCGCCCCTGTATCGGGTCGGCGCCGGGCTGGAGCTCGATGGCGTCAACGGCGTCGGGTTGCTGTCAGGTACGACGACGCCTTTCGGCAAACGGTCAAGCAGAATGCGGTCAGCGTGTCTCTGAAGGTCAGCTTTTAGCTGACGCGGGCGGCGGCTAAGAAGGGATCTCATGAGGACGAAATACGCGTATTTCGCGGCGATGCTGGCAGCCGCCTGCATTGCCGGTGTGCCGGCAGCGGGAGTTGCCGCGCAAAATAAGGCCGACAAGATGGCGCCCGCGGCCGCTCAGCCAGGCGACGCAGCGGCCAAGCCGCAGCTGCCGGGCGGCGCCTCGGCGCTGTCGGAGACGCATGGCGACTGGACGGTAAACTGCCAGGTCACCGGCACCAACAAGGTCTGCAGCCTGTCGCATCAGCAGTTCAACAAGCAGAGCGGCCAGCGGCTGCTGGCGATCGAATTGACGACCAAGACCGGTCAGGACGCCGCCGGCACGCTGGCGCTGCCCTTCGGGCTCGCCTTGGCCAACGGGATCTCGTTCGAAATCGACGACAAGAAGCTGGACGGCACGTTGCAGTTCAACACCTGCCAGGCGGTAGGTTGCCTGGTACCGGTGACGTTCGACGCCAATATCACGCCCTTGCTGCAGAACGGCACCACGCTGAAGGTCAACGCCACGGCGGCCGACACTGCGCAGCCGATCTCCTTCACCATCTCGCTCAACGGCTTCGGCAGCGCCCTGGCGCGGACGGCGGACCTGTCGGCGGACTAGGTTGTCGAAGACCGGCCGGCTGAACACTTCGTCATCCACGGGCGGAGCAAGGAGCGAAGCGACGCGCGCAGACCCGAGGATCCATTCCGTGACATAGGAGCGCTGCTCACGGTGCAGAATTCTGCGCCGCTGCGCTCTACAATCCAGGTAACGGAATGGATCCCAGGGTCTCCGCGACGCCGCTTCGCGGCTGCTCCGCCCAGGGATGACGAAGTTGGAAGGTTTCGGCCAACCAGCACGGCTTGCCTCAGCTACTCAACCTCGCGCAAACGGTATCCCACTCCCGTCCCGGTGATGATGTAGCGCGGCTGGTCCGGCGTTTTCTCGATCTTCTGCCGCAGCTGACGCACATAGACCCTGAGGTATTGGACGTCGGTCGAGTCGTTCCAGATCCGCTTCATCAGGAACTGATGGGTCAGCACCTTGCCGGCATATTGCACGAGCATGCGCAGGATGTCGTATTCCTTGGGCGACAGTTTCACTTCCTTGTCCTCGACCTTGACGATACGCTTCACATGGTCGACCGAAAGGGATAAAGAATTCGAACAAAAAGGGAACGACGAAAAATGCTCGACATCGCACCATCGCAACAGGCGGCAACCTGGCTCGGCTCATTCGGCCGGGCGCTCGAGGCCGGCGATATCGAGGCGGCGACGAACCTCTTCGCGCAGCATTGCTACTGGCGCGATCTCTTGACCTTCACCTGGAATATCAAGACCATGGAGGGGCAGGCGGCGATCCGCGAAATGCTCAAGGCCACGCTCCACTTGGCGCAACCCTCGCACTGGCGGCTGTCCGGAGAGCCCAGCGTCGACGACGGCACCGTCGAGGCCTGGTTCACATTCGAGACAGCGGTGGCACGCGGCGAGGGGATCCTGCGGCTCAAGGACGGCCGCTGCCGAACGCTGTTCACGGCGATGAGCGAGCTCAAAGGATTCGAGGAGCGGAAAGGCCCGGCGCGGCCGCTCGGCATCCGCCACAAGGCCGACCCGAAGCGCGAGACCTGGGCGGAAGCACGGGCACGCGAGGCGCGCGATCTCGGCGTGCATGAGCAGCCCTATTGCCTGGTGATCGGCGGCGGGCAGGGCGGCATCATGCTCGGCGCCCGGCTGCGCCAGCTCGGCGTCCCTACGCTGATCATCGAGAAGAACGCGCGCGCCGGCGATTCCTGGCGCAACCGATACCGCTCGCTCGTGCTGCACGATCCCGTCTGGTACGATCATCTGCCCTACATTCCGTTCCCGGAAAACTGGCCGGTCTTCACGCCCAAGGACAAGATGGGCGACTGGCTGGAGATGTATACCCGCGTCATGGAGCTGAACTACTGGGTCGCCACCAAATGCATCAGCGCCGCCTATGACGAGGCCGAAAAAGTCTGGACCGTGGTGGTCGACCGCGTCGGCCAGCGCATCACGCTGAAGCCGAAGCATATCGTCTTCGCTACCGGCGCCTACGGCCCGCCGCGGCAGATCGAGCTGCCGGGCGCCGACAGCTTCAAGGGCGAGCTTCTGCATTCCAGCCAATATTCCACCGGCGAGAAGTTTCGCGGCAAGCGCGTGGCGGTGATAGGTGCTGCAAGCTCAGGCCACGATGTCAGCGTCGACCTGTGGGAAGCGGGCGCCAA
This sequence comes from Mesorhizobium sp. CA7, assembly GCF_020165015.1. Taxonomy (NCBI): domain Bacteria; kingdom Pseudomonadati; phylum Pseudomonadota; class Alphaproteobacteria; order Hyphomicrobiales; family Phyllobacteriaceae; genus Mesorhizobium; species Mesorhizobium sp. CA7. Next base: position 115,814 of record NZ_JAIUHH010000019.1, read on the forward strand.
GGTCACCATGGTGCAGCGCTCGCCGACGACGGTGGTTAAGTCCGACACGCTGATGGATGTCGGTTTCGAGATCTTCTCGGAAAAGGCGCTGGCGCGCGGCATCACCACCGACAAGGCCGACATGATCGTCGCCTCGATGCCCTTCGCGCTGGTGCCGAAGGGTCAGCGCGCGCTCTATGACGTGATCCGGGGGCGCGATGCGGATTTCTACAGGCGCCTCAGCGACAGCGGCTTCGCCATCGACTTTGGCGAGGACGAGACAGGGCTGTTGATGAAGGCCTATCGGACAGGCTCTGGCTATTACATCGACGTGGGCGCGTGCGAGCTGATCCTGAACGGCGAGATCAAGGTCAAAAGCGGCGTCGGCATCAAGTCGCTGACGCCGGACGGCATCCTGTTTGAAGACGGCAGCGAGCTCGCCGTCGACGCGATCGTCTGCTGCACCGGCTACCAGTCGATGAACGAGACGGTAGCGGGGATAGTCTCGCGCGAGGTCGCCGACAAGGTAGGTCCGTGCTGGGGCCTCGGCTCCGGCGTGAAGGGCGATCCGGGTCCATGGCAGGGCGAATTGCGCAATATGTGGAAGCCGACGGCGCAGGAAGCGCTATGGTTCCACGGTGGCAATCTGGCGCTGTCGAGATTCTACTCGAAGTTCGTGGCGCTGCAGCTCAAGGCGCGCATGGAGGGGATAGCGACGCCGGTGGATGGGGAGCCGAGCAACGCTGGGTAAGATCGACCCCCACTCCGTCGAGCTTCGCTCGACACCTCTCCCCCGATCGACGGGGGAGAGGAAGGCGCGCGCTTATTCCAGCTGGCTCCCTTCCTCTCCCTCCGGAGGGGGGAGAGGTGGCGCTGCGAAGCAGCGACGGAGTGGGGGAAGCCATTCGTCAAACGCGCCGCCGCCGCAATCCTGCCGGCCATCTCCCCTCAAGGAGAGATCAGCTAATCATACCCCCGCCCAAAATGCCTCGCCGCCACATCGACATGCGTGTGATGCGCATGGGCCTCGAAGCGCTCCGTCTCATTGTGGTCGGGCGCTTCGTTCGGCCACCATTTGCCGCCGATGACGATGCCTTTGGAGACTAGTCGCTGATCCGCGACCAGTGACGTCCCGACCGCGTCAACGAAAGTGAAGCGGCCGGGCTGCAGCTTCAACACGGCGACGTCGCCGGTGCCGCCGACCTTCAGCGTGCCGAGTTCCGGCCTTGCGATCGCCTCCGCCGGCCGCTGCGTCGCCGCGCGCAGCACCTCGACCAACGGCATGCCGAGCGCCATGAGCTTCGACATGCAGACCAATATGTCGAAGGCCGGACCGTCGACGCAGTAGAGATGCACGTCGCTGGAGATGACGTCGGGCGCGAGGCCTTCGGCAAGCATCGCCTTCGCCACCTCGAAGTCGAAGGAACCCATGCCGTGGCCGATGTCGAAGATGACGCCGCGCTCGCGCGCCAGCCGCATGCCGGCCGCACCGCTCCGGAGGCAAAGACCGGCGCGTTGGGAAAAGGCCGGAAGCAATGGGTGAGAATGTCGCCGCGGCGCAGCCTGGGCAGCACTTCCGAGCGGCCGGGCGGCGGCTCGTCGATATGCGTCATCAGCGGCAGGCCGGCCTTGTCGGCGGCTTCGAGCGCGAGGTCGACAGGCGCGATGCCGCTCGAGCCGCCGGCATGCTTGCCCGGAACGGACCTTGACGCCGACGACGACATCGGCGTGCTCGCGCAGCCACCGTCTCGCGCGGCTCGCAAAGCCTGAGGTCGCCGCATTCGCCGACCGACACTGTCTTGGCGAAGCCGAAAATGCCGGCGAAGGAAATGTTGACGTAAGCGAGGATGCGGACCTTCGAGCGCTCGATGACGTGGCGGCGGAAGCCGAGGAAATTGCCGGCGCCGGCGCTGCCGGCATCGATGAAAGTGGTGGTGCCGCTCTTGGCGGCGAGCCGGTCGGCGTCGACGCCGAGCGAGGTGCCGCCCCAATAGACGTGGCTGTGCAGGTCGATTAGGCCGGGCGTGACGATGCAATCCCTGGCATCGACGACTTCACTCGCCGCCTCGGCATTGATGGCGGCGTCGATCGCGGTGACGCGGCCATCGGCAATGGCAACATCGCGTGGCGCGTCCAAGCCCGATGCGGGATCGATGAGGCGCCCGCCCTTGATCAGGAGATCGAACTGCATCGGTGCCCTCGCTTTGTTGGTTCGTTTCACGCAATTCCGGACGGAAGGTACGGCGAAGTCGCCGAACTAACCGCTAAGCACTTTTCCTGGAATTGCTTCAAGCGATCCGACCGGGCGATCAGACCGGCCGATAGGCGACGGCTTCGACTTCGATCTTGATGTCGATCATCAGGCGCGATTCGACCGTGGTCCGCGCCGGCGGATCCTTCGGGAAATGTTTTGCATAAACGGTGTTGAATGTGCCGAAATCGCGCGCGTCCTCCAGCCAGACGGTGGTCTTCACCACATCGTCCATGGTGCAGCCGGCGAGCGCCAGGGCCGCTTTGACGTTCTGCAGCACCTGCTCGGCCTGCTCGGCGATGCCGCCCTTGATCACGAGCCCGTCGCTGCCCACCGGCACTTGACCGGAAATATAGACGAAATCGCCGGCACGGACGGCGGGCGAGAGCGGAACGTGGGATTTCCCAAAGCACTGCTTGGACAAGGGGAGCCTCCTTCAATCGACGACGGGAACCGGGTTGCATAGCCGTCTACGCCTGTCGGCACGATCCTCCTAGAGCCAATGTCGGAAAGCAACATTCTTTCGAAATCCATGTTGCTTTATTACAGAAGCCTGAGCATCTTGCGCTCGACGCGGCTTGAAATCGGCCGCGCATATGAGGGAGATCGGCATGACCTTCGACAAGAATCCGTTTCCGGAAGGCGATGCCGACCGCCACGCGCTGTGGGAAATGCTGGTGCGGCGCGATATCGACGCCTTCCTCGGTCAGGACTGGTCGATGGTCGAGGACGATTTCATCGCGGAAAGCTTCTTCGGCATGCATGCGCATTTCCTTGCCAATGCAGATGCCTGGCGGCTGCAGTTCCCCCGGCTGGAGGTCTATCGCGACGAATGGCTGCGGCAGGCCAAGGAAACCGCGGCGACGAAATTCGCCGAGCCGCTGCGCGAAGCGCTGTTTCGCGTCACCAACATGCGCGACATCGACGTCGACGGCGACCGCGCGGTGCTGCACAAGAAGTTCGACGGCTCGGTCGCCAAGGCAGACGGCGGCGTCGACCGGCTCAAATGGCAGACGCTCTACTTCTGCCGCAAGGTCGGCGGACGCTGGAAGATTGCCGGCTTTGTCGGCTACATGCCGCATCCGCTGGGCAGCTAGGAAGGAGCTATCGGACGCCGACTGAGCTTAGCCGAAGCGTCTGTCAGTTTGTCATTGACGACGTTAGCGAAGGCTTCAGCCGACGGGCTCGCTAGGACAGCCGTGGCAACCGCTCATCGGGCGAGCGGTGGTCGAACACGACGCCCATGGTCTTACCAACGGCGGCCATGACGATCAGTTCGATGAGATGGTCGTCACTGTCCTGGCAAGCCGGGTCGGATCGGCGTATGGCGTCGAGCATCGCCCGGGTCGAGATGGTATCGCCGGCGCGAAATTTCGAAAGAGCAGATGAAACAAGGTCTTGCACCGTCGGATCTATGACGGGCACTTCCGCAGCGACGTTCATCGGCCTCCTCCTGCCATGAACCCTCCCGCAAAAGATGATACGCCAACGGTTGGAATGTGCCAGCAAAATGGTGGTCCGACCAGTGTGGCTGGCGGCAGCCTGCCGTGAGATGTGGACACCTGCTGGCTAACGGCAGCGTAAGCTCGACGCACCGCGCTCGGGTTGATAAGCCCGTCGCGCGCAGGGAGACGATCCGAGTCGAAATATGACCGTTGCAATCGAGATGGGGCAGACGAGCGCAGGCGCGTCGGCGGCCCTCGACCTTGAGGAGTTGCTGGCGACCCGCCTGCTGGTGCAGGGCAATTCGGGCTCGGGAAAGTCGCATCTGCTGCGCCGTCTTCTGGAGCAGAGCGCGCCCTGGGTGCAGCAGACCATCATCGACCCGGAAGGCGACTTCGTGTCTCTGGGTGAACGCTTTGGCCATCTGGTGATCGACGCGGAGGAACATACCGAGCGCGGCCTGCAGGCGGCTGGCGAGCGGGCGCGCATCCACCGCGTCTCGACGGTGCTCAACCTCGAAGGGCTCGATGCCGAGAACCAGATGCGGCGGGCCGCGGCCTTCCTCGGCGGGCTGTTCGAGGTCGCGCGCGACCATTGGTACCCAATGCTCGTGGTCGTCGACGAGGCGCAGCTCTTCGCGCCCGCCGCCGCCGGCGAGGTTTCGGACGAGGCACGCAAGCTCTCGCTGGGCGCCATGACCAATCTGATGTGTCGCGGCCGCAAGCGCGGGCTTGCCGGCATCATCGCCACGCAGCGGCTGGCGAAGCTCGCCAAGAACGTCGCGGCGGAAGCCTCCAACTTCCTGATGGGCCGGACCTTCCTCGACATCGATATGGCGCGAGCCGCCGACCTGCTCGGCATGGAACGGCGTCAGGCCGAAGCTTTTCGCGACCTGGAGCGCGGGCATTTCATGGCGCTCGGTCCTGCCTTGTCGCGCCGTCCGCTCGGCGTGCGCATCGGCCAGACCGAAACCAGTCCGCGCAACGGCACGCCGCGGCTGATGCCGATGCCGGGAGCCGCGCTCGAAGATGCGCGCGCGATCATTCTTGCCGCGCCGCCGCCGGAGACGGTCAGGCCGCAGCGCCGGCCTTCGCCCGACCTGCTCGACCAATTGATGGCGGCCAAGGCCGCGCCGCTGGACATCCGCCCCGAGCCGATGGAACCGCAGCCAAGCGCCGAAGACCTGGCAGAGCGGCGCGAGCGGATGGACCGCATCCTGCGCGCCATCCTGGCGGAGCCGGATGCGGGGTTCCGCGTCATCGGCGTGCTCTACCAGGAGTTCGTGGTCCGCTGCCGCATCGAGGGCCTCGCTTCGGTCGTGCCCGACCTGTCGGAGTTCCGCCGCATGCTGACGCGCGCCCGCGCCGGCGTCGGCTCCGACATGGCCGAGGACGACGCCTGGCGCGACGTTTCCGTGCGCGCCTCGCTGCTGCCCGAAGACATGCAGGGCGTTTTCATGATGATCGCGCGCGCCGCCAAGGAAGGCTGGCCTTGCCCGAGCGACGCGGCGATCGCGCGGGCTTACGGTTCGCATTCGCTGCGCCGCGCGCGCCGGCTGCTCGATTATATCGAGGAGCAGGGCCTCATCGTCTGCCAGGTCGACGGAGCCGGCCGGCGCACGGTGACGCTGGTCGAACTCGCCTGGGCGACGGCGCCGGGCGACCCGAACGCCGTGGAGCAGGACAGCCTGGCTGGCTGACATCGGAAGACGCTGGCGACCGCGCTCTGGCAGCCTTTGCGCCATTGGTTGACGGCGAGCCTGCTTTGTCGGTGGCACGCAGCACTACATGTACCGATAAAATTCCAACAGAAATGCCAGCGACCGAGCGATGGCGAAGTCAACGCTGCGCCATCAAATGACGCTGCGCCGAAACGGACTCGGGCCGTGCACTTTAAGTCTTTGTTTTGTGCATATCATTCCCTCCAAATCGCAGCCCACTTTGGGAGACACAGGCATCAATCGATGGGGTGGCAGATTTGTTAAATGTTTAATGAATCGTTAACATTACGCGGGGATATATATTCCGTTATGGTTTCCAAATCGTAAAAAGCTAATATACCTGAATATAGGTTTGCTTGTCCCGCGATTGCGGCGACCGAAGGGGGGCACGCCAGCTAGGAACGTTGGGTGCGAGCGTGCAAGCGCTCTGGGGTGGGGTTTTGTCTCTCGGCGAGAGAAGTTTTTACGTTCAATCAGAGTGGCTTGGTCCTGACCAACCGCCGCGGGCGGAAGCATTCGCTTGCGTCGTCCGCACCAGGATCAGCAGTAACCGTCGGGGCGAACACTTTGGTCGTTCGCAAAGGGATCACAGGGGGTAATTGGCAATGGCGACCACAACAGTTTCAGGCTCGACCGTCACGTTTTCGAATTCGGGCGCGGCAGCCAATCTGACGCAATCCGGCAGCGAGGACGGCAGCCTCCTGTTCACATTCGACGTTCTCGCGGCGAGCGGCGGCGGAACCAAGACGACGATCTATTCGGTGGACGACGGCATCAAGAACGATAACGGAGGGGCCGGGATTGTCGTCACCAACAAGGCGTTCGCTGATTACAACAAGGACCTGCTGATCCAGGACGGTGCGAACGTCATCGAAACCAGCAGCACGAGCGGGGCGAAATTCTGGATCGGCACCGACAACAAGATTCATTATGACGCAACCACTCTAGCCCCCCTGATCAACGCGCTCGGCGCTGGCGAGCAGTTCACGGACACGATCCAATATACGATCAAGATGTCGAACGGCACGCTCAGCGTGGGTACGCTGTCGGTGGTGATCAATGGTGTGAACGACGCGGCGGTGATCACCGGCACCAGCACGGCGGAGCTGACCGAGACCAACGCGGCGCAGAACACCGGCGGCAA